>NZ_JBWAXO010000033.1:0-756 GCF_056135325.1 Microbacterium sp. sgz311019 | reverse complement strand
GTAGGTCGCGGCGCGGGCGGCGTCTGAGGGGTAGGTCTGGGCGTAGGCCCACTCGGTCGCGAGCGTGCGGTTGAAGCGCTCGACTTTCCCGTTTGTCTGCGGCCGGTAGGGGCGGGTGCGGCGATGCTTCACGCCCTGGCCGAGCGCGTCGGCGAACGCGTGGGAGCGGTAGCAGGAGCCGTTGTCGGTCATCACCGCGGTCACGGTGATGTCGTGCTCGGCGAAGAACGCCCGCGCGCGCTGCCAGAACCCGGCGGCGGTCTCTTTGCGTTCGTCGTCGAGCTGCTCCGAGTACGCCAGTCGGGTGCAGTCGTCGACGGCGTGGTGCAGGAACGCGTAGCCGAGGCCTTGCTTCTTGTTGTTGCGGTTCCCGGCCTGCCGGCCGAGCATCCGCCAGCCGCCGCCGTCGGGGATTCTGCCGAGCTTCTTGATGTCCACGTGGACCAGCTCGCCTGGGGTCTGCTTCTCGTAGCGGACGGGCTTGGGCTTACGCACCGGCAGCCCGGTGGCCTGGTCGAGGTGGTGCAGTAGCGGCATCCGGTAGCGGACCAGAACCCGGCCGACCGTCGAACGCGGGATCCCGAGGTGATAGCCGATCCGGTGCGGCCCCCACCGCCTGGTGAACCGCAACGACACGATCCGCCGCTCCCGCCGCGTCGACAACTGGCTGGGCGAGTGTTCCGGACGCGAGGACCGGTCCGTCAGCGGCTGCCCCGCCCGATACCGTCGCGCCCACCGAGACGCGGTCGCGGGCGA
>NZ_JBWAXO010000032.1:0-949 GCF_056135325.1 Microbacterium sp. sgz311019 | reverse complement strand
TCTAGGCCGTGTTGATCAAGTCTGATTTGATCCAGATCAGCGTGGCGGCGAGGCTGACGGCGGCTCGGTAGCTGCGGACGAGCTTGTCGGATCGCATCGCGATGCCGCGCCACTGCTTGAGCCGGTTGAAGCACCGCTCGACGACGTTGCGACCCTTGTAGCGCTCCTTCTGCTGATCGCCGAAGTCGATCGGCCGGCCCGGCTTCTTACGACGGTGCGCGATCTGATCGTCACGCTCCGGGATGGTCGCCGCGATCCCTCGCTCGCGCAGCCATGTCCGATTCGCCTTCGATGGATAGCCCTTGTCGGCGAGTACCCGGTCGGGGCGGGTGCGGGGTCGGCCCTTCCCGTCGCGGGGCACACGGATGTCCTTCAGCACGGCGGTCATCATCGTGGTGTCGTTGATGTTCCCGCCGGTGATCATCATGCCCAGCGGGCGGCCGCGCCCGTCGCAGACCAGGTGCAGCTTGGTCGTCAGCCCGCCTCGGGAGCGTCCGATCCCGTGATCAGGCGGCTCGAACCACGGATTCTTGTGATTCGGCAGAGCCCCCTGTGGCCCGCTTCAGGGTCGCGCCGTGCTGATGCACACGCGCGATCGTGGAGTCGATCGAGACGACCCAGTCGATCTTCCCGGCCGCGTCGGCCTGCTTCTGCACTTCGGCGAGCAGTCTCTCCCAGGTGCCGTCCTCGGCCCACCGGTTGAACCGCTTGTAGATCGAGTTCCACTTCCCAAACCGCTCCGGCACGTCCCGCCACGGCGCCCCGGTGCGGTACTTCCACGCCATACCCTCGACAGCCAGCCGATGATCCGCCCACGGCCGCGACCTGCCAGTCACCCTCGGCATCAACGGCTCCATCACGGACCACACCTCGTCAGAGATCTCCTGTCGCGTCACCGCACAAGACTCACCCAGCGGAGAGCGAAATCTCTTGATCAACACGGCCTAGG
>NZ_JBWAXO010000031.1:0-993 GCF_056135325.1 Microbacterium sp. sgz311019 | reverse complement strand
ACGAGATCAGGCCCCACGAGCACCTCGCCTGGAACCGGCCCCGCGACGTGCACCTCGGCCACGCCGACCCGACGATCCCCACCTTCGAACGCGACCAAATCCTGCCAACTACTTGACGCGGGACACGGTCAGCCTTCGCCAGGTCCGCCGAACGTGCCGCCCGCCGGCGGAGTCGGACAGGTGCTGTTGTGGGGGACGACGCCGATCTCCGCGCGGATGGCGACTCCGTCGGTTGTCCTTGCGACGGTGTAGGCGATGCCTTCGAGCGATCCGCGGAACGGGTAGTCGCCGACGCGCGCCTGGTCGGCCTTCGGGTCGTCGGGAATCGGACCGCTGGTGGTGACCAGGTCGGCTGTCGGGTGGGTGCTCAGCCAGTTCCGCGTGCCGACGACGGTCGCGCCGGTGAGCGTCCAGTATCCCGTGCGTCTGACCGTCGGATTGCACAGCCACCCGGTCTGCGTGGTGCCGAATCCGACAGGCGTGACCGGCACCTCGTCGGATCGTACGGCTCCGGGCGGGACGACGGCGCCCGCCAACCACGACTGCGCCTTTGCCACCGCGGTGGGGTCCTCTCCCATGCCGTCGTCAGGAGCGTGCGATGCGGCAACACTGGACGCTGCGGGGTGCGCACCTTCCGCCGCGGGCGCCCCTGAGCCCGTCGCGGCGCAACCGGCGAGCATGCCGGTTACGAGAATGCCGAGGACGATGGTCAGACGCAGACGCACGCGCTCACATTAGGGCATGCATCCCCCGGCGACGGTTCGTCGTGTCGATCACGCCTGTCTCGTCGTGCACAGATCTTCACGTCCGGCCTGCAGACTCCGCGCCCGTTTGTCGCAGTTGACCGGCCCGCGCGTTTGTGCGAAGCCGGGGCGGTGGATTCTGATGGTCGTCGCAACACTTGGTCGTTTTGGGGAAGGCTAGCGCAGCTCGGCTGCGCTGGTTCGGGCGGTCTTGAATCGTGCGGCTGGGGTGTCGTAACCGAGCTTCTTC
>NZ_JBWAXO010000030.1:0-1078 GCF_056135325.1 Microbacterium sp. sgz311019 | reverse complement strand
ATCTGCCGCCAGTGCTGCGGCGGGAACGCGGTGAACCCGAGCAGGTCATCTCGGGCGGTCTCGAGCATCTCGGCGATCTTCGGGTGCGACCGGGTGAGCATCCGCACGACCTCGTCGAACTGGCCGAGCACGTGGTCGGTGTCGGGTTGCGCGAAGATCGTGCGGATGATCGACGCGACCATGGGACCGGCGGTCTTTGGGACGTTCGCGAGCACGTTCCGCATGAAGTGCACCCGGCATCTTTGCCACCCGGCGCCGGCGAACACGGTCTGGATCGCGGCGATCAGCCCGGTGTGTGCGTCCGAGATCACCAGCTGCACGCCGCCCAGGCCACGCGCTTTCAACGAGCGCAGGAACGTGGTCCAGAACGGCTGCGATTCGGTCTCCCCGACCTCGAACCCGAGGATCTCCCGCCGCCCGTCCGCCGCGACACCGACCGCGACCACGACCGCTTGGGAGACCACCCGCCGGCCGACCCGGGCTTTGCAGTACGTCGCATCCAGGAACACGTACGGGTAGGACTGGTCGGCCAGCGGCCGGTCCCGGAACGCGGCGACGTCCTCGTCCAGGTGCGCGCAGATCCGCGACACTTCGGACTTGGAGATGCCGGTGTCCGCGCCGAGCGCTTTGACGAGGTCGTCGACCTTGCGGGTGGACACACCGTGCACGTACGCCTCCATCACGACCGCGAACAGCGCCTGATCGACCCGGCGACGCCGTTCCAGCAGCGACGGGAAGAACGAACCGGTGCGCAGCTTCGGGATCCGCAACTCCAACTCCCCGGCCGTTGTCGTCAGAGTCCGTGGGCGGGTGCCGTTGCGCTGCGTCACCCGATCCGGGGTGCGTTCGAACGGGGCGGCGCCGATGAACGCGGCAGCTTCCGCGTCGATCAGCTCCTGGTAGAGCGTTTCGGTCGCCACCCGGATCCGGTCGGTGACGTCCGTGAGTTTCAATTCCCCGAGGAGCTCGAGGAGGGCAGACTGGTCAAGAGCCATCGTGCGTTGTGTCTTTCTGTGAGTGACTTGGTCGTTGTCTCACTGACCATCGCACGATGGCTCACCACGTCCTCGACGTGACA
>NZ_JBWAXO010000029.1:0-1369 GCF_056135325.1 Microbacterium sp. sgz311019 | reverse complement strand
TTAGGCGCTGAGTTCGAGGAGGGTGTCGGTGTTCACCTCGATTCCGGTGTCGGCGACGAGAGTGAGCCTGGACTTCGCGAGCATCTCGAGGCCGAGGTAGCGGCGTCCTTCGACCCATTCGTCGGTCTGCTCGGCGAGCACGGCGCCGACGAGGCGGATGATCGCGTCCCTGTTCGGGAAGATGCCCACGCTGTCGGTGCGGCGGCGGATCTCTCGATTGAGGCGCTCGTTCGGATTGTTGGACCAGATCTGCTGCCAGAGCCCGTCGGGGAAGCCGGTGAACGCGAGGATGTCGGCGCGCGCGGTGTCGAGGTGCTCGAACGCGTCAGGCAGCTTCCCGTCGACGTAGTCGAGGAGCCGGTCGAACTGGGCGTGCACGGCGTCCGCGTCGGGTTGGTCGTAGACGGAGTGCAGCATCGCCTTCACGGCCGGCCACATGGTCTTCGGGGTCACACTCATCAGGTTCGCGGCGTAATGCGTGCGGCATCGCTGCCAGACTGCGCCGGGCAGGTTCGCGGCGATCGCTTCCACGAGACCGGCGTGGGCGTCGCTGGTGACCAGGCGCACCCCGCCGAGGCCGCGGGCGACGAGGTCGGCGAAGAAGCTGTTCCAGGCCGCTCCCGTCTCGCTGGTCGCGACCCGCAGGCCGAGGACTTCCCGGTGTCCGTCGCCGTTGACGCCGGTCGCGACCATAACGACCGCGTTGATGACGCGGCCGCCTTCGCGGACCTTCATGGTGAGCGCGTCGGCGGCGACGAACGTGAACGGGCCGGCGTCGTCCAGCGGGCGGTGCCGGAACTGGTCGACGTGCTCGTCGAGGTCCGCCGCCATCCGGGAGACTTGCGACTTCGACAGGGAGTGGATCCCGAGGGTCTTGACCAGCTTGTCCATCCGACGCGTGGAGACCCCGGCGAGGTAGCAGTCCGCGACCACGGTGATCATCGCCGTCTCGGCGCGCTTGCGGCGCTCCAGCAGCCACTCCGGGAAGTAGGTTCCCTGCCGCAGCTTCGGGATCTGAACGTCGATGGTGCCGACCCGGGTGTCCAGATCGCGGTGCCGGTACCCGTTGCGCTGTGTCGTGCGAGTCGGGCTGGGCCTGCCCCATTCCGCGCCGACGACAGCGTCCGCGTCGGCGGACAAGAGCGCGTTGATCATCGTCTGCAGCAAGCTGCGCATCAGATCCGGAGATGCGTCGGTGAGGGCTTCAGCGAGCACGCCGGCAGGGTCGACAATATGAGGTGCGGTCATCGTGATGATGCCTTTCGAGTGGGATGTGAGAGTTTCCTCGAAGGATCACACGGTGACCGCGCTCACATCGCAAGCGACGAGCTCGGCCACCGCGGGCTACACCACGTTAAGGGGCACTACT
>NZ_JBWAXO010000028.1:0-1428 GCF_056135325.1 Microbacterium sp. sgz311019 | reverse complement strand
GGCTCTTCGGAATCAAGGGTGTAGTTGGGTTCTGAAGCCTCCGGCCTCGAGCAGGGATCTCGCGACATAGTTCGTGAGGTTCCGGAAGCCGAGCGCGGAGCCGCGGAGGTGCTCGAGCCGGCCATTGATCGCCTCCGTCGGGCCGTTGCTGGTGCCGGGCCGATCGAAGAACGCGATGATGTCGGCGGCGCGCTGCTTCATGGTGCGGCCGAGCTTGCGGATCTCGACCAGTGCGGCGGGGACCCCGCTGGTGATCGTGGCGATCACCGCTTGCATCATGGCCTTGGCCTTCTTCTTGTCGGGCTCGCGGTAGGCCGCGACGATGCGCTGGTAGATGCCCCAGGTCGCTTCGACCTCGACATGCTCCTCGCTCGCGAACACCGCCTCGAGACGGGCGTGCTGCTTGTCGGTGAGGAGGCTCGCGCCAGTGTGGAGGGTGCGTCTGGCCTTGTAGAGCGGGTCGTTCTTCAGCCCGCGGTGCCCGGTGGTGTCTTGCTGGACCCGGCGGCGGCAGACATCGAGCGCGTCACCGGCGAGTCGGACGACGTGGAACGGGTCCATGACCGGGACCGCGTCGGGGAGCTCTTCGGCGGCGGCGGTCTTGAACCCGGCGAACCCGTCCATCGCGACCACCTCGATTCCCGTGCTCCACTCCTTCGAGCGGGCAGCGAGCCACTGCTTGAACACCGCCTTCGAACGGCCCTCGACCATGTCCAGCAACCGCGCCGGGCCCGTCTTCTCGCGGGCCGGGGTGAGGTCGATGATCACGGTCACGTACTTGTCGCCGAATCTCGTGTGACGCCACACGTGCTCGTCGACGCCGATCGTGGTCACACCGTCGAACCGTGCCGAGTCGTCGATCAGCCGGCGCTTGCCCTCGGCGAGGATCGCGCTGTTCGCGGTGTGCCACGACACTCCGAGACCTGCTGCTGCGCGGGAGACGGTGAGGTGGTCGACCACGATCGCAGTGAGTGCCCACCCGATTCCGCCGCGGGAGATCTTCGCTCGCGCCGGCGCCGCCTTGGACGTGTCCTGCCGCCAGGTCCGCCGGCAATGCGCGCACCGGTACCGGCGCACCCGGACCAGCAGCGTCGTCGGCCGGTGCCCGAACGGCTCATGCGCCAGCGGACGCGTCACCGTGTCCCGTGGCACGCCCTCGGCGCCGCACTTCCGACACCACGGGTCGTCCTCGACGACGCGGCACTCCAGCACCGCCCGATCTGGCTCGAGACGCTGCCCGACGGCTTCAAGGCCGAGCTCGTCGAGACGGCAGAACGTGGTCAGGTCGGGCGCGGCGAAGGTAGCGTGGTGCAAGTCGAGGTCTTCCGGCGGATGGGCAGTGTAGGAACTTCCATCCTGGAAGACCTCGACGTCTCTCCGCGAACCAGCCGCCGACCCTCGACTACACCCTCAACTGCGAAGAGCCCC
>NZ_JBWAXO010000027.1:0-1851 GCF_056135325.1 Microbacterium sp. sgz311019 | reverse complement strand
CGGGGCGGTGGATTCTGATGGTCGTCGCAACACTTGGTCGTTTTGGGGAAGGCTAGCGCAGCTCGGCTGCGCTGGTTCGGGCGGTCTTGAATCGTGCGGCTGGGGTGTCGTAACCGAGCTTCTTCCGCGGTCGGGTGTTGAGCTCGGCCATCACTTGGATGACGCGCTTCGGGCTGTGGCGTGAGAGGTCGGTGCCTTTCGGGAAGTACTGCCGTAGCAGTCCGTTGAAGTTCTCGTTCGCGCCGCGTTGCCAGGGGCTGGAGCGTTCGGCGAAGTAGACCGGGACGCCGGTGGCGCGGGTGAGTTCGGCGTGGCCGGCCATCTCGACTCCTTGGTCCCACGTAAGTGTGCGCTTGAGGTGGCTCGGGAGCCGGCTGAAGGCGCGGATGATCTCCGCGTTCACGGTGGCCGATGTGTGGTCGCGGGGAAGGTTGATGACGATGCCGTAGTGAGTGACCCGCTCGCGCAGGGTGATCATCGCGGAGGTTGATCCGGTGCCGAGGATCAGGTCGCCTTCCCAGTGCCCGGGGGTGGTCTTGTCGTCGACGTCGGCGGGGCGCTCGTGGATCATCATCATGTTGCGGATGCGGGAGTTGCCGGTGACGTGGTTGTGGCGCCACCGGTTCTTGCGGATGCGGCGGCCGGTGCGCAGTTTGCTGGTGTAGCGCTTGTGCAGCCCGGTGCCTTCCCGGGTGAGCAGGGCGCGGTAGATCGTCTCGTGACAGATGCGCATGCTCGGGTCGGCCGGGTAGGTCTTCCGCAGCCAACCGCTGATCTCTTCCGGGGACCAGCACCGGTTCAGCTTGCGTTGCACCAGGTGACGCAGTTGGCTGTTCGCGGCGAGCTTGGGCGTCTTCGGTCGAGCCCGCTGCAGGTGGGCGGCATGGTCGGCCGTGGCGGGGAGGTAGTTGCCGTCGGTCGTGGCATGGCGGCGCAGTTCCCGGCTGATCGTCGAGGGGGAGCGGCCGAGATGCCCCGCGATCTTACGGATCGAGAACCCGAGTCGGCGGAGGTCCGCAATCAACACACGTTCCCGCAGTTCCAGGTAGCGACCCGGCCCACGAACAGAACCGCGTGGCGCGGGGATACGGTCCTGGGCCTGCTTACGAATCTCGCTCCCGGCTCTGCGCGACATGCCGAGAATTCTGCAGGCCTCGGTGTTGCTCGCGCCCCGGCGGATCAACTGCCAGTACTGCTCGACCAGGGCCTGCTTCTTCTTCAGTTTTCCGGGCAGAGCCGTGGCCTGCTCGGCGTGCCTGGCGGCAGTGGCCAACGCGATGCGACGGGCGGCGGCAGCTGCACTGTCCCGGGCTCGGAGGCCGACCTGCCGGCGGTGCTCGAGCTGCTCCGCGTTCCCGGGGAGAAGACGCAGTCGTCGACCGCACTCGGTGACGCTGACCCGGTCGGCGCGGAGCAGATCGAATCGACGAGTGATCCAACGATGCCCAGTCGCGCGGGAAATGCCCGCAGCCACGCTGGCGGCCGGCACCGTTATGCCCGCCTCGAACGCGGCCCAGAACCGTGCCTCGACGGTCTGCGCAACGGCACGCTGATGGCGAAGCCGGGGATGCTCGACGAGGGCCTCCCACTCCGGGATGTGCCTGGTGCGCACACCCATCTCGGCGACGGCCGCCGCGGAGTCCAGCCCGGACCGGCGCAGCTGCAGGTACCTGTCCCGCAATAGCCGGTACGAGCCGTGCACACTGATCCCGGCCATGCGTGCCGACTTCTTGAGACTCTCACCCTCCTTCACCGCGGTCAGAAGCCGCACCGCAGTGGGCGAGGACAGGGTCAAATACATCAGCAATCACCTCCGGGGAGGGTGTTGCATCGATCAACTGAATCCCGCGG
>NZ_JBWAXO010000026.1:0-2100 GCF_056135325.1 Microbacterium sp. sgz311019 | reverse complement strand
CGCGGACGCGGCATCGACAGCCTCCCCAGCATCCGCACCACAACCGACGAAACCCCTGGCTAGACTGCCCGCAACCGTTCACAATTCGAGCGCCGAAAGCGACCAGGATTCAGGCGCCGCCGACAGCGTGCAAGCTGGATCGACATCCACTGGGTGGCAGTGGACCGATCGCTCCGCGACCGGAAGCCGAGGTGGAAGCAGGCAACCAGATCAGTCCCGCGGGCGAGGCCAGATGAGTAGCAGGATCCTGCGAGTGATGGACTGGACACTTCTCTCGGTGCAATTGGTCGCGCTGGCGCTTGCTGTCCTGGCCCTCACCACGTCCTGGCCGATCGGACCAATCGCGGGGCCAGTGGCTCTCGTGGCGTTCTTCCTCTTGTTGGGAGTATCTATCACGCTCGCCGTGAGGTTTGGTGGCCTGTTCTGGTCAAACGGCACGCCGCAAATCATCGTGATCGGTAGGCATATCGCGCGATCGAAATCTGTCGGGGACCTGATCCAGTTGACTGTTTTCGTTGCTTCGTTTTGCGGGCTGATCTGGGTTATCGCCTCTGACTGGGCCAGGGCGGACGTAACGCTCGACCGCGGTCGCCATGTTCTCCACGGTCTGGGTTCGCCGATACCCCTACTGGGGAGTCAGCTTCAACTGGCGATATTCACCGCACACGTGCTGCCATTTACGCTAGCGGCATTGGCGCTCTGCGCATTCGGCATAATCGAGCTACACGGAGCGGAGTCTCTGACGAAGAGAGAGTTTGAAGCAATTTCCCGCGCGTTCGGAACTGGCGCAGGCAACACCGACGGGTTGCCCGGCCCGATGCTCATCCAGGACGACAAGGGATAGGTGACGCACCGAATCCGAATCGACGAAGCAGCGTTGCTGCGATGCCAATCTGCGGAGAATGTCGTCGACTGCCGACGGGTGGGGCAGCCCTGGCCTAAGTCGACTGTCCCGGTCAGCCGGGCGCTGGCCCCGTTCGCGCGCGCAACCGGGTCGTCTCGCGTGCACCCCATCGTGCTCGAGTACGCATCCGCTCGCGTTAGTCGACAACGTGGGGTTGCTGACCCGTGCCGATGGACCGCGCATGACGTCCGCCCCTCCCCGGTCGCGTGGGGGATCATTGGCCCTCGTCACACAATCGAACCGGCGCGTCGGCTACGGCGGATATATTTGGCCGGTGCGCGTGTTGCGTATTGGTCTGCGAGTGTCGATGGCGCTGAGCGCGCTCGGATTCGTGGCCTTCGCGGCCGGGTTCGTGGCCTTACCGCTCCAGTGTCCTGACGGCTGCACGCAGCTGAATTCAGCGATGTGGGCCCCCTTTGCCGTCTTCGCCGCGGGCAGTATCGCGGCGGCCGTGTTTACCGCGGCGATCCACGGGCGACAGTCGGCGAACCGGCCTCGACCCCAGCCTGTGTTAACGGGCATCAACAGTTCGGCGTACCCGGCGGGGCCTGTCGCCGGGCTTCCGGTCGCACAGTTCCGGCCGATGGGGCTCGATCTTCGTAAGGACATCGTCCCGACCAGCTCGAACGTTCCCTGGTTGCAGCGACTCACGATCCGTCCCGAGGGTCTGGAGCTGCGCATTCTCTTCAGCCGGGCGTGGGTTCCCCGCGAGCGCATCACCGGGCTGTATCGCATGCCGGGAGAGATCCGGGTGATCTGGGATGACGGTGGTGGTACTGCGACTGTCCGCGACTGGCGCATCAAGGAGATCGCGGGTGCAATGGAACAGGCCGGCTACCGCTTCGACCCGGATTGACTCAGGCGAGCATCGACGCCCGCGAGCCGGGTCTGCGTGCGGTGGTCGGTCCTCCAACCGGCATCGACCGCAACCGAATGGTCGAGCGAATCGTCGCCGGCTGGCCCTGGTTGCCGGACGTTCAGGAGCAACCTGCTCTACCCGCGACAAGCACGGCGCCGGTGGCTCCTGCAGGCTGCTGTCGCAGTTGACCGGCCCGCGCGTTTGCGCGAAGGCGGGGCGGTGGATTCTGATGGTCGTCGCAACACTTGGTCGTTTTGGGGAAGGCTAGCGCAGCTCGGCTGCGCTGGTTCGGGCGGTCTTGAATCGTGCGGCTGGGGTGTCGTAACCGAGCTTCTTC
>NZ_JBWAXO010000025.1:0-2136 GCF_056135325.1 Microbacterium sp. sgz311019 | reverse complement strand
TGTCGGCGGCGCTCGAAAACTGGACAGTAGCGGCGCTCGAAAAGTGAACACTCAACGATTGGAGAGTGATCACTTTGGAGGATTGGGCGTTGATCCGCAGGCTGGCTGCGGAGGGTGTTCCGAAGGCGCAGATCGCGGCGCGGCTGCAGATCTCGAGGACCACGGTCATCAAGGCGGTGGGTTCGGGTTCGCCGCCGCGGTATGAGCGGGCGGCGAGGCCGACCTCGTTCACGCCGTTCGAAGCGCGAGTCCGGCAGCTGTTGGTCGAGACTCCGGATATGCCGGCGACGGTGCTGGCCGAGCGGGTGGGGTGGACGGGGTCGATCCGCTGGTTCCGGGACAACGTGCACCGGCTGCGGCCGGAGCAACGGCGTATCGATCCCGCGGACCGGCTCACGTGGGAGCCCGGGGACGCGGCGCAGTGTGATCTGTGGTTCCCGCCGGAGAAGATCCCTCTGGAGGACGGCACCCGGAAGCTGCTGCCGGTGCTGGTGATCACGGCCGCGCACTCGAGGTTGATGCTCGCGCGGATGATTCCGACGCGGAAGACGGAGGATCTGCTGCTGGGGTCGTGGGAGCTGATCCAACAGCTCGGGCGGGTGCCGCGGCGGCTGATCTGGGACAACGAACCCGGCATCGGGCGCGGCAAACGGCACGCCGAGGGCGTTGACGCGTTCATGGGCACGCTGGCGACGAGGCTGGTGCTGCTTCCGCCGAAGGACCCGGAGTCCAAGGGCGTCGTGGAGCGCCGCAACGGCTGGTTCGAGACCTCGTTCATGCCGGGCCGGTCGTTCACTTCCGCTGCGGACTTCGACGCCCAGTTCCGGGACTGGCTGGGGCGGGTCAACGCCCGGGTGGTGCGCACCACAAAGGCGTCACCGCTGCAGCGGGTCGACGTGGACCGGGCGGCGATGCTGCCGTTGCCGCCGATCCCGCTGCACTTGGGTTGGCGCAACCGGGTCCGGCTCGGCCGGGATTACTACGTCCGTCTCGACACCAACGACTACTCCGTCGACCCGCAGGTAATCGGCCGGCTCGTGGACGTGACCGCGGACTTGGAACGGGTCAGAGTCCGCGCGGACGGGCGGATCGTGGCTGACCACGCGCGGGTCTGGGCCAGAGGGATGACGATCACCGATCCTGCCCATGTCGAGACCGCCGCGAGGCTGCGGAAACAGTTCCAACAGCCCCGCGCCGCCGCCGCCGGTGACGACCTGGCCCGTGACCTCGCGGACTACGACCGGGCCTTCGGGATCATCGATGGAGAGCTCAGCTGATGGCTACCACGAAGACGACCGAGTCGGTCAAGCAGCTCACGTATCTCGCCGGCGCGTTGAAAGCACCCCGGATCACCGAAGCCGCGACCCGGCTCGCCGACCAAGCCCGCGACGCGGGCTGGTCGTTCGAGGACTACCTCGCCGCCGTCCTGGAACGCGAGGTGTCGGCGCGCAACGCGTCCGGCGCGGAGCTGCGGATCAAGGCCGCCGGGTTCCCGGCACGGAAGACACTGGAGGACTTCGACTGGGACGCGCAGCCCCCAGCCCGGCAGCAGATCGCGCAACTCGCCTCCGGCGGGTTCCTCCTGGAAGCGCAGAACGTGGTGCTGCTCGGCCCGCCCGGAACGGGGAAGACGCATTTGGCGATCGCGTTGGGGATCGTCGCCGCCCGGCACGGGCATCGGGTGCTGTTCGCGACCGCGACGGACTGGGTCACCCGCCTCACCGACGCGCACCGGCAAGGCCGGCTCCCCCAAGAGCTCGCGAGGCTGCGGCGTTACGGGCTGGTCATCGTCGACGAAGTCGGCTACCTCCCGTTCGAGCAAGACGCGGCGAACTTGTTCTTTCAGCTGGTGTCCTCCCGCTACGAGCACGCGTCGCTGATCCTCACCTCGAACCTCCCGTTCTCCGGGTGGGGAGGGGTGTTCGGAGACCAGGCCGTCGCCGCTGCGATGATCGACCGGATCGTGCACCACGCCGACGTCCTCACCCTGAAAGGCGCCAGTTACCGACTCCGCGGACGCGGCATCGACAGCCTCCCCAGCATCCGCACCACAACCGACGAAACCCCTGGCTAGACTGCCCGCAACCGTTCACAATTCGAGCGCCGAAAGCGACCAGGATTCAGGCGCCGCCGACA
>NZ_JBWAXO010000024.1:0-2528 GCF_056135325.1 Microbacterium sp. sgz311019 | reverse complement strand
CCAGGCTCACTCTCGTCGCCGACACCGGAATCGAGGTGAACACCGACACCCTCCTCGAACTCAGCGCCTAACCATCAAACGAAGAAGGATCACCGACCGCTACACCACGCCCCGGGGCTTGACCCGAAGAGGAAGTCGAAGTCCTCGAACATGCCGATCGGATTCTCGTCAACATCGCCGAAGATCCACTTTTCACTGAGCACGGATGTACCACTCATCTGAGTTCTCCTTTTCGTTTTTTGATTGTTGGGGTGTGGGCGGATCAACCGCGCACGCTTAGGTGCCGCTCCGGGCACAGATCACGACGGCCCATTCAGATCAGACGACATCGCCGCGGCAAAGACGGGCCCGAGCCCCGCTGATGGCACGGAGTTCGGGCCCATGTCCGCTGCTGCCGCGGACGCTATGTACTAGCAGCCGCAGAAGCCGCCCGTCGTGGTGATCGGCCCGCACGCGGTCGTACAAAGTCCGGTGCATCCGCAAGTGCTCCCGGTGCAATCCACCGTCGTCGGGCGCGCTCCTACAACGGACAGGGACGCAACCGCCTCCGGGTCGAAGAGGAAGTCGAAGTCCTCGAACATGCCGATCGGATTCTCGTCAACATCGCCGAAGATCCACTTTTCACTGAGCACGGATGCACCATTCACCCCTATACTCCCTTTCATAATTGATTGTTCCGCATATCCATCACTCAACGTGAACGAGGATCATCCGGTAGAGGATATTTCGGGTGAAAATTGCCCGACAGGTTTGCGGGCTGCATCACATCGGCGATTCCGCCCTTTTGGCCGGCCCAGAGCGATTCACCTCGGATTGTTGGAAGCTGAGTCAACAGACTGCCCGTGAAGCGACCCTCCGGAGGAAGATAGGGCGACTTCGCTTCCGCACGCGCGAACCGGGCTCGAACTGTTCTCCAGAAATTCACAACTGGGCCCCGTCTCTGTGATAGCTCGCTTTGATTCATCGAATTGAGTATCTAACAGGGCCTTGCTTGTGTCAACGGTTTGGGCTGGCGGCTTTGCACCGGGCAGGACCATGGGGCGTCGTCGCACAATCCTTCCGTCGTCCCCCGATCACGTGCGACGTATTGCCGTCGGGCGCGCCCCAGATGTGTGCCTCCCCCGTCTCGCTCGCTACTGGGACCTCGCACGTTCAGGTCGGGCGGGCCGACAGAGTAGACGCGCAAGAGCACGGCTGACATCGCCGTATCAGCAGCGATGCCCGCATGCGGGTGGGCCTGCCCACCACTCGGGGTTGGCTGGAACTTCCGCAAACTACGAAGGTGTGATCGTCGCGGGGGAGTCGTGGCCGCCGTCCGTACGCATGAGGGGGTGTGGATGCTTCAGCCAGAAGGTGATGTCAACAGCGGGCTAGCCTGAGCCGATCAACGGCCACGATGGGCACACTTCGGCCGAAGACGAGCTTGCGGACCTTGTTGTCCAACCAGCCACGGGAGCGGCCGATCATGAAATCACACGGCTCCATGCACAGACTTGTGCAACTCGTTAGACCCCCGAGTCGCGCGGAACGTCCGTGGGGTGTTCACCGGCTGGGTCGGTACCAACGAGCAACTCGGCGTGAATTCAACCCACACACCGCCACCGACTACCGGCGGTGCTGCCTCCATAGCGTCTGCCACGGCCCAACGAGCGGTGCACGCCCGGCAACGACGTTCCACGGCTACCACGAGACGACGATGCCCTCAATGACGCAGCGATCATCGCGAAACGGCCGCCCCCGATACCCCTAACGAGGGCAACAGTGGGCGAAAAGTTCGCACTGGCATCCGTCAGCACTGCGTCGCGGGTTGCTCAACAATCCCAGTACGAGCCACTACCGGGATTTCGGAAACACGCCCTCGTGGTCGGATGCTCGGCCCAGATACAGGCGAGCGTACGCGCCACCGGCCTCGAGCAACTCTGCGTGCCTGCCACGTTCGATGATGCTGCCTCCGTCGACGACGAAGATCTGGTCCGCGTCAACCACCGTTGCTAGACGGTGGGCGATCGCAATCGTTGTGCGGCCGGCCTTGGCCACGTCCAACGCATCTTGTACAGCGGCCTCAGATACAGAGTCGAGGGCGCTCGTTGCTTCGTCCAGGAGCAATACTGCTGGGTCCTTAAGCAAGATGCGCGCAATTGCTATCCGCTGCTTTTCTCCCGCTGATAGCCGGTACCCACGCTCACCGACGACCGTAGCGTACCCACTGTCGAACTTGATTATGCTTTCGTGGATGTTCGCAGCTATGCACGCCTGCTCGAGCTCCTGTTGGCTGGCGGACGGCTTGGCATATCGGAGATTCTCCGCGATCGTCGCATGAAAGAGGTATGGCTCCTGACTCACAACCCCAACGTGCTGGGTGAGTGACTTATGCCGAATCGCGCGAACGTTGTGGCCATTAACGGCTCTTCGGAATCAAGGGTGTAGTTGGGTTCTGAAGCCTCCGGCCTCGAGCAGGGATCTCGCGACATAGTTCGTGAGGTTCCGGAAGCCGAGCGCGGAGCCGCGGAGGTGCTCGAGCCGGCCAT
>NZ_JBWAXO010000023.1:0-4384 GCF_056135325.1 Microbacterium sp. sgz311019 | reverse complement strand
CAGCACGATCCGGGTCTTCACATCCGGCGGGATCACCGGCGGTCTGCCCATCAGTCACCTCCTGGGACTCACACGCCGATCATGCCCTCACAACCGGCCTGCCAGAAAGCTTGACGCGGGACAGCTGGACCCAAGATGCCGTCGGTGTTCAGGTCGACGTCGACGGCGAGATCCTGAAGTGTTGGATTTGGCAAGGCGCCTGCACACATCTGAAGGAGCGCGCGGACGCGTGGGCCTAAGCCAGCGCTACCGAGCTCGCCTCATTGCCCGGTGGTGATCTGGCGTATGACGCCGGCGTAGGTCGCGAGGGCGTTGCCGGTGTCGGCACCCGCCGTGAAGAGTCCGACCGCCATTAGCACGATGCCGGCGACCTCCTGCGCCTTCTGCCAGGCCGCGCTGGCACGCCGCGGCACATCCTTGCGTGTGGCTTCTACGTAGAACCGGTCGATCTCATCGATGAGGGCCTGCGGTCCGGCAACCTTGTAGAGGTCCGCCGCTCGTGTGAGCCGGTGAGCGAATCGAAGCAACGCCTCTCGGACGTCCGATTCCAGGGACTCGTCATCGGTGACCATCTGGGCGAGTTCGTTGGCGATATCGCGGATTCTTTGAATGGTGTCGGTCTCGATTGCTGCGGTCGCTGTCGGGAGGCCGGCGAGGATCGCGCTTGCGTATTCGAGATCGCTGATGAGCGACAGGTCCTTCACCCGGTCCATGAAGGAACTAGCCGCGCCATTGCCGGTGGGATCGCCGCCGAGCAGATCCCGGGCCTTCCCCGCGGGCCGGATGAGCAAGCCAATCGGAACCGGTAACGAAGGTGCTTCCGTCGCAACGCGCTCAATCTCTCCCGGCAGTTGAATGACTTCAGACATCGCTGGAAGGAACTGCGGCCAGTCCTCGGGGTCCGTGCCGAGGTACCGCGCCCAGTGGGTCCGGCATGGAACTTGTCCGCCCGCTGTCGACTGGATGAACAGCAGCAGTCGCCCGGCCGGGTTTGAGAGGTGAGGATCCGCCACAGGCACAACGTATCTGGTGATGAGAACAAAGCCGTGGTGCGAAAGCTTGAGAGGCGTCTCAGGCGCGTGGCTTGCTCGCGTCTAGCTACTTGTCGTCACCGACGTCCGCGCGGCTCAGGCTGCGCAACTCCATGCGTATATATGGCAGATGCTCGCGGGAGATTACCACCGTGGCGACACGGTTGCGGTCGAGCGGAATTCCAATTCCGTAGACCAACGGATCGGTGTCGAGTTCGAACGCCGCCACCTCGGTGCCATCGACGACGATGGATGCTGACCTGCCTACCGATGAACTCGAGGCCCTCCACGTCTGCTCTTCTCTCCTGTCGGAGGTGTGGTCCAACTTTTCAGCAAATCGATTCATGAGGATGTAATTGGCGTGGTCCGCAAGCTGGTGCGATAGCACGCTGTCATCTTGTTCTTCCTGACTCCAAGTCGTGCGGATCACCTCCCAAAGCTGTGGGTATCGCATACGCCGCAGCCCATCGGTGAACCAAGCCGGGCGAGCTGGGTCTGTTGCGGCCATGGGATCTGCCTGCTCCGGCTCTTCGGGTCTCGACACGGGGCCATCATCTGCCGGGTCCTCTAGATCGTTCCAGAGTGTATAGGTCACACTAACCGAGACGCTTCTCAGAACATTGTCGTCTCGCGTCTCGCGGATCCCGTAAGCGGAGTCTTCGAGGGAAGGCTGGGGAGCGAATCCCATTACGAGGAAATCGAGCTCCCTAATCCTTTGCCTCAGTTCCTGCATCGGGTCAGGCGCGTCCGGGGACAAGGATCCCAAAATTTCCATGCTTCGAGCCTCTCGAATAACAGTCCGGCAGACAAGCAGCACCGTCATCCGAGCCGCACTACGCGGTATGCGCTCGAGCGCGCTTCGACGCGCCTCGGACCATCCGCGTTCACGAATACGAAGTGGCGGTGCGTGATGCTGCCCAGTAGAGCTATTGGCATTTCCAATAAAGGTCGCGTCAAGGCTGGCCCGTTGTTAGACGGGCCAGCCTTGACGATGAGGTTACGATGAGAGTACGTGGCTCACGTTGAGGTACAACTACGAGCCAGTGTCAACTGAAAGGGGACTGCTGCACGAGTAGGTGACATCTTGACCTGCCCCACGGAAAGGGTTCCAGTTTGACCTGCCCCACGGAAAGGGTTCCAGTTTCGGTGGCTAACTGGTGGCCTGATCCGGAAGGCTCATCCTCATGCCACGTCCCTACCCACCGGAGTTTCGTGCTCGCGCTGTCGCGCTCGTGCGTGCCGGCAGACAGGCAAAGCAGACCGCCGTGGAACTCGGCATCCACCCTGTCACGCTGTCGAACTGGATCCGTCAGGACGACATCGACAACGGCCGCCGGCCCGGTGTCCCGTCGGCGGAATCAGCTGAGCTGCGCGCCGCGAGACGCCGCATCCGCGAGCTCGAGACCGAGCTGCTGATCGTCCGGCAGGCGGCGAAGTTCCTCGACGAGGAGCGCCCCCGCCCAAAAGACTCTTCCCGGTGATCGACCGACTCGCCGACGCCGGGATCCCGATCGACCGCAGCTGCCGCGTCCTCGGGGTCGCCAGACAGCACTATTACCGCGTCAAGCGCAAACCCTTGACCCAGTCCGAACTGCGCAGACAGTGGCTGACCGGGCTCATCCGGGAAGTGCACGTCACCTCACGCGGCACCTACGGATACCGCCGCGTCCACGCCGAGCTGACCATGGCCATGGGTGTCGCCGTTAGCGAGCGGACGGTGCACAAACTGATGCGTCTGGCCGGAATCTACGGGCTCCCCGGCCCGATCCGCACCAAGCGCCTCCGCGGCATCGTGACGGCCGATGACCTCGTGAACCGCAAGTTCGCCCGCCCGCGTCCGAACGAGCTCTGGGTCACGGACATCACGCAGCACCGCACGCGCGAGGGTTGGGTCTACTGCGCCGCGGTCCTCGACGCCTACAGCCGCCGCATCATCGGCTGGTCGATCGACTCAAAGCAGGACACCACGCTGGTCATCAACGCGCTCGACATGGCCATCCGGAATCGGCGTCCAGCACCGGGCGGGATCGTGCATGCGGATCATGGAACGCAATTCACCTCGTGGCTCTTCGGGGAGAAGATCCGCTCAGCAGGCCTGCTGCCGTCGTTCGGGTCGGTAGGCGATGGGCTCGATAACGCGATGATGGAGAGCTTCTGGTCGTCCATGCAGATCGAACTGCTGAACCGGAAGACGTGGAAGACCAGAGTCGAACTCGCCAACGCGATCTTCGAGTACATCGAGATCTTCCACAACCGTCAGCGCCGGCACTCCGCCCTCGGCTACCGCACCCCGATCGAATACGAGACACTCGAAGTCAACGACATCCCCGCCGCGAGTTAGCGACCCGTACTGGAACCGAATCCGTGGGTCAGGTCAACCTGTCACCTATCCGTGCAGCAGTCCCCTTCCTCAACTTCATGCTTCCTCCGGGTTTGACCAGTGTCCAGGGAATTCCCAGACAAGTTCATAAATACACCGTTTGCACTAAGACTTCAATGGATCGAAGACCGCAGCGGGCGAAGTCTGACAGGGCAGAGACATCCCGTGACAAGGTCCTTTCGCGTACTCATGGTGGGTCGTCTCCTCGCTGGGATGAATAGAGTTCTGCTATGGGTGAAGATCTGCGAACTCTGCGTCTCCAGAGAGAAACCATCGCGGCGATGCTTCACGCTGCCGAGCACGCCATCGATGTGCTTGAGATCTGTGCCACCGTGGACGGGGACAGCTCGGCACTCGAGAGGTCTCTCATGGTCGCCTTTGACTACAGTGAACTCCAGGCAAGCGCGGTGATGAACATGCAGGTGAGACGATTCACACCGCTTGGCACCACACAACTCCGGTCCCATCTCGCCGAGCTGGACGAGCGCCTCGGCAACACGGCCTAGTGGGCCGGACAGCTAGTTCGCGGGAAGTGCCCCGCCCTCGCCATCCGGGTGCGCGTTCCTGCCGGCCTACTGCCTTCCTCAACACAATGACGCCGGACTGACAACCCGACCGGACGATCCTCCTGCGCACACTGCACGTGAGCGGTCCTCAATCGCGCCATACTTTGTGAGCAACGGGACTTGAACCTGTGCGAAGTCGCTTCCACGGACATCACTGCGCGCGAACGCTCGATGTCAGCAGCGTCTCTGCGCGTCGCGGTATCCCGAACCTGACGGAGGTTGGGTGCGGTTGTCCCGCGTCAAGTAGTTGGCAGGATTTGGTCGCGTTCGAAGGTGGGGATCGTCGGGTCGGCGTGGCCGAGGTGCACGTCGCGGGGCCGGTTCCAGGCGAGGTGCTCGTGGGGCCTGATCTCGTTGAACTCGACGCGGAATGCTTCGCCTTCGCGAACCAGGTCGAGCGCGTCGTC
>NZ_JBWAXO010000022.1:0-4666 GCF_056135325.1 Microbacterium sp. sgz311019 | reverse complement strand
GCGTGGTGCAAGTCGAGGTCTTCCGGCGGATGGGCAGTGTAGGAACTTCCATCCTGGAAGACCTCGACGTCTCTCCGCGAACCAGCCGCCGACCCTCGACTACACCCTCAACTGCGAAGAGCCCCATTAACAATGACGGCCCCGCTTGTCACGTCGTACAGCCGCGGTATCAGGTACGAGATCGTCGTCTTTCCTGCGCCGGACGCACCGACGAACGCGGCGGATGTCCCCTTCGGGATCTCGAAGGAAACCCCGCTAAGGGTCGACGGTGCGTCGTCACTCAGTCCGGGGTATCGGAAATCTACATCGCGAAAGCAGACGCTTATGGGTGCAGAAACCCTGGAAATGTCACGAGCATTGGATGCCTCCCGGATCGCTGGCACCAAGTCGAGATACTCAAAGACACGCGTAAACAACCCCTGAGATGCCCGGACATCAACTCCAGTGTGCAGAAGACCCGCTAACGGGAAGAGTAGTCGTGATTGCACGGCTGTAAATGCAACAATTGTGCCCGCGGAGATAACATCGACACCAGTCGTTGCGAAGAAGCCGGCGGCTATGTAAACGACAATCGGGATCATTGAGAGGAGGATTTGAACAACCCCCATGAACCACTGAATTCTTGTCGCCTCACGAACTTGGAGCTCAGCTTGCCTGGCGCTTTCGGTTGCGTAACGTTCAGTCTCTTGGGCAGAGCGACTGAACAGCTTTGATAGGAGCATCCCGGAAACCGAGAGTGATTCTTGCGTGATCGCGCTCATCTCCGCAAGACTTTCCTGCGTCTGAGTAACGATATTTGCGAGTGCTCTCCCCACTCGACGCTGCACAAGAACAAGCGGGGGAGTCAGCACGACGGCGATGCAAGCGAGACGCCAATCTAGCCAAAACATGGCAACCAACGATGCAATGACCTGAATTAAATTACCAAGGACACTGGCGACCGTATTCGAGAGTACGCCCGCGACACCGCCGATATCGTTCTGCAACCTGGACTGGATTTCTCCTGTCCGCGTGTTAGCAAAGAAGCCGAACTCCATCGACTGAAGGTGTTCGAACAGTTGAACCCTGAGTGCGCTGACAACCTTGCTCCCCACTTTTGTCGTGAGATAGGTTTGCCACACTGTCGCGATCGCGGTTATGACGTATATGGCGAGTATTGCCACTGACAACTGAAATAGTAATGTCGTGTCTACCGGCCCGCCACCCACTGGGAACAGTGCCTGATCAAAGAGCGACTGCGTGAGGAGCGGTGGCAGAACGCTAGCGCCGGCGGAAAAGACGACGAGAATGGCAACTAGAAGGATTGCTGAGCGATGAGGCCGATATAGTCGCGTGACGCGCGCGGTGAGGGAGACTTTGTGGCCCGGGGAGGGCGCCTTCCCGGGCATGCCCTGGCCCTGATTCTCTGAAGAAGTTCCATACAAGTTGTCTTCCCCTATCAAGTGCTACTTGTTTGCATCGTTGATGCCTGTGCCCGCACCCGGAGAAACGTCACGCTCGGATCGTTTGAATCACCCACGACCTCGTCGTCGCTTCTTTGCGATGGATGGCGAGCGGAGCCTCCGATATTAGCAATACTCTTGGGCTATTACGCCGAAGAGCTATCCTTGCAGGCCGATTCTTTCGGACGGATGAGCTCATCGGCGGTGCAGTGGAGAATATCCATGATGGCTACCAATGCATGCATATTTAATCTCACCGGCACTTCTGCAACCAGCCGATAGACTTGGCTCGATGACATTCGTACCCCTCGGTCAACGAGAGCGCGGTGCAGATCTGTCGTCTTGTATATGTTTGCATCAGCGGCGAGTTGGCGTAGTCGCCATTCATATTCTGGTGGGGTCATTCCTTGCCTCCTATGCTCGCCAACCGCTCGGCGGCGAATCGAGAACGCCGTGCTCGCCTCGGCGGAGTCTTGGGCCGTCGGCGGCGCAAGATGCGCCGGGCACGCTCTGGGGGTGCCCCATTCCCTGCCTTGCCAACGGGGGAGACGGTCCTGCGGCGAGGACATGCTCCTCCGTAGGCGTGGGGTTGAAGCGCCCGCTTCAACGGTCAGTGTCCAGAACAAGCGGCGCACCCAGTGATAGTACCGCGTTTTGACGAACTGTTGAGCGCGAGACATCCCGCGCCGGCATCGCCCAGTCCTACGGGCACCGTGTGCGCCTTTCGCGTCGCATCCGATTGCAGACGTGGGTCACGTGGATCCATAGTCCCGAGAGGTTGTGTCCCGATTGATCGATTTTGGACGCCACGCTGCGGACCGGCACTCGGGGAAGAGCACGCACCCCTGCCACGAGATGTGGTTCCGGCTTCACCCGTTGTGGGCGTTTGCGCGGCGGACACCCGGGAGATGCTCGCGATCACACTCGAGGCAAGGAATGCGCGATCGGGCACGGCTGTCGATCATCTGCCCGCCCCGCTCGCTCACCTCGGCGGCAGCAAGACGCCGCCGGGGGAGCATGTGTTGATCCGCGCCTATCCGGGGTACGCCACGTTCGAGCTCCTAGCGTGGCTCACCGGTGCTCTACCAGGAGCGGTTGCCCAGGCTGAGGGCGCCCTGGTCGGGTACCTGCCCGGCCTGACGATGCGACGCATCGTGAACCTGCACCCCGGCGAGGTAGACCGCCGCCAGAGACGCAGCGATCATTACCGAAACGGGCCGGACGATGCCGCGCACACTGCGGTCGATCGAGGGCACCGATGAGCAAGCGTCAGAGCTGACGATGCTCTGCCGATTCGACGACGATCTCCCCCGGGAAGATCATCCAGGTCTCCAACCGGATCCGCGGTCTGCTCACCCAGATCCACCCTGAACTGGAGCGCGTGATCGGCCCCAGACTGGATCGCCCCGCGATCCTCGACCTGCCGTAGCGCTACTCGTCACCGGCAGCGATGCGGGCCGCGTGCGAAAAGCGCCTCGGGACTGGGCTGCTGAAGAACGCCGCGCAAGGGCCGGGTCTGGGCGGCGGAGATCGCCGCCGAGCTGCGTGCGCAGACTGTCGTGGTCACCGGCAGCAACGCCGCGGCGCTCATGCCGCCGCGCTTTGCCGAACAGCTGGCCCGCTGCGTCGGCAGCGGCACGAGTTCGCCGTCGAGGTCGAGAAGATCCTCGAGAGCAGCACGCTCTTCAGCCGGTCCTGAAGAGCATGCCAGGAGTCGGCGTCCGGACCGCAGCCCGGCTCCTCACCGAAATAACCACCAAGACCTTCCCTGCCGCCGGACACCTCGCAGCTTACGCCGGCCTCGCGCGCGTGAGGAGGCGCTCCGGCACGTCGATTCGTAGTGAGCACCCCTCCCGGCGCGGCAAGAGGACCCTGGAGCTGACCATGTTCCCCTTCACGTTCGCCGCGCTCCGCGACGCCGAATCCCGCGCCTACTACGACCGCAAGCTCGCCGAAGGCAAACGCCACAGCCAGCCTTCATCGCCCTCGCCCGGCGGCACTCCGATGTCCTCCACGCGACGCTCCGTGACGGCACCCTCCACGAATCGCGATCGTCCGCGCCGGCGCTCGGGGCATACTCCTTCAGCCGTGACGCAGCACATGATGCGTCAGAGTCTCTCCACCGAAAACGAAGCCCTCACGCTCATAGAGTCGCCGATCGTGCTCGTTCACGTGATGCACCTGAAGCAGCGTTCCCCGCTGACGCCAATGCGAGTCGCTCACCACCCGTCGCAGCGCGGCAGAACCCACGCCCGACCCTTGACGGTCGGGCGTGGGTTCGATGAGCTCGAGCCAGGTATCTCCATCGCATTGACTGCGATACACCGCGCCCACGGCGCGATGGCCCACCATCACGACGAACACGCCATGCTCGTCAATCAGCGGCCAGAAGGGCTCGCGCTGTTCCTCCGCGACCCAGGGGCCGTAGGCGGCCTCCACGAGTGCACGAGGCGAAGCTTCGTGCAGGCCAAAGGAGCGACTCCTGATCCTCCGGGGTTGCCTGACGCAGCTCGATCTCAATCACAGAAATGTCGACGAAGCGGCCGCTGGAGTTGACGAACAACATAGCGGCACCAGCCCCCGGTCGCACTTGCGGCTCGGCGCCCTCAACGGGCTATCGTCTCACCGTGTTCGCCACCAACCGCGACCGCGGGCCGCTCCACCCTCTCGCGCTAGGTCGTCGGCGCCGCGCGCTCGAGGGATCGCCATGCGCGGCGCAAGGAACACCCGCCGCGGAACTCGCAGTTGCGCGCGCGACCACAACCGGATCTGGTGCGCCATCCGCGCCCCTGCCGTTGACCGGACCTGGGGTCAGGAGTCCTCGCTCATCCGACACATGAGGCCAGCCGGTGCTGGCCTAGCCGATGCGGCATCGGCCGATCAGCCTTCCCGCGACTCTGCCAGGCAAGGTCGCCCCCGGATCCTGCGCCTCACCGATCTGGCCCGCTGGGCGGGCTACCTTCGCACTGCGACCAGCCGATACCGCAGGCTCTTCCGGCCCTGCCGCCCCGCCGACTGTCAATACTCGAACACCGAAAACCCGCCAACATTGCGCCACGCGGCGAATCAGCGGTGCCAGGGGAGCCAGAATCAACACCTCGGTCAAGCCCCGGGGCGTGGTGTAGCGGTCGGTGATCCTTCTTCGTTTGATGGTTAGGCGCTGAGTTCGAGGAGGGTGTCGGTGTTCACCTCGATTCCGGTGTCGGCGACGAGAGTGAGCCTGG
>NZ_JBWAXO010000021.1:0-8257 GCF_056135325.1 Microbacterium sp. sgz311019 | reverse complement strand
TCATCGTGATGATGCCTTTCGAGTGGGATGTGAGAGTTTCCTCGAAGGATCACACGGTGACCGCGCTCACATCGCAAGCGACGAGCTCGGCCACCGCGGGCTACACCACGTTAAGGGGCACTACTCCTCTTCGACCCGGAGGCGGTTGCGGCCCTCTCGATTGCCGCGGCGCAGCCGACCACGACCACGTGTACGGGGAGCACCTGCGGCTGTACTGCGGGAGCCAACTGCACGACAGCGTGCGGGCCGATCACCACGACGGGCGGCTTCTGCGGCTGCTAGTACATAGCGTCCGCGGCAGCAGCGGACATGGGCCCGAGCTCCGTGCCATCAGCGGGGCTCGGGCCCGTCTTTGCCGCGGCGATGTCGTCTGATCTGAATGGGCCGTCGTGATCTGTGCCCGGAGCGGCACCTAAGCGTGTGCGGTTGATCCGCCCACACCCCAACAATCAAAAACGAAAAGGAGAACTCAGATGAGTGGTACATCCGTGCTCAGTGAAAAGTGGATCTTCGGCGATGTTGACGAGAATCCGATCGGCATGTTCGAGGACTTCGACTTCCTCTTCGACCCGGAGGCGGTTGCGGCCCTCTCGATTGCCGCGGCGCAGCCGACCACGACCACGTGTACGGGGAGCACCTGCGGCTGTACTGCGGGAGCCAACTGCACGACAGCGTGCGGGCCGATCACCACGACGGGTGGCTTCTGTGGTTGCTGAGCAGCGGCGCGGGATGCTCGTCGACGAACCGATGTCACTCCGTGATGGCGTGCAACTTGATGCCGACCCACTTCAGCGATCCCGTCTCGCTCCAGAGGCCGAGTGGTTCGAGAACACTCCCGCGCCAGAGGGGCCCACGGCCGGGCTTGCAACAGAGGGGCTGCGAAGCTTGGTCGTCGGTCATCTAAATGAGACCTATCACGTTGAGCCACATGTTCTAAGCGCAGTGGTAGCCGGGATGATGCAGTTCCAGCCGCTATACCTGCGCGTCCTTGTGCTTGAGATCAACCTTGCTCGAAGTACCGGCCGACTTCACGGCCCCGACGCTACCTCTCGCTACGCGAATTTCGTTCGCGCGCTGAGGACAACCACGTATCGGAACTACCTCTTCGAAAAGTATCCTTCGCTTGCTCGGTGGTTTCGCGCCCAAACTGAGCACCTAGTTGTATCGGCGAACAACATCGAGCGCGCAATCGAGCAGTCTCAATACTCATCTGAAGGTTCGGTGGCGGATATTGAGTTTGTCGGCGACAGTCACATCAGCGGGCAACAATCCGCTATCGTCACGCTGGGAAGCGGTAGAAGGATCGTTCTGAAACGGCGACCGTGGGAGTTTGACGAGCTTGCCGCACTTGTTGCACGAGAGGTCTCGCAGTCTCTCACGCACCCTCTTCGCTTGCCCAACACAACGAGGGCTCTTGAATATGTCGTTTCGGAGTTTCTAGAGTCCGCCGAGGATCCTGTAGACCCTGTCAGACTCGCATATGTCTTCGGGGCATGGCTGGCGTTCTTTCACTATCTAAACACGACCGATCTCCATTTCGAAAACTTCCTATCGACTGACAGTGGACCAGTTCCTGTAGATCTAGAATGCGGGCTCTCGCCACGCCTCTCCACCAACCTCGCTGGCCCAGATCGGCTTCGCCATGAGCGCGTTCCGCTTTCGCGATCCTCGATCCTCCCGGCGGCGGACTCGCCCGGGTCATTCGCGGTTCTGTGGAGCCCGTTGGCTGGCGAGGGGAGAAGATTCCCGGGTGGCGCGCACCACCTTGTCAACGACGGGACCGATGAAGCAGCCCTCGTCTATCATGCGAGAGAAGAGGAGGCGAGTTTTGCCCTCCAATCGAGCATCCTCAGCACGGAGGGTGCAGTACGCTCCTTTCAGGACGGATTCACTGACTGCCAGCGCGCTATGTCGAATTCCGCGGAACTAATTCGCACGTGGGCGGAGCAATGCGGAAATTTTCGATCGAGAGTTGTGCGTAAGCCGACGAGGTTCTATTTAGACGTAATGCGGCGCCTAGCGCACCCCCGGTACCTCATAGATCCGAAATCATTCGCGAACGAGATGTCTGAGATTCTCGTGCGCAGCGGTGACGAACGCGATTCGGCGGCTCACGTCGAAGAGCATGCCGCGCTACTCGATGGATTCATCCCGTCGTTTCACGCAGGGTTCCACTCTTCAACCGTTGAATCACCACGGGGTCGCGCTGTGTGGCCAGTACAAGTTGCGGGAGCGCAGGAGCTTGAGTTCCGGCTGAGTGAGCTCCAAGACGCTAGAGCTCGGCTGATCGACCGAGAGGAGGTGGCGAACTCTCTGGCAGTGCATCTCCCGCCTGGGTGGGTGCGTGTAGAGGGTGGAGGTGATGTTGATGCCTATGGTCGGGTAATGCAGCGCATCTGGATGAGCCCGCCTTCCGATGGGGAGCCTGCGCTCTCCTGGTCGAATCTGATCGAGGAGGTGCCCGGTCGAATTGCGCTCGATCAGCCTCAGTACGATCTTTATCACGGCAAGGCTGGTCTGCTTCTTGCGACGCTCCAGACTGGGCGCGAGGACGAGCGGACTGTCGAACTTCGCGCTTCGCTAATTGAAGAGATTCGTGCTGGCGTCATCGAATGGCAGCGCGTGACCGCGCGGTTTGGACTCTATATGGGGGGTGCTGGCGCGGTCTATGCATTGACGTGCGCTGCTGAGGGAGGTTGGACCCCGCGGGAGGACGTTGCGGAAGTTGTACGCGAGGGGTTGACCGATTCAGTCGACCTGTGTGTGAAGCAGGAGATGGCGGACGTATTCTCCGGGAGCGCAGGCCTACTTCTACTGCTCGGGCAAATGCGAGACGCGGGCCTTGGTGGGGAATGGGCAGCGCCGCTTGCGGCCCGCCTTCTCGACCATATTAGAGACACTGCGGTGCGGGATGATCGCGGGTTCAGGTGGTGGAAGACCGGCGCCAATGATGATCTTCTGGGCGGATTCGCGCATGGAGCAGCCGGCATAGCAGCGGCGACTGGGTTGTGGCGAGATACCGCCCTCGGGGCCGACCTTCATAGCTCCGCGCTGGTGAGCCAGGGGGCTTTGCGCACAGCGGCAGGGCGGTGGCGAGACTTGCGATCGAACATGTCAAGTGAAGTACTCGATGCGTGGTGCCATGGCGCGTCGGGCATCCTGCTGGCCGACGGGTTGGCAGGAGGGCTGGTTGACCCCGCGGATGTCGAGAGCTGGGAACGCTATGGCGAACCGCTGGATCTGACTTTGTGTCACGGACTTGCGGGCGCCGTGGTGGTCTCGGCAGACGTCACGGGTGCCAACTCTGCAAGGACGCGCCGCCTTCGCGATTCGTTACTCGCGAAGTCTGATCGACTCATTCGGGAGCAGTCGACTCCGTCGCACCTCCTATCATCAAATTCACTGTTCATGGGGGTTGCGGGGGTAGCCTTCGCGCTTGACTATGTGAACGCTCCCCCAGCTCGGCGAGCGAATCCGTTGACAGCCAGTCTCCCACGGCAAATTCGGAGACGGTCGGTTCACCCGATGCCCTGACCTGCCGAAGACCTGGATTCCGTAGGGCGCTCGTGGACGCGGACCTGTCCCGTTCGCGTTCATGAGCGCCCGATCGACGGGCTCGGGGATGACTTCTGTACTCGACGCTTGAGCTCTAGGCCAAGACGACGGGGTGGTTTCCATTCAACGTCGCAACACTCGATGGTTGAGCGAGGCTAGCAGGGCCTCGAACTCGGCCGCCGGCGCACGGTCCATCAGTATGACGCGCGGCCACATGTTGATCTCGTTCTCGACGGCGGCGAGGTGTGCCGAGGGCTGCTTGCCGAGCTCGGCCCCTTTGGGGAAGTAGTCGCGTAGCAGGGCCCGTTCGGGTGTTGGTTGGAGCCGCATTGTCAGGGCGAGTGCGAGTCGCAGAAGAACACGGCACGCCCAGTGACGCGGTGATGGATAGGTGTCTGGCCATCTCGGTTCCTGGTCCCAGGCGATCAATTTCTGCAGCTCCCGTCGAGCTCGACGCCTGCGTCAGGGGCGGATGGTATCGAGCTCGCGGTCCCGGCCGAGGCGGCGTTTGTCGCGACATGAGTCGGGTGTCGTCGTAAATAGTGGGATGACCTTTTCGGGTGGACCGCTAGCATGGCGGTGGAGGCAGCCTTGGCGGGGAGCTCATCATGGCGCGTGAACGATGTGGTCGCGTATGAACGGATGCGTGAGGCCGCGACGACCCTGATCGGGCTACTCCTGGCCCGCACCACCCTGGGGACAGACGCCTCCGGTGAAACACTCGCGGACGTCGCGGCGATCCGGCGTGAGGTGTTCGAGGTCGACGGGTACGACCGGGGCGCGGTCGCGAAGCTGGCCGACCGGTTGGACCGCAGGATCGCGGAGCTGACAGGAGACCGCGGATGAGCGTCCCGGCGGACGCAGTGCAGGAGATCTGGCGGGAGCAGATCCGGCCCGTCTACTTCTCCCGCACAGACTCCGCCGGTCCGCCGGTGTTCATTCTGCTGACCGGTCAGCCCGGCTCCGGGACGTCGCAAGCGACGGGCATGTTGCTTGCCGAGCATCCAGAGATGACCGTGCTGAACGCCGACGACCTGCGAGCGTTTCATCCACGCGCCCTGAACCCGACCGCGATGGACGTGACCGAGGACGCCGACGAGGTGGAGGCGACCTCGGCGTGGCTGCGAGAGGGCATGCGGTACGCGCGGGAGAACCACCGATCGCTGTTGCTGGAGGGAAGCTTCGCCGACCCGGCGGCCGCGGCAGCGACCGTGACCCGGTACGCGGCGGAAGGGTTTCAGACCCGACTGGTTGTCCTCGCCTCATCCCGTGCGGAGAGCCTGATGACGGTGACATCCCGCTACCTGCGGGATGTCCAAGCAGGCCTGCCCGCGCGCCTGATCAACCGGGACGTCCACGACGCCGGGCTGGCCGGCACTCGCGCCGTGCTGACTGCGTTCGACACTGCGGACGCGGTGGACCGGATCACGGTGCTCGACCGGCACGGGAGGATGCTGTTCGACGGCACCCCTCGCACACGCACGCCGGGCCACGGCGGTGCGGCGGCCGTGTGGGAGGCGGCGGTGTCCGCTCCCCTTGGCCGGTTCGATGCGACGCAGTGGCTGAGTGAGTTGGGGCAGATCTCCCGGTACGCGTCCACGCGGCGTGACATCCCGATGGAGGTGACCGAGCTGCTGGTGGATCTTCACCAGGTGTCGCTGCGCGAGGTGATCCCGAACCTGCAGGTGCCAGCCGGGAGCGCGTTCGCGGCCACGCTCGATCGGGAGACGGTCGCCCGGCTGGTCGCGCTGCGGCGCGCGCTGCCGACAGGTCCCCAGGTGGACGCTGCGGCGCCGGTTGTGTCGCCCGGGCGGCCGGAGCGTGGGGGCGTATCCCGGTGACCCGCCTGGTCGGCTACACCCGTGAGCTGTTCCCGGATGCGGGAACCGCGGCGGATGCCGGCGAGCTGACAGCCGCGGGGGCGGTGCAGGTCTTCATGGATGATCACACCGCGGATGTGCGGAGCAGGCCCGGTCTGCGCGAGTGCCTGCGGGTGGTCGAACCGGGTGACACCTTGTTGGTGACCAGCGCCGCCCGACTCTCGCACGCGGTGACCCATTTCGTGTCCACCGTCCAAGACCTGACCGCCCGCGGGATCGCGTTCCGGTCGTTGACGGAACCGGCACTGTGCACCGGGACGGGGTTCGTGACGGATCCCGCGGAGGTGATCGGGGCGCTGGACGGGTTACGGCGCCGGCTGGCGGGGATCACCACCCGGGAAGGCCTGGCCGAGGCTGCCGCCGTAGGGCGCCGGCCGGGCCGGCCGACGGTGATGACCCCAGAGAAGGTCGCGATGGCGGTGGAGCTGCGGCAGGTGGGCCGCACGATCACCCACATCGCCCACGTACTCGGAGTCAGCCCGACCGCGGTGCAGCGGGCGCTGGCCACCAACCCCCGCCCCCCGCAGTCGTCCGCTTAGCTCCGCCCGTTTTCGGGGGGGTGCCCTTGTCTCGTTCATCAAGTCCGGAACGGTCACCTAGATTCGGACGGTGGTCGAGTTCGTTCGCTATCAGAGCATGGTCCCGAATCGCCGTGGGACGTTTCCGGGCGTATTCGCGCTCGCGAATGGCCTCGCACGTGATCTGCTACTGACGCGTGAGGATGCCGCTTGGGTGCGCGCATCGAATGACCAGGCCAACGCGGCCTGTCTGGATCCGACGAGGGTCATCGCAGACTGCTATGACCCGATCGTGAACCCTGGCGCGCGATCGTGGTTCAAGACCTCGGCGGGAGAGTTGCTGGAGTTCACGCGGCGATACCTCGATCTGCTGGACCGGTACGGCGTGCGATGGGTCGAGCTACGGACGACCACTCCAGGGAGGATCACATACGAAGACGAGGTCCAGGCTGTGGCAGTGCCGTTCGCCTATCCCGACGAGTGGCCGTTCAAGACCTGACCCTCAACTTCGCCATTCGTAGGGACAGCGCATCATCGACGGCCGAACACGGCATCTTGAAGCCGAGCTTCGCGCATTCCAGAATCAAGTCCAAAAGCTCCTTGGAGGTAGATGGTGGAACAACAAGTCGAAATACCTATCGAGACGCTTCGGCGCGCAGCCAACCTGCTCCTCGACCACCTCGAGGAGACAAGCGGATCGTCCGTCGCCGTCGACACGGACATGTTCTGGGAAATACCCGCGGAACAGCGCCGCAGTGTGTACGCAGAACCGACCGAGTTCACCGTGGGCCAGTTGACCGATTCACTCCAGAACGTCGGGCGCGTCGTTGAAAACTCCTCGGCCGCCACATCGTACGCTCTCGTCTGGCTCGCCGATCTTCTCCGAGCTGCGGGTGAGGCAGTCGTCGAATAGGGTCCGAGTTGTTGGTGACGGGCGCAGCACAGCGTCGTTAGGCCCAAGCGTCCGAGCGCTCTCCGAGATGGGGGCAGGCGCCCTGCCCAGATCGAGCACTTCAGGAGCTCGCCGTCGACGTCGATCTGCACGCCAACGGCATCCTGGGTCCAGCGCAGCACCCGCACGGTGCACCGCACGTCGGTGTCACCGAACCTCAACCACGCCAGGGCCCACATCACCGAACCTCAGCCACGCCAGGGCCCACATCATCGAACGCTCCGGTGCGATTGAGACCACCTGACGGTGCAGTTGCAGCTGCTCCATGCTGAGCATCTGCAGCTCACCCTTCGCGCGCTTCCCAGAGGTGCCGTTGCTCGGCCAGTTGCGCCCCGAGATCGGGGTACCGCCTGTTCGTACCCACCGGTACAGGATAGATCAGCTGTTCTAATCTTTGGCATGTGCAGCCATCTGATCTTCGCTTATAATGACATCCCGACTCGAGATGGCGTCAGCTGCGCGAAGCCCGGACAACAGCGACAACCACGCCGCCGATAGCCGATACAACGAAGCCGACCACAAAGGCGGCAGCTGCAGCCAAGGTGATGCTCAGAGACACGCCTGGATTCTCGGAATAGGGAATGCCGGTGGCGATGCGGGCGCTTGCCGAGATCCCAGCGAGTACTAATCCGGCCGTCACCGCGACGAGGAGACAACCGCAGGCCATCGGCATCCTACTGCGGCGCCACCGTGCAATAAGCAGTGCCAGGGACAAGACTCCGACTGCCGCAGCCAACAGGGCTACCGAGGTCAACGCGATCTGAGCAACTGAACCGCCAGCGGCAAGGTCGTCTGCACATGTCTGCCCAAGAGGCACGAGGCGGAAAACCCAAGTCCGCGCATCGGCCGGATCTTGTCCGTGGCACGACTCGGACCGTCGTTCGAGGGAGGCCTGGAGGGCACTAGCCAACACCAGCCCGGCTAGCACGCTCCACGCGACCCATCCTGCAACACCGAACCGCGTAAGCCCAGAGTCGCTCGGCCTCTCAATGGTGCGAGCCTCCATGTGCAAAGACTACTAACACCAGACGATGATGCCGGTTCCGACGAAGTGTTGCGACGCCATGCCAGGAGCCACTATATGTAGATAAAACGTTTTGCGTAATCAAGATGAACGGCGGACCGTAATTGAACCGAAAACTTCAGACACTGCTTACGGCCGTCGCGATTACAGGGGTTGCCGCGTCAACAGTTTCATATGGTTCAGCAAGCGTGGCGACCGCTACTAGTAGTGCCCCTTAACGTGGTGTAGCCCGCGGTGGCCGAGCTCGTCGCTTGCGATGTGAGCGCGGTCACCGTGTGATCCTTCGAGGAAACTCTCACATCCCACTCGAAAGGCATCATCACGATGA
>NZ_JBWAXO010000020.1:0-12478 GCF_056135325.1 Microbacterium sp. sgz311019 | reverse complement strand
CTTCTTGAGACTCTCACCCTCCTTCACCGCGGTCAGAAGCCGCACCGCAGTGGGCGAGGACAGGGTCAAATACATCAGCAATCACCTCCGGGGAGGGTGTTGCATCGATCAACTGAATCCCGCGGGCGCCAAACGCGCCGGCTTCGTGTTGGCACGGCTCGGCCGGAACGTTGGGGCAGTGGCTGCCGGGTAGCCGGCAATCGGACGCCTTCCAACCGGCGATCCAGACGATCTCCGAGCCACCAACCGAGGATTGCTCCAAAACCACTGCCTGGACCTCCCACAGACCGACGAAGTGACGCTGGAGAACGACAATAGAAGCAATGCACGCAGGCACTTTGAAGTGATATCCCGCGATCCCTTGCAACGTCTGGGATCTGGTGTAAACCTGGTTGCATGGCTCGAGGCAGGTATACGAAGCCAAAGGCCCGTCGCGAAGAAGCGTACCGCCGGCAGCGAGAAGCTAACGACGCGGCCGCCGCTGTGGCACGTGAGCGAGCAAAGACGCTGGCAGAGGCGGAACGCTCGGCGGCAGCAAGCCGAGATCTCGAGCTCGTTTGGGGTGGCCGTGAAGACGGACTTACCCGGCTTCGCGATATCTCTCGTCAGCTCGAGAAGTTGCACCGAGCGGAGCGCGCTCTGCTTCAAGAACGAGATGAGTTGGTCCGCACGCTTCGGCGGGTCGACGTCTCGTGGGCGTTGCTCTCGATGTGGTCCGGACTAAGCCGCCAAGCTCTCAGCAAGCGACCAAATTCGAGCTAACCGTCGTCCATGTGAGGGCCTTTCGGGTCCGCAATTGAGGGGTGAACGGTGACACCGCAACTGCGGGACAAGAGAGACGCTACCAACAGCTACACGTCTACCTGTTGGTATCAGGTTCCCTGAACAGACATTTCGTGTCGGCGCGCCAGCCTCGAGTTCTGCCCGACAGCTACGGGGTACCAACACTTAGACTCTTAAGTGTTGGTATAGTTTGATCCATGCCCACACCTTCCGCCGGCGCGAGCATTCCCATCGAGGCGGTCTCGCACGAGACATACGACTGGAAACCGCAGGCGCCCCAGATGCACTCGCGTGCCGAGGTCCTGCGCCAGACCGGACCGTATGACGCCATCGTCACGGCACCAATCCTGGACTGGAATCCCCGCATCCCCGGTGAGGTCTCCGCCAATGTCGAGGACGCGACCCGAGAGCTCGTAGCATTCGACAGGCACGCAAAGAGCCGGCTGGGTACCGACAACCCCGCGCTTGGGCCGATGACCGCGATCCTGCTTCGTACAGAGTCGGCGTCCAGTTCGCAGATCGAGCAATTGACGACGTCGGCGAAGCAGCTTGCTCTCGCAGAGATCGACGAGGGCGATAAGGCAAACGCGCTCACGGTCATTGGCAATGTCCGTGCCATGGAAGCAGCGTTGCAGCTATCGGACGACATCAGCGAGGACTCGATCCTCGCGATGCACAAGGCGCTGATGCTCCACCAACGCGGCTTCGAGCAGGACGCTGGTCGCTACCGCTCCGAGCAGGTGTGGATCGGTCCCGGTGAGGCTGGCCCCCGCCTCGCAACGTTCGTGGCGCCCCACCATCGACGCATTCCAGGCGCTATCGGGGACCTGGTGGGCTTCGTCAAGCGCGAGGACATCTCCGTGCTGGTGCAGGTCGCCGTCGCACACGCCCAATTCGAGACCATCCATCCATTTCCCGACGGCAACGGCCGGACGGGGCGCGCGCTCGCCCAGTCGATCCTCCGCAACAAGGGACTCGTCGGGTCCACTGCCGTGCCGATCTCGGCTGGGCTCCTCGTCGACACCGAGCGTTACTTCGCGGCGTTGACCGCGTTCCGCGCCGGAGATGCCGAGCCGATCGTAGGTGAGTTCGCGTCGGCCAGCCGAATCGCGGCAACCACAGGGACCCGCCTCGTCGACGACCTCGTCGCGGAACTCGAGGACTCCCGGCAAAGGTTGAAAGGTCTGCGATCAGATGCTGCGGCGTGGAGGATCCTCCCCGTTCTCGTCGGTCAACCCGCGGTGAATACGAAGTACCTCATGAGCACGCTCGGCTTGGGGGAGATGGGCGCGCTTCGCGCGTTAGACACTCTCACTGATCGCGGAGTGCTCACAGAGAGCACGGGGAGAACCAGGAACCGCGTGTGGCAGCACCGCGGGATCTTCGAAGTGCTCGATGGCTACGCCGAGAAGATCAGGCGGATGTCGGTGCGTTGAGTCCTGACGTCGTTAGCGACCTCAGCATCGTGAAGATCGAAATAGTCGTCGTCGCCATCATCGTCATGGTGATCGACACCCAGGCCATTGCCTCGACGGCCCATCCTCACCCTGCGCTTGGGGATGTCAATGTCGTTCATGCTCGCTTCGCTGCGCGTGCTCCACATTGACATCGCCGGCGCTCCGGCCGTGGCTAGCCGCCTATCGAGCCGACGTCCCACCAAATGGCCTCTCAGCAACCGCCCACACCGGGCACTTCGCTTAGCCGCATCGCCTGTTCGCTGACTGTCGCGGCGAGAGAGAGACCGTCGTGGGCGGGGACGTCAGGGGTCGGTGAGCCGGGGTGTTCAGCGGCCGCGGGCCGCCCTCTTCATCGGCCTAGCGTGACAACAAAGTGACAACACTTCTCGAGAATCTATTCGCCGAACGATGATCCAACTGGTCGGTGGTCCCGCGGAATTACGCGGTTTTCGCACATAAACGCCGGCATTCAGCGGCCCGAATGAGGTTTCCGGTACCAAAGGTCGCAGGTTCGATTCCTGTCGGGGGCGCGTATAGAAATCCCAGGTCATGCCTGGGATTTCTTGTTTTCGCGCCGGTCCCGCCGAGACTCGCTCGGCTGGGTTGCCCACACTTGCTCACGTGTCACTTGTCGCTGCAACCGGCCGATTTCTGTGGTGTGTCGATTTCGGGGGTGCTCGCACGTCGTACTGCTGAGTCGACATCCAACGTCGACCAGGACAAGGAGCACGTCATGTCTGCTTTCGTTCTTGCCTTCCGCAACGACCCCGCCGTGAATGCCACCGACGAACAGGTCGCTGCGTGGGGCGCCTGGTTCCAGAAGCTCGGCCCGGCCATGACCGACATGGGCAGCCGTGTCGGGGCGACCACGCTGCTCGGCCCCTCCGCCGGAGCGAATGCATTGTCCGGCTACGCGCTGGTCGATGCGACCGACCTGGCCGCGGCGACCGCCTTGGCCGAAGGATGCCCCGGCCTCTCCTACGGGGGCAGCGTCGAGGTGGGCGAACTGATCGCCATGTAGACCAGCACTATTGACGGGCGGTCGCCCGAGCGTGCACAAAGCGGTCCGGTCGCGGCCCTAGACTTTCGGGGCGATGATCCCAGACACCTCTCGCCGCCCTGCGTGGGTCGCGCCTTACCTGGCCAAGCTCGGCGTCGACTCCTTGGAGCCGCTCGGGGCGCCGACGCTCGAGACTCTGCGCCGGCTGCACCGGGCGCACGTCGAGCGCATCGCGTTCGAGAACATCGACATCCAGCGCGGACGTCCTCAAGGCATCAGCCCGGAGGAGTCCATCGACCGCATCCTCGCGGGCCGTGGCGGGTACTGCTTCAACCTGAACAACGCGTTCGCCTCGCTGCTGACCGTGCTCGGGTACGACGTGACGGTTCATCGTGGGCAGATCAACGGCAGTGTCGAGCGAGCGAAGGCCACCCCCGACGAGTACGGCACGCACATGGCGCTCACCGTCCTGATCGACGGCGAACGATGGTCGATCGACGTCGGTCTCGCCAACTCGCATTACGAGCCGATCCCGCTGCGGGAGGGTATGCACGTCCAAGGCCCGTTCACCTTCCGGCTTGAGACACTGCCGGAAGTCGGGCCGGACGCGTGGCGCTTCTTCACCGATCCCGTGCAGACGACCTTCCACAGCATGGACTTCACCCTCGCACCGGCGGTCTGGGAGGACTTCACCGGGTATCACGTCGAACTCTCGACGTCGCCGGAGTCGGGGTTCGTTCAGATCGGCGAGCTCTTCCGCCGCGACGCGCTGGGAACCGACTTCGTCCTCAACGACGAGCTGACCCGCGACGACGCGAGCGGGCGTTCGACACGCATCCTGACGTCCGTCGACGAATGGTTCGAGGTCGCTGAGGATCTCTTCCAGCTGGACCTGTCGGACATCAGCGACACTGAGCGCACGAAGCTGTTTGATCGGATGCAACGCGCGGAAGAGGCCTGGCGGGCCTCACGCCACACGGCGAACGCTTAGATCGCAGCCATCCGGCCCGGGTGCCGAATGCCACGCACGGCGCCTCGTTCGCGAGCGCGCGAATGTCGGTCCTCGAGCGGGACGACCGGGATGACGGCGAGCACAAGGATGCCTCCGCCGATCAGGTCCTGGTCACGCTCGAACCCCCGATGATCGCCGTGCGCCGGGATTCCCGTCGTGGCCGGACGCAGCCCGGTCGGCGCGCGGCGGTGCAGCTAGGCTCGGGCGATGGTTCTGCGCATCCGTCCGGTTTCCGACGCTGACGTCGATTCCGTCGTGGAACTGTGGCGCGCGTGCGGGCTGACGCGCCCCTGGAACGATCCCTATGAAGACATCCGCCGTGCCCGCGGCGTGTGGCCGGACCTCCTCCTTGTCGCGGTGGACGACGCGGAGATCGTGGGGACGGTGATGGCCGGCTATGACGGCCATCGTGGTTGGCTCTATTACCTCGCGGCCGCACCCGAACGGCGCAGCGAGGGCATCGGCCGCGGCCTCGTCTCGGAGGCCGAAGCCCGCCTGCACGCGCTCGGATGCCCCAAGGTGATGCTGATGGTGCGTCCCGACAATCGTGCAGTCCTCGACTTCTACGCGGGCCTCGGCTACACCCACGAGGACACCGCACTCACCGGCAGGCGACTCATCCCTGACGACTGACGCCGAGGCTCACGCGCGGACTCGGACCGTGCGTCCCTCGAAGGCGACGATGTCGCCGACCTGCAGTTGCCGTCCGCGGCGGCGATCAACCTCGCCGTTCACGCTCACATGACCGTCGATGATGGCCTCTTTGACGTCGCCCCCGGATTCGAAGAGGCCCGCGAACTTCAGGAACTGCCCGAGGCGGATGACGTCGCCCCCGATCGGGACATCGACGATCGCAGCCGGGTCATTCATGCCCGAATGCTAGCCGACCCTATGCACTGAAGACGGGTCCGTCTCTGCGACGCCGACGCGTGACTCGGGGCGAGGGCGAAGCGCCGAGGGATCCGGAACGGCGGATAACGTCGGGATATGAGCGACCTCCTCCCATTGAACCCCGACGAGCTGCTGACGACTACCCGGTCCGTGCGGCGACGTCTCGACCTCGAACGACCTGTCCCGGTCGAGGTCGTCCGAGAAGCGCTCGAGGTTGCGCTTCAGGCGCCGACAGGTAGCAACGCCCAGACATGGCACTGGGTCGTCGTCACCGACTTGGACAAGCGCCAGGCCATTGCCGAACTGTACGCGCGATCGTTCGCCCGGTATCGCGCGTCCGGTGCCCGCACTTACGCCGACTCGACGCGTGAGGCGGTGCAACAGCGGGTCGCATCGAGCGCCGACTACTTGGCCGAGCACATGGGCGAGGTCCCGGTCCTCGTGATCGGTGCAATCTTCACCGGCGCCGAGGAGTTCGAGCCCGGAAATCAGGCTGGGCTGTGGGGGTCGCTTCTCCCTGCCGCCTGGAGTCTGCAGCTCGCACTGCGGGCACGCGGCCTCGGCAGTGCCTGGACCACGCTGCATCTCGCGTATGAACGCGAGATCTCACAGCTCCTCGGCATCCCGCCCCGCGTGCATCAGGGCGTACTGCTGCCTGTCGCGTACACCGTGGGAACAGACTTCCGACCCGCCCATCGTGCTCCGCTCGACGACGTCCTGCACATCAACGGCTGGTAAGGCTCAGGCATCGTTCCGAGCGCGCGACAAGCTGGACGGTCCTCTCCCGCGCAGCGCGGCTCCGAGAGCGGGGCACCGGGTTGGAGGGCGAGAGTCTTGACTGAATCCAAACGCGGGATGATTCTGGATTGGTCAAGGAGGTCGGTATGTGGAGGCTGTTTCGCAGGGGATCGGCTCGCAAGAAGGCCCCGTACATTCCTCCCGAGGGCCGGTTCACTGGGGACATCGTCACGCAACTGCCCGGGTTGCGCGGGGAGTCCCTCTGGGGCGGGCAGCGCGATGGCCTCGCGGACACCATCCAGCCGGCGAATATCGCGGGCAAGTTCAGGCCCACGCTGGATACGCCCGACGACCCCTTCTCGCGATAGCACCCGTCGAATGAGCTGACTTCGCGCGGGATTCGGTCCCGATGCGTGTACGTCTTCGGCTCCGCTCGAAATCACCAGGGCGCGGTGGCCCCGGGTTGCCTTCTGGTTGAGTGGCCGCTGTCATTTTCGCGGGCGGGTTCCCTGGACCAGACGACGTGGTCGATCTGGAGCCATCCGGCTGCGGCCACTCCTGAGGGGGTGAGGCCGGTGAATGCCGCCGCGTCCCTGTGCAGGTGTGACTGGTCGGCATACCCGCAGTCGGCGGCGACACGGGCCGGGGGTTGCCCCACAGCGAGTCGGTGGGCAGCTTCGTCGAAGCGGACTAGTCGCCCTGCCAGCTTTGGGCTGATGCCTAGTCGGGATCTGAAGCGTGCCCACAGCTGCTGGCGGCTCCATCCGATCTCGGTGGCAAGGTGGTCGATACGAGTTCGGCCGTGGGTGATCGCGAGCTGCCGCCAGATGTAGGCGACCTCGGGGCCGAGCCGCTGCTCGGGATTCCGCATACTGCCAAGAGCAGCGTCGACGATCGCGAACCGGTCCGCCCAGTTGTGCTTCTCTTGCAGTCGGGACCGCAGTCGCTCGGCGTGCCGCCCCCATACGGCGTCCAGATCCGCGGCGCCGTCTGCGAGCTCGGACAGCCCGCCTCCGAGGATGGCGTATGCCGTGGGAGGCGTGAGCCGTATCTGGAGGCAGTCGAGACTGCGGGCCCGCCCGCGCAGGCCGGCTGCGCCCATGCCTACGATGCCGCTGCCTCGTGCGACTTCACGCTGGTGCTCGTCGATCACCACGGCATCACCGAGGTCGAGGAAGAGGGTGACGGCGGGAAACGGCACGATCGGCACCTCCGTGTCGCCGGGTGAGCGGCTCGTGAACGCCGCCATCCGCACGCCAGGTGTGCCCATCCGCGAGGGCGGGACGGTGATGTCCCATTCCGGTCCCTCGAGGCCGTGGCGCACGGCAGAAGACATGCACAGATGGTACGCGCCCGCACCGCCGGCCCGCCGAGTCAGTGCGGTCATGAGGTGGGACCCACCGATCCCAGGAATGCTCGAAGGCGGGACAGGGTGGTGTCCGGGTCCTCGACCATGGGCGAGTGGCCGACTCCGGGAATGACTTCGATTCGTGCTCCCGGCACGGCGCGGTATTGGGAGAACGATCCGGGCTGCCAGCGACCGTCTTCGGAGCCGTACAGCACGAGGACGGGCTTGTGGAGCGGGGCGAGTCGTGCGGGCATCGTTCTCTGCGCGAGGTAGTCGTCGCTGGCGTTGGATGTGGCGGTGAGGGAGTGATAGGTCATGCCGCGCACATCGTCGACGAATTCCTGGGGAATCGGGAAGCCGGGCCTGAATGCGGAGCTCAGGCCTTTCCGGAGGATGTCGTCGGTGCGGATGCGCCAGATCAGCTGGCCCACGACGGGGGTGAACAGGAGATTGCCCAACGGACCGTTGGAGACGAACGAGGTCATGCTGGCGCCCGTGTCGATCAGGACCAGGCCGGCGACGAGGTCATGTCGCCGTTCCGCGATCGCGGTGGCGACGGACCCGCCGGTGGAGTGCCCGACTGCGACGACGTGGGTGACCCCGAGCCTGTCAAGCACGCCCGCGACGAGCGCGGCCTGATGGGGGATCGAGTATTCGTCGCCGGCGGGCTTGGCCGACCGACCGTGTCCGAGCAGGTCGATTCGGATCACGTGATACGTCTTGGCAAGCTCCGGCGCAACGGAGTCCCACCAGCGCATTGAGCCACCGGTGCCGTGGATGAGCAGGACGCTCGGGGCGTTGCGCGGTCCTTCTACCTTCACGAACAGGGCCTCGCCGCTCACGTCGACTGTGCCCGCCGTGGCCGCCCGCGCCGTCTCGCGGTCGGTCAATTCCGTATTGGATGCCACAACGGCGATGACCACGGCAGCGACGGAGGTGGCAATGAGGAATCGACGACGACGGTGGGCGGACGCCGCCGTGCCCACGGTGTCCGACCCACTGGAGGACTGCGTCAGAGATGATCTCGTCATAAGCCCACAGTCGCTCACGCCAGAGTCTCTTGGATTGGATGAATGTCAGTGCACGGCAGCGGCTCCTTAGGCCTCTCTGGGAGTCGAGTGCTTATGGTCGAGGACGACCGTGTCCTCCGACCCGAATGAGACGATGACTTCAACCAGCCCCGCACGCCTCCCGCAGAACGTCCGCGAGTATTTCCGCATCGACGTTCCCGGACTCCGTTCCCAGCCGCGCGCTGGTCGCTTCGCACTTGCCACGCTGGTATCGGTCGTGGGGTCGGTCGCGGCATGTGCGATTCTCGCGGTCGCGGGAGCGGCGGTGTTCCCGTCGACGCGCGGCTACGAGCATTTCCAGTTCGCCGATTACACGAAGCTCACGGTCGTGGGCGTGCTGGTCGCCTGCGCGGGTTGGCTGATCGCCGCTGCTCTGAGCTCGCGCGCGCGAAGGCTCTACCTGTGGGCGGCGGTCGCCGTAACGCTCGTCTCGTTCGCCCCTGACGTCTGGATCCTCGTGCACGGTCAGACGGCGGAGGGCGTCTTCGTCCTCGCGCTGATGCACATCACCGTGGCGGTCATCACCTATCTCGCTGTCGTCACCATCGCACCGCAGCGGGAGGACCGTCCCTGAACGCCACCCCTCTTGACGGCAGCCGGGAGGCCGCGGCCGGTGGCAGTGGTTCGTCCAGGCATTCCGCTGCCCGCACCGTGGCTGAGCGGCTTACGCTGACAGGATGACCCGTCCCGTTCCCGATCCCATCGCACCCGGCCAGGAGTCCGTGTGGGAGTATCCTCGACCTCCCCGCATCGAGCGGGTCTCGAGCCGGGTTGTGATCCGTCTCGGAGGGGAGGTCATCGTCGACACCGAGGACGTCGTGCGCGTGCTCGAGACGAGCCATCCGCCTGTCTACTACCTGCCGATGGCAGCCTTCGTCGACGGAACGCTCACGGATGCCCAAGGCAGCTCCTACTGCGAGTTCAAAGGCGTGGCGCGATATCTCGACGTCAGAGGAGGCGAGGTGACGGCACCGCGAGCGGCATGGAACTATCCGCAGCCGTCCGTCGGGTACGAGGAGCTCGCAGGACGCGTAGCGGTGTACGCCGGCCCCATGGATGCCTGCGAGGTCGATGGCGAACCGGTCACGCCGCAGCCGGGCGGGTTCTACGGCGGGTGGATCACCTCCGCGATCGCGGGTCCGTTCAAGGGGACCCCCGCGTCCTCCGGTTGGTAGGCGCGAGGAGACCTGCCGCGCTGACCGAGAGCTCGATTTCCGCATGCTCCGCGCCCTGCTGCTGTCACCGAACTGGCATGACGATGCTCCACCGGGCCGTCTGGCTGGTTGACTGATGCCATGAACGTCGTGGCGATGTTCCCGCTTGGCAGTGTGCTCTTTCCCCATACCCCGTTGGTGCTGAGGATCTTCGAGCCGCGCTATCTCACGATGATCGGTCGTCTGCTCGAAGCGGAAGACCCTGAGTTCGGGGTGGTCCTCATCCAGCGTGGGCGTGAGGCCGGTGGCGGTGAGGAGCGCGCCTCGACCGGGACCATGGCGCGCATCCTGCAGATCGAGGCCGGCACAGCGGACTTGTATGTTCTCGCGCGGGGCGCGGATCGGATCAGGGTCGACACGTGGCGCGAGGACGACCCGCACCCGGTGGCCGACGTGTCGACGATGGCCCCGCTCGTCTGGGACGACGCGCTCGCACCGCTGCGCCGCGAAGCTGAACGGGTCGTGCGCCGGCTGGCGAACCTTGCCTCCGTACTCGATGAGGCTCGATGGGAACCCGAGACGGCCCTTTCAGACGATCCGGTGGAGTCGACCTGGCAGCTCGCCGCGATCGCTCCGCTCGGCGAATACGACCGATTCCGTCTGCTGAACTCGACCAGTCTCGGAGCGTTGCTGCGCGGGATCATCGACCTGTGCCTCGAAGAGGAGCCGCTGCTCATCGCCCGCGCCGCCGACGCGCGAGGCCAGGATGACGGCGATCTCTGAGACCTCCGCTTCCCCTGACACGGACTGAGGCGCGGTACGGTCCGCTGCCCGGCAGTGGGATCGAAGTCCGACGCAACGCCATGGGGCGGGCCGACTCAGCCGGTGCGAACGCAGCCCGCCGGAGCGGGCTCGCCGGCGAAGCGGGCTGTGGTCCAGCTGAACAGCTCGGGGATCAGCGGCGAGTCGGGCTCGACGAGCGGGACATGGTCGCGGCCCGCGTAGACGCGATAGTCGACGCTCTCGCCTGCGGCGCAGATCCGGGCGAAGTACGCGTCCTGTGCGGACGGGTCGACGAGTCTGTCGGCGGCGCCCTGACCAAGCAACAGGGGCGCGGTGATAGTCGCGGGCGGGATGTTGTCCTCGAGGTGTGCCCCGAAGGCCCCGGTCCGGGGATCGTTGGAGAACACATTGGGGTCCTTGCTCAGCCCGAGGGCGGTGAGGACGGAGACGAGGGCGCCGGGCTCGGCCAGGCAGCGATCCTTCATCCGGTCGAGAGTGGTCTGTACGCCCGCCCGGATGTAGCGGGAAGGGGCGATGTCCGGATAGATCGCGGTATAGGCGGCGAGCACGTAGGCCGTGAAGAGGCTGCCGCCCTTGACCTCGGTGAGGTGATCGATGAGGGCGGGGAGGTTGGATGCCGGGGCGAGGGCGGCGACACCCGAAAGGTGCACGTCCGGCGCGTAGCTGTCCGCGAGAGCGCCCGTCCACAGGGCGGCGCCGCCACCTTGCGAATGGCCCCAGACGACGGTCTTCTCGCCGAGGTGGGCGTCGCCGAGCTGCCGTGCGGCCCGCACGGCATCCAGGGATGCGTGTGCGGTCGGCCTTCCGATTAGGTACGGATGCGCGGTCGGTGTGCCCAGGCCGATGTAGTCGGTTGCCACGAGGGCCCAGCCGTGCTCGATGATCTGCGGCAGGACGAAGAGCGCCCCGGACTCCCAGGGTTGGCTGGCGAGGGAAGGGGCGCACTGCGGCGCGAAGCCTGTGGTGCCGTGGTCCCAGTCGATGACCGGCCAGTTCCCAGCGCCTTCGCGCGGGACGACGACCAGCGCGCTGGCGACCGCCGGAGTGCCGTCGCCGTCCTCCGTCGTGTACAGGATGCGCCAGCCGACGGCACCGTCGGGGACCTCACGGGTGAACGGTTCGGAGCGGATGAGCTGCCCAGGCTGGGATGGGACGGTGCGCGGTGCGGCGTAGAAGTCGTCCACCACCGGGCTGCCCTGGTGGAGGGAGATGCTCACCGCGCCGGCGGCGATCGCGAGCACGAGGACTGCGGCGGCGCCGACGACGCGGAGCCAGCCGCCGCGCGAGCGCGGCTGTCGCGTCTTCGGTGACACGTCGGGGCGCTGCAGGGCGCGGACGAGCTCGGTTGCCCCGACGAGGACGAGCCGAATGCCGAAGACCACCGCCACGATGAGCAGCGTAATGTCCGGCCATGCGAGCGCCAGAACGCCGAAGACGACGCCCGCGACGCCGAGGAGGGCGGAGATCGCGCGCTCGTCACCGCGGCGCCCTGGCGCGAAGACCGCGATCACGTCGAGGATGCCGTTGACGATGAGCCCCACCCCGACAACGATCGCGATCAGCCGCACGGTCAGCCCCGGGAGCAGGAGGATCGCGACTCCGGCGAGGATCCAGAGCACCGCGATGATCGGGCGCAGCAGTCGGACGGAGCTCCGCTCGCGCTCGGTGCGAACCAGTTCGAGCACCCCGGTGAGGATGAACCCGGTTCCGATCAGGACCGCGAGCAACCCGAGCGAGGTGGTGGGTCGGAAGAGGACCACGAGACCGAGGACCACGGCCAGGGCGCCGAGCAACACGCGCACCCACCGCGGACGGGAGGACAGCCAGTTTCCGACCTGCGTTGACGCGCTCACGGCGTCTCCTTCCTTCACAGCCATCGGCGCTGCCGGGAGTCGCGGTCGGATTGGCGTCGCGCCACCGAAGGCCCGCTCGACCACGGTGGTCGGATTCTAGTGTCGCCAGATTCACTAGACAAGCTAGCAATCAGTCCTCGAATCGAGGGCCGTGGTCAGTGCCGACGCGATGCGCGCACGGGCATACCGTGTGAAGAGAGAGGATGGCGGAACAGCAGCCCTGCGAGGTTCTGCGTCGGCACGCGGTGACGTCCCGCTGGTTGGTGGAGTTTCTCGACACCGTGCGGGGATCAGCTGATGTGATTATGCCGCGGTGAGTTCGGGGATGGCCACCTCCTCTGGTTCGGCGAGGAGGAGGGTCATGGAGT
>NZ_JBWAXO010000019.1:0-16589 GCF_056135325.1 Microbacterium sp. sgz311019 | reverse complement strand
CGCGGACGCGGCATCGACAGCCTCCCCAGCATCCGCACCACAACCGACGAAACCCCTGGCTAGACTGCCCGCAACCGTTCACAATTCGAGCGCCGAAAGCGACCAGGATTCAGGCGCCGCCGACACTGCTGAGCTCAGACTGGGAGATGACGGGACTGGCGGCGCACACTCGAGGCATCGGACGGTACGGCTCGACGGCTCGTAGATCGCGGATTCGCCGGCTACGAGGGGCCTGTCGCAGAGTCGGCAACGTCCGTTGTAGCGGAGCCGCATCGGGCGGTCGCTGAGGTGTGTGCGGTCGTCGCTCATGTGCCGAGTCCAGGCGACTGACCGATGGGGCTCAGACCAATTGCGCGACGAGTCACGTCCAATCGATTCCCCGCGCACTCAGGTAGGCGAACAGCATCGGGTCGCCCGTGCCATACCTCTCCGGCGCCCACTGACCACCGATCGAGACATACGCGCCGGCGGGCGACTCGTGCCACCACACAGGATCACTGTCGAACTCGGGTGTCAGCTCGCGGCACCACCCAGGACGACATTCATGACCGTCATCGGAACGAATCTGCACAGCCCCCACCGTGACACAGGAGGTCACTTGAGGGAAACACGCAGCGGTGATCTCCGCTCAGGAAGCTCCGCGAGGCCCGACTTCGTCCGTGTTGCACATCGCCGGCGCTCATCGTGCATAAGACAGTGCGGGGCATACGCACGTCAGACGTTCAAGCGACCACAGATGCGTCCCAAGGCGAGGATGATGCACGATGGACGACCCTCCATCGCGCAGGTGTGCGCTGGTCGACGATCGACGCAGCGAGCGAGACAGGAGACGCATGCATGCCGCCAGGGCGACAGATAGCTTCACCGGCAAGCCGACCACCGGGCCGATCCTCGTCCCTGGCTCGTCCCTGGCTCGTCCGTGGGCCTTGGCGTAGAAGGGCGGCTCGGGAGCAGGAAGGGAGAACGTCACCGGGCCTTCCTTCGTGGTCTCATCGAGCCACGACAGCTGCAATGGGATTTCGCCCCAGATCGAGCAGCGCTCGCGGCGATCAGGAAACTGCGCGGCTTGCTCACCCGACAGCTGGCGCCAGAAAGCCGGGTCTCTGATCTCCAACTGTCCCGCGTCGACAGTGCCGAAGCGAACGTTGTAGGCCGCACCATCGTCGCAAGTGGCTGTCTTGTCGCACTCGATGTGCTGCTTGCTACTCACGACCGGAATCGGGATCTGCTAGCGGCAAGCGGCGACTGATCAGTTGCGTTCTACTCAAGCATCGTCGGCGCTAGGCTTTCCATCTGCTCGATGACGAGCCGGATGGCCTCGGGCTGCTTGTCGGGCGGGTACTTGTACTTCACGAGCAGGCGCTTGATCGACGATCGCAGCTTGGCTTTCACGTCGTCGCGAACGGTCCAGTCGAGCTTGATGTCACGCTGCATCACGCCCACGAGCTCGCGCGCGATCTGGGCCAGAACGTCGTCGCCCTGGAACTCGACGGCCGACTCGTTGGACGCGACAGCGTCGTAGAAGGCCAGCTCCTTCCAGTCGAGCGGCGGTTCGAAGTTCGCGCCCCGATTGCCCTCAGCGGCAACCTCCTTGGCCAACTTGATCAGCTCCGCGATGACCTCGGCCGAGGTCAGCTGCTGGTTCGTGTACTTGTTCATGAGCTCCCGGAGCTTCTCCGAGAATGCCCGGTGCCGCACGAGGTTGTGACGGGTCGACTTCGCCGTTTCCTCGGTCAGCAGGTCACGGAGAGCCTCGATCGCGAGGTGCGGATTCTCAGACTGCAGCGTGTTGGCGGAGAAATCGGGCCCGAGGTCAGACAGAGAGGGTTTGGGCATCCCGGCCGCCTCGTAAATGTCGACCACCTCGCCGGTATCTGTCGAAGTCGCGACGAGGCCAGCGAGGAGTCGCTGGATGTCAGCAGGGATTGGGCGTCCCTGTGCCTGCCGCTCCTGAGCGTCGAACTTTCCCATCCACACGCGCACTTCCGCATAGAACTTCGCCGCAGGGCGAACGTCGTGGAGGGTTCCACTTCCGGACGCCAGAGCCCAGGCCCGCGCGAGCTGGTTCACGAACTTACGGAACTTGTCGACGAGAGCAGTTTCTCCCTCGGCCGGCTGGTTGCCAGGCGTCCCGGGTGATCGCAGGTAGTTCGTGAGGCCAACGGCCGCCCTGATCCAGCTCTTCGCGTCGCCGTGCAGCTGGGCGCGCCACCCGTAGCCTGCGCAGATCTCGTCGAGCGACGCGATCAGGTGGCGCGCCACTACGGCGGCCTCGTCAACGTTTCGGCCGACTGGCTTCTCCGACCGATCGGTCTCCGTGTACTCAGCCAGCGCTCTGTTCAGGTTCTCGACGAGCGGCGCGTACGAGACCAGCAGGCCGTCCGGCTTGCCGCGGAAGGTGCGGTTCACGCGGGCGAGTGTCTGCATGAGGAGCGCGCCCTTGAGCGGCCGGTCGAGGTACAGCGTGTGCAGCGGCGGGGCGTCGAAGCCCGTAAGCATCATGTCCTTGACGATCACGATCTGGAGCGGGTCCTCGGGGTCCTTGAGCCGCTTCTGGATCACCTTGTTGAGCGCTTCGCGGCGGACATGCTTCGCCACGGGATCGAAGTCGGACGCCGAGCCGGAGTAGACGACCTTGATAACGCCCCTGTCGACGGCTTCGTCGTGCCACTCGGGTCGAAACTTGATGATCTCCTCGTAGAGGTTGGCGCAGATCTCGCGGGTTGCACCAACGATGAACGCCTTCCCGGGGCCCTCGATGAAGGGAACCAGGGCTTGGGACCGCTTGTCCCAGTGCTCGAGGATGTCCTTGGCTAGCGCCTCGAGACGGACGGGAGCGCCATACATCGCATTGATGACGGCGACGGACTTCTCAATGCGCTCGCGCTCAACCTCGTCGAGACCGGTGGCAGCTTCGTCCGCGGCCGCGTCGAGGTCCTCCTCGGTCACATCCCCGGCGAGCTTGATGGCGATAAGGCGCGGCTCGAAATACACGGGAATGGTTGCGCCATCCTCCACAGCGCGAGTGAGGTCGTAGGTGTCAATGACCGCCCCGAACACCGCTTGGGTGTCGCGCTCCGCAGTCGAGATCGGCGTACCGGTGAAGGCGATGAACGCGGCGTTCGGCAGCGCGTCTCGGATGTGGCGGGCGTACCCGTCGAGGTCGTCGTAGTGGCTGCGGTGCGCCTCATCGACGATCACGATGATGTTCTGCCGATCCGTGAGCAACGGGTGGTCGAGGCCGGCCGCGCGTTCTTTCTCAGTTAGACCGAACTTCTGGAGCGTTGTGAAGTAGATGCCGCCGGTGACGCGGGTCGAGAGCTCCTCGCGCAGCTGCTTTCGCGTGGTGATGTTGATGGGGCTCTCGGACAGAAGCTGCGAGCGATTGAAGGCCTCGAAGAGTTGGCTGTCGAGCTCGGTGCGGTCGGTCACCACGATGAGGGTCGGGTTTTTCAGTTTGGGCTGGCGTGCGACCGCGTGCGCGTAGAGCTCCATCTCCATCGATTTGCCGGAGCCCTGGGTGTGCCAGACGACCCCGGCCTTTCCGTTCGACTCGACCGCGGCAACTGTGGAGCCAACCGCCTTCGTCACGGCGAAGTATTGATGGGGCTTGGCGATGCGCTTGGCGTACCCCTCGGCGCCCTCATCGAAGGCGACGAAGTCGCGCTGGATCTGGAGGAAGCGCTCCTGGTTGCAGACGCCGTTGATCAGGTCCTCGACCTCAAGGCGCACGGGCTGCCACTCGTCGCGGGTGCCCCGGAATGGTCGGCCCTCGTCATCGACGTTCCATGGCGAGTAGTGGTTCAGTGGCGTGAACGGCGTGCCGTAGCGGGCGGTGATGCCGTCGGAAATGATCGAGAACACGACGAACCGGAAGGCCATCGGGAACTCGCGGAGGTAGGTCGCCAGTTGCGCGTGCGCCAACGCGATATCCGCTGCCTCGGCACCAGCGCGCTTCAGTTCGGCGATGACGACCGGCAGGCCGTTGATGTACAGGACGATGTCGAACCGGCGCTCGATGTCGGCCGAATGGATCGTGACCTGATTGACCGCGAGGAACTCGTTGTCGTCGACGTTGTGGCTGATGAATCGGATCGTCGGGTTCTGCTCGATTCCATCCGAGTCGACATAGCTGATGCCGCGGTACCCGTCGACGAGGATCTGGTGGAGCCGGGAGTTCTCCGCCATCGGATCCTGCGACTTGGGTGCGCGCACCTCGGCGAGCGCCTGGACTAGGTACTCGCCCGGTACCGTCGGGTTGAGCCTGCGCAACGCGGCCTGCATGCGGCTGGGCAGGACGATGTCATCCCAGGCCTCGCGGCCGCCGTCAGCACCGGGCGCCACGGTCTTACCCGATGTCGGGATCCATCCGTGGAACGACAGCGCCTCAAGCATCTGCGCTTCCCACTCCGCTTCGCTCACCATCACAAGATCTCCTCAACTCGCTCTGTCTGTCCCACGTCGTTGCCGTTCGGCGGAAACGCAGTGTCGACACGCCGTCGTGGCGGCGTCGGATCATTGGCAACCCCATAGGGGATGTGAACACCAGCGATGTGCTTGGCGGCGCCATCAAGGTGAGTGGTCTGGTCATCGAAGAAGATGTGCGGCCGCATGACCTGCAGAACCTTGGCCTTCTCGATACCTCCGAGGAAGAACGCGTCGTTGACGTTCACTCCCCAACTCCGGAGGGAGCGAATCGCCCGCTCGTGTGCGGGCGCGTTTCGAGCGGTGATCATCGCGATCCTCAGTCTCGCGACGTAGGCGGGGTCCTCGAGCCGCTTGGCCTCCTCCAACTCCTGGATCTTGTTCAAATCAGCGAGCAGCGGCTGAAGCGGTCCCTTACCCAGCGCGTTGAGCTTGTTGTTCGACTCGTGTTCCAGGTAGGGCCCAAGTTGTCCAACCTGCTTGAATAACCGCTCCGCCTCGTCATCAGCAAGGACGCCATCGAAGTCGAACGCGACCAGAAGGGTCGGGTCAGCATCGTCATATGCGGCCTGCGACGGGAGCACGTGACCCGCGGGGAAGCCAGCGCGGATCGCCGCATCGACATCCGGACGATTCGCCGTCAGGAACAGTGACATCTCGAGCGCGCCAATGTACTCGTACGGCGCCCGCCCCTGCGTAAACGCAGCGCGAGAGATCGGCAGCCCGTGCTTCTCGACGGAACGCATGACGCGGAGACCCGTGTTCGGGTCGTTACGCGACAGGACGATCACCTCGACCAGCGGATTGTCGGGGCGCAGGTCGTTCAAGTGCAAGAGTCGCTGGATGAACGGAAAGGCGACACCGGGCGCGAGCAGCTCATCGATGTGCTCGTCCTGGTAGGCGCGGTAGGCGGCCTCGCCGTGCTCACGGAAGTACGCATCCGACTCAGTCAGATCGAACAGGGCGCTCGACGCGATCCCAACCACGAGCCGGTCAGTCAGTTCGTAAGCCATCAGAGCACCGCCCCTACCTGCTTCTCGGCATCCTTCACCTGGACCTTCCCCGACATCAGCAGCGGCAGCAGTTCGTCGCGGGTGGCCGTGAGCTTCACGCTCTCGATCTCCAGAGCCAACGCGGTATCCCACAGCCCCCTCATGAGGTTGTCCAGTCGCTTGACGTCTTCGTCGCTGGGGACGCGCACAGGCTCGTCGAGGTGACGGCGCTGGATGTGGCCCATCGTGGTGGCCTTGTCGGCAGCGATGGCCTTGAACTCATCGAGCTTCTCGCGCAATGCCTGATTCACGAGCCACATCGGCATCCCGTCGTTAGGGATCACTTTGAAGATGTGCTGGTTGACGATCGCCTCGGGGCGGTACCACCGTGCAGCGGTCAAAGAGCCGGACCAGGCAAACAGCAGGTCGCCTGGCCTCACAGCGTTGTCCTCTGGCACCTCGATGTCGTTCCAGACCGTCGACCCACCGATTCCGGAGTTGAGTTCCGCGATCCTGACGACCACGCGGCCTGTACCACTCGCGCCCTTCGTGTAAGCCCTTCCGTTTACGAACCGCGCCAAGGAAGAGAGCGGCACCTCGCCGCCTGATTCTATGGCCGCGCCGAACTGTGCCGCGCCGAGGGCATCCGCGAGTTCCACCACGTCCGCGTTGGCGGCGATCTTGTCGTCGAACGCACCGAGCACGTCGGCGATGGCCCGTTGCTCGGAGAGCGATCGGTGGATTGGGAATCGCAGCTTATCGAAATCGCCCTTCTTGAAGTGGGGGATCATCGTGCCGACGTGCATGTTCGAAATAGATGCCTGAACGTCGGGAGCTGTGAGCCGGTAGTAGAGGTATGTGGCATCAGCGACCTTCGGGTCGGCACGCAACGCCACCATGTCCTGAGCGATGCAGAACGGAACAGGGTCGGGCACAACAGCAACGCGACCAGGCGATCCCTTGCAGACAAACAAAATGTCGCCGGGTTCCGGGTGAGCGCGGAACCACGATCGTCGCGTCTCGTCGCTGACGTACCGCACGTTCTCGAAAACAGGAGTACGCCTGCCTGGCTTGAGGCAGTTCGTCGCTATCAGCGGAAAGCCGGCCGACGCGGTCGGACACGTCCGGCCCCTGTTGTCGACGATGAACGACAAAACATCGGGCAGTTGTACGGAGATCACCTCACTCACAGACGCACCAGCTGCTTCCTGAGGAATTCGCCTGCCCGGCCCGACTCCTCGAAGGCAGATAACAGCTCGTCAGTAAGGCGACCAATCTTGTCGGCGAAATCCTCGTCATCATCGTTAGTCTCAGCTGCCCCCACGTACCGGCCCGGCGTGAGTGCGTAGTCAGCTGCCTTGATCTCGGCGAGGGTGGCCGACCTGCAGAAGCCCGGGATGTCCACGTAGTCGGTGGTTGCCGACGCTGTGCCTCGCCAGGCATGAAACGTGTCGCTGATCTTCTTGATGTCCTCGACCGAGAGGTCGCGCTCAGCGCGGTCGACCATAAAGCCGAGCTCGCGGGCATCAACGAAGAGCACCTGCCCAGACCGATCGATCAGACCCTGAGCGCCCTTCGACTTGTCTTTGGCGAAGAACCAAAGACACACAGGGATTCCGGTGCTGCGGAACAGCTGTGTGGGGAGGGCGACCATGCACGAAACCAGGTCCGCCTCCACTATGTGCGCACGGATGTCACCCTCACCGTTCGAGGTCGACGACATCGAGCCATTGGCCATCACCACTCCGGCCTTACCGCCTTGTGCAAGCTTCGACAGGATGTGCTGGATCCACGCGAAGTTGGCGTTGGTAGCCGGCGGAACGCCGTACTTCCAGCGCGGGTCTTCGACGTTTCGTGCCCAGTCCTTGATGTTGAAGGGCGGGTTCGCCATCACGAAGTCCACCTGGACGTCGGCATGCTGGTCGCGAGCAAACGTGTCCCCCCAGCGCGCGCCGAGGCCCTTGTTCTCGATCCCGTGGATGGCGAGGTTCATCTTTGCGAGGCGCCAGGTCTCCTCGTTGGCCTCCTGGCCGAATACGGAGATGTCCTTGGTGTCGCCGTCGTGCTCATGGATGAACTTCTCGGTCTGGACGAACATGCCTCCCGATCCGCAGCACGGGTCGTAGACGCGGCCGTGGTTGGGCTCGAGCAGTTCGACGATCACCTTGACTACCGACGGGGGCGTGAAGAACTCGCCGCCTCGCTTTCCCTCGGCGCGGGCGAACGCGCCAAGGAAGTACTCGTAGACCTCACCCATCAGGTCACGGGCTCGATGCTCGCCCTGACGGCTGAACCGCGCGTTGTTGAACAAGTCAACGAGCTCGCCGAGACGGCGCTGGTCAATGTTGTCGCGGTTGTAGATCCGCGGCACCGTGCCGGCGAGGGTGGGGTTCGCCTTCATGAGCGCGTCCATTGCGGCGTCGATCAGCGCGCCGATGGTCTTGGCCGGCTCGTCGCCGACGGCGGGCTTGCCCTTCGCGTTCTCCGACAGGTACGCCCAGCGAGCCTCCTCGGGGACCAGGAAGACCCCGTAGCCTTGGTACTCCTCGGCGTCGTCGATCAGGTCGGCGATCTGGTCGTCGTCGTACCCCTCGTTGAAGAGGTCGGTGCGGATGTTCTCCCGGCGCTCGTCGAAGGCGTCAGAGACGTACTTCAGGAAGACGAGGCCGAGGATTACGTCCTTGTACTGGCTGGCGGACAGCGAGCCACGAAGCTTGTCAGCGGCTTTCCAGAGCGTGTCCTTCAGCTCCTTCATAGTCGAAGGTGCGGAGGTGTCGGTCTTCTTGCGGGGAGGCATTTCAACCTGCCTTTCTCTCGGTAGGGGATGAATCGAGCGCGACCGAGCCTTCGGCGACACCCTGGATCAAGTTGGTGATGATTGAATTGGTGGCCGCTTCGTGACGCCGAAGCTCCGCGAGGTGCTCGCTTGCGGCGCCTAGTGCGTCCTCGAGCGCTTGGACCTGGTCGCGGGGAACGTTCGGGACCTGCCAAGCACGCCAGTCACGCCCTTTGGCGGACAGGTTAATCGCGGCGGCAAGTGCATTTGGCCCAATGCCTCCGTATGTGCTCAAGCGGATGACGCGGCTCGGCGAGAGAATGAGCGCACCGCCGATCTCGTCAACGATCGCCGCCGGTTCGGGTGCACAGGTGAACACAACGTCACCCGGCTCTGTGCGGATCGCGTGGTCGTACCGATCGGCAGCTAGGAAGGGATCTATGCCACTCTCGACGTCCGCTCCGATCACTCGAAGCGAACCGCCCGAGTCCAGGTCGTCAGCCGGGATCCTGCTTCCGTTGCGTACTGAGAGGCGGCGGTCGTCGAGCAACTGGCCAAGGGAGCGCGTTTCGTGGAGCGCGACCTCACGGGCAACCACATTCTGGAGGTCGAAAGGTCCGACGCCATGGATCGTGACGAGCGTCGCCTCACTCAACCGCTCCAGGGGAGTCCCGGACCGGTCGGCCCTGCCAGCACCGACGGCGCGAAGACCCGGGGCCACCACATAGGGGCGAGCAAGGACGGTTCCATAGGGAAGTCGACGTCCGTACCGGTACGCACGCGCACCCGTCCGCTCGAGCGATCCCAACACGTCTGCCGCGAACTCATCGGCGTCGAGGTCGAGGCCAGTAACATCGCCAACTACCGCGCTGTCCGCTCCGCCACCGCCCTGGAGCACCCAGAGGCCCATGCTCTGGCGATGGGCTGTTCTCCACAGCCCGCGAGGAAGCCTGAAGGCCGCCGCGAGGGAGCAGATGGACGCCTCGCCCATGCGCAGTGTCTTCTTGCGCGAGGCGTCAAGATCGCCATGTAATGCATCGCAGAGAAGAGCCGTAGAGCCGAGGATTACGGCGATCTCGCCTTGGCCGAGTTCGAGCGCGACGTCGTCGATCGCGTTGAGCGCCTCCGCATCCCCAAGCCCGAGAAGCGAAACGATGGTGACGCACGGTCCGACGGCAGCGTCGATGGCCAAGCCCTGCAGCGCAAGGCGCCGCAGGCTCGCGCGGTCCGCGCTGTCCCTCGCTCGCGCGATCGGGAAGCTAACACCGATCCGACGGGCGCGAGCGTCCAAACGAAGGTCAACGGACACGCCGTCCGGACCGAGGTGGAGCCGACACACGTCGGCAATAGAGCCAAGTAGGGCAATCAGCTCCGGGGCCAGGCCGCGAGCCCCTTGGGCCGGCCGGGTCGAGTACAGCTTGTCGAGGGCATCGGCGGGACCGAAGGAAGCTTCCAGCAACTCATCCACGTAGACCGCCAGCGCATCGTGCTGCGCCAGCCCCCGGACCTCGGTCAGAAGGTAGAGATCCGTCGGGTCAGTCCGGGCTGCGGCCTCTACCCGTTCATCCGGCGTCATCGGACCGAGGTCATCGCCGGCCGCAGCGCGGAGAGTCAGCAGCACGACCGCGCTCTCAACATCCAGATGGGCGGGCGCGATTACCGCGGGTGCATCCATGCGGGCCTCGCGATTGTTTCCGCGACCGGTGACCTCAAGCCACTCGAGTACCTCGTCTCGGTTGAAACGCTCGAGTCTGTCGGCCCCGTAGACGGAGGTCGGGAAGGGGGCAATAGCGGGACGTGAGCGCCAGTTGGTCACTGCCTGACGTGTTACACCGGCCAGGCGGGCGATCTCCGGCATGGTGATCAGGGACTCCACTTCCGCCTCCTTCCAGTGCGAGAACCAACGCAACCTGCACAGCTGACGGTAGACCCGAATTGAGTTCATAGTAGGTCGATATCTGTTTAGTCGACTAAACAGTATTTTGCATTGCCAAGAGCCTTATGCACACTCACCATCGAGAAGGGCAATTCACCGATCCGCGGTAGCCCTGACCTTGGAGGTAGGCATGATGCACAACACCCCCGGCGCGCGATTCGACGAGAGCGGCGCCAACATACTCATCGAGAAGCTCGTGATCGACGAGCGCGACGTGGTGCGCGAGGCGCGGCACTGGATCGGCGGAGAGCGCGGACAGCGCTGCGATGACCCGGCACAACTCGCCGGCGCTGACCTGACGAAGTTCGCCACGGAGGCGCTCGCGCTCGGCGCGAAGGCGCTCACCCTGACCGCTTCCGCGTCGGACGCCCGTGCGATGGAGCGGATGCTGAAGGACGTCGGCGACAAGACCGCCGAGGCGACTCGACAGGCCAGCGAGGCGACCGCAACGGCGGCGCGCTCCGCAACCGAGACTGTCGCCCAGGCGGCCGCGGATGCCAAGAAGGCCATCACCGACGCCGACGAGGCAACGCGCAAGCACCTGGCCGAGGCGGTCGCGAATACGAAGCAGGACCTGATCGCCGAGACCCGGCGTCTGTTCGGGGGTCAGAACCCTGAGCTCCTGGAGCGGCTTCAGCCCGTCCTCGACAAGTTCTCGGCTTCGCTGGAGAAGCAGGTGCAGTCCAGTGCCGCTGAGCTCCTGGCGAAGGCGACCAAGCAGCTCGACCCCAGTGACCCGACGTCCCCCATGGCCAAGCACGCTGCGGCACTCTCCCAGCAGCAGGAGCGGTTCGCCCAGCAGATCCAAGCGGGGCAGAAGGAGCTCACCGCGAAGGTCGAGGACCTCGGCACCGCCCTGAAGGTTCAGGAGGCGCGTGCGTCGCTCGCCAAGGTCACACCGATCAAGGGAGGCTCGTTCGAGCGTCGCCTCCATGCCATCATGGCCGACATTGCCGCCGGCCTCGGCGACGAGTACAGCGACACCACGACGATGACTGGGCTCGTGCCCCGCAGCAAGAAGGGCGACGGTGTCCTCGCGGTGTCTGGCCAGGACGCTCGCGTCGTGGTCGAGATGACCGATTCGCCGCGCGCGAACTGGGCTGCCTACTTCGACGAGGCTGAGCGTAACCGGGACGCCGCCGCTTCCCTGGGCGTCGTGCGGACGGCTGACCAGAACGGCGGCCACTCGATTCGCGTCCTCGGCACACGCCGCGTGGTCATCGCGTACAACCCCGAGACCGACGACGCCGAGGTGCTTCGCACCGTGACCCTGCTCCTGCGCGCAGTCTCGATCACGGCCTCGATGCGCACGGGCGCCGCCGAGATCCACACGGCCGAAGAGAAGATCGACGAGGCGATCACCCAGCTCAACCGGATCGACGCCATCAAGAAGACCGCAGGCACCATCCAGAAGGGCGCTGCGAAAATCGAGAGCGAATGCACCTCGATCACGACCAGCATTCGCCGGCTCCTCGACCGGGCGCTGATCTCCCTCGCGGGCGCGGATGGCGCTGCCACCGACGGCGCGACCCTCGCCCTGGACGGCGCGGCGTGACCTGCACGGGGCGAAGGCATCTGCCTCCGCCCCGCGAGCCGTCGGAGGTGCGAACGACGGCGCGGCACACCTGCCGCGCCGTCTCGCTTGTCCAGGATCTTCACCATGTCTCGCCACCATCCCTACTGGCGCGCGTCACTCGGATGCTCGCCTCGCCCCTCTTACGGGCAATGCCCCCGCACACGGATCGTTCGCGCGCGAGCTGCGACCAGCTCACGCGCGGTCGGCGACTGGCTTGTCTGCGCGGGGTGGCTGATCGCTCGGCGCCATGGTCGTAACACCGATGTAGAGCGCGCACGCCGAGTCAGGCTCGCTTGTGAGCAAGTTTGGACAGTGGCTCACGGCGGACACGGCGCCATCTGCGTGTCGCGCGTGCAGAAGCGCGAGCTCCGAGAGAATCGGCGTGAGTCCTGCTTACACCTCGGGCGCCTGTCCCGACTACACCGTGGAGAGAACATTCGATGGCTGATTCGGTTGGCTCGAGCAGGACGTAAAAGCACTCGTGGACATCGGACCGCTGTATCTGCAGCACAAGGACACGCTTCACCGCGTGGCCGCGACGGTTCTGCGTGAGGTCGGTCTGCAGGACGAGAAGGAAGATGTCGTACTCGAAGCGATCCTGTCAGTGATGAAGTCCCCGCCCACCGACGAGATCCGTAACTGGGAGGCGTTTCTGGTGCGGGTGGTGAAGAACAAGGCTTACGACCGCATCCGTGCGGCCGACGTCGGGCACTTTGGTCGCGCGCTCGACATGGACCACGACGACCACGCGGGCTCTGGCGAGGACGCCATCGCCGACACCGACGAAAAGCTAGACGCGGCTCGCGCTGGAGCACACGTATGGGACAGCATGGCCGTACTCGAGGAACGCGAACGTGAGGTCATCCGAGAAGTCATTCAAAACCAGCGGCCTCAGGGTGAAGTGGCAGACGAGCTCGGCGTAAGCCGCCCGCGCGTGAACCAGATCTTGAAGTCGGCGTTGCAGAAGCTTCGCGAAGAGCTTGAACGGAAGGGAGTGGCCAGATGAATGAGGACGAGTTCGACCGAATCCTCGCCGAACTGATAGCCCGCCCGGACCAACGACGCACACTGCTAGGCGAATCGCGTGCGAGCGCTGAGGAGACGGCGCGCCTTGACGCCTTGGTGTTCACCGCAGACGCGGCGTGGCTTGCAGCGCAGGGGGCACCGCCACTGGATGAGGACCCGGTGGCTGCCATGCTTGGGCTCGTCCCGGACAGGGAATGCTCCCTGGATCCGCGGTCATTCACGCGGGCCCGGCGACGCGCTCGGATCGCCCCGAGCGCGCTCGCTCAGCGGCTGGAGTTACGCGGATGGGACCATTCGACAGCGGATGTCGTCCGATGGCAGAGTGCGGCCGCTGAAGTTCCCCCGGCGCTCGTGCAGGCAATCGCCGATGAGTTGGCGGTCGAAGTAGACGCGCTCATTCAACCGCCGGGCGCCGCGACAGATCGCTTCGAAGCAATACGACAGGCGCCGGCATTCCAGGACATCGTTGCGCGTTGGGCTCGGGTCAGGCATATTGCTCTCGCGGTAGCGCGGGCGGAACTGGATAGCCGAATGGCAGCGACGGTCTACCGTGGACAACTGCCTGACACCGACCAGGTCCTCAGTGCGCTAGACACCCTCGTACGTACAGTCGAAGACGCACGTGAACATTGACGACTGCGTTCGTTTGGCCGTAGAGGCAGTACCCGCGGACGTCCGTGCTGGGTTTCCTAGCGACCCCCTCGCCACCCTCACATCGCAGCTTGACCTCGTGGTCAGACCCGCCGTGGACCTGAGTCAGTCGCGCGAGGACGGCGGATTCTGCGACGGAATGTCCTTCTTGGACGACGGCGTGGTGCTGTACCGGCCTACAGGCAACCGGCGAGAAAACTTCACGCTCGCTCACGAGCTCGGACACTGGGTGGTCGCTCGACTCGACCCGGTGCTGGACTGGCTGGCTGACAACGACAGCGACGGCAGGGTGCTCGAGACGATCTGCGACCGGTTTGCAAGAGAGCTGCTACTCCCGGCGCAGATCGCCGCGGAACTTGTCGGAGCCGGCCCGGTCCGCGCGCACCACATACTCGACCTCTATGACAGAACCCAGGCCAGCCACCCCGTATGCATGATTGCCGTCGCTGAACAACTGCGCGGGATGGGTGCCATCGCCCTCATCGACCGGTTCACCGGCGAGGTCACGGACGCCAGCGTCCGCCCGGACCCGGACCGCGGATGGCCCGAAACGATCCCCTGGCGTGGCCAACGCCTCCCCGAAGGACACCACCTCCTGGCGTTGCCGGAGCGGACGACCCGCACGGAGCGCATCAGATGGCGCGGACGCTGGAGCGAGGAGGACTTCTACGTCGACGTCGTCGTCGCTCGCACGAAGATCGTCTGCGTCTTCGCGGACACCGACCTCTGGACACCCGGGACGGGCGCGCCGCTCATCGACCGTTCCTTCGACACTCGACCCCAACTATGGGGCTACTGCTGCGGAACCGACTTCCAGGTGCGGGGATACCCCTGCCCCACATGTCGGAACCCCTACTGCCCCAACTGTGGGCTCTGCAAGTGCGAACGGGCGGCCGCATCCGACCAACCATGCAAGGAGTGCGGCCTGCTGTACCGCCCCGCCCTCCTCGCAGACGGCATCTGCGTCGACTGCCGCTGACTCGCTTACACCTCGCGGAGCTGCCTCGACTACATAGTGGAGGCACCCAGAAGCCGCCTCCGGAGAGGAGGTGAGAGGCATGGCGAAGAACACCCGGCGTGGTCATCGCACCGGCGCCGTACGCGGCCGGAGCGAGTTCCAGCACAACGGCCCCTGGTTCAAGCGGGACACCGCAACGGGTCGCATCACGAACGGCAGCCCCAATCAGCTCAAGGGCGTACGCAACGAGAAGAACTGACCGAAGCGACCGCGAACCCGCGGTCGCTCCCCTAACAAGAGAGCAGCACATGCAAAACCCCAGCGACCACTCAAACGGTCCAAAGAATCCCGAGATCATCGTCAACGGCACCCCCTATGACGTGCCGGACGACACCGTCAGCTACGCAGAGGTGGTCTCGCTGGCGTACCCCGAACCGCCCGCACCAGACACCCGCTTCACGGTGACGTTCTACAACGCGCACAAGCCGAAGGAAGGCACTCTCACCGCCGGCGGAGCGGTCGAGGTGAAGAAGAAAGGCACGGTCTTCAATGTCAAGGCAACTATTAAGTCGTAGCGACGACCTGCGGCGACTCGTCGACGGCGGCTTCGAGATTCAGTTCGTCTCGAACATGCTGACGCTCAGCGTGCCCTACGTGAACACGGCCGGCCAGGTCGCACGGGGCCGCCTGATCAGCACCCTCGAATCCGCCGCCGACAGGACGGCGAACCCCGTCGGCGACCACACCGTCTTCTTCGTCGGCGCCAGCAACGCCCCGGGGGACCTGCCCTGCGATAGCAGCGCTCAACCGCTCGCAGCTCTAATGCACCAGCAGAGCGCTGTCGAGCTGGGGTCAGAACTGGTCGCTAGTTGCGGCTTCTCCCACAAGCCGCCTGCCGGGTACGCCGACTATTACGAGAAGTTGACGACGTACGCGACCATCCTCCTCACCGAGGTTCACCGGCTGGACCCGAACGTCCGGGTGGAGACGTTCGCGCCGATGGCCAGCGAAGGTGACGAGTCCGTTCATCGGTACTTCGACTCCGCCACCAGCCGGGCACGGATCGGCGCCGCCACCGACAAGACGCGGAACCAACGGATCGCCATCATCGGCCTCGGCGGCACGGGCTCCTACATCCTCGACGCGGTCATCAAGACCCACGTCGCCGAGATCCACCTCTTTGACGGTGACCGCTTTCACCCTCACAACGCGTTCCGCGCACCCGGCGCCACACCCCTGGAGCAGCTCCTGGAATCCCCTTTCAAGGTCAGCCATCACCACCGCACGACCAGCGCCCTCCACAAGCGCGTTATCCCGCACCCTGAGAACATCACGGCGGACAACGTCGCGCTGCTTCAGGAGTTCGACTTCGTCTTCATCGCCATCGACTCCGGGCCCCACAAGCGAGTGATCATCGACCATCTCATAGCCTTCGGCGTCTCCTTCGTGGACACGGGTATGGGCGTCGACCAGGTCGGAAGCTCACTGGGCGGCCTCATCCGCACCACCCGCATCGACCCTGCCTGCGACTCCATGGAGTGGGTTGACGCGAATCTGTCGTTCGCTGACGGGGACGACATTTACGAGCAGAACATTCAGGTGGTCGAACTCAACATGCTCGGCGCGGCCCACGCCGTCATCGCCTGGAAGAAGACTCTCGGCTTCTACCGCGACTACGGCGATGAGATCAGCAGCACGTACACCCTCGACGGCAACCGACTCATGAACGAGGCCCGTACCGATGCGCACTGAGATCTTCGCGCCGGTCCTCCTGGAGTACATTCCCCGCACGCTCGAACCGCACACCTTCTATCTCAGCGAGGTCTACGGCACCACAGCGCACTTGTGTGCGTGCGGGTGCGGGACGAAGGTGTTCCTCCCCCTGAGCCCCGCCGAATGGCGCGTCAGGTTTGACGAAGCCGGCATTACGGTGCGGCCGTCGGTGGGCAACTGGGAATTCCCGTGCCGGTCTCACTACTTCATCACCGAAAACGCCGTTCAGTGGGCGTCTGCGTGGGACCAGGACCGCGTGGAAAACGCCCGAAGTCGAGACGGCCATGACTTGGGCAGGTACTTCGACGCGCGCAAGCGCGGCAAGTTCTGGCGACGGCTGGGCGCCTGGCTTCTAGGCCGTGTTGATCAAGTCTGATTTGATCCAGATCAGCGTGGCGGCGAGGCTGACGGCGGCTCGGTAGCTGCGGACGAGCTTGTCGGATCGCATCGCGATGCCGCGCCACTGCTTGAGCCGG
>NZ_JBWAXO010000018.1:0-16735 GCF_056135325.1 Microbacterium sp. sgz311019 | reverse complement strand
CTTCGGAACACCCTCCGCAGCCAGCCTGCGGATCAACGCCCAATCCTCCAAAGTGATCACTCTCCAATCGTTGAGTGTTCACTTTTCGAGCGCCGCTACTGTCCAGTTTTCGAGCGCCGCCGACACACGCTCGGGAGCTGGGGTCACGGGGACATCATGACACGCGTCGAACCCGCACATGTATATACCGACTGCGCCCCGGCCACCGCGATCGCGTGGGCGTTCTCCGCAAGTGGTACATGTCGCCCCGCACAAGCAGCGATAGATTCCGCACGCGCAAGGACCGGCTTGCGCGCGCGGCTGTTTACAGCGTGTCAAGCCACCTTGGGTAGTGCCGCCTGCTGCGACAACCGCGTCACAAGACTGGTCGGCACCGTCACCGAAATGTCCCAAGTCTCGTCATCGTCGCCGACGAGCAGTATGACTGCACCCCGTGTTGCTTCAGGCCCCACACGACTGGGCCACACCGTCAGCGGAAGAGGGCGAGCGCGGACCGGTACCGGTCGATGTCGGCGCGGGTTTCGGCTGTGAGGAGCAGGGTGTGCGGGCCGATCACGCGGGTGAAGGATCCCCGGCAAGGGATCTGGACGATGGTCGTGAGCCCCGTCCGCCACGCCGCGATCAACGCGTCGAGCGCAACCTGTTCGGGTTGCTCGCCCACCGCGTTCATCGATTGGGCCATCCGGCGTTCGCCCAGCGCCCGCTGCCAGCGCTGGTGATCCTCGGTCAGCGCATCGCGACCGAGGATGTCGTCCCACGATGGACCGATCATCTCCTTGATGAGCGCGGCGCGTTCGTCTCGCGGCGACGCCGAACGCATCCGGTCGAACGCGTGGTCGTCGCGGGGTGTGCCGGCAAACCGCAGGGCATCGCGCCAGATCCCGGGCCACGCATCCTCCCACTCGGCGATCGGCGCCGCTCGCCGCTCGGATTCGCCGACAACGGCCGGGGTGTCGACGAGCAGCGGCGGTGGGTCGTCCATCATCGGTCTCAGCTGCCACGCCTCGCGGATCCACAGCAGTTCGAGCAGCACGGTCGAGTCCTCGCCGACGCTGATCACCATGCCCCGCGGCCACGGGTTGGGAGGCGGGGCCGGTGCGGGGCCGACGAGGCGGCGCGGGAGCTGGGGGATCGCCGCCGCAGGCGGCGGGACGGAGGTCTCTGCTACGTAGGTCTGAAACTCGAGCGTGAGGTGGTCGAGCTCGTCGCGTGGGACGACGACCGTGAGAACGCCCCCGCTCGGCAGTGCGGCGCCGAGGCCGTAGACGTGGGGATCGGTGTCGATGCGGATGCCGTCCAGCATCCGCCCATCTACGACCACGCGGGCATCGCGCTGGATGGCGGCGGCCGTGACATCGGGCGCCGGGTTCAGACTCCCGAGCCGACCGTCCCAGCCGCGCTCGGCGCGGACGTAGTTCCGCAGCACGTGGTTGACGTGATGGAGCAGGATGGCATCCACGGTCGAACGCTCGTGCTCTTCGCGGTGCCAGCTGGTGCGCACCGCCTCGTGAAGCTGTGGGAAGCGCAGTCGCTCGGCCATCTCCACGACCCAGTCCGGCCGGTTCCGGTAGGGGAGCTCCTCGAGCGCCCGCCGGGTGCCCTCGTCCAGCTCTCGGAGATTCTCGGGAGCCGCGCGATCGTCGGGACTGCGGACCAGCGTGTACGTGAAGTCGACGCACAACTCCACCAGGCCGGTGCCATCGTTCCCTGACTGGAAGCCTGGGATCGCATCCTCGACGGTCGGCTGCCGAACGAACGTCATCGCGGGAACGGGAAGCTCCCGGATCTTCTCCCACGACGCCGGGCGGGGATCCGGCACTCCCGCCTCTCCGTCATCGATGATCCGCACCGCACCAGCATCGCGATCGGCCACCCAGAACGGAAGAGGCATCGCCGAAACCCGACCTAGATACCTCCGCCCCTACTCGGATGGGAATTGTCATCGCCAGCCCATCCATCCGCACCCCACCTCGAGCCCATCGCTCACCACGATCAGCACCCCAACGCGACCGCCAGCAACTGCAGGAACACCGGGCACGGTGGAAGCGATTCCAACGCGCGAGGCGCCCGTACGCCTCCGAGTCAAACGTCATAAGCGACGTCGCACGCAAGTGGGCCCACCTTCAGCAACATCCTCGTAGATTGATCAAGTGCGCGGGGAGTATGTCGACGAGCGTGACTCGACCTGGGAGAGGAATGACCCACGCTTTCGCGTCTACGTTTTCAAAGGCGCGGGCAACACGACGACGGTGATGGACATCGCGGACGCTACGGTCGAGGAGGCGCTCGAGTCTGCGCATGCGCTCGCGAACGGCGGCGAGCACCTGTGGTCGCTTGCGCTCGTCCAAGATGACGCTCGTGGTCGTCGCGGGCTGCTGTGGCTTTCGGGCATGGACTACAACGATTGGCCAGCGACCGCGCTCGAATGGCGGCGCCGGCGGCAGATGCAAGACCGATACCTCAGCGCCAGACGCAGGCGCGGTTTGGCTGTGGTGCTGCCCAACGGCCTTCGACTGATCCGCGTCTTTCCCGAGTGGTGGGGCGGGTGGCCGTTGTGGGAGAGCTTCACCGACCACTACCGACTCGATGACCAGTCCCTGACCATCACGCGCGAGCTGGCCGACGCCCTGTTCGACTGGAACGAGGAGTGGCTCGACCGCGACGAGAACGAGCCACTGGCGCATCCCGCCGAGTGGGAGCAGCGGGGCGTTGAGTTGGTCGAACAGCTGCGGCGCGAGCTTGATGGGGTTGCCGAGGTACGCCCCGAGTTCCTCTCCTAGGCGTTGCAAGCGCTCGTTGACGGACCCGCATTCGAACGGCTGAGGACCCGGTTCTGGCGGTGGAACGGGCGGCGTCGACCTGCGCCAGCCCTCGCCTTTCTCCAGGGGAATGAATATTGTTCAGATATGACGCGGGCCGCGAAGATCATCACCACCGCGCTCGTCGTGCTGGTGGTCGGCGGCCTCGTCGCCCTGGCCGTGCCGACCGTCTCGGCCGCGTACGACGAGATGTCGTCGTGGGCGGTCTTCCGCCCGACCGCGGAGCCGAGCCCCACTGCGTCGGCGGAGGACCCCATCGGCAAGAAGATGATCGATGGGCTGGGCGATGGCTACGTGTACGTCGGCAACGGCACCGCGATCCCGAAGGGCACCCCCGCCGGATGCGAGAACCCTGCCTGGCTCCAGGTCGGCGGCATGAGTGCAAGCCTGAGCGGCAATCTCATCGACCGGGGCGCACGCGACCTCGCCGCAGGCACCACCGGCCTGGACGACAAGGGTCAGATCGTCACCTACACCGTCGCGGCCGGCGACGCACTGTATGCGATCGGTGACCGGTTCTGCATCGCAGACCCTCTCGCGCTCGCCGAGCTCAACCACAGCCGGACAATCCACCCCGGCCAGCTGCTGCTCCTCCACCCGGACAGCTCGATCCCCTGGGTGCCGTTCTACAACCCGGTGAACGCGCCCGCCGGGTACCAACAGATTCCGTACCAGAACGCGGTCGCGGCCATGAGCGCCGCAGCTCACGCCGGGGACCTCGGTGCCATGCGCAGGATCTTCACCCGCGAACTCGCCCACCTGTTCCCGAACCCGGCCGACGCGGACCTGATCGCACGAGCGCTCGACGCCGGAGACCTCCACGCCCTACGCCAGATGTTCGCGTAGCCGCACCAACGGCCGAAGGACCCCGCCGCTTCCAGGAAGAACGAGTTCCGACGGCGCATGACCGTTCGAAGAAAGGACCGTAAGCGGCCCGTCCGTGCGCGCGTGGCAGGGAGTGGAGGTGGGAGGATCGGCACCGTGTTGCGCTTCGATGACCCGCTCCCGTTGCAGCCGAGACGCGTGCTGGTCGCCGGAGTGTCCGGCGTGGGGAAGACGAGCCTTGCCCGACGGATCGCGGAGATCATCGACGCACCGCACACCGAGATCGACGCGCTCTACCACGGCGCAGGCTGGGTCCCTCGTGAGCAGTTCCTCGACGACGTGCGCGCTCTCATCTCCGAGGAGTCGTGGACGACCGAGTGGCAGTATGCCACCGCGCGTCCCCTGCTCACCTCAGCCGCGGACTTGCTGGTCTGGCTCGATCTGCCTTTCGCGACCGTCACCCTCCCCCGGGTCGTGCGGCGGACCGTGCGGAGGCGGCTGAGGCGGGAAGTCTTGTGGAACGGCAACGTGGAGCCTCCGCTGCACACGATCTTCACCGATCGGGACCACATCGTGCGGTGGGCGGTCTCGACCCGCAACAAGTACAGGGAGCGAGTACCCGCGCTCGAGCAAGACCACGGGCATCCCACCGTGGTCCGCCTCACATCTCAACCCGAGGTCGACAGCTGGCTGCACACGCTTGCCGACAGCGTGCGATGAGGAAGCCCTGGCGCCCGCTCAACGGACCGGCTTGTGCCCCACGACAGGACGTGCCCGCAACGGTTGTGTCAGCTCGCCCGCAACTGCTCGCGTGGCAGCAGAAGCAGCACGACCGGGATGACGGCCAGGATAAGGATGACTCCGCCGATCACGTTGCTGGTCACACTCGATCCGCCGAGGACGTCGACAACCTCGCCGATCGAACCCGCGATGAAGATGAACCCCAATGGCACCATCAAGACGAATCCGCGGCCGCCGCGCAACACCATGATCGCGCCGAGCATGAGATCCAAACTTCCAAGCAGCAGCAAGAGGCACAGCACGATCGGTCCCCGACGCGCATAACCCGTCAGATGCCCGATCGTGCCCTGCCCGTTGATTGCCGAGACCAGAACTGCGACGACAACCGCAAGCAGCGCCATCGCGTAGCAGAACGCCAAGATGACCGCGATGTTGGAGGCGGCGGAGCGCTTCAATCGCGGTCTTTCGTTCGCACGAAGGAGCAAGCCCATGAGCGGAGATTACTCGACCGCAGTCCAATGGCGGCCACGCGCCGCGTGACGAGAGGCGACGGGCGACGGGCGACGGGCGACGGGCGACGGGCGACGGGCGACGGGCGACTTTCGACGCCGGTGCCGACTGCGGCCGACGCGTCCATGGAAGGATACGGTGCGTGACCAAGAATCCGGGGTCTCCAGCTGATCAACGGGAGACCGCCCGTCACCTGTCCGTCGTGCTCATGGGCGCCTTCTTTCTTTTTATCGGCCTCGCCGTCGCGTTCCATTTCTCCGGCGTTGGGCGCGTCATCGTGTCGGGCGTCGTGCTTCTCGTCGTGGCCTTCTTTGCCATGGTGATGCTCCGGCCCGTGCACCCGCCGGAACTCACCCCGGTCCAGGACCGCACCCAATCGGGAGCGTGGCCAGCGGCACTCGCGGTTGCCGACATTCCTTCCGTGCTGGTCACGCATCCAACGATCAATCAAACGGTGAAGCTGCCCGGGCGGGTGACCTTGACCGAGCATGGCTTGGTCTGGACGCCGTCACGGCGAGCTGTGTCGTCGTTCCAGGTGGGCCCGCAGCAGTGGCCGGCATCGTGGTCGATCCGCGCACGTCGCCTGCGTGGACTCGGCAGCCAGGCCCAACTCGAGCTGACCAGCCCCGACGGCACCGACGCAGCTACTCTCTGGATCTGGAAGAGCAGCAGCCTCAAGATCGGCTAGTCCAGACATTCTGAGTCAGCAACGTGAGCGCCCACGTCGAAGCCGGGCACGCCTCGTTCAATGCCCTGCCGGACGCGCCAGGTTTCCGCGCGATCCGCTGGATCCCGCCACGAGGACGGAACGCTGGAGATGAGATCCTCGAACGGCTTCGCCGTGCAAGCGGGACCGGATCCTCATTATGAGGCGTGGACGTTGAATCGCGCCAACGGTGAGTTGCTCGTGGCATTGCCCGGTGGAGGAGTCGCTCATCGCGGCGGGCCGGACGCCTGCGTAGGCCTCGTCGCCGGGTGCGCGGTAATGGACGGGCTTTCGTGCCGTCTGGGGGACCTCAGTCGTAGGTGCGAACTTGGTTACTCGATGGCGATCGTGAAGGTGAGGCGCGTGAAGTCTGGCTCGCGTCCAATGTCGTTGCAGGAATAGCGTCTCGAGCCGTCTGCCAGTTCGTCGACGAGCATCCCGGAGGTCGCGCTTTGCGATTCCACCTCTCGCCGTCGTCCCGAGTTCCACACGTTGTAAAGGATCAACTGCCCATCCGTGGCGAGGACGTCGATCGTCACTCGGGCGGGAGCAGTGTCGCTCCACAGCACGAGAGCGCGGCTTGCGTCGCCGCCGGTGGCGAGCCGTCCAGCCGTGGCGAGGAACACTCCTTGCCTCCAGCTACTGTTCACCGTCTCAAATGTGAGCACGACTTTCTGGCCCGCAGAGACCGGAAGCTCGTCGATCATCAGGGCTGGACTACCGTCGGGCCCGGTCACGGTGCTGCTCCAGGTAACGCCAGGAAGCCAATCTGATTTGCGCGCCGCCACGATGACCGATCGTAGTCAGGTCCCAAACAAGCCCGACGACCGACGGCCGATCCATGCCGCACGGCAGAGGACCCTCCGCGCGCGAACATGCGGTCCTTACGAGATAGGTTTGGCCGATGGCGGATGCCGAGATTATTGACACGGCCCTGACTCTGCTAAACGAAAACGGCGTGATGCTGGAGCGAGGTCTCAATGAATCTGAGCTTCAACGGCTCCACGAACGATTCAAAGTTGAGTTCAGCACCGATCATCGTGCCCTCCTAACCCGCGCCCTCCCCGTCGGGCGAGGATTCCCGGACTGGCGGGACGGGTCTGACGAAGACATCCGTCGCAGGCTGGACTGGCCACGTGATGGAGTTCGCTGGGACGTGGAGCACAACGGGTTCTGGCCGCGCTCGTGGGGTCGTCGTCCTCTAACGAAACGCGGGCGCTCACGAGTGGTTGATCGGCATCTCGCCGCGGCGCCACAGCTCGTGCCCGTGTTTGGACATCGATTCATGCCCGGCAGGGCGGCGCCTGGCGGAGTACCGATCTTCTCGGTGATGCAGACGGACGTCGTCGTCTACGGCTGGGACCTCGTCGACTACCTGCGGCATGAATTCCGGCTTGCACGCAATCAGATACCGCAACGCTCGATTCTGGTTCCGTTCTGGGGACAGATCGCCAGCAGAGACCCCGAGTTCGCGCGGACCGGCAACCGATTCCGGAACCTCAGCATCGAGGGAACCCTCCTCCTACCGTCGGGCGCCGAATACCAGGTCGATGGCTTCTGATGACATCTCCGCGTGCCCGCACGTGGTCCGTCATCCGCACTTGGCCGGCTCTCTGGCTCGGCGGGTCGAACTCCGGCGCCTCCCCGCTCCCTGCGCGGTGACCGACCGGTTCCGGGCCGTCCGCCACCCGTTCTTCGCGGCCATCGCATGAGGCGGAGGGCGGCCATCCTATGCTCGGGTCATGATTCAGTCCGGTCGAGCGTCACTGGTCGTGGTTTCGACCAACACGGAGCCCGGCGCGATCTCGGACATGCTCACGCTGGAGCCGACCAACGTCCAGCTCAAGGGCACGGCGACCCGCTCCGGCCGAGTCCGAGATCACCATGTGTGGTCTCTCGTCATTGACACTGTCGATAACACGGATGACGACCAGACCGGGACGGGCGCGCTTCGGCAGCTTCTCGAGCTGAGCCGGCCCGCGCATGGACGAGTGGGAAATCTGCCGGGAGATTGCGACGCGCGGATCTGGTGGTCTGCCGATTCCGATTCCACCCAGGGTGGGTTCGTTCTGCCAGTGGAGCTGAGCGGAAAGATCTCGGCTCTGGGCGTCGACATGTACGGGACCGTCTACTTCGACGAGCGCACTGAGACGGCCTCACCGGACAGCAAAATGGCCGACCATGACGTGCTCGCGGTTGGAGCGACCGAACCCACAGAAGATGGCTCTGTCACACCTGCAGACCTGGAGGACGGTGACGAGGCGGTTCACGATGCCGACATCCCGACGACTCTGACCCTGGAGGAGGCGTTCAGGGCAGCCTTGTTCATGATCGGGATATACGGCGATATCGAGAGTTGGAGGTCGGAAGATCTCGTCCTGCTAAGTCAGTACATGCGGTCGGATCCAGCGCGCTGGAACGACTGGAAGCGGGCAGTCACGATGGCACTGAACGATCCGCGAGCCGCCAGCGAGAACCTAACAGACTGAGGCATCCAGTGCAGTTGCGTCAAAGGTCCGCTCGTATCTGAGGACCTAACAGCCGTTAGGGAGTTGGCTCTGAAGCGCGCTGGACGACCGCGTTCGGGGCGGCCGAATTGGGCCCGGGGTGGATCAGTCGACGACGACGATGTTGTCGATTGCGAGTTGTTGAGCTGTCCGGCCTCGGAGTTCGCCGAGCTGGGGATACCTACCGTCGGCGAACGCGAGTGGTGAGCGTCACGATCCCTCGCGCTGGGCCGCGCGCTGGGCAGCGAGCTTAGCTTCGAACTCGACTCTTTCGGCCGCGGGGATCGAGTTCCGGAGTTTCTGCAGGTCTGTCTCGTTCCAGAATGTCGCCGGCGTCACGCCGAGCCAGGTGTGCACAGTGAGCGACCAGGCCTTCGTCGACTCGAGCGCGATGTGGCCGATCCCTCGGCCGTACGACGCCGGGGTATCGAACGACGCGCTGACCGCTGCATGTCCTCCGTGAGTCGCTGCGGACATCTGGTCGTAGAGCCCGCCGATGATGGGGATCTCGTCCTTGAGCCGCTGCGAGTACCGGAACTGCGTCTTGGCGCCGGCCTTGCCGACCCGGACCTGAGCGACCTCGTCCAGAGTCACGCCGTCCTTGACACGGCGGATGACGCGGACCTTTGGGCGTCCGTTCGCGAGTCTCGTGGCGAGCTCTTCCCTGAGGGCTCGTGTGCGGGGTGCATCTTCAGCGCTTCCGGACTCGATGCCCTTCTCAAGCATCGCGAACAACGCCGCGTAGCTGCGCGCTGCACGCTCGTCGGGGGAGAGCCCCTGACGCAGAGTCCAGACCGTCGAGCTCGAGACCTCGGCGATCGACCTGGCGATCGCCATCGCGGGGAGCGGGTAGAACGTGTCGTCCGACAGCAGCACCTGCAGTCCGCGCAGGTGCATGACCAGCGCGTTCGTCAGTGCTTCCAGCCGCGTGACGGAGTGCTCGAACGCATACAGATGCTCTCCGGCCGCGGCGCGCCGGAAGTCGGTACCGCAGGGCGTGTCTGCGGGAGCGCTGCGCACGCGGTCGCCGATCTTCCGGTTGGACTTCTCGACATGGGCACGGCACTGGGACACCAGCCGGCGCGCGGCTTCTGATGCGACCTGCATCTCGTGCACTGGTTGGTGGTCTGCTGCATCGGGGGCCGCCACGAGTCCATGTTGCCGCAAGGGACCCCATCGCGGCCGTCTGGCGCAGCGCGCAGTGAACCGACGTTCTACATTTCCGGTTGTGGTCTTCGCTTTCGTGATCCTGTGGGGTCTGGTCGCCCTGAGTCTCGGGTGCCTCTTCACCTTTCGCCCGGACATCCCCGCCGATGTCTACATCGCGTGGATGTCGAAGACGCGCCTCACCGATCGGGCCAGACGGGTATTCGCGCCCAGAAGCCAGATTCTGCTTACCTATCGGGTAGTTGGCTCGATCGCTCTGCTGGCGGCGGTCCTCATTCCCGTCCTAGTGTTCTCGGGTGTAATTGCCCCTCGTCGGTAATACGCGCCCGAAAACACCGTCGGCCGCACGCAACCGAATCCGCGCGCGATACCGGGCCGGCCTCCGTGCCAGGGGCGATCGAAGCGCTGAGCACCTTGGTCGCGGGCGGGAGGATGAGGTTGTGCCTTCCGCCTTCACGCTCGTCACGCAGACGCCGTTCGCGGTCGAGGACCTGTTCGACGTGTCCCTGGACATCGGCGCGCACATCGCGTCGATGTCCGAGTCCGGTGAGCGCGTCGTCGAGGGTGTGACGACAGGCAGGATCGGTCTGGGCGAGACGGTGACGTGGCGGGCACGCCACTCGGCATCTGGATCACGATGACCTCGGAGATCGCAGAACTCGACCGGCCCTCCCGATTCGTCGATCGGCAAGTCCGCGGACCCTTCAAGTCCTTCGTCCACGAGCACGTCTTCGTTCCCGACGGCAACGGATCTCGGATGACGGACAACATCACCGTCGCGTCACCGATCTTCGGTCGCGTTGTGGAGCGCGTGGTACTCGTGCCCTACCTGCGCCGCTTGATCAAGAAGCGCAACGACCACCTGAGATCGACGCTGTCCTAAAGTCTCCGGAACCAGTCCGCGCACTGACCGCCGCTCGGCGCCCGGGCATCGATGCGTCGGTCACCGGGGCGGGAAGCGGCGGCCAAACGACGAGGAGGAATGCCGCGATCGGCCCGAGTAGCACCGTAAGTAGGAACCAGTATCACGCAGAGCGGTTTCTGGTTCTCGCTAACCCGCCGGCGAGGATTCCCAACGTAATCCACATGGCCGACGCCATCTTCGTAAGAGTCGCGACTTCCCGCATGGCTCGACACTAGCGGCCGGTCAGCTCGCCCGAACTCTGCCCAGCGCGCGATCAAGGACCCTGCTGGGTGCGATCGTGGGATCCGGTGAGTCGCTGCGCGATGACCCGCGGGCGGCTTCAAAGATCGTGCGGTTATTGGTTGGGTTCACCGGCTTGCGAGGATGCGATCGAGCGCCTGAGACGTTGGTTCGCCTCGGACGATCAGTTCGATCGGACTCGCGAGCGTTGCCGACTCGCCGGTGAAGGTGATGCGGAGCGTGGTCGCCTTCTTGCCGATGACCGGCTTTACCTCACCGGTGTCGACATCTGTGATTTCCGGCCACGGCAGATCCTCCAGGGCGACCAACTCGGCGCGGGCGCCGCGCCACAGTCTCAAACCCTCGCTTCGGGCGGCGATGAGGACCACGAATCCGCGCGGGTCGGCGCCCTGGAGCACGGCGGGATCCTTCACGAACGCGGGCATGAAGAACCCGGTCCACTCCGCGCGGACGATCGCGCCACCTGGGCACTCCTGCTCAGCGAGCCGCAGCTGCCGCCTTCGTCGTCGGGCAATGACGGGGAGGGCGATCGCTATCGGGAGTGCAGCGCCGAACACCAAGGCGCCGAGGATCAGCGCCACGGGCAGCGAGTACACCAGCAGAGCCCCAATGACGCCCGCGAGCAGGATCAGGAAGAAGAGCCCACGGATGATTACCGAGGTAACCAGCGCGCCCCGCGCCTCCGGTGTCCCCGACACGGATCACATGTCCTTTCCGCCGCCCTGCTGAGCGCGTCAGCCGGCGAGACGCGTCAAGAGCAGCTCCCCGGCGAAGCCAATCACGCTGACCTGCCACAGAATGACGACAATCGCGATGAGAGAGAAGACCGCGATCGTGGATGCCGGCGCCCGACGAATGATCCGGTGAACGAGCAGCGCGACCACGGCCGCGATGGCGATCGTCGCACCCGCAACATCCGCGAACGCCATCCGCACGTAGTCCGCATCAGCCGGTCCAGACCAGCTGTTAGCGGCAATAACCAGAGCAACCGGAAGCACAACGACACCAAGAAGCAGGATGCCTGCGGAAGAGAAACCGCCGCGCAACCCACGTTGCCGAGGACCGCCGGTTTTCGACGCAACGATGCTCATCCCGCGAGCGTAGCGAACCGCCCCGGTCAGCGCGCCGATCGGGGCGGCCACAGTAGTAATTCCGCCGGCAAAGGGACCCACTTGAGCGCGCCCGGACGGGAAACTGGAGTCACAGAATCGATCACTCTTCTGGTATGCGGACTCACGCGGCGGATACCTGACGGCCACACCAATCCGCCGCCTCCCCGAGCTCCGCGTCTCGATCCACCACGGGTACTGATCGCGGGTCGATGCGCGATACTCTCGCCCTGTGATCGACGAGCCCAGCCCACCCGCAAAGCGTGGAGTGCCCGATGGGCTGCGGCTCACACTCTTTGCCATTGGATCCATCCTTGCGCCGTTCCTCACGTACAACGTCTACAGCGGATCGCACGGCGACTGATTGGCCACATCCCCGGGCCGCATCCCAGCTCCTATGTGGGCGACATTCGCCGTTTCCTGCTTGGTCTGCGTCTGGTGCCTGTGCGGGACGGTGGCAACCGCCATCGTCATCGTCAGGGAGCACCGGCAAGCTTCTCGGCTGTCAGGCAACCTGGCCACGCCCTCCGAGGAGTACCCGCCCTCCCCACGCACTCCGGCGCGCCTTCCAGACTCTCAGGTACTTATGCGGCCGCAACTTGATCGTCACGGGCATCTCGCAATGCTTCCGCCCGGGGCGAGGCTGCTTCGAGGCCGTGATCAGGCACCTTGGAAGACCGGCGTGCGTTCCACTCCCCTCCGGGGCGCTGGCACACCCATGAAGGCATCACGGTCACGTCGACATTGGCTCCGACCATGACGAGAGCCCTGGGCTGGCTTTTCGGCTCGATGATGCTGCTGATCGGTGCAGCGGTCGTCGTCTTCGCCGCGGTCACTGTTGCCTCGATCGATGTAGCCGAATCCGAGGGCGGACCCTACGTTGTCATCGGCGCTGTCCTCGTCGGCGGCCTCGGACTGCTCTCGATAGTTGGCGGGACTCTGGTGCTGATCAGACATCGGCGGTCCCGCGCGTCGCCGTAACGGTGCACGCTGACCGACGGCAAGCCGTCCTGGTTAGTAAAGACGGACTGCCGCGGCGTCCTCTACATCGACCCGGACGCCACGACTCAGACCGCCGACGATGCGATGGTTCTTGATGACTCGCTTCACGCGGGACGCACTTACAAATTGACCATCCAGGGCACTCTCAAAGACAGCTGGTCCTCGTCCTACCTGTTGGCCGCCACGGCGACGGGGTAGGCACATTACACGCCTCGATCACGTTTCGATTCATTACCCGGCCGCCCGGGTTTCACCGCTGCGGGGGCAACGAGACCGGTGGGTTGTTGTGGTGAACGGTACCGTTCTCATTCCCGACGCTGGTGACCGTATAGGGGTCGAGATTCAAAGTGTCCCCCGCGTAGAGCGGATCCATGATGCGGCCGCCGTTGCGGCGGACCGAGTTCAGCGCGGCGAGTTCGAACTGATCAAGGCAGAAGCGCTGCGCGACGGCGAGGATCGCGTCGCCGGAAGCCACCACGTACGATGCGGGGGTCCCGTCTCTATTGAGAGTGGCTTTGCCGGATGCGAACGTGGTAGGGCCGAGGTCTCGCATCGTCCGGAAGGCTTGGGGCTCGAGGGTCCCCGTATCGATCGAATGATCGTCCAGGTATCCACCCTGGGTCGGGTTGCACCGGTCACGCGCAGTGACCTCGCCCCCGTCCGGCGCGAGCTTCGGGCGCACCGGACTTGCTGCCTCGGCGACCCGGGTGGAACGGCTACTCGGCGCGGATGGGAGATCGGCCGCCGCGCACCCCGCAAGCGCGGACGCGGTAACGAGGAGCCCCGCCACGCTAGCCACGATCTTAGACACGAGGTGCACATTAGAACGCTCACTGGATGAACGCCAACCCGCCGGAGCACCAGCTGCTCGCTCCGCTCAAGACCCGCGCAGTGAGGGACCCGCATGCGCACGTGATTCCGGAGACCCCCTGGGCTCGGACCCTCGTCACTTTCGTGGCATTCGTGCCCGTCCGTAGGTTGCCTAGGATGCCGGACGTGGGCACGGGTTCACCTGCCATGGCGGTGTGTCCGCACCCGTCATTGCACCGAAGACGAGCGCACTCGCACTCATCGGCTTCATCGCCGCCTTCGTTGTGCCCATCGTCGGACTCATCCTCGGCATTCGCGCCAGGCGCCAACTCCATCAGTCCGGGAATGTCGCAGCCGGTCGGGGGTTCGCGCGTTGGGCGATCATCATCGGCGCCGTCGGGGCCGCCGTGCGGGTGGCGTTCTTCCTCGCCGTGGCGACACTGTTCACGGTCGCGATCATCTACGGCGGCGTGGGCGGCTAGCCGAGCGGAGCGCGCCGGAGCACCCCAAGTGAGCGCGGGGGTTGGTCTATCGTCGGAGAATGCCTGTGGCATGGGAGAAACATGACTTCGCCTCCTATGCGCACGACTTGCCGGGCGTGGCGCGCCTACGACGCGCTGCGTACACCTGTTGGATATTCGGAGCCAGCTGCATTGCGCTGCCCTTGATCGCGGGCCTGCTCGAACTCAATTGGCTGGTTCGCCTCAGCCCCGCGATCGCCATCGCCGTCGCAGGAGTCGGAGGCGTCGTGTTCAGCAGATCGCAGCAGCTTCAAAAGCGAGCAATCGCTACCTGGGTCGCGGCCGCAGATCGCTTCACCCCGAGTTGAGTCGAATCCCAAGAGCGCGGAGACGGATGGCAAAGGAGCGCGTTGGGAGCCGAACGTGAGGTCCCGGCAGCGCGCAATGCCCGCTTGCGGACCGGCTACGGGCTACGTGCGGGGTAGCGTCGCTATATGGAGCAGGTACCACCCGAGCGCCGCGTGATCCGGCTGTTCCCTGATCACGGGCACCGCTGGCCGCTCTGGGAGAACTCGACCCCGACCTGGGATGTGGGCTGCACCACGTCACCCGAGACGTACGGGCTGTCGGCCGAGCTCTCGGAAGACTTGGCGGGCTGGTACGCGTTCTGGGAACACCATTGCGATCCGTTCGAAGGCTGGGACACCGATGCGAATCGTCAGCGGTGGTTGCGGGATCGCGAGTGGATCGCCGCCCGGCTTCGCAGCGAAGTCGCCGCGTTCGCCGACGTCGTCGTCGAATAGAAGCGGTCGGACGTCCGCTGAACGACCGGCTGTCGGGCGCGATCCCACCATCCGCGTACTATGGCTGCCCGTGGCGTGCGAGTGCTCGCTCCGCGAAAGGACACGTGTGGAGCTGCCGCACCATCCGGGTGATCACGCCCTTCTCTGGAACGACGAGACGCTCCGGGCCCCCGAGAATTTCCAACTCATCGCCGACTGGGATGACGGCGGTAACCCAGGCGCGATTCCGGAACGCTTCCGAGGTCGCGTCCTCGGAAGGAATCTGTCGCCCGCGCTGACCTGGTCGATGCTTCCGGAGGGCGCCGCTGAGCTGGCGTTGGTGATGCAGGACCCTGACACGCCCATGTCGGGCGCATCCACGCATCTCGTCGCCCTCATTGATCCCGACGTGATCGCACGACTCGCGGACGGCGACCTGTCCAAGGGCTCAAACCCTTCCGGCGTGACGCTCGGCAGAGGGAGCATCAAGCTCGGCTGGGCGGGTCCGCTGCCTCCCAAAGGCCACGGACCGCACCGATACGTCTTCCAGGCTTATGCACTCGCCCGCCCTCTCGAGCTTCGCCCTGGCTTCCGCGTCGCCGACCTCAAGAGACGACTCCGCACTGGCCTCCTCGGTCGCGCCCGGCTGGTCGGGTTATACGAAACACGCTAGGAACGACCGCCTTAAGCGCGGTGATCGAGCGCTCAACGACCGGTCTGCGCGCGCATCTGATCCCTCGCACGGAGCTGGTCCGTAGAGGAATGACACACTCGGCTGCGCGGTCGACATAGCGGGTGTCGACGACGGTCCAAGGTGAAGCCAAAGCGACGCGGTCGTTAACGCGTCAGTTTGGAGTGTCGCCGACAGCGGGCACCAGAACGATGCCGCCGGCTACACCCGAAGCTTGGGCGGCGCCCGGCCAGGTCGGCGTCAATCAATCCTGAACGCTTGCCACCTGTTTCCGAGGGCGCGCCGAGCGTGACTGTGTCGACGGCCCACCAAGCCTCGCGAGAGGTGAATGTGCGTCTACGTGAGTCCGGGAAGGAAGTGATGGAAATGACGAACAGCAATGACAGACACGTCGTACCCACGCCGCACGGCGGACGGGATGCGGTGAAGCCTGGAGGCGCTCGAGCCTCCTCGCACCACGACCTGCAGTCCGCCACGATCAACCGAGCGCGAGACATCGTGGGAGACGCTGGCGGCGACGAACTGAACATCCACGGCCGCAGCGGGGCGATTCGAACCAAGGACACGATCCCGAAGCGGAACGATCCTCGGAACGTCGGCGGTTAATGCCGGGCAAGGTCGCAGCCGCGCGGAAGTGCCGACCTCGCTCACCCTCCGGTCCGCATGCGCCATTGCGCTCAGCGCTTTGAATGGGTCGGCGCGGGCCGACCCGTGACAGTCGTTCCGCTCCGCTAGCGTCAGCAGCACAACAAGAGGAGAAGACCATGCCTCGTGAGCGGTCGGCACCGCACATCTACCGCGATACTGAGGTGACTCAGAAGCGCTTGAGTGATTTCGCGCTCGCACCGCGGGCAGATCAGATTACGGCTCTAGCAACCCTCCGGGCTCAGGCTGCAGAAGACGGCGGCGCCACCAAGCTCGCGCTCGCCAGCGTCGTGGTTGCAACGCTGGTCGTAATCCTTGCACCGGTCCTCACGATCAATCTGGATGACCGCGTACGCGACAATCCACTGCTCGTCGGGATTGCTGTCACCGTCGTCGTGGTGTTGCTCCTGCTTGCCTTCGCTCCCGCGATGTGGGATCTCGCGCGAGATCAAGTGCGACGAGAGCGGGCGGTCGTATGGCTGGGCGCCTTCGAGGATGAACTTGCCCGCCGACACCGACTATCGGGTAGTGCCGCCCGTCAATGGCAGCGCGAGCACTGAACCATCGGCTAGTTGTTCTTCCCCGTGAGGTTGTGAACGCGTTGGGCGGGGGTTGAGCCTTCGAGCCCGGTGTGGAGTCGATGGTGATTGTAGTGATGCAGCCAGTCGTCGTAGGTCGCGGCGCGGGCGGCGTCTGAGGGGTAGGTCTGGGCGTAGGCCCACTCGGTCGCGAGCGTGCGGTTGAAGCGCTCGACTTTCCCGTTTGTCTGCGGCCGGTAGGGGCGGGTGCGGCGAT
>NZ_JBWAXO010000017.1:0-19820 GCF_056135325.1 Microbacterium sp. sgz311019 | reverse complement strand
GCGTGGTGCAAGTCGAGGTCTTCCGGCGGATGGGCAGTGTAGGAACTTCCATCCTGGAAGACCTCGACGTCTCTCCGCGAACCAGCCGCCGACCCTCGACTACACCCTCAACTGCGAAGAGCCCCCAAACGATGGAGAAGGGCGATCGAGCGCCCGTGCGGGAGGAATTGCCAGACGCAGGATGAGGGCATCCCTGCCCCCAGCAGGGATGCCCTCACAGGCGGGCAGAGGACGAACCTTGGGGGTCCTCCGCCCTCTGCCCGCGGCTTGTCGGCGGCTAGACCTGCGGCTCCTTGTCACCGCGGTTGCGGCGGCGGAGCACTAGCAGGAACGCCGTGCCTCCGAGGATGACGAGCATCCCGAACGGCAGCAGTCCGAGCATCAGCGGCCCACCCGTCAGCGCCAGCGGCTGCGGCAGTGTGACGGTCACGCTGGACTCCGCGGAGCCCGTGTCATTCGGGTCGTCAGTGTTGGTCCACGTGAGGACGCCGGTGTTCGTGATCGAGCCCTCCATCGTCGACGGGTTCACGGTCGCGGCGAGCGTAATCGTGGGTGCCGACTCGGTCAGCTTCAGCGGCCCGAACAGCGAGCATGTGAGCGTTCCGCCGTAGCCCGAGCCGTCCTGCCCGGTCACCGCGCAGTTCGTCCAGCGCGGGAACGCCGTCGTCGAGGTCGTGATGCCGGTGATCTTGATATCCGCAGGGATCTTGTCGGTCACCGTCACCGGCGACGCCGCACCGAGGTTGACGTTCTTCACCGCCAGGTCGTAGGTGAAGCTGTCGCCCGGAGCCGTCGTCTGCACGCTCGCGGTCTTCGTGATCGTCAGATCAGTCGGGCGCTGGGCGACACAGGCGGCGTTGGCCGGCGGGTAGCTCACCGTCACCGTCTGGGTCGGGTTTACCTGGATCGTGACCGTCGACTGGTAGCGCCAGGCATCCGTCGCCACATGGCTCGGGTCGTAGATGAGCCCCTGGAACGTGATCGCCTGGGGATCCTTCAGCGTGCCATCCGGGTTCAGGTCGGATTCGACGATCGCTCGCCAGCCGGGGAATCCGATGGCCACGTTGTTAGGCGTGACGACGCCACCCGGCCAGAGGATCTGGCCCGAGTCTCCGATGTGGAGCTGCTTACGCGTGACCTGTGCGGGATTCGGCGGGAGGTCGGTGGAGGGAACTCCACCCACTCCCGGCTGGTTCGCCGTCCACGTGAGCGTCACCGGCAGCGACGGGTCGACGTTCGTCGCCGTGATGTCGTAGTGGAGGTAGGCAATGTCCGCGGCGCATTGCACATAGATGTTCGCGTTGATCGTCTTCTGCGGGACCTTCACTGTCGAGCAGTCGTTGGCAGCGTTGGTGTCGAGCGCCACCGACACACAGGCCGTGTTGTCGATCGTGCTCGGGTACGTGACCGGCGTCGGGCCGGGTGTGCCGGGATCGGCCACCGGACCGACCAGGACCACCGGCTGCACCTGAACGTGCAGCGTGATACTCCCGAACCCGCCCACCGCGAACGAGTCGATCGTGATCGTCACCGTGTTGGTCGCCGACACGTACGACGGGTGCCAGCCAGCAGGGATGTCGTCGAAGCCGCCGGTGCCCTTCGTCGTGTCGAGCTTGATCTGGCTCGGCAGCGTGTCGGTCACCGTGGCGTTCGTGACGGCCGTGTCGCTGTTGTTCGTCACCTTGAGTCCGTACGTGTACGCGCTCGTGCCACCCGGGTCGTCGTCGACGGCCGTCTGGTCTCCGGCCAGCAGGTACGTCTTGGTGATGCCGAGGTCGATGCTGGGCACGTGGTTCGTCGTCGTGCAGCTTTCGCCATCACTTTCGACAACCACCCATTCCTCCGGGCAGTGCCCGATGGTGCCCGGTACCATCACGTTCTCGAGGTCGTACCCGCCGGCCTGCGTGCTCACGTTGACCGTGAACGACACCGTCGCCGTGCCCCCCGCCGCGATCGCCGGCAGCGTCCAAGTGAGCGTGTGGTCGCCGTCGAAGGACAGTCCGGCGGCGAGCGGCGTCACTAGCGTTGCGCCGTGGATGAGCACCTGCGACAGGTCATCCGTCTCCGTCTGGCCCGCCACGAGCTTCACCGCGGTGGGGTTCGTCGCGTGGAGCGTGTAGGTCACCTCTCCACCGGGAAGAACGTTGGTCGAGCTGGCCGGGTCGACGCCCTGCGAGACCACGGAGGTCTTCCAGATGTTGACGTCCGGCGTGTCGGACTCGGTGGTGCAGTTGTTCTCCCCGACACAGGTGAAGGTGTCGTTCGGCGGCGTCACCGCATTCTTGAGCTTCACGTCCCAGGCACCCGCGTTCACCGTGAACGAGTAGTTGATAGTGAAGCTGCCGCTGTTGACAAGACCGCTCAGGTCGCTCGCCGTCCAGCTGAGCTCCTTGGCCGTGACGTCGATCGTCGGCGTTCCGAATGTCGCGATGAGGCTCCCCTGCACGAGGGTCGCATTGGCGAACACAGACGACAGGTCGTCCAGGTTCGGCAGGTCAAGCCCCACGCCCGGCGCTGGCCACGACGTGCCGCTCACGTGAGCGATCGTGAGCGTGTACGTGATCGTGTCACCCGGCATGACGGCCAGACCCTTGTCGCTCGTCTTGCTGATCGTCCACTTCGCGGGAGTCGGCGTGTTCGTGAAGGTACACGTCACGTCATCGCCCTCGACGAGGCTGATCTTCGGGTTCGCGACCGACGTGCTGTAGGTCTTCTCCCCCTGGGTGCAGACGAGGCTCGTCAAGTGGTAGCCATCGGTGCGGAACGCCCCGCCGGTCGCCGCCTCGGACAGGTCGTAGGTGCCGACCTTCACCCCCTGCTCCACGAGCGTGGAGCTGCCGCCCTGGCCGGACACGGTGGGCAGTCCGGTCCCGGCCGCCGTGAGCGTCCAGTCCTGGACGCGACCCGCGCCGGTGAAGGCGCCGTTGTCGACGAGCTTCACCAGAGTCAGCTTGGGCTGGATCGCGGTGTTCGTGATCGAGCACGACGCGCTCTGCCCATTGCCGACGGTCAGGGTCGCCGTGTGGGTGATCGGGTCGGTCACAGTGACGCTCCCGCCCACACACGTCCACGTCCCGGCGAGGAAGCCCGAGGGGCCGGACTCGCTGAGGGTGTACTGACCGGCCGGGATCGAGACTCCCTCGACACCGTCCAGGCCGTTGCCGAACACCGGCAGGGTCCCCGCAGGTGTCGGCGGAATGATCGGTGTCGCGGTCAGGGTGAACTGATCCGGGGTCACCGAGCCACCCGCTGCCGCCTCATCCACGATCTTGTGGAGGGTCAGCACGGCCGGAAGGTCGGCATTCGTGTAGGTGCAGACCACGTTGGCGCCCGCTGTCAGGTCGATCGACCCGCTGACCACCGGCACCACAGCGTCGCCGTTCATGCAGACGATGCTCTCGAGCTCGTAGCCCGGGATGGCGGGGCCCTCGGTCAGTGCATAGGAGCCGATCGGCACCGTCTTCGAGACGCCGGTCGTGCCCTGCACCTGCGCTCCGCCGGATCCGTCGGCCGTCAGCGTCCAGGCGCTCGCCGGTGTCGTGCCGCCCCACCTGATGTGGAGCGCCTTCACGAGCGTGAGCTTGCCGACCTTCAGCGTGTTGGTGAACGTGCAGGTGATGTTCGTGGCGTTCGCCGGGATCGTGATCTGGCCGTTCGTGACGGTCAGCGGCGTCTGGCCGTTGTAGCAGACGAGCGACGAGTCGTAGGCGAAGCCGCTGCCCGCCACGGTCGTCTCGTTGATCCCGACGGTCTGGCCGGTGTACGCGTCAGCGGTGGCTGCGGTCCCGTCCATGTTGTCACCACCTGTCGAGACCGAGGTGTGGTCGCTCTCGTTGTGCCCGCCGGTGACCGACAGCGTGGTGCTGTCGCCCTTTACCGAACCCACCCAGTTCTTGTACAAGTGGACCGTCGCCTGCGTCGCCGCGTTGGTGATGGTGCAGTCGACCGAGGCACCGGTGGCCGTGAAGCTCACGACATCCGAGCTCGACGTCTTGCCGTTCGTGCACGACGTGGATGCCGTGTACGACGCGTGGTTCGACGCGATCAGCGTCTCGCCCGTCGTGACTGTCGCGCCCCACGGAACCGTGAGCGTCACGGGGTTGTCGTTCGGAGCGATCGCCACCGCGGACGTGGCGCTGACGCCGGCGCCGTCCTGCGACAGCTTGATCTGCGCCTGGTCACCGGCCTGAGCGTTCAGCCACGCCTTGTGCAGGGTCACCGGCACCGTGGCGTTGACGTTGTTGACGTAGCAGACCACGGCGTTGTCGGGCATCGTGAAGTCGAGGCTCGCGCCTGGTCCGGCCTTGATGAGGGAGGTGCCGCTGTAGCACGCGACGTCAGGCGTGTACGAGCCCTTGTTCGCCAGAGCCAGGGCCTCGGAGACGGTCACGATCGTGCCCGCCGTGACGTCCTTCGTCGTCGTCTGGGTGCTCGTGCCGTCGCCGCCGGCGGCGGGCGCCGTCGCGGTGACCGTCGAGCCGCCGTTGATGGAGAGGTCCGTCGCGTCGCCGCCGATGGAGTTCACCCACGTCTTCACGAGCTTGACGGAACCCATGAGCGCCGTGTTCGTGATCGTGCAGGTGACGTCCGTCGTGGGCGCCGTGAACGTGTAGGCGTTGCCCAGCGGGACGGCCGAAGGCATGCCGGTGCACTGCACCGTCTCGTCGTACGTGCCCTTGCCGCCGGGCTGGATGCCCTCGGTCACGGTCACGGTCGAGCCCTGGTTCACCGTCTGCGAGAACGCACTGGCCGGGTCGATCCCGTTGCTGCCGGTGTACGTGGAGACGTTGGTCGCCGCGTTGAGGAAGAGCTTCGTGGCATCCCCGATGACCCCGCCGTTCCACGCCTTCTGCAAGGTGATCTTGGCGGTCTTCACGGTGTTCGTGAAGGTGCAGGTGACGACTCCGCCGGCCTTCGGCACCGTCAGGGTGCTGCCGGTCAGGCTCCCGCCGTCACAGGTCAGGGCCGAACTGTACTGCGCGAAGTTGGCGGCGCCGAGCACCTCGGACAGGTTCGCCGTGCCTCCGCTCGTCACAGCGGTCGAGATCGTGTCGATGCCGGTGGCATCGGTCTGGTCCGGTGTCGTGACCTTGGACGGCCCGGTGACGGTCGAGCCTTCGCCCGTCGTCGGAGCGATCGTCAGCTGCGTGCTGTCGTTCAGGACGCCGTGCACCCACTTCTTGTTGAGGTTCACGGTCACGGTCTTCGCGGTGTTGGTGACCACGCAGGTCGCCCCCGCCGCCGGGACGGCGAAGCCGGTGGACGTCAGCGGCGTCTGGGTGCCGGTGATGACACACGAGTACGTCGTGTCGTAGGCGGCCTTGTTGCCTGCCGCCAGGGCCTCGCTGACATCCACCGTCGTGTTCTGCTTGACGTCGAGGCTGATCACCGTCTGCGTCTGCGTCACGCCGGTCGAGACGACCGTCGACGTCCCGGTCATGAGCGGCGAACCGCCTTGGTTGAGCGAGACGGTCGTGGAGTCCTGCGCGATGCCGCCGACCCAGGTCTTCTTGACGATGACCGGTGCGGTCTGGACCGTGTTCGTCACGACGCAGTCGATCTGGGACACGCCCAGCGGCACCTGGAAGGTCGTGTTCGTCCAGGAGTTGCCCACGTCAGGCGTGCAGACGTAGCCCGTCGTGTAGGCGCCGATGCCGTGCAACGCTTCGCCGACGTTCACCGTCGACCCGATGAGCACAGACGCCTGAGCGACGTTCTGCGTGTCGAGCCCGTTCACGGCGGGCGAGGTCGCGCCGACGTTGCCGTTGATCTTCAGATCGGCACTGTCGCCGGTCACGGGGTTCACCCACTTCTTGCTGAGGGTGACCTTCACCTTGCCGTTCGAGTTGGTGTAGGTGCAGTTCGTGTCTCCGGTCAGCGTGAAGCTGCCGTTCGAGTTCGCCCCGTTACAGCTGAGGGTGGAGCTGTAGAAGCCCTTGTTAGCGCCGCCGAGCTGCTCGCCGACAGTGATCGCGGTGCCGATGGCGAGCGTCAGCTGAGCGGGAGTCCCGTCCTGCGTGGTGCCGCCGGGAGCGGTCGACAGGTGGCCGCTGTTCTGGCCGTTGCCACTCACCGACACGGTCGCGGTGTCGCCGGCGATCGCATCCACCCAGTTCTTGAAGACCTTGACCGTCGCCAGCTTCGCGTTGTTCGTGATCGTGCAGTTGACGTCTGCGTCGAGGATCGTGAACGATCCGGTCAGGCCGGTGCCGGACTGACCGTTGTCACAAGACCACGTCGTGTTGTACTGGCCGTTGCCGCCCAGCGTCTCGGCGATGGTCACGGTCGAGCCGTACCGCACGGCGGATTCGGTCAGCGTGTTCGCGGAGTCGGTCCAGCTTCCGGTGGTGTGACCCGCCGTCACCGTCGACGTCTTGCCTGTGTCGTTGTTGATCTGCAGCTTCGCGGTGTCGTTCAGGACGCCGTTGTTCCAGATCTTCGTGAGCGTCACCTTGTGCGTGATGATCTGGTTCACGAAGGCATCGGTGAGAGCAGGCGCCTGGTGCGTCTGGTCGATCGTGAACGACTGCGTCGCCGCACTCAGGATGTAGCCCGCCGGAGCCGTGGTCTCGACCACGCTGTACGTGCCGGTCGGGAGTCCGCCGACGGCGATCTGGCCGGCCGCCGGGTTGGTGTCGCGCGCCCCGTTGTCCACGACGGTGATCGGGTTGGTGTTCAGGTTCCACGGCGCTGCTGCGGCTGCGCCGGCGGTGGCCGTGATTTTGAAGGTGGCACCGCCGAGCGCGTTGCCGTCCTGGTCCTTCTTGAGCCAGCTGGCTCCTCCGAGCGGGTCGGTGAACGTGAGCGTCTTCGACTCGGCCTCACCGACCGTGACCTGCTGCGAGACGGTCCCTGGCAGGAGGTAGCCCGCAGGGGCCTTCGTCTCGGTGACGGTGTAGGTGCCCGGGAGCACATTGCCGTTGAAGACGATCTGGCCGTTGACGTCCGTCGTACCGGTGGTGCTGCCCGTGCCGGTCGTCGGGTTCGGCGCGATCGTGAAGTTCGCGCCCGGGAGGAGCACGCCAGTGGCGGCGTCCTTCTTGAGGATCGTGATCGTCGAGCAGGTCGACGGGACATTGAGGGGCTGCGGCTTGATCCAGTCGCCGAGCGCCGACGTCTCCGTCGGGGAAGAGCTCGACCGGACGTTCAGAACACCGTAGTTGCCGCTGCAGCCCTGGTTGCCGAACAGGGTCGTGAGGTCGACTGACATCTCAGCGAAGCGGCCGGCCGCGAGCGTGTCGGCGTTGAGGTTCGTGATGTTGCCCTGGTTGACCTGTCCGATGAAGCCGCTCAGGCTCCCGATCGGAGCCCAGGCAGTGCCGCTCCACAGGTCGGCGCCGATCAGCGAGATCGTGTTGTTGCCATCCTGCTGAATCGTGAGACGCAGGTCGCCGACCGTCCGGTTCGGACTCGGCAGGCTGGAGTTTGAGTTGGGCTTCGCGTTCAGCTCCACGTGATACGACACGGAACCCGTGTTCTTCAGCCGCTCGAATCCGAGGAACGCGTATACATCGCCGGAAATCGTCTTCGTGAAGGCGTAGACGTTGCCGATGTCGGTCTTGTCTGCCGCCGTACCGGTGCCACTGGTCTGGCTGGCCGACCAGGGCCAGTCGTTCTCGCTCGCGCCTCCCGTGAACTCAGTGCTGTCCTGCTGAGCGTAGAGGTCGTTCACGACAGGCTGTCCGGGAATGTCCGCCCAGTCGGTGTTGCCGTTGTTGCACAAGTTGCCGTCGATCTCGAAGAACCCGGCCACGAGCTGTGGGGACCATCCGGCCGGACAGGCCGCCGGGGCCTGGACGACCGGCGCCTGGACCGACTGCTGCGTGAGCGTCTTCGTGTTCGGCGCCGTTGTCTGCGACGCCGTCGGCGACGGTGACGGCGACGGCGTCGCTGCCACTGTCGCCGACGGCGAGGGAGTCGCCGAGGGCGTGTCACTCGGCGAGGGCGATGGGGCGGGGGTCGATGCATCCGCCGTCGAGGCCGTGCTCGACGTATCATCCGCCATCGCGGGCATATAGCCCGTGAACATCAGCGCTCCGGACACCAGCGCTGCGATGCCGCCGGCGTACCAGCGGTGCCGCATCGTGAGCTTGCGCTCATCGCGCAGATCCTTACGCGCACGACGACGTGAAGATTCCCCAGAACGAATGGACATGACCCCAGTACCCCATCATCCAAAAAGGGAGCACTGCGATCAGGGCCCCCAAAGAATCGCACCCTTCCGCGAGATCCGATTCCCACAACCGGACGGACGAGTGCGACGCCCCAACGTGAAGATAGCCCCGTTCCTCGGACGAGCACAACCCACCCCGCGGCATCCGTCGCATTTCCTTGGGAGCTGGGCAAACCCTGAGGCTGCCGCGCGTGAAGCTTGTATCAGGGCGCGCCGTAGACCCTCCGCGGGCCCGCGGAGGGGCTACGGACGACCCATCCCGACGTACCGCCACCCGGCGTCGCGCCATGCCTGCGCATCCAGACAGTTTCTTCCGTCGATGATCACGCGACCGTCTGTCAACGTCGCCGCATGTTCCGGGGAGAGCTGCCTCCGGTACTCGTCCCACTCGGTGACGATGAGGATCGCATCCGCGTCGCGAAGGGCTTCGTCGCGGTCCTCGACGTACGTCAACTGGGGGTGCAGGCGCCGCGCATTCGGGATGGCGGCGGGGTCGGTGACGGTCACGTTCGCGCCGAATCCGCGCAGGTGAACGGCCACGTCGAGTGCGGGCGAGTCCCGAACGTCATCGCTGTGGGGCTTGAATGCGGCGCCGAGCACGGTGATGTTCTTCTCATAGACGCCGTCCAGCGCGTCGATCGTGAGCCGGACCGCCCGGGCCCGTCGCCTCAGGTTGATGGCATCCATCTCCCGCAGGAATGCGACCGACTCGCCCCTGCCGAGCTCCTCCGCCCTCGCCGAGAACGCGCGTAGATCCTTCGGAAGGCATCCGCCGCCGAATCCGATCCCCGAGCCCAGGTATCGTCGCCCGATCCTGGTGTCGTAGCCGATGGCGTCGGCGAGCTGGGTGACATCCGCGCCGGTCACCTCCGCGATCTCGGCCATCGCGTTGATGAAGGAGATCTTGGTGGCGAGGAAGGCGTTGGCCGCCACTTTCACCAGCTCGGCCGTCGCGTAGTCCGTGACGATGAAGGGCGTCTCCGCGGCGACGGCGGGATGGTAGACCTCGCGAAGGACATCAGCGGCTCGCTCGCCGCGCTCATCCTTCGGGATGCCGACGACGAGGCGGTCCGGCGAGATCGTGTCCTGTACCGCCCATCCCTCGCGCAGGAACTCGGGATTCCACACGAGGGTCGCCCCGCTCGGTCCGATCCGGTCGGCGAGGTCGGCCGCCGTGCCGACCGGCACCGTGGATTTGCCCGCCAGGATGTCGCCCGGCGCCAGGTGGGGAAGCAGCGCGTCGACGGCGCCGTCTACGAAGGTCAGATCGGCGGCGTATCCCGCGGGTTGCTGCGGGGTTCCGACCGCGAGGAAGTGGACTCGGGCTCCGGATGCCGCGGCGATGTCGGTCGAGAATGTCAGGCGTCCCGAGGCGACGCCCTCGGCGAGGATCTCCGGGAGACCCGGCTCGTAGAAGGGCGCATCCCCACGAGAGAGCGCCGCGACCTTGAGCGGGTCGACGTCGATGCCGACGACCTCATGACCGATCGCCGCCATGGATGCTGCGTGGACTGCACCGAGGTAGCCACAGCCGATGACACTGATCCGCACGCCCAGACGCTATGCCCCAGTGGTTGACGGAGACAAGCCCTCGGCATGTCCGACTTGCGTACGTCGGCCGCGATTTCGCCACAGCCAGAGGCCGCTATTTCGAGGGGAACAACTCCGAACACTCCGGTGCGATCGTAACGGGCGTGTCGGTGACGGTCGGCGAGAAGCGCACCTCGAGGGGGCGGAGCGGACCAGTGGGCAGCGTCGACGTGTATTCGACCGTCTTGGTCTTGCCCATGGGAAGCGTCACAGTGATGCTCTTGCCCTCGCGCCCGCTCTCGGTGCCGCTGCGGTTGAACTTCTTGATGTCGCCGGATGCTGGGTTCCCGGTGATCTTGCCGCCGGGCACGGCGAAGCCGACGACGTCGAGGACCATCGTGGTACGCGCAAGCCCGAGCGACTTGTTCCGCCAGCCGAGCGTGTAATCACTGAGCTTCGGTCCGGGCACCGAGCTCGTCAGGGTGACCTTTGTCGTCACTGTGCGAGCGGACGCGTCGCACGTGACGTTTGTCTTCGTCTTGAGGTAGTACTCGAGCTTGCTGTACGACGAATCGTTGATGTAAACACCGACCTGCGTGGTCTTCGTGTTGTCGGATGCCAGGGCGCCGTCGATGTTGGACGCGACTGCCAACGCCTCTTCATCGGTGGCGGGGAACCACGCGTAGATGCGCTGGTCCTTCACGCCATGCTGAAGCGCATCGAGCATCGCGGTCGGGCCCCAGTCACCCGACGAGATCTTCTTGAACACACGGGATGCCGCGTCCGCGAAGTAGGCATCGGACGCAAGCCCGTTGTCGCCGAACTTTTCGTAAGCATCGCTCAGGAGCGTCTTCACCGCGTTCTGCGCCGTCAGCTGCGACCCGTCCGCGAGGGTCACCGGACCGGTGACGGCCAGCATGTACGACAGCACGACCGGGTCCACGGAGATCACGCCCGCGGCGTCCTGCTTGGTTGTGTTCTTCCAGAGTGTTGCGAACATCTGCGCCGTCTTCGGGAAATCGGGCGTGCGTGAATAGTTCTGGGCGTTGGTCGTGAAGTCGGACTCGTAGAGTTTCAGCGTCTCCGGCGACGGCTTATGGGTGCCTTTCCCGCTGACGCCGGCCAGATGGAACGCAACCGTGTCCTTGTTCCCGAGCATCTCGATCTTGCCGTTGTCGACGCTGATCTCCGCAGTCGTCGCCGCGTTGCCGCCGGTCGCGCGGATCTCGGCGTTGTTCTGAAAGACGACGATGTAGGTGCGCGGGCCCTCGGATCCCGCGATCTTCAGCAGGATGGGCAGATTCTTCTGGAGATCTGCGAGGGTGGGCCCCGCTTGATCGATGAGCGTCAGCAACTGACCGATGGAACCGTCGACCGCGGGGAGCAGCGCCTTGCGATTGATTCCCGCGACGTGCGACTTCGCGTCAGCGAAAGCGGTGTTGATCACTGGGAGAACGGAGACCGCGTTCTTGAACGGCTCGAGGTTGATGCCGCCGCCGTCGACCTTCAGCTTCTTCACATCCATCGTGCTGAGCAGCTGCATAGCCGGCGGCATGGCTTCGCGGGCCAGGATGTCGACAGCCTCGGTCGCGTCCTTGACGGCGGCGACGTTCTGCCCGACAAAGGGAATGTGCGCGGCGACGTCCCACAGCGGTCCTTGCACCGTCGCGTTCGCGCGAGTCGTCAGAACGATCACTTCCTTGCCCGTCGAGTCGAGCTGCGCCGTATCACCGGCCTTGATCGCGGTGGTCAACCCAGAAAGTTTCGTCTTGGCCGCCGTCAGGTCATCCCGCACAGAGACCGCCTGCTTCGCGAAGATGAACCCGACCCCTCCGAGCACGCCGACGACCAGAACGACACAAGCGAGGGTGATCCACGGCCAGCGCTTGCGAGGGTGCGAGTAGCGGGAATGGTTGCCCGCGCGCGAGGCGTGATAGCGCGGTTGCGGGGCGTTTCGGGGCACAGAGGGATCCAATCAGATGACGCCTGTGACGATGCCGAATGGCGGCGGAATAGATCAGTGCGCAGAATCGCCGGGTGCGACGACTGCTTTGACCGTGCGGAACAAGATGACGATGTCCTGCATGAAGGACCAGTTCTCGACGTAGTAGAGGTCGAGCCGGATGGCGTCATCCCACGAGAGCGAGGACCGCCCGCTGACCTGCCACAGGCCGCTCATGCCGGGCTTGACCATGAGGCGACGGTGAGCAGCGTCGTCGTACAGCGCGACCTCTGCCGGTCGTTGCGGGCGGGGGCCGACGAGGCTCATCTCGCCGAGGAACACGTTGAAGAGCTGGGGCAGTTCATCGAGTGAATATCTGCGCAGATTCCGACCCACTCGGGTGATTCGAGGATCGTTGACAACCTTGAACAGGGGGCGATCGCTCGTGCCCTGCAGGTCGAGCAACGAGGCGAGCTGGTCGTCCGCGTTCGCGACCATGGAGCGGAATTTGATCATCCCGAATGGCTTGCCGCGGCGTCCAATCCGCTCCTGGGAGTAAAGGAGCGGCCCACGGCTATCGAGTTTGATTGAGACCGCCACGGCGATGAGCACCGGCGACAGAAAGAGGATCAGCAGGCTCGACCCGACGATGTCGAACGTCCGCTTGGCGAACCGTCGCCCACCCTCCAACGTCGGGTAGGAGATGTGGACGAGAGGGAGACCTGCGACGGGACGGGAATGGATGCGGGGCCCAGCAACATCCGTCATGGCCGGCGCGACTATCCAGTTGATCTCGCGGTCGGCCATTGACCAGCCCAGCGCACGGACCGCGCGCGGATTGAGATCGTCCGTACCGGCATAGATGACGGTATCGGCGCCCACACGGAGAACGGCCTGCTCGGTGTCCGCGAAGGAGCCTAGGACCGGCGCCCCGATGGTCGACTCCCCCGCACCGTCGCGGGTCACCACGCCGAGGATCTCGAAGCCCGTGAGGCCGTTGGACCTAATCGTGTCGACGATGTGACCTGCCGCTGACGGCTCCCCGACCACGACCGCCCGGTGCACATAGCTACCGGCTCGCTGTTGCCCCCGCAGCCACTGGCGCCACGTCCATCGGGTGAGGATCAGGGCGACGGCGCCGACGGGGAACAGGATGAAGAAGACAGACCGGGCGAGGTCGATCTGCAGGAAGAACGCGATCGCGAGGACTGTGGCGAATGCACCCGCCGTCGCATGCAGGATGCGCTGATATTCGGTGACCCCGTGACCCGCCGTGTGCTCGTCCCGGGTGTCGATGATGTCCAGGAATGCCAGCCATACCAGCACGACAAGCAGGAGCACCAACCAGTACGGGACGTCGGGTCCCGAGACCCATGAGACAGGCTCGCTGAATGAACCGAGTACCAGAAGTCCGTAGGCCGCGGTCACGACGGCGATCACGGCGCCGTCCGTATAGAACAGTCGGCTCGCGTACCGCCGCGTCCAGGGACTGCGGGGCACCGCGCCCACGCGCCCGGACGGAATCCGCGCGGCCTCTGACCACGATGCGTTCACCAGAACCGCGCCCCTTTGATTGTCGTCTGTTCCCGACCCGTCCGACGGCGGGCCCGTCCCCACGAAAGTATATCGATTGGAGGGGCCACGCCTTGTGTGGCATGCTGCGAGCGACTCTCCGGGCGTGTGCTCGGCAACGGAGGCGCTAACATACCCTGTGGCGATCACGTCGATCGCATGTCCAGGAAGTCGCCGCCATCCATGAATAATCGGGGAACGTGAACACCGACAGCGCCGGCCGCGAGCATCGTTCTCAGACAGCCAACACTGACTTCTCGATTGTCATTCCTGTCTATGGAAATGAAGGCAGCATTCCAGACTTGCTGGCTCGCTTGGGCGAGATCACCAACGCGCTCGAGGGTGAGTGCGAAGTCATATTCGTTGTTGATGGATCTCCCGACCGATCGCATGAGGTGCTCGCCGCGAGCCTGCCTGCTATGGGTACGCGAAGCGTTTTGTTGTGCCATTCGAGGAACTTCGGTTCATTTGCAGCGATCCGTACGGGAATGGCTGCCTCTTCAGGCCGGTACATAGCAGTCATGGCCGCGGACATGCAGGAGCCACCCGAACTTGTGCTCGATTTCTTCAAGGCGCTTAGCGCAGGTGATGTCGATGTTGCAGTTGGCCGCCGGGAGGGTCGCGACGATCCGTGGGGCAGTCGGACCTCGTCGTCGCTGTTCTGGCGCACGTACAAGAAGTGGATCCTGCCGGAGATGCCCGAAGGTGGCGTCGACATCTTCGCATGCAGCCGTCCGGTGGCCCAGGAGATCCTCGGTCTCCGAGAATCTCATTCGAGCTTGGTGGGGTTGCTCTACTGGGTCGGCTTTCGCCGAGTTGAAGTAGCGTATGCGCGACAGCCGCGCGCGCACGGGAAGAGCGGATGGTCGTTTCGGAAGAAGGTCAGGTATCTCCTCGACAGCGTCTTCTCTTTCACTGATATCCCGCTTACACTCCTTATCGCGGTGGGGTCGATAGGATGCCTTCTCACCGCGATCACTGCCATTGTGATCTTCGTGGCTTATCTATTGGGTGCCATCAATGAGCCGGGATACACGCCACTCATGATGGTGATCCTGTTCTCAACGTTCACCATTCTTGCCGCCCTCGGCATCGTGGGATCTTACGTGTGGCGCGCGTTCGAGAATACAAAGCAGCGGCCCAGCGCAATTGTTATGAGCAACTGGACCTTCGATGCCAATTCATCCGGTTGAATTGAGCGTCCGCCGGTCGATGGTTCGCTTCTTAATAGTCGGAGGAACCAATACGATCGCAACCTCCGCCATAGTCGTCGGGTTATCGTATCTATTGTCGGGGTGGCTTGCATTCTCAATAGCTTTCTGCCTGGGGCTAGCCTATTCCATGATCATGGCAAGCAGGTGGGTATTCGCTTCACGAGCCCCTTTAGGGAGGACCCTAACGTTCGGTGCCGCATATGTCTGCATCTACGCGCTGGGTCTTGGCTTCGTTGCTCTTGCTGATTCGTTGGGCGCGCCTCCGTGGCTAAACGGAGCCAGCGTGCTTCTAACGGCCCCTCTCGGTTTCATCGCGGGTCGCATGATCTTCGCCGGCACTGCGACAGGTCGAGGAGGCCAGACGAAGATCGCGAATGGGACATTAGAGAAGGAAGACGACGACTGATATGAGCGAGAGGTCCAACCCCCCTGAGGTTGAGCATTCCGATCGTGAGAACGGGCAGCACCGGTCTGCCGAGAGTTGGAGTCACGCTCACGGCCGTGAGTTATGGCCGGTGTTCGCTTATGTGATCGCCCTAGCGATGACGTACGGCTATCAAATCTTCTCCTTTCACTTGACACTGGACGAGGAACTCTTCGGCGAAGCATCCAACTACGGATACGCTCTCACGTGGCTCGGCCAGGGTCGGTGGTCAATGGCCCTGCTCACACTCCTCGTTCCCAGCCCTGTCGTTCCCGTTGTTTCGACGCTCATCGGCGTGGGTTTAACTGGTTGGGCCTTCTGGTTGCTTTGTCGCAGACTCTTCGGGATGAGCCCGTGGCAGAGCGCCTTATGCGGAGCGTTAGCGGCCACCATTCCGACATCGGCGTTCATTTTCTCCTTCGGTACGATCGCTTACGGAATAGGTATCGGGAACCTCCTTCTCGTCGCTTACTTCGCCCTGCTCGCTTCACCCAAGTGGTCTATCCGTTGGATGGCGATCTTGCCGCTCGCCTTTGCAATTGGAATCTACGATCCATTCCTCATTTCCGGTGCGATTCTCGCACTGACGCTGGTTATCCGACGGCCGATGTGGCTCACCGCAGCAGTCGCAGTCACCTCGCTGACCCTCGGTTACGGCCTATCCCGTGCCGCCGCTTTACTGATGCAGCGACTTATGCGTGTGGCCTTCGATTCGTACACCGATCGATTCATCGACATCTCTGGGCTGCTCGGACACCCCGGCGATCGTTTAAAGCGCGCCTGGGGCGGCGTCCTGGAGACCGTCACTTTGTCGGCTGACAGGTTCGGACTCGGATCGCCCATGCTTGCCGTTGTCGTAGTGATCCTCGTGATCGCGTCTGTGATGGCCGTCATTTGCGTCAGGGGAGCTAAGGAGAAGACAATATCGATCACAGGCCTCCTCCTGCTGCTGCTGATCCCGCTCGGCGTTGAGGCGGTCTCGCCTACGCCCGTCATGCTCCGCACCATGATCTATCTGCCGATGTGGATTCTCGCTCTCTCATCGATCGCAATCAGGGCGATGATGCCTCTTCCGAGGAGCGTACGCATGACGGTGGCAGCGGTCACTTCTGCGGTGATAGTGCTCGGAATCGTCGGGCAGGCGACGATCTCCAATCGCCTCTTCGGCTCGGCCGAGTTGGCATTCGGCCAGGATCAGAGCATGGCCTTTCTGATAGGGATGGAGAAGGAGCGCCTCACCGGTCTGCCATCTGACCTGAGCGTCCCGGTCGTCTTCTCAGGCACGCATCGGTGGGCTCTGAGCGCTCTGTTGCAGGATCGCGAAACGCTAGGTGTCTCGTTCTTCGCCGGCCGCGGCGGCGACGCCAGCCTTCAAGTGCGCAACGCGGCTTTTCTCCGTACTCAGGGTCTCGCCGTGCGGAACCCGACGACAGAAGAGATCGCGGCCGCACAAGCCGACCTGGCGACAATGCCGTCCTACCCCCAGGATGGATGGATCGACTTTAGGAACGGGATTCTCCTTGTGAAGTTCGGGCCATCTAGCCCGAACGGCTAGTCTGTTCGACGCCCGCAAGCTGACCTGTCCGACCCGGTCGGCCTGCACTGGGCGTGCGCAGCGATCTATGCCGACGCTGCGGCTATGTCGCGCATCCACTACGGTTGGACATCCTTCAAGTGCGTAGCGCGCTTCTTAGTTTCGTGCCACGAGCACCAGGCAAGCGTCGTGGCGCCGAGCCGTGACAGCGGCACGAAGATCACTGCCTTAATGGCCAGACCAGCGGCGACGAGCGAGCCCTGACCCGCTATGCGTACAGGCTGATTCCGTGTGACAAGTCACTCTGCGAACCAACTCCGATGGAAGACTATTGAGGGCGGAAGGTGAACCGTCCCCGGTTCTTTGCCGCTCCTGTGCGGGTGCCATCGCCGGGTGGGATGGCATTGCGAGGTCAGCGTAGTACGCGGCCTCGAACTCGTCAGGCGGGACGTCGCCGATGGTCGAGTGCAGACGTCTTCCGTTGTACCAATCGACCCATCCCGCTGTAATCCATTCGACGTTGTCGATCGTGCGCAGCGGGCCGGACCTGAAGGGTGAGCCGTCGCGGATGGCCTCGTTCTTGAACAGCCCGATCGTCGACTCGGCGAGAGCGTTGAAGCTCCTATAGTTGTCAACTCCTGATTTCGCCGGTTGTCGAGTTGGCCTTGACGAGGTGGTAGACCTCGCGGATGACGTAGCGCTTGAGACAGCGGATGATGTCGCGTTTGCTTCGTCCTTCGGCGGTGCGGCGGGCGACGTAGGCGATGGTCGGCTCGTGGAATCGCATCCGGACGATGACCGTGCGATAGATCGCCGCGTTCAGCTGGCGATGCCCGCCGTGGTTGATGCGGTGCTTCCCGCTGGTCATGCCGGAGCCCGTCGGGACGGGTGCGATGCCGGCGAGTTTCGCGAACGCTGCTTCTGACCGGATCCGCTCGGGATTGTCGCCGGCAACGATGAGGATCTCCGCGGCGGTGTCGACGCCGATGCCGAACTGTTCCAGCAGCTGCGGGGCGGTCCGCCGCACGAGGTCTTCGATCAGCGACTCGAGTTCCTTCGCCTCCGCGTCGAGGGCGAGCCAGCGCCGCGCCAGAGACCGGACGGAGTAGCGCAGCGCATCGTCGGGGGCTTCAAGTGTCCGCGGGCGCAAGCCAGCGAGGTGACGGGCGAGCTTGGGGCGCGACATCCGGTTTGTCTCGTAGCGCATCTCGTCCGAGCCGTGCACGAGCATCGCCTTCATCATGATCATCGTGGAGGAGCGGTTCACGACGGCAGAATCGTGCGCGACCTTGAGCTGTCGGATCATCTCGACGGCTCCGTCCGCGGTCTTCGGGATCGCGGTCGCGAATCCTGCGAGCACGGCCCGGGCGGCGTTCTCCGCGTCAAGGGTGTCGGACTTTCCGTTCGCGCGCCGCAGCCTCCGGTCGGGTCTTCCTGCCTCAACGACCTTGACGTCATGGCGCCGCAAGAACGACGTTAACGTAGCGCCGTAGGACCCGGTTCCTTCGATCCCGAACGCGAGGATCCGCCCGAACCCTTCCGCCCACGCCAGCAACTGCCGGAAGCCGCCCGTATCAGTGGGAATCGTCAACGTCGCGAGGATCCCTCCGATCGTGTCCATCACAGCGGCGACATGGATGTGTTTGTGCGTGTCGACGCCGATCACGACATGGCCCGATCGCGTCGAGGTGAGATCTGTCATCGTGTCCTGTCCTTCTGCCCGTTAGCGTGGAATCACGCTGTCGCCGGCGGGTGGACAGGACTGTCACGGGGACGCTCTCAAAGTCTGCTCCAGGCTCCTATCAGGTCACGCCCGACCGGCGGCAGCCTTCACTGCAAGCCCGGCCGGACGGTCGACAAATCAACGCAAAGGCACCACTCGGGCCGATCGTAAGCAAGGGTCAGACCGCGCCGGCCGGGACTACCGAATCGAGTCTCGACCCAGCAAGAACAAACTGACAGTCGTACGCGTCACCGACAGATCCGATCGACGCGGCGATGCCCTCAAGGGCGAGCGTCTCAGCGAACGCCACGGAAGTGAACTGGCTTCCGGCGTCGCTGTGATGGACCAGCCCGTCCGAGGCCGGGTGCCCGGCGCGGTCGCGTCGCCACAGACCCATGCGCAGTGCGGTGGTCACCAAGGGGGTCGTCTTCACGGTCGCGGCGTGCCAGCCCACGATCGCCCGCGAGTAGCAGTCGATCACGAACGACACGTAGACGAACCCGGCCCACGCCCTCACATAGGTGAAGTCGGCGACCCAGCGCTGGTTCGGCGCAGGAGCGGTGAAGTCCCGGTCCAGCAGATCCGGAGCCCTGGCGGCATTGCGGTCTTGCACCGTGGTCCTCACGCCCTTGCCTCGCACGAGGCCGTTGATTCGCAGCTCACGTATCAGCCGGTCGACCTGCCGCTTCGACACAGCGATGCCTTGCCGGCGCAGAAGCGCGGTCATCTTCCGCCGCCCATACATCGACTCCGGCGTCGCCTCGCCCTTCGCGTTCGCCCGCACCTCGAGGATTGCGTCGATGACGATCGCGTCGGCGAGGTCGCGGTCGCTGGGCTGGGCGCGTTTCCACGCCCGATACGTCCGCTCGGCGACCGGCACGCCCTGTCCCGCGTCAAGTAGTTGGCAGGATTTGGTCGCGTTCGAAGGTGGGGATTGTCGGGTCGGCGTGGCCGAGGTGCACGTCGCGGGGCCGGTTCCAGGCGAGGTGCTCGTGGGGCCTGATCTCGTTGAACTCGACGCGGAATGCTTCGCCTTCGCGAACCAGGTCGAGCGCGTCGTCGATCGGCTCACGGTAGAGCCGTTCGTACTTCAGTGATTGGAACGCTCGCTCCCGGACGCCGTTCTGACCCGGGGTGCGCACCCGGGTGCGCACGTGCCGCAGCTCGGGTCGTGCCGCGATGAGGGCGCCGAATCGGAACGACCGGAACGGGCCGCCGTTGTCGGTGACGAGGGTGATCGGGATGATCTGCCCGGTGTCGGGGTCGGTGAGATGCTCGATCAGCGGGACATCGCCCAGGAGCCGGTCGGCCTCAGCGAGGGCGATCTCGGCGGCGGCGATCGCGTCATGCTGGTTCGCGGTCGGGGACCAATGCCACCCGAACTCGTACTTCGACCAGTACTCCGCGATGCCCGCGACCCGCCACGTCCCACCGGCCGCGGTCTCGTATTCGGAGAAGTCGAACTGCCACACCTGGTTCGGGCCGGTCGGTGGTGCAGCGAACGCCGCCCTGCGCTGCTTGGCCTGCTCGCGACGTTCCCGCTGATAGTCGGCCTTCAGCAGCAGCCCGGCCTCGTCGAGGATCCGCAGCACCGTGGACGCGCTGACCCGATACCCGGCGTGCCGGGCCATCGCCCAGATCTTCCGGTGTCCCCATGCGGGATGCGCGCCGGCGATCGCGCAGATCACCTCCCGGTGCGCCGTACGTG
>NZ_JBWAXO010000016.1:0-20642 GCF_056135325.1 Microbacterium sp. sgz311019 | reverse complement strand
CCAGCACGATCCGGGTCTTCACATCCGGCGGGATCACCGGCGGTCTGCCCATCAGTCACCTCCTGGGACTCACACGCCGATCATGCCCTCACAACCGGCCTGCCAGAAAGCTTGACGCGGGACAGATGGGTGGAACCCACCGCGCCGCTACTGACCAGTTTTCGAGCGCCGTCGACAGTCGCGGTAAAGATCCGTCCGTTCATGCTGATGTCGACGTCGCTCGGCGGCCGTAGTGCGTCGCGATCTGGTGGTTCGTGTAGCCCGTTGCCGCGTGCATGTACATGCTGATAGTGAGGCCACTAAACCGTACGGTGAGGTGGGCCGGGGATTGAGTCGTCCATCGTCGCGAACACGGTGCTTTCGCGCAGGTCGGTCTTCGCCATCAGGAATGACGATTTCGCCTTGGAACAGGCCGGCACCGCGACGCCGAGGCTTCCGGGGCGGGGTCGTCGGAGTTTAGGGGTTTCGGAGCATCTAACCGGTCAACAGTTAGAGAAGGTCCTGGAAGGCGGCAACCGCATCTGCGATCGCAGATGCGGCGATGACACCAGGGACGGCGACGATGAATCCGAGGCTTCGAGCTTGGGCCAGCATCGCTTTACGCCCCGGAGCGATCTTCCGCCCGAGGTGGGTGATGTGGTGCTTCACGGTCGTGACGCTGATGTTGAGTTCGTTGGCGATCTCTTCGTTCGTCGCATTCTGATGGATTCGGGCAAAGACATCGATTTCACGCGGCGAGATCGCATCCGCCATCATTTGGGCGCGGTCAACGATCTCCACCTGGTGGCGTTCATGGACAGCCCGGCATCGCAGCTCGTCGAGGGCATCAACAAAATCGGCGTATGTCTCACGGGCGAGCGCGGATGTGACAGCGTCCGCTGGCGTCGCCAACGCGGCCAAGAGCTCAGGAAGTGCTGTCGACAGCAACAGGTGCTGGGCCTCGAAGGCATCGTGGGGTGTCGCGCCCGCCCTGAAGAACGCCGCGATTGATGCACGGATGTCGGTTGCTGTTCGGCTCGCGTCTTCGCCTCCGAGGACTTCGAGGGTGCGAACGATTGTCGTGCGGGCTCGCGCGTACTGGGCTGCGCACAGGTCCTCAGTCGCGGCGAGTCGGTTGCCGGAATCGACGAGTGCCTGAACGTACGCGTCGGCCACTCGATCTGCCACCGATGTTCGACAATCTGACAGCACAGGTTGGGACCTTTCCCCATGGTTTGGAACATCCTAACGCGAGCGCGTGCCCACTGTTGGGGGCCGGCACCGCGCTCGGCGGCAGAGTTGCCTCGGCCAGCCAGGCGCGGGCCTGAGCCCGCGCCTGCGCATCCGTGCTTCCCGACGCCACGTCGGACAACGTCGACTCGCTCGGCACCGGGCTGGGAATAGCCGAGCGAGTGGACGCTGGAAGCGCCCCACCTGCGCCGATCGTTGGAGTCGCGCACCCCGCGAGAGCGAACATCAGAACGGAGGCGATGATCGCCGAAGCACGAAGCCTCATCCTTCCACCGTCAACCAGAATCGCCCTTCCACCATTGATTGGATCATTTCAGCCAACGGTTCTGGATGGGAACGATCGGCTGATGGAGAGTCAGATCCGGCAAGCCGAAATTGGCACCTCAGGTGCCATGGCCTGAGCGTACCCGTGTGTCTTACCGTCGTTCGGGAGCGCGTCTGCCGTGCAGAGCAAGGGGTGTATGCGGTGAGAGTTCTTTCTGCCATGGCAGTGGTAGCTGTGGGAGCGAGCATTGCTGGCTCGCTGGCGATGACGGGGACAGCGTCCGCGAGCGTGACTCCTGTCTGGACACAACCGTCCCATCGGATGGAGGCCGTGTCCGCCCGTCATGTGACGTCCTCTCACCACGCGATGGGAGCAGGCGCCGCAGATGTCGCCGTGGATGGCCGCGGCGCTGCCGATGGGTATCACGTTCGGATCGCGTCCGCGGGCGACGGGTTCGCGTGGCGGGATGTCGCCGTAATCCGCCCTGCCGATCTTGACCCCGGCTCCTGGTATGGATATCAGTGCGTCACCGCGGATGGTGCATTCGCCGCCGTCGCTGTCCTGCCTGGAGATGCGATCAACGCCAACGCAGCGCGCGATCACGGAGCGTTCGCATACTCCGTCGACCTTCGATCGGGGCAAGTGCGCCCCCTGGCATCCGGGGTCGGCTTGAAGTACCACTCGCCGCAATGCGGGCTCTCGGGCACTGCGGTGTTCACCAGCAACCCGGGCTCGGACCAGCACATCACCGTCGCGACGAGCTTCGACCTGTCGTCCGGGAAGCAACAATCAATGTCCATCGTGGGTGGCCAGGTCACATCGGTGGTCCCCACCGCGGCCGGCCTTGTTGGAGCGATGGGCTCCTCCCTCGTGACTCTGGATGCCGGCGGCACGATCCCGGCACCGCGAAAGGTGCACCAGCTCGCGACGCTGAATGGAGGCGGTTACGACGTCCGCGCCAGCTCTGACGGCGGCGTGGACCTGCTGACCCAGGACACGGAGACGAAGGTCTCGATCGTCCACGAGTCCAAGGGGCAGGTGAGCGTCCTCGGTCACGGGGACTCGCTGAAGACCCACTTGTTTGAGGGGAAGGATGGTCACACGCTCGTCGCCGGCGCGGCGGACGTAACCAGCGGTATCACCGCGGTCGACACCACGGCACTCCCGAACGCCGCCGAGCTGATGACCCTGAATGGGTCGGCAGCCTTCGCCGAAGATACCGCACCGGCAGTGGGAAAGGTGGGAGAGAAAGCGTCCCAGGCCGAGCTCGCGACCGCGACGGGATATCCGCTGGTCGAGGTCGTGAAGACGAAGGCCGTGTCCCGGTCCAAGGGCGTGTCTGGGTCCTCTTTTCGCTCCTGGGGGTCGACAGGGCCAACCGCCCCGGGTGGCGGGATCGGACGCCGCGACTCGTCGCAGCCGGCGCCGAATGAGGTGAAGCGGGCGGCGTACACGGGCATCGGCCCAGCCACGCCGACGATCTCCGCCGCGATCGATATCCATCCCGCGCTGTCATCAGGTGCGACGACCCCTCAATGCGGAGTAGCGAGGTTGCAGCCGACGTTGCAGGCGATGCAGCCTTCGAACGCCCAGGTGGATTGGGCGACGCAGATGGCCGAGCAGAATCTGCTCACCGGGTCGTCGTATACCAGGCCCGCGAACTACGCCAACATGGGCCTGGTCGCGTACGCGCCGAACAGTGACTTCGCGCCGACGTCGCTGCTCCATCCCTCCACAGATACCTGGTCGACGGTGCCTCGGTCCGTGATGGATGCGATCGAGTCGCAGGAATCTAACTTCAACCAGGCGTCCTGGCATGCTTTGCCGAGTATCGCCGGCGACCCGTTGATCGCGGACTATTACGGTTCGGGCGGCACAATCACTACGATCAATTACCCGAACGCGGATTGCGGCTATGGTGTGGCGCAGGTAACGACCGGTATGGCGGCGACCGACACGTCGATCACCCAGCACGGGAAGATGAAGATCGCCGTCGACTACCAGGAGAACATCGCCGCGGGCTTGACGATACTGCAGAAGACGTGGAACCAGCTGTACACGGCAGGGATCACCGCGAACAATGCGGACCCGAAATACCTGGAGAATTGGTTCCTCGCCGCGTGGGCGTACAACACCGGCATCCAGCCGAACGCGGCGCACGGCAACACGACCGGCTGCACGCCAGGCCCGACCTGCACTGGCCCCGACGGCACGTGGGGCCTGGGCTGGTCGAACAACCCGCGCAACCCGGACTACGACCCATCACGCCCGCCCTACCTGAAGCTGACCTACGCGGACGCCGCGCACCCATCGTCGTGGCCGTACGAAGAGCGGGTGTTCGGATGGATGGCATCACCCTTGATCCGTTATGGATACATCGCGTTCAGCAAGCCCGACTACCACGGCGGCAACACCTGGATGCAGATCCCCGGACCGAACACGTTTTGCGATCTGACAGCGAACAAGTGTGACCCAACAGGTGCGACAAGCGGCTACTGCACCTTGTCCGACTACGAATGCTGGTGGCACAACCCTGTGACGTGGGTCACGAACTGTGCCACAAGCTGCGCGACCGCGGATTATCAGGACCACGCCGGATCCACCGAGCCGACTCACGCCGACCCGTACCCGCCAACGTGTAATCAGGACACTTCGAAAGTCCCAAACGGTGCGATCATCGTCGACGACCTAGCCACGCCCTCCCAGAACTTGCACTGTTCAGGAATGAATTGGTCGAATATCGGCACGTTCACCTATGCCCCGGGGACGAACAGCTCGGGTGACCCGATCGGCAACATCGATACCCACCAGTTGGGGTCCGGGTTCGGTGGACACATCTTCTTCACCCATACCGAGCCGGCATCGGCTACCAGTCTGATCAACACCGGCACGTGGACGCCGAACCTTCCAAGCCTGCAGTACTACAAGGTGAAGCTCCATCTCCCCACATCCGGTGCGACCGCTACGGACGTGGTCTATACGATCAACCCCGGCGGCAGCGCGTCACCGTGGAAGATCCGCGTCAACCAGGACTGGAAGTCTGAGCAGTGGGTCACGATCGGCACGTTCGCGATGCAGAACGGCGGTAACGTCCAGCTCACCAACACCAGCAACATGAAGGCGGGCGCGTACGACGTCGCCTATGACGCGGTCGCGTTCGTGCCCATGGGCGGCACCCCGGGCACCCCGATCGGCGGGCCGCCGGGCATCCAGGACGCACCGAAGGGCTCCAACCCGGCATGGGTGAACTGCGGATGCGTGCGCCGCACCGCCGGCGACCCCGTCGACACCGCCACCGGGTACTTCGGGGAATCGTTCACGGATCTTGCTACCCCCGGCCTCGGCGCCTCCCTCGCCCTCACCCGTGACTATGCGGCCTCGCTCGCCGACCCGGCAGGGCCCGCTGGTGCGGGCGCTGTGAACGGGGCGTTCGGATACGGGTGGACGTTCTCCTACGAGATGACCGCGACCACGGACGGGTCCGGGAATGTGACCGTCCATCAGGAAGACGGCTCGCAGGTGCCGTTCACGAACAGTTCCGGCACCTATACCGCGGCCGCGCCTCGGTACGACGCCACCCTGAGCAAGTCGGGTACGACGTACGTGTACACCCGGCACGCGGCCGACCAGTACACGTTCGACACCACCACCGGGCACCTGCTGTCGATCAGCGACATCGCCGGCCGTGTCGCGTCCACCCCGTACGCGACCACCCTCACCTACGACGGATCCGGGCATCTCTCCACCGTGACCGACCCCAGTGGACGTGCGTACACGTTCACCTGGACCGGCAGCCACATCACCAAGGTCACCAGCGCCGCCGGGCAGCAGGTCGATTACGCATACTCGGCAGCCGGGGATCTGACCGACGTGTATGGGGTGGGCACAACCCGCACCGGCGGCACCCTCGCCGACGACGACCACGCCCAGTACGGGTACAACGCGCAGCACCTGATGACCAGTGAGCGCACCCCCGCGAACTACGGGAAGACCGGAACTCCCACACCGGTCACGGCGAACGCGTACGACAGTTCGGAGCGAGTCACGCAGCAGACCGACCCGCTGGGCCACACCACCACCTTCACGTACGGGCCGGACAGCGGGACCGGGATCGTCGCCGGGCAGACCCTGGTCACCGACCCCGCCGGCCACAAGACCCTCTACACGTACCAGGGGGGGCTGCTCACCCAGATGGTGAAGGGGTACGGGGCGACGGGAGCTGCGACCACGTCGTACGCGTACGACCCGGTCACCCTCGGCGTCTCCGTGCAGACGAACCCGGACGGCTCCACCCTCACCTACTCGTACGACGACGCCGGCCACCTCGTCTCCTCCAGCGACGGGCTCGGACGGACCACGAGCTACCAATACGACGCCACCGGGCAGCTGCTCGAGAAGACCGACCCCACCGGGCTGCAGACCATCACCACCTACAACACCGCCGACAAACCCACCAGCGTCATGCTGACCCTGCAGGGTGCGTCCGCGGAGTCCGCGTACAACACGCTGAACCCGTCGTACTCCCGATCCACGTCCTACGCGTACACCGACGCCGCGCACCCGGGGGAGGCGACCTCGTTCACCGACGCGAACAACCACACGGCCAGCTACGCGTACGACACCTTCGGGGACCTTGTCTCCACAACCGACGCGGCGTCGAACGTGACGAAGTTCGCGTACGACACCGCACGCGGCTGGAAGACCAGCACCGTCACCCCCGTGGGTGTCGCCGCCGGGGTGGCCCCGGCCTGCATCCCTCCGGCCGCCGGGTGCACGACATTCGCCCACGATGCGTACGGACACGTCACGACGACCACCGACCCGCTCGGGCACACCACCCAGGCGACGTTCGACGCGGACAGCAACCAGCTCACCGCAACCGACCCGAACGGCCACACCACCACCACGACGTACGACGCCGCCGGTCAGGCCACCGCGGTGAAGAAGCCCTCCGGCGACATCAACACCACCTCGTACAACCCCGACGGCACCATCGCGTCCACCACCGACGCCGCCTCCAACCCGACCTCGTACACCTACGACGCGCTCGGACGCGTCACTTCGACCACCAACCCGGACTCGAAGACAACGACGTACACGTACGACACCATGGGACGGCTGCTCGTCACGACGAAGCCGAACGGCGACACCAGCACCCAGACGTGGGACGCCGCCGGCCAGCTCACCGGGATCACCTACTCCGGCACCAGCACGCCGGCCGTCTCCTACACGTACGACAACGGCGGACATCGAGCCACCATGACTGACGGCACCGGGAACTGGGCCTACCAGTACGACGTGTTCGGCGAACTAACCTCGGTCACCACTGGCAGGGGCGCGACCACCACCTACGCGTACGACGCCGCTGGCAACACCACCAGCATCGGCTACCCGACCACCGGGACCACGATCACGCGGGCGTTCAACACGCTCGAGCAACTGGCAAGCATCACCGACCCCGCCAACGGCGTCACGTCGTTCGGTTATAACCCCGACGGGGCACCGACGACGACCACGTTCCCGAACGGCACGGTGACCACCGTCGCCTACGACAACGCCGACCGGCCTACCAGCAGCGCCCTCACCAAGGGCGCCACCGGGCTCGGGACGATCACCTACACGCGGGACAACCTCGGCGACATCACCGGGACCACGCCCAGCAGCGGCGCGCCCGGGACCGCGACGACCTACGGGTACAACTCCAACCAGTACCTAACCGGGGCAACCGCCAGCGGCACCACAACCGGGTACGGGTACGACAAGGTCGGCAACCCCACCACCGTCGGCGCCGCCACCCAGGTCTTCGACCCCGCCGGGCAACTCTGCTGGACGACCACCACGACCGTGACCAGCCCTTCCTGCGGTTCCCCTGTCTCCGGAGCGACCACGTACGGGTACGACGCGAACGGGAACCGCACCAGCGTCACGACCCCCGCCGCGACCACGAACTACGCGTACAACGCCGCCGAGGAGATGACCGGCATCACCGGCGCAACCATCGCGACCTACACGTACGACGGTGACGGCCTCCGCGCATCGAAGACCACCGCTGGCACCACATCGACGTTCACGTGGGACGCCCGAGGGAAGGTCCCCGAACTCCTCTCCGATGGCACCACCGACTACGTGTACGGCCCCACCGGGGCACCGATCGAGCAATTCACCGCCGGAGGAGCAAATCAGCAGTACTACTTCTGCGACGCGCACGGATCCACCGTCGACCTCACCAACACGGCCGGCGCCGTCACCGGAAGCTACACCTACACCGCCTGGGGCACCGTCGCCACCCACACCGGCAACGCGACCCCCTTCGAATTCGCGGCCGCCTACACCGACGCTGAGACCGGGTACCTTTACCTCCAAGCCCGCTACTACGACCCCACCACCGCCCTCTTCGCCAGCGTCGACGCCCTCGTCGCCAAGACACTCGCCGCCTACATGTACACAAACAACGATCCGCTGAACGAACTCGATCCGGTCGGATTGTTCTCGCTCGGAGTCGGATTTTGGCTTGGAACGCTGGCTGGGGTTGCGAGCGTAGCCGGGCTGGTAGCCGATGCAACCGTCGTGGGTGCGCCTGTCGGCTTACTGCTCGAGGGAGTCTCGTTGGCCGCCGGGCTGGGAGCGATCGCGGCAGACTGCGATGGCGTTTACGGGACTCGGGATGATCTGGGCTGCACGATGGATATGATTGGTGAAGCGACGGGCGGACTTGGGTTCGTGGCCGATATCGCCAGGGGTGCGGAATTGGGCGCGCGCTTGGCGGCAGGTGCAGAGTATACGAGTAAGTTGTCGACTGGAGTAGGTCTCGATCTAGGCATGTTCGGGTTTACCTATGGATTTGTTTCCGGGTTCAATGACACTCAAGGGCACCAGGATCACGCGCGACGAGGGCATGCTGCGGCTCTGGGGACACATTCTCGCTGCTCATAGAAGTAGGCGGAACGTCATTTGACAGGTCTGCGCGACGAATTCGTGGAAGGTTCGGATATGAGCGCTGAGTACAGTAGTGATGGTGCGAATTCCGAGCAACCCGATTCGTCGGATTCTGCCGGTGACGATCGTAAGAGATCGAGAAGATTGCCGGAGGGGCAGCTGCTACCAGGCATATCGGCGCACGCGTGGCAAGACATCATTTATGTCACCTTCGGGTTCTTCCTAGCGATCTTGCTGTCGCTGTTCTTTACTGCGCGCGCGTTTAATCCGTCGCCTTCTGGTGCGACGATCAGCACGGTTGGTGATTATTCAACCGCGGCATTGTGCGTGCTCCTGCTGATATTCTTGACGTCCGCATTTGCGATGCGCTCGAAGGTATCTAAGGAGCGCGCTGCAGGCTACACCACACTTAGATATGCTGATCCTAACGTTATTGAGGTGCGCGACTCGCGCGGTCAGGTGATCCCGATCGGCGATAAGAGATTGAAACTATCCGGCACCGCAATGGGCGCACTAATGCTGATCGCTCCCGCGTGTGCCGTGCTAAGTGGTGTGTTCTTTCTGCTTCGCGCGATATTCGCAAATTAGAGCATTCCTCCATTCGAACTCGCGGCATTGCAGGAGTCGCCCGCGAGGCGCGAATTAGTTCTGTCATTGTTGCTGGCGCGCACGCGTCTATGCTGGTAATGCTCAATTTCGAGAAGGCTCGCGAATTGGGCAGGCGCTGTCCACAAGGGGCGGGTGTAACCGCGGACCTTCATGACCTCACGCTAATCGCGCCGCCCGATGGGCGGCAGTAGGACACCGGACACCGGTGCCGATCGACCTCGATCCGCTGCACATGAGCAACCAGGGAAGTGAGCGTGACGACGATCGCGACTCTTGGGGTCGGACCGGCGCGGGCCCCGTCGCCTTCTGAGTGGCGGGGGTCGCGCCAAACTGACACAAGGGATATTATAAGCGAATCTCAGAGCGCTCCTAGAGAGCTTAGTTTAGAACGCATGATCCTTCATTTATAGGTGAGTACGAACAAGCGGTTACCCGGATCTCGGGGCGCAGTTGGCCGAGGAACGGCATCTCCGGGAGGCGCGCGCGAAGGGCGAACTGCAGACGCTCAGCATGGAACAGCTGCAGCTGCACCGGCAGGTCGTGTCGATCGCAGCGGAGCGGTCGACGATGTGGGCGCTGGCGTGGCTGCGGTTCGGTGGCACGGATGTCCGCGCCACGGTGCGAGTGCTGCGGTGGACGCAGGATGCCGTCGGCGTGCGGGTCGACGTCGACGGCGAGATCCTGGAAGTGCTGGATCTGGCAAGGAGCCTGCACACATCTGAAGGAGCGCTCGGACGCCTGGGCATGAGGCCTCGACGGCTGGTATCTCTGGGGTATGGACCCTTTGTCCCCTCTGATCTCCTTGGCGACGTCTATGCAGTCGCAGCCGGGTGTCTACGCGCTGCTGTTGGGCTCGGGTGTATCAACTGGCGCCGGCTTGTTGACCGGGTGGGGTGTGGTGTCGGAGCTGGTCGTGCGTGTCGCCGCGGCAGCGGGCGCCGGGGACGAGGAGATCGCCGCGATCCGCGAGAACCCCGAAGCGTGGTGGACGGAGCGCGGCGACGGCGAACTGGGGTATTCGACTCTGCTGGAGAAGCTGGCGCCTTCTCCTGCCGCCCGTCAGGGGCTGCTCGCGGGCTTCTTCGAGCCCGGCTCGAGCGATGACGATGAGCCGGTGCGGCAGCCGAGCAGGGCACATCACGCGATCGCCGAGCTGGTCCGCCAAGGCTTCGTACGCGTGATCATCACCACCAACTTCGACCGGCTGATGGAACAAGCACTGGAGGCTGCCGGCGTCGCCCCGAACGTGATCGCACGACCCGAAGCTGTCAACGGCATGGCCCCACTGGCGCATTCGTCGGCGACCGTGATCAAACTGCACGGGGACTACCGAGATCTAAGCACTCGGAACACACCGTCCGAACTGTCCGAGTACCCGGACGAGTGGAAACGGCTTCTCCACCAGGTCTTCGATGAGTATGGGCTGGTGATCTCGGGATGGTCCGCCGAATGGGATCACGCGCTCGTCGAAGCGCTCGAGGAAACCCGGTCACGCCGATACCCGCTGTATTGGGATCAGCGCAGCAGCCGCAGTGACACTGCTCGCAGAATCCTTACCACCAAGCGTGGACAGGTGATCCCGGCGTCCAGCGCGGACGAGTTGTTCCGTGAGTTTTTGGAGAGCGTGCAGGCTATCGACCGGCTCGCCGCTGCGCCGCTGACCACCGCCATAGCAGTCGCCCGGCTCAAGCGCTACCTCCCAGACTCGGTGCGCCGCATCGACCTCCACGACCTCGTCATGGGAGCTGTGGACCGCGTTGTTGACTACATCGCCGCACAACCCGTCGTCGCCGAGGGCGACGGCAACGTGGAGTTGCCGCAACTTGACGAGGTCTACCAGGGCTACTTCCGAGTGATGGAGCAGCTCGCACCCCTGCTCCTTACCGGCGTGAAACACGACGACGGAACCCACGACGGGCTCTGGGTGGACGTGCTCCAGCGCCTCGTCGACGTCGCCGCGATCTTCCCCACGAGCAGCTTCAATCGCGGACTTCGTCCAGCTCGACTGATCCCCGCCTTCATCGCGCTGAGCGTGCTCTCGATAGAGGCAACTCAGCGCGGACGAGAGGCGCTATTGCTGCGCCTGGACCGCGACGTGGATGGGCAGATCCACCCTGCAGCGGACCAGCGAGCGAACCTGTCGCAAGTGCTGCACTACAACCGTCTCATCGAGGTCGAAGACTGGGCCAACAAGCTGCCGCGTTGGAATGGCAACGGATGGACCTACCCCACCAGCCATCTATTCATGACCAGCATCCGCCCGTTCTTCGCCACGGAGATTCCGAACGATGCCGACTTCACGAACGCGTACCGCGGGTTTGAGTACCGGATTGGGCTAATCCAACAGCACACTGGGGACAGTGCGATCAGTGGCGAGTATGTCGGCGACTGGGCGTGGCGAAGCGAGCAGCCGCTAGCGGAGATCGAGCTGCGTAAAGCTTTGGACCGGGGCCGGGGGAAGGCGTGGGAGGACTTCTTCGCCGAAGCGCACACCACGGCAGACGAAGGGCTCACCGCTTACCGCGCCACGTTGCGCCGACTGCGGAAGTGATGAGCGCGCATCGCTCGTCTCACCCCGCCGAGGAATGCGGCCAGGACGATGCTCGTCAAAGACGACCCGAGCGCGAGACAGCTCGCGAGACTCGTCTGGCAGTGGCTCGGCTGGGCCCGTGTACTTGTGCAGAACCCACGCGATTCGTTGACCAGCAGGAGCGCGGCCCGTTCAAAACCTTCATTCACGAGCATCGCTTCGACTCCCACCGTCACGGCTGTCGAATGACGGACACCATCACGGTTGGCTCCCCGATATTCGGACGGTTTCGTCGAACGCCTCGTGCTCGTCCCCTACCTGCGGCGCCTCATCCTCAAAGCGCAACCAGCACCTCTTGGCACAAGACGACTGAGGTTCGCAGTTGCCGTATGCGGATCGCGGGCCGTGCGCGTCGTACTCGAGGCGGGTAAACCGTGGGTAAAGATGAAGCCCATTGAACGTCGCCGAGATCTGTCGAACTCGATCGAACTCCGATCAGCCAGCGTGCAAATCCGCGTGAACTCGCGCCAAATGCATCCAACGCGGCAGAGAAGACCGATCTGCCGAAGAGTTCAAATCCCACCGTCACCGCCACGTTGGAAGCCCCCGAAACCCGCGGAATCACGCGGAATTCGGGGGCTTCTTCATTGCCCGTTTGGGTCTCGTGGCAACGTTTTGGCAACAACTGAGTCTGACCGAGCCCGATCGAGGGCGTCCGAGACATGGTCAAGGTCGTCATCGAACAGGTCGGCATAGGTGTCGAGCGTCATCGCTGCGGACGCGTGGCCGAGCATCCGCTGGACCGCCTTCACGTTGGCGCCGGCGCTGATCGCAAGACTCGCGGCCGTGTGGCGGAGGTCATGTGGGGAGATCTTTGGGAATGTGGGGTCGGCTGCGCGCGCTCGCTTGACGGCCGCGGCGAACCATCCGTCCCGCGACTGCGGGAGGCGGTGGTGGTTGGTGTCCTTGCTGAACACGAGATCATCCGGGCCCTTCCCTGAGCACGCGTCGCGCATCAACGGGACGAGGAACGGAGGGAACGGGACAGACCGGGTCTCGTTCGTCTTCGGCGAGCCGACGTGAATTGTTGCGTTCACGAGAACTGCATTTTCTTCGATGAACACCCGGCGACGGTCGAAGTTCACGTTTCTGACGCGGAGACCGCTCATCTCGCCCCAGCGAAGTCCGGTGTAAGCGAGCACGTAGACGATCGTGGGGTACCGAGCTGTGGAGGCGAGTGCGTCCACCTGCGCGTGCGACAGGTACGAGCGTCCGCCGCGCGTCTTCTTGGGAAGGCGGAGGTCCCGTGCTGGATTGCTCGTGATGCGGCGATCACGGACGGCGGTGTCGAGGATTCCCGCGAGGACGCCTTGGACTCTCAGCACGGTGGTCGCGCTGTGTGACGCAGCGAGTGTGGACACCCAGGCCTGTACCTCGGAGTGGAGGATTCCGCCTACCGTCCGTTGACCCCATTTGGGTTCGACATGGATGCGCCACGCCGACTCGATGGATCTGTAGGTGGAGGGCTTCAGGACGGTCGCGCGGCCCGCGAGCCATTGGCGCCCCAGGACGCCGATGGTGACCTTGGAGTCCGTGGGGTTGATGTAGTCCCCGCGGGCCTTGGACGTCTCCACCTGGGCGAGGTAGAGCTCAGCATCCTTCTTCGTCGAGAAGCCGCGCTTCTGACCCTGCGAGCCGTCGGGACGCCGGTAGAGGACCCGGTATCGGCGTCCGTCCTTCGTTGCGTATGCGAGGACGCTACCCACCCGCCGGTCGGCCGACGTTCGACGTCATGCCCACGAGCCAGCCTGCTGCGCGGGCCTTCTGGATCCAGTCCGATGCTGTGCGTTCCGGCACTTCCAGCTCGAGCGCGATGAGCTTGACCGGGGGGAGGTCCGCGAGCGCCGCAGTGCCATAGAGAATCTCGATGACTTGCCAACGTTCGTCTTTCATGCCGCGCTTGATGACTGCGTGAGCCATCCATTGCGGGATGATGCGTCCGTCGGCGGTGGTGAGGTCCGCGATCGTGGTCCACGACGCGCCGGTGCTGTCGTCCAGTTGCAGTGAAACACAGTGGGGGATGGCGACCTGCAGGATCGCCTGCGGGGCGGCGTGCTTAAGGCGATCTTCGTTGAAATCCGCGGCGATCGCGCGGTTGACGATCGTGGTGATGACGTAGCGTCCGCGTTCGGGGCGGTAGTGCGCTTCGATCGTCGTCTCGACTCCTGTCGTCTCGTCAACCGCTGTTGCGACGAAACCGGGGGCGATGCGCAGTGCGGACCCGACCGGCTCGGTTGCGGACTGCGCAGTCATCGCGTTGCCGTCGAGTGTCTTCACGTCGACCTTCACCTCCTCAGTTTGCCTTGCCGCAACTGCGTTCCGCAGATACCTCTTGACTAACCATACAGGTTAGGAGTGTACTTCTGTCAAACACCAAACTGATTCCGCAAGAAGGGGTGGCTTTCATGACAACACCAGCGATTTCAGGACGTCCCCTGCTCAGCCACGAATACATGAGCCCAGACGAGGTCGCGGCCGCACTCCCCGGGGTGACGAAGGGCACGCTCGCGATGTGGCGGTACGAGCGAAAAGGCCCCCCGTACCGCAAGCTCGGCCGCTCGGTTGTTTACGCGGTCGACGAGCTCGAGGAGTGGATCGCCTCGGGAGCACGGGGCGGTGACTCAAATGTCCGTTGACTTGGCGGAGGCGCCTGTTGCCGTCCCCGTCCGCGGGGTTCCGGCGTCAATGACACCGGGCGCACCAGCGATGAGGGTCATAGCGGTCGCGAACCAGAAGGGCGGCGTGGGGAAGACCACCGTGACGATGCAGTTGGGTGCTGTGCTGTCTCGCCGGCATCGGGTGCTGGTGGTGGATGTGGATCGGCAGCAGTCGACGGTGTGGTGGGCGGAGAACGTCCGCGACCGTCTGCCGTTTGACTTCGTGGGCAATCAGAGCCCGAGCCTGCTGGCGCGGATCCGGGAGCTGCACAGTGACTACGACTTCGTCCTGGTGGACACCCCTGGCAGCCTCGAGGACACCCGGGTGCTGGAGACGGTGCTCGATGAGGCGGACTACGCGGTCGTGCCGCTCACTCCGGAGCCGCTGGCGGTGGAGCCGACGCTGCGAACGATCGGCCGGCTGATCGAGCCGCGGCATCTGCGCTACGCGGTGCTGCTGAACAGGATCGACGCCCGCATCCCCACCCAGCTCGCCACTTGGCGAGACCTTCTGGACTCGACATGGGGCGTTCCCCGGTTCGACGCGTGCCTGCGCCAGTACAAGACGCAAGCGGACGCTCCGGTCCTCGGTCAACTGGTCACCACGATGCCGGACAACCGGCGCACCGCGGGCGCGATCGCGGATGTCACACGGGCCGGGTACGAGATAGCGACCCAATTCGCGAACAGTGGGCGGTGGTGACCATGGGACGGGTCGACCTCGCCGGCAAGCTCGGCGATGCCCGGGACCGTGTCGAAGCGGAAGCGTCGCCAGAGGAGCGCGGGCTTCCCATGTTTGCCCGGATGACGCGGAAGGACGCCCGCATCCGCGCCGATCAGGACGCCGCGCTCGCCGCGCTCGCGAAGACGTTGATGCGGAGGCGCACCGTCAAATCGGAGCGGATCACGGAGAACACACTCATCCGTGTGGCGATCGACGTTCTCCTCGCACACGCCGACGCCCTCCGGGGATCCACGGAGGCCGACCTGCGCGACTCGGCGATTCTCACACCATCCCCCCGGCAGACTTCCGGACTTCCGGACTCCGGGTGTGTGGGACTCCCGGACTTGCACACTCCGGGATTCGCGGGCTTCCGGACTCCCGGAGACCCGGTGTCACAGAGTCCGAGAAATAGCGAGTCCGGGATCACCGAAGCCGGCAAGGGCGGTGCCCTCGCGACGGTGAGCAACGGCACCGTACACCCGGCCCGGGCCGCGGGAAGCGCGGTTGGGCGATGACTTCTGTCACGGTCTATACGGTGGGGGCGGGATGCCCGCAGTGCATGCTCACCACGAGGGCGTTGACCGCGGCGGGCATCGAGTTCGCCGATGTCGACCTCACCGTCGAGTCCAATGCGGCGGCCCGTGAGTACGTCACCGGGGACCTCGGATACACGCAGGCCCCGGTCGTGGTAGTCGACGACCAGGACCACTGGTGCGGGTTCCGCCCCGATCTCATCGACCGGCTCGCCCGGGCATCTCACCCGTCGGTCCCTCACCGTCGGTCAGGGCACCCCTCATCGAACGGTCGGGGGTGTCGCGATGACCGACGATGAGGCGCTGGACCGGGTGGAGCGCGAGTCGGACGCGGTGCGCCTGCAGATCGCCCACGCGCACGCGCGGCTCTACGAACGCGAGAAGGAACGCAAGGATGCGCGACGCCAGTACGCCCGCGAGTACTACGCCGCCCACCGTGACGAGCAACTGGAGTACCAGCGGCAGCGACGCCAGGCGCAGCGGACGAACGACCCGGAACGGTACGGCCAGCTGCGACGCGGACGCGCGCAGAGATGGCACGAGCGCCACAAGGACGACGAGAACGCCAAACAACGGGCCAAGTACCGCGCCAACCCGCAACCGCACCTGGAGCGCCGCGCGAAGTACTACGCCGAGCATGCGGAGGAGATCAAGGCGAAACGTCGCGCCCGCTATGCCGCGGACAAGGACGCCGCTCTGACGCGGCAGCAGGAGCTGCGAGACCGCGATCAGCGTCGACGCGCCCTCGGACTGCCGGTCCGGCGCCTTCACACCACCACCGTGGACGAGCTGCGGGCGAACGAGGCCGCCGCGGCCGCGTTCTTTGCCCACAAACGCACCGCCCGACAGATCAGACAGATGCGGTCCGAAGGCGCAGCCACACCACCGGAACTGGTCGCCGCCTGGGGCCGCGACTGCGCCCGGGCGCGCGCCGCGCACCGCCTCGCCGAACAGCGCGAAGAACTCGCCCGACTCCAGAAGGAACTCGCCCGCGCCCCCCGAACCCACGCCCAACCGCGGCAGACACCGGAAGAGCGTGAGAACGCCCGACTCGAAGAGGAGCGGCTGGACGAGATCGCCCGGCAGCTGAACGACCGGCTCCGCCACCGCGACCCGCCCCGGCATCCGCACCACCTCGACCCGACCGCACCCCACCCGATGCTCCAGCAGAACTCACTGAGGGGACTAGATCGATGACCACCCCAACCCCCACACCCGGCCACACCAACCGGATCGACCGGGCCGACGCGGAAGCCACCCTGTACCGGGTAGCGATCTGCGCGTTCACCTACTACCCCGACAAGCCGGTCCGGGAGCCCGGGTACACGATCGACGAAGACGTCGCCTGGTGCCTCGCGCCCCTGACCGGCCTCGACACCACGAGCCTGTCCCGAATGAGGGGAGCCGTGCGCGATGCGATCACCGACCCCACCGCTCACCGTCGGAGCCTGCTCGATGAGCTCGCCACTCTCACCGACAAGTGACGTCCCGTCACCCGCGGCCGCACCTCTGGGGGGCGCCGGGGCCCTCCTGGCCCATCATCCCAGCTCCCTCCAGGGCGCTCTGTTCCAGGCTTTCGATGCTTCTATGTTCGTCAACCGGCATGTTCCAGGTGCCGGGGAACGCTTCTCGGCGCTCGTTGGCAGTTCCGCTACGCGCGTGGACTGGCCTCGCCAGACGAGCCGCAGCACGTTGACCACGTCATCAATGTCCGTGTCGGCGGATGCTGCTTCTTCGGCCAGGTCTCGGATCTGACGGATCACTGCGAGCGGGAGAAGTGCGGCGGACTCAGCGACTCGTGTTCCGGCTGCGGTGCGAGTGATCACCAGGCCGTCCTGCTCGAGCAGCTTGTAGGATTTAGCCGCCGTGCCCTGGGCGACACCCAGGTCGACGGCGGTTTGGCGCACGGTCGGCAGTCGCTCGTTGGCAGCCATTTGGCCGGACACGATAAGCGCGCGTAGCTGCCGGTAGATCCCACCGCTGGGCTGCTTTCGTCGACGGATGCGAGGAGCGGGTTGGCCGTCATCGGAGCGCCTCAGCGTTCAGGGGTTCAGCTGAGCCTCTTGATGATTCGCGCGCGATGAGCGTGCGCCGCAGGCTCGCCGCGACGACGAGGAGCAGAAGCACGAGTGCGGTGATCTCGAGGATCGGAGCACACCAGCCGGCAGCGGTTGCCAGTTCGGCGTATCGCCAGGAGGCATCGTAGGGCGCATCCCCGTTTTGACCGATTATCGTGAGTGAGGATCCGGATCCAGCATCTGCGATCAGGCGCCATGCTCCGCTGAGTGTGAGGAGCATCGACGCGGTCGCGATGCGCGTCGCTGCTCCGGCGATGTCTCGTCGAGCGATACGTTCGGGTGAGACGGTCTCCGGCGGCAGGAATGGGCGCGCCGCGTTGCGATCGAGAGTGGCCCACCACAACGCGCCGAGTGCCACGAGACAGATGAGTACGGCACGCCGTACGTCCATCCGTAGAAGGGCAGCCGGATCGGGTCGATCGCCGACTCGTTGGGGATTGGGATCGTGAGCCAGACGTAGCGGCCTTCGCCGTTCGGGGACGACGCGAGCCCTGCGACAACGGTCGTCGTTGCCAGCACCACGCCCACGGTGGTGACTGAGATGAGCGCGGATCGTGAACTGAAGGTGCTCCAGGTTCGTCGAGAGCCCGGGATCACCGGCGCCTCCGAGCGGGCGCTGCCCCGCGTTGCGATCAAGCCGACAATGACGCCGAGGCCAACGGTTGTAACAGCAGGGGGAACCGTGAATCGCTACCAGTGCACGAGGTCGGAGAAGGACAAGACAAAGCCTCGAACTACGAATTCGGCCATGAACCCAAGGATCACGAGGAATCCAACTGCGCCGAGCGTTCGACGCTCTGGCATGTAGCGGTTGTAGACGGAATGAGCCTCGGCGGTTGCGCGACGTACTGCGCCACGAAGCGGGGCCGCTTCCGGACCGCCCCATCTCCCGACCTGCAAAACCGGGACACACCGGCCCGGGGCGATGGGGACTCGCGACCCTCTCCGACGGCGAGAGCGTAGCCGGACGTTGACGACTCCGTTCCTGCCGTTCGCTATTTGCAGACTCCGCTCTCCGCTGCGCTACGAGCTCCGCTTAGCAACCGCTCACTCGGTCACTACGTCGTCCCCCTCCGGCTTGATCAGCCGATTGTCGAAGCGAGGGTGGGCTTCGAGGTGGCGCCGTACAGGGCGTTTAAGGTTTGGTTAGAGGTGTCGGGCGAGGTAACGCTCGATGCAGCGTCGGATTCCGCGTCGCGTGTGTTCCGGTTATGGCTCGTGAAACACCCGACATATGAATCAACGATTTTCGGCTTGCCCGCTGTTGGGTCGACGCCTACGCAAGCGGACCTTCCAGGCGATCTGCCAAGCGAGCAGGGCGATAGCTATGGCAACGATGGTGAGCATGATCCACTCGCTGCTTGCCGGCGGGGCATAGAAGGACCAGATGATCAGCGCGATGCCGGGGATCATGAGGCCGAGATTAAACCCGAGGTATTGCGCGCGCTCTGCCCGGGTCATGCTGCGTGATCGTCGCCGTTCCATAGCCTCAGTCCCGTCACGATGAGGTAAGACCCCAATCGATCTTCATTGCCGCTTCGAAACCTTCTCGCGCCGCGACTGTCAGGAGCGCGGTGAAGACGCCAGCAGTTTCAAGTAAAGCGCAGGTCGGCAACGCGACTCAGCAGGCTGGCATATGGGTCATCATCAGCGAATGTCAGAGCGACATTAGATACAGAAGTTTAGAACGAGTGATCTACCCGGATCAAGGATGCAGCTGGCCGAGCAACGGGATCCCGGTGGCACGGCCGACGTACTACTCGTGCGGGGTGCACCCCGTGTCGTATGCGGCGCTGCCGAAATCTGGCGTGTACCAACAGCGATCGGGTGCATACCAGACCGTGCTGGTGTTCTTGGTGAGCTGACTTTGGCTACCAGGGCCAGGCCACGGGATGTTCTCATCTAGCCCCATGCAGGCCGTGAGGGCTACACCCGGATTCCTTTCGCAGTCATAGCGCTCCACGTTCTGGATGTTTCCACTCACCCGGCTGGTCGCTTCGTTTCCTTTGGCGGCGAGGATGGTGATCGAGAGGGTGCTGCTCCCGTCGTACGGGCTAAACGGAATGGCCGAAGGGTCCGCCGCGCCGACTGAAATTGATGTTCGTGCGCAGGGATCGAATTCGTCGTCATAGTCGCCGTAGAAGCCGGCCGGACCCGGGCTCCCCAGGTACTGTGTTCCGTCCGTGACGACAACCCAGAACGTGAAATTGTTATTGGTTGCCGCAGTTGCTTCCTCATATCCGGGCCAGCAATCTGGCCTGGTCCCGGGCTGGTATTGAGGCAACTCCGTCGTCAGGTCGACCCCGTACTCCTGCCCCCAGTGGTCCGGTATCTCCAGGGGCGAGCTATCCGGATCCACTCCCCACCAGTCGTAGTACTCCGTGATCTCGACTGTGTTGGCGAAGCCGTTGGAGTTCCTCACATTGATGTATGCGTCCCGCGGCATTGATGTGTAGCTGTCGGATGTCGCGGCGAATGTACTCGCTTCAGCACCCCTGCGCGCCCTGAAGTCTGAGATGGCCTTGGCCTTGGCCGCTGGCAGGTGAGAGATCGGGGGTGTGAATGCGGGGGCGTCTACGTGAAGGGTGGCATTCGTCCTCACGCTCTTCGCTTGCTTCGAGGGCACGCGTTGGCTTCTAAGCAAGCCGACAACCTCGGGCAGCGTCCCCGTTGCGGTTTGAAACTCCCGCAGGAACTTCTCTGGCGGCAGATCCGAGGTAGGCCAGTACTCTCCGACGACAGCGTCACCTTCGAACTTGTAGCCGGTAGCGTCGCCGCCAGCGGCTGGCTTCGCGGTTGTGGTCGCGGCGATGGCGACGGCGTCCTCGAGTGAGACCGCGTGCGAAAGTGGCGTGAGCACCGGCACCTCCACAACCGAGTCTGTCGCAGTAGCGGGGTCAAGCCCCGGGGCGTGGTGTAGCGGTCGGTGATCCTTCTTCGTTTGATGGTTAGGCGCTGAGTTCGAGGAGGGTGTCGGTGTTCACCTCGATTCCGGTGTCGGCGACGAGAGTGAGCCTGGA
>NZ_JBWAXO010000015.1:0-25931 GCF_056135325.1 Microbacterium sp. sgz311019 | reverse complement strand
ACGCGGCCACGGACCCAGAACCTCCGGTCAACGCGATGTAAGCCTCGAGCGCACCGAGCGCGACCAAAATGACCGGCGGGATCAACCATTGGGACACCCACAGCGGAGCTCCCGCCGGGACAGACCACGCGGACCTGTCGCTGACTCATCTTCCACGTGTGCACACTAATGCGGCGCAATCCCCAGCCACCACCTCGCTGGCGTCAGAATGACTTGTCCCCGGGCGACATCAAGACAGCACGCGGGGTCAAGCGGACGGCACAGTCAGGGACCCTCCGCGCGCCCGTTCATTTGCGCCGTGTTACTTTCTGCCGGTGACTCAGAGCCCCACCTCGCCTCTGCCAAGTGCACCGAACGCCATCCGGGCGAGGCCGTCCCCGCAGCTGGTGCTTCTTGTCTGTCTGGTCGGCAGCCTCCTCGTCATCGCGTATGCGGTGCTCGCGCTGATCCAGATCCTGGTGCTCAATCCACAGGCGGCCGTTCCCGGGATGTCCCTTAATGAGATTTGGCAAGAAGTGTTCCGCGCGCAAGGAAACGCCGATCCGTTCGTTGTGGCAATTGTGCTGACGCTCGGTCCGCTCTTGGCGATCGGCCTCACGGTCTGCGCCCTGATATGGCTGCGGCACAGCGCATGGGTGGTCGTCGCGTGCTTTCTGGCACTGCTTGTCCTCGGAACGCCGGCGTACATCGTTGCAGGCTTCTCCCCAGGCATGAACCTCGCCGACACGTTCGGAATCGACGGAGCGGACTATTCACCGTGGGCGGAGCCGCTCTTCGTGACGAGCGCGATCGCACTGATTGGGCTGGCCCTGCTGGGAGTCGGTGCGATTCTCCGAGCGACCGCACACAGGGCACTGCGCTCCGCTCCTTCGGATCACCGATAGGAACTCATCCTGCCGCCAACGCGCGGTTCCATCGAGTCGGCCGCAATTCGACCGCTTCTGGATCGCACGGGCTGAGTCAGTGCGCAGTCGGGCGCCACGTCCGTTCGATGCACGCTGACGAACCCCATGAGCGCACTGCACTTACGGATTGCGACCGGTGAGTTGATGCTGCAGTCTGTGGAGTTGCTCGACCGGGAACGGGTGCATGGCCCACTTCTTCTCGTAACCGTCGAGCCCGTATTCGTCGAGCAGTCCCTGTGCCGGACGGACGTCCTCACCGCCGGCGTCGCGGCTGGCGCGCCATTCGGCCTGGCGCCACTAAGTCTGCGCGCGACGCGACGTCGGCATCAGGCAGGAAGCTGCTCGCCGTGCTTCGGCCGGGGCTCGGGCTCCCCCACACCAAGTTCCGAGGCCCCAAATGCTCTTTCGTCGCACCCACTCTCATGACGCCCTGAGCTCTCACCGGACACCCCTACTACGGCGAACTCAGGCTGGCGCCTAGCCGATGCGTCGCGGTGTGTCGACCCACACGGCACTGTCTGGCGGAAGGGGATCCAGTCTCGAGGGGATCAGTCGCGTCGAAGAGATCGAAGAGGTCACACGCTGTTCGCTGCCAGAGACGGGCCAGATCTGCAGCAGGTAGTGCTCACACGGCTCTCTGACGACCCCGTCGAATGCGAGCAGCCGGCCCGCCGCGGAGACGCGCAGTCGCACAAATGCGGACGTGCCCACGCCGACACTCGCACCTTCCGGTGTGAACTCCGTAGCCCCATGCACGGCCACGTCGTCGCCTGCGCTGTGCGCAGCCGTGAACTCGGCGACATCCTCCCACGCCTCGGAGTCGTCATCCTCTGAAGGCGCCGTCTCGAGAAACTCGAGATCGACGATGACGGGACCCATATTGATGCCGGTGCTGATGTGGAGGTTGGGCTCCATGACGATGAATATGAGTCCCGTTGCCATGAGGGGAGCAGGGGACACGTCGGGCGGCTGTGTCACACCGTCAAGGTCGATAAGCCCGTTCTCGGCGTGCACGATCGCTTTCGTCCGCATCCGCTGCTCCCCATCCCGTCTACTGGAACGCCACGTAGAACGCGTCACCATCGATGACGCGGGCCGGCGAGTAGAGCACCGAGTTGAGCACGCTCCCCGCCGACTGGTTTTCGGTCTCATTGATCATGCAGATGCTATAGCCGGCCGATCCCGTCGACTGCGTGCTCAGGCTGATCTGGCACCAGCTCTGGGTCCGGGGCCCGCCGCCGCTGAGCGCCGCACCCTCGTATGTAGATGAGAACGGGTACTCGTCGCATTGTTTCCCCGAGGGTCGCGGGTAACGACCCTGGACCAGTGGTGCACGCGGTGTCGCGGTTCGACTGCTGAAGGGTCGGATTGACGAGTCGGTGCTGCGGATTCGCGGCCGAGCCTCCACGGAGGCCCGAGGCCTGTGCGCCCATGACATGGGCACTGTACTCGGGGTAGGAAGACGTGGTAGATGATGCCCGGGGTGATAGCCGGAACGACGCAACCGACCGTCGCACGCCCCGGCACAGCGTTGTCGCAGCGCACAGCATCCTCCGTGGCCCATGCGTCGTGTACGGCGAGAAGGTCCGCCTCGGTCGGTCCGCCGTCGCGTAACTCCCTCAAGCAGCAAGAAGCGCGCGTGGTGCCCACTCGGTTGCCGCGGCCGCCTCGAGCTCACCGATCAGCTCGCGGTGGCACTCAGTCTCCATCCCGCCAATCTAGGACCGCACGCACGAAGCACGAGGTCGAGAGGATGGACGGACAACACAGAGCTGTCGGGTGCGCGGTCAGGGCTGGTGGTGCCGCACCCACGCGATGGCGCCGGCTTCGTCTGTGAACGCTCCGTCGTCTTGAGCTTGTAGTGCCTTGCGAAGCATGTTGGCGAACTGAGGGCCGGGGTTCATGCCGAGGGCGATCAGGTGTCGGCCTTTGAGGATTGGGGTGGCGCCGATCGGGTCGGCGGCCGCAATGGCCAGCCACGTCTCGGTGGGTGACACCTTTGCGCCGGTGCCCCGCCCCGCGCAGTCCGCGTCCACGACTCGAGCCCAGTCGGTCAGGGTCGCCGGCGCCAACCGGCGGGTCAGACGCCGCAGGGTGGGCCGCGACGGCGTCCCCTGCACCGACACGTGACTCATGTGCTCCGCGATGACCGGGACGACCCGGCGAACGATGGCCGATGGGGCGCCGATCCGCCGCAGGAACGTCCTCGCGGGTTCCACACCGGCTGCGGCGTGACCCAGCGAGGTGATGCGGCCAGTTGCCGGCTCGATCTGCGTGCGCGTGACCTTGCCGAGATCATGCGCCAGGGCGCCCAGAACCGCGACCTCACGATCCTCACCGCTGACCCCGGTCCGGACGCAACTGTCTGCGGCGGCCTGTGCGGAGAGCATCAAATGAGTGAAGACGTTGCCTTCCGGGTGCCACGCCGGATCCTGCGGAACGGTGAGCGTGGCTTCCAGTTCGGGCACCAGGGCGATCGCCCCGGTAGCCGTAAGCGCGGTCGCTGCCGCCTCCCAGTGACTCCCCGCGCGGAGCAGCTTCGACCATTCCACCCAGATGCGCTCCACAGCGACGATCTCCGGACGGTCCCGGATCTGCCGCGAGACCCGTCGGCACGCCGCGGCGGTGTCCTCCTCGACCCGGAATCCGAAGCGTCCTGCGAACTGCACGACACGCCATACCCGCAACGGGTCGTCTCCGAATGCGCTGCTTGTCGCGCGCAACACTCCGGCGTTGAGATCGGCCAGTCCGCCGAATGGGTCGATAACCTCCCCTGACGCCGGGTCCCATCCCATCGCGTTGATCGTCAGGTCACGTTGCGAGAAGGCTTCGTGGATGCCCGTCCGCTCGTCCGCCGTCGTGCGGAGGCGCCGCGGGAGCGCAACCTCGAACTCCTCGCCCTCCACTCGCGCGGCCAGGATTCCGAATGACCTCCCCCGTTCGGCAACGGCACCGATCTTCGCGATCTCGCGGACAAGTGACACGGTGTCGACACCGCCGTGCACCTCGATGTCGATGTCCTTCGGAGCCACGCCAAGCAGCGTGTCGCGGACGGCACCGCCCACGATCAACGGGCGGCCGCCTGCCCGGCCGATCGCATCCAGAAGCAGGCTCGCGGCCCTACTCATCGCGATCACGTCGGTCTCCGTCCCGAACGCCTCATGGGTCAATTTGGCGGGTCCCCGACCGTGCCCGCAGCAACTGCGAGACCCCGGACCCGGCCCGGCTCGAACGGGCAGCCACCCTCACCAACTGCGGGCAGGACACGCCCTTACCGGGTAGACGCGCCTTGGGCGGGCTCAACAAAGGAGAGTCAGCCTAGCCAGACCGCCCGCCCAAAGCAACACCGATCGCAGACCCCACCGAGAACCGCTCCGCACAGTCCATCACCCTTCGAACAGCCACCCAGCGCCGCTCAAACGCTCACTTAGCGACCCGTCTGTGCACGCGCGGTAGGGAGCGGCAGGTCGGCCCGCACGCGGATCTGACGCAGTTCATCGGGGATGGTGTCACTCATCCAGCATGCCGAGCGAAAGGAGCGCAACGGAGTGGCACCCAGGCCCACTCGATGGTGAGTTCATGGCGTGATGTGAGCCCCGCGTGCGGTGAGGTCCGACACCTCACCCATTGAATGGATAAAACCGTTCCTCCATGACCGCGCGCCTGCTAACGTTCGGGCAGCATTCAGCTCCCGCCGATCACTGAGGACCCCATGAGTGAGCCCGTTCCCCCCTCCGCACCCCACGCCCCGCACGATGTTCCCCTGTTCTCTCCGCAGCCGCCGCAGACGGAACTGAACGCTTCGGTCGCGGTGCAGCGGGACGAAGCCCAGGTGGCCCCCGGCGTTGGCCCGGTCCGTGCGCTTCGCGGGATCGGCGCCGCCACCCGCTGGCTGATCGCGGTGCACGCGGGGCTGGCGCTAGCGACCATCGCCCTCCACGTGTTTGGCATCCTCGCGATCAACGCGTTCGAAGCCGGGTACGTGGGGATCGATGCGCTGGAAAGCTACGACGCGCTCTTCTCGCGGATCAGCATCGTGTCCCTGATCGCACTCGCGGTGTCGGGAACCTGCTGGTTGGTGTGGCAGTACCGCGCGGCGGCGTCCGTTCCGAGCGGCGCCCTGCGCCGTTCACCCGGCTGGCATGTCGGCTCGTGGTTCATCCCCTTCGTCAGCCTCTGGTTCCCATTCCAGAACATCTCCGACATCGCCGCCGGGTCCCGGGCAGCGCTCAGCGCGCGCATCCGCGGAGCCTGGTGGGCGCTGTGGATCGCGGCCTCCTTTGCCTCGACGATCTCGGCCAGCGTCGAGCGGTCCGCCGACACCCTTCCCGCCCTTAGCGCCGGTTTGACAATCTCGATCATCAGCAAGGTCTGCCTGATCGGAGCCGCGGCCCTCGCGTGGATCATCGTCGCCCGAATCACCCACGCCATCGACCCAAAGAGCTGACACCGCCGCCGGCGCCAGACCCATCCGCCGACGATCCCGCCCGCCGGAGGACCGCTGTCTGAAACCGGTCGGGATAAGTAGCAGCTGCGGAGGGCGCAGCGCCCAAGCATCGATTGACGTGTGCGCGCCTCACCAGGCGGCGCCGACGCTGTCTTCGAGCGCGGGTATCCCGATCGACCGCAGGGTTGCCGCATTCGTGCAGGAGGCGGAGGCCACGATGTCGACGAACGAGTTCTTACCCGTCTGGAACTCACGGGCCCAGTCGACGGCCGGCGCAGCTCGGACTGGGTCAGGGGCTTTCGTTTGACGCGGTAGCAATGCTGCCTGGCGACCCCGAGGACGCGGCAGCAGCGGTCGATCGGGATCCCGGCGTCGGCGAGTCGGTCGATCACCGGGAAGAGCATTTTGGGCGGGCACGCTCCTCGTCGAGGATGTTCACCGCTTGTCGGACGATCAGCAACTCCATCTCGAGCTCTCGAATGCGGCGCCTCGCTGCGCGCAGCTCCGTCGATTCCAACGACAGGACACCGGGACGGCGGCCGTTGTCGATATCGTCCTAGCGGATCCAGTTCGAGAGAATGACGGGATGGATGCCGAGTGCGACGGCGGTCTGCCTTGCCTGCTTGCCGGCACGGACGAGCGCTACAGCGCAAGCACGAAACTCCGGCGGTTAGGGACGGGGCATGAGGATGACCCTTCCGGATCAGGCCACCAGTTAGCCACCGAAACTGGAACCCTTTCCGTGGGCCAGGCCAGAACTGTCACCGATCCGTGCAGCAGTCCCTCTCATTGTGAATGAGGCTTCGCCGGTGTATACATCCGAATAATGCGGCCTGAAGTGCAAAGTCGGAGCCCGACGGATGACCAGTCGAACTTACCGAAATTTCCTTTTGCGGCGAGATAGCCAGCTTCTTTACCCCGGATGCTCAGAACAATAAGACCATCTTGGTCCACGCGCCAGCTGCCGCTGCCTGTGTAGACCTCGGCGTTCGGTCGGATGCATGGAACCTCTTGCTCCTCCCCCGCAACGACCTGCTGTATCTTGCCGGCTGGAAACTCATCAAACTCAGCGACGCCTGTTGCTTTAAGCGTGATACCGAGTCGAGACCAGTCTTGGGTGGGAAATTCCGGAATCGGTGTAAACACCCCTCCAGGAGGAACAGGGTCATCATATGTATATCTGCTCGGCAGGTCAATTTGCGGGGTGAAATCCGTTGACGCTTGATTCGCACAGCCGGTCAATCCCCCGATGAGGATTACCGTGGCTAGCGCCAAGCTCGCGCCGACGATCCCCGCCCTCATTGCTGCGTACTGTCGGGCAGATTCTGACGCAGGAAGTCGGCGTACTGCAACGCTTCGCAGCTGGACTCCGTCGTCCGTCGATGTCGCCTCGACGACGCCCCACCAACGTCGGCAGAAGCGTGCGGGCCTTGTCCGCGTGATTACGGGCGACGACGAGCGTGGCGTAGTCGAGCACCTGCGAATAGACCCCACCTGCCGAGGAAGCCTGAGGAGCGTGTCGCGGGCGCTCTTGATCTCGAACCTGGCAAACGACCCGTTGAGCACAGCGGTGTCCACCCGCACCAGGCCGGCAGGGTCTAACTCGTCAATGATCCGCGTGCTGGATAGCTCGGCTCGGTGCTCCTGTATCAGCCACTGGTGAAGCGACGCGCGGACGTCGATGTTTCGCATACTTCTCCTCCTTTACTTACGGATTGCAGCAACTACCCGACGCGGACACCCTGCGGCAAAGACAAGAGTCGGACACGTAGGCGCGCGCATGAGGAGCTTGAGGAACTTCCGTGGATGTTGCGCACTCATGATCATCCACGGACGAGCGAGTTGGACAAAGCAAGATCCTCTACGAACGTGCGCGCCGCGCCAGCTGGAGCTAGCGACGCCACTTCGGTAGGATCAGGCAAACCCGTCGACGGTAGCAATGTGCTACTTCCTCATGTTGCTAAAGTCAGTATTAAATCCCACATCCTCGCTACCATCGCAGAACCGGACCAGCATTCCCGTCCAGTCGACGTCCCCTGTTTGCGATATATTCGAAAGGAATTCGGTCTGTTTTCCATTGACGAGAGTTATCCGAATATGGCCGTATTCATCGGCCGTCCATCGACCTTTTCCTGAGTACGGCTTCGGGTCCACGCCGGTGAGACAAAGCAGGCCATCTTGAATCTTTGCTATTCCCTGGGGAATCTCTTCGACAGACGCGTCGCCGTTTGAGCTCAATCTCACTGAGGTGTTGTGCCCCTTCCACGTACTGGGCAGGCGGATCTGCGCGTCCACGGGTCCCGTCCCGACGTATTCATACACTCGGGGTGCGCATCCTGACACAGCGGCGGCAACAAGGAGCGCCGCTGCGGCCGTGAGTACTCGTCGACGCCCCCTCATCGTGTTGCGAGCCCATCCGGGTGATCGACGATGAATCTGTAGAACACAGGAACAAGTCCGCTCAACGCTGCAACGACGCTTCGTATACCCATGTCACACCGATCTGACCGCCGCGCGGTCGCCCATCACAGGTCCGCGGGTCCGCGGCGAAGCCAAGCTATACCGGATCAAGCATTTAAGCAAAGCAATGGATTTTTCCAGATTCGTCAGCTCGGCGGCGTAGTTCAGACCGAACGGGGAACTGATCGCGTCGCCCATTCGGGCGACATGGAGCGATTCATAAGTGCGAAATTCGGACGGTTTGGCACTCCCTGGACGTCTCGTCGCAGGGAGCGCAATCGGACGCGGCAGCCGGAGGGCGTCTCGCAGCCCAACGTTGGCTCGTTGGGGCTGAAACCGCGGACTCGCGCTCGATTGGAACCCGATCGGCTGGGGTGTCGCCGCCGTCCTCGGCGTGGCGCTCCTCGCCGTCGCCGCCGTCGACTCGGCCATTGGCTGCCGAAACAGAAGAAGACAACGAAGGAGTCAGGCGCGGCGAAGGCGAACGACATCCCCAGCGGGGGACTGTCTGATTAACCGGGTCGGATTTATCGATCGTGCGGTTCTTGATTAGGTTCACGCGCTGCGAGGATACGATCGAGCGCCCGAGACGTTGGTTCGCCTCGGACGATCAGCTCGATCGGACTCGCGAGCGTTGCCGACTCACCGGTGAAGGTGATGCGGAGCGTGGCGGCCTCCTTGCCGATGACCGGCTTTACCTCGCCGGTATCGACATCTGTGATTTCCGACCACGGCAGATCGCCCAGCGTCACCACCTCGGCGCGGGCACCGCGCCACAGTCTCAAACCATCGCCACGGGCGGCGACGAGGACCACGAATCCGCGCGGGCCGGCACCCTGGAGAACGGCGGGATCCTTCACGAACGCGGGCATGAAGACCCCGTTCCACTCCGCGCGGACGATCGCGGCATCCGGGCACTGCTGCTCAGCGAACTGGAGCTGACGCTTCTGCCGTCGGGCAACGACGGGCAGGGCGATCGCTATCGGGAGTACAGCGCCGAACACCAGGGCGCCGAGGATCAGCGCCGCGGGCAACGAGTACACCAGCAGGGCCCCGATCACGCCCGCGAGCAGGATCAGGAAGAAGATCCCACGGATGATCAACGAGGTAAGCAGCACGCCCCGCGCCTCCGGTGTCCCCGACACGGATCACGCGTCCTTTCTGTCGTCCTGCTGAGTGCGTCAGCCGGCGAGACGCGTCAAGAGCAGCTCGCCGGCGAAGCCAATCACGCTGACCTGCCACAGAATGACGACAATCGCGATGAGAGAGAAGAACGCGATCGTGGATGCGGACGCCCGACGAATGATCCCATGAAGGAGCAGCGCGACCACGGACACGATGGCGATCGTCGCACCCGCAACAGTCGCGAACGCCATCCGCACGTAGTCCGCATCGGTCGGTGTCGACCAGTTGTTAGTGGCAAAGGCCAGAGCAACCGGGATCACAACGACACCAAGAAGCAGGATGCCTGCGGCAGAGAAACCGCCGCGTAGCCCAGGCTGCCGATGGCTATCGGTTTTCGACGCAGCGATGCTCATGCCGCGAGCGTAGCGAGCCGACCCGGTCAGTGCGCCAATCGGGGCGGCCACAGCAGCAAATCCGCCCGCAAAGGGACCGGTTTGCGTTCAACGATCCATCACTTGTCGACCCGCCCCTTTGCGCTGCCGCTCTTCGCTGATTGGTGTTAGTCCAGCGAACGCCCTAATCTTCAACCCCGGATCGGCGGGGCGACGGCGGGCGCGCCGATGAACTGCGCCGCGGACGTACGCCGCAGAGGAAAGGGATTTGGGTATGCCTGTGTGCTTCGACGACGTCCGCGACCGATTGAGGGTCGCGGCCGTTGCATGATCCGCAGATTCATGTTTGAAGGCGTCTCGTGAGGTCCGATGAGGGGCAGGATGGAATCAGATTCCGGCCGCTCGGCGTGACCATTCGCGATGGATGGTCAGCGCTCTCCGTCAGTTGGCCGTTCCCTCGTGATATTCGGGTCTACACGGATCGCATTCAGTTGTCGCAGTTCGGGATGGTCCGGTGGGTTGATCGAGACTCCATCACCGAGCTGCGGAGGCTTCCGGGCGCGATCAAGATCGAGTGGTGGGAGGACGGTCGCCCGTCATCAGCCACAATCGTCGACTTGTTTCGAACGCATCGCATCATCGAGGCGTTCAGAACTATCGGATACCAGCTATGACTTGACGGTCGCCCTGTAGACGATCCCGAGTGACGCATTCGGCTGGCAAGGCGCTCCGCCGGCTCGCAGCGCGAAAATCTCGCACGATGGTGGACCGGCATAGGAGATCCGAGGACCGAAGCGGACGCTGGTGGCTGTGGCGTGTGTGGCCTCATAGGATCACGTCATGAGTGAGAGCCCACGAGAGTACCGTGAAGCGGATGACGGGCAACGTGCTCCGCAACCCGGGGTGTCCGTCGGCTGGTTGAGCGTGACCCAGTTCTTCCTCGGCGGTCTCGTGCTGTTTGTGGTGTCCGTCGCCTTCATCTACAGCTATTTCCTCGAGTACGACGGCATCTTCACGATTTTTGGATTGCTCGTCGGCGCGATCCTCGGCTTGGCGGTCGCGGTCGTATCGATGGTCGCCGCGTTCTTGATCGGTCTGCCGCTTCGACTTGTCCCCACGCTGCGATCTCGCTGGCTTGCGAACGGTGAGATCACGCTCGCAGGTGCCGCGCTTGGGCTCGCGGTGTGCTTCATCGTCATCTCCACTGCACCCATGGTCCCAGTCGCCGACGAGTTTGGCACTCCCATGGTGCGCGATGCGAACAATATGGCGCTGCTTGCCGGGTGGTCGCTCTTCGCGTTCTCGGTCGCGCATCTCCTGTGGCCAAGGCGGTGGAGGCGGCGCCTCGCACACTAAGGGATCGCGAGCGTATGCACTGGGATCAGCACGCGTGGTGCGTTGAGCGGGCAATGCCCGGTTACGGATCGAGTACGCGCAGTGCCCGATGATGTCTAGGTGAGCGAGAGCGGATTGATCCATCACTGCGAGCTGCGTGTTGACGACCTCGACGCGGCCGCCGAGGAGTGGGGTTGGCTACTCGGGCAGCTGGGCTGCGAACCGTTTCAGCGGTGGGCTGATGGTCGCAGTTGGAGGCTTGGGTCGAGTTATGTCGTGATTGAGCGCGCGCCACGGCCCGGTGCCCACGACCGTCGAGAACCCGGACTCAGTCACCTTGCGTTCCACGCAAGAAGTCGGCAGCATGTCGAGACCCTGTGGAAGTCTGGCCCCAGTCACGGGTGGGCGCAGCTGTACGCCGATCGGCACCCCTTTGCCGGCGGATCCGACCATTACGCGGCGTTCCTCGAGAACGGCGAACGATTCAAAGTTGAACTCGTCGCTCCACCCGGCACGTAGCGGGATGGACTCCGAGCGGGCGCGATCGAGGGGCGATGGCCCCCGCGGCGCGCGCTGCGTGTTGGGTTGATCATGCCCAGGCGTCTTCGCGCTGTTTCAGGTGGGTACACGCGCCCTGCCAGATCCAGCACCGGAGGATGTCGCCGTCGATGTCGACCTGGACACCGACGGCATCTTCCGTCCACCGCAGGACGCGCACCGTGCACTGCACATCGGTGTCTCCGAACCGCAACCAAGCCAGTGCCCACATCACCGGACGTTCCGGGGCGATCGAGATGACCTGACTGTGCAGCCGGAGCTGCTCGGTCGTGAGGGTCTGCAGGTCCCCTCTGGCGCGCGCGTCGCGCAACCGACGTTGCTCGGCACGCTGCGCCCCGAGGTCCGGGTATCGCTTGTTCGTGCCCACAACGAGAGGATAGATCATGCGTTCTAATTTGAGATACTCAAGTCTCCATGAAGTTAGATCATCAGTCTCAACGAGCTGGTTGTTTCGGCCGTCACTGCTGTCCGCGTGCCGCGTGGGGGGGCGTCTACACGCGGCTACCCACCGTCGCACCGCCAGTTCCGGTCGGCTGCGGGATGAAGCTAGGACATGGAGAGCGGGCGGGAGTACGCTGACTCCCGCCCGCTGCTGGTGGTTCAGGTCAGCGCGCGATCCCGGTGCCGGCGTACGAGGCCGGTGCCGCTACCGGCCCCGTGGCGGAGTTGTCCGCGGCGGGGCCGCTAGCTTTTGGGGCACGGTCGACGGTCACGTCCGCGAACTTCAGTGACGCGCCGACGTTGTCCGCGACGACGTCCCGGGTCTCGCGGGTCTGCCCCGACTCCTTGTCGATGTAGGTCCCGAATCGGAGGTCGCCGGCGACCAGGACGGCGTCCCCTTTGCGGAGCGAGTCGGCGACGTGTCGGGATTGCTGGTTGAACACGACGACCCGGTGGAACACGGTGCCGGCGTCTTCCCACGTGCCGGTGGTCTCGTTGAGCCTTCGGTCGTTGACGGCGACGGTGAACCGGGCGTATTCATTGCCCGATTCGCTGGCGCCGTATTCGGGGTCACTGGTGAGGTTGCCCTCGATGGTGACCGGGATTCTGGTGGTCATCCTTCTTCCTTCCGGTTGGGAGACACCGGTGGTGTCTCGTGGGCGTGGGCCCGGCTGGTCCACGCGTCCCATTCCTGCTCGTCGGTGACGTGCACCCAGGAGCGAGGTTTGAGGGGGTCGTGCCCGCGAGAGCATCCGCCGGAGTACGCGCGGTTGATGCGGGGCAGGGCGAGGGAGAGGCGTTCGTGCCAGCCGATGGGGCCAAGCCCGGTGTCGGTGCGGTCGAACGCGGCGATGTGCGCGGTGTGCAGGGCGGAGAGTTCTTCGACGAGCTGCCCGTGTTTCCACCAGCAGGGTGGGACGACGGACTCGGAGATCCGGTACCGGATGGTGAACCATTCCACCCACGCCCGCAGCTCCGCCCATGCTTTGGGAGCGTCGGTGTCGGGGAGGGTGCGCCAGTTGATGACCTGCCCGCCGATCGGGGCGGATGAGCCCGCCCGCGGGGGCTCTTGTGGCGGCGGCGGGGGTGGGGTGCGCGGCTTCATGCGCGCCATGCTGTCGGCCATGATCGCGTCCGGGTCGGGATGCTCCTCGTACTCGGTCACGGGCCGATCCCCTCCGTCAGCGGCAGCGCTTCTTGGAGCCGGGTGAGGGCGATGGCGGTGGCGTCGCGGCGAGTGCGGTGGCGGGAGAGCACGACGTCGCGGTCGATGAGCCGGTGCAGCAGGTCGTGGCAGTACGGGTGCAGAGCGATCAGGTCCTGATGATGCTCGAGGGCGCACCACCGCCCCTCGCGGGTGATCACCCCGGCATAGTCGAGGTGGTGCAACTCGAGGGTCGTGGTGTCACCCGGCGCCCCGCACGCCGCGCACACCACCTGGCCCTGCGCGGTGGTCTGGTCGGTGAACCAACGGGCGCGGCGCGCATACCAGGCCGGCGAGTGCAGGAACTCGGACCGGTACATGTTCATCAGCACCGGCCGCCGGCGGTTACTCATTCCCCGACCACCCCTCCACGATCAGGAACGGACGCAGCCCCGGAGGGTCGGGTGGCGGTGCCGAACACAGTCCGCTGCTCTTGTTCGGTCTGGCGTTTCCCGGTCTGGATGGTGGACGCGTCGCGGCGTTCGTCCCACCCGGCAAGGTCCAGCAGCACGCTGCGCCGGTTCCGGTAGGCGAGCAGGCCGACGCTGGGCGGGAGGCGGCGGATCTCGTCGACCGACATCAGTGGGCGGCGTTCGTGGTGCTCGCTGGTCGAGTAGCCGGCGTCCCGGGTGGACCAGGACCGTTGCTCCTTGCGGGTTTCGCGGGTGCCGAGGAGGGATTCGATGTCGCGCAGGTGGTCGACATGGCTGGCCCCGCCGAGGAGGACTTTCGCGGTCGCGGCGGCCCAGATGGTGTCCGCTTCCGCGCGGGACCAGGAGGTTTCGGCTTGGGAGAGGGCTTGCAGGACGATGAAGGTGCAGATCCCGCGGCCGCCGCCGTCGGCCATGATCCGGGGAAGGTTGCCCCACCGGAACATGTTCGCGATCTCGTCCAGGATCAGCCCGAGCGGGTGCGCCAGGCGGGAGCCGGGGGAGGCGAGCGCGGTGGTGCGGGCGACTTCGACGATGTCGTCCAACACCGCTCCCAGCCAGCCGCCCATCGCGGATGCCCCGGACGATGACCCGATCAGGTACAGGGTGTTCGCCGCGTCGAGGAACTCGCGCGGGTGCAGAAGGGGGTCGCCGGGCCGGGGCATGAGGGCGTCACGGATCTGGGGGACGGCGAGCGGGGCGACTGCCCCTTGCACCCCGAACCAGATGGAGGAGACGAGTTTCTCGTCCGCGGTGATGGTGGCGTCCAGGCTGTCCCCCCACCCGGGGGTGCCGTCGGTCTTCAGGATGTCGACCGCGTCCCGGGTCTGCGCCGGGCTGGTCCCCCAGTCGTAGAGCTCCGCGATCGTCTTGCCGCCGACGGCGGCCGCGTGCAGCAGCCGGGCGAGGACCACCCCGGATGCTTGCGCCCATTCCCCGTTCGTGGCTGAGGCGCCCAGGGCGGTGCCGGTGATGATGGCGGTGCCGCGTTGCATCGCGACAAGGGGGTCTTCGCATCCGGCGATCGGGGAGAACCGCAGCGGGTGCCGGATCCCGGACAGGCTCTGCGGGTCGAACACGTGCACGGCCCCGCGGCTGGCACGCATCCGCATGGTGGCGGTCAGGTTGTCGTTGGTGGTGGAGGTGGTGATCAGGGGGCCTGACCAGTCGACGATCGCGGAGATCAGCACCCGGTATCCCTTTCCGGACCGGGGCGGGCCTTCCAGGGCGACGGAGTCCTCGATGGACACGTACACGTCCTGCCCCCGCGACCGCCCCACCCGCCACCCGACATCGGTCGCGCGGGGATTCTTGCGGTCGGGGCGCAGTTGCCGGGCGCGGCGTAGCACCGCGCGGGCGGCAAGGTGGTCGCGGATCTCTGAGGACGTGGCGAACCCGGGGCGGGTGCGCAGGTCGGCGATGAACGCCCGGTCCGATTCCCGGTACCGGCGCACCGCCCCCCACACCCACCAGACGATCGCGATGAGGAGGAGGGCGGCGGCGAGGTCGGTGATCCGGATCCCGACCACGGGCATCACGCATCCGTCGGGGAGAGAGTATCCGGTGGTGGTGCCGGTGAGGGCGACCTGCAGGCCGGCGAACAGGTGGTGCGCGACGGGCCGGGCCCCGCAGGCCAGGTGGGTGATCGCGTCGGTTGTGACCGCGTAGACGAGGGCGAGCAGGACCCCGGCGGTGAACAGCACCGCGACCGCCTTCTCGAGAATCCCCTGCCCCATGATCCGGATCCGTCCTCAGAGGATCTCTGCGGCTGCCGCGGCGGCGGCGAGCCACGCGTCGCGGGTGCGCGGGCGGAGGGTGTCGAACCGGAGCGGCCCGGCCTTCAACGCGGGGTCGAACGGGATGATCTGCACGGCCCGGACGTGGCCGTCGAACGCGTCCGCGACCCGGCGGGCATCCGACGCGGCCGCATGTTCGGGTTGGGTGACGATGACGACCGCTTGGTCGGCCAGCAGCGCGGATCGCTCGTCCCGGTGGCGGAGGGCGTCCAGGAGGAGGGCGGCGGATTCGGCGGATTCGGGGTTGGGGAGGGTGGGGAGGACGAGCTGGTAGGAGGAGTCGATCATCCGCAGCCACCGGTCGGCGGATTCGTCGTTGCCGGAGTCGAAGATCACCATCCGGTAGTAGCGGGCGGCGACCTGCATGAGCAGGTCGAACTCGGCGATCGCGATGCGCTGATCCGTGGCGAGCAGCTCCGGGTTGGAGCGGAGCACGTCGTACCGGTCGGTGGCCTGGTGGTGCACGAACCGGGTGATGTCCGAGACCCCCGCTCCTCGCTCGAGCAGGCCGGGCGCGGCGGGCAGGAGGTCGCGGAGGGTGGTGTCGTACAGGCCAGCCTCGGTGCGCCAGCCGAGGGTGCCGCGGGTGTCGTTGTTGTCCCAGGCGAGCACGTTCCCGCCGCCCGCGCGGGCGTACACGGCGGCGAGCATCGCGCAGGTCATCGTCTTGCCGACCCCGCCCTTCCCGTTCACCACCGCCAGGGTGCGGTTCCCGGCCCACTGCCGGGACACCACCGCGGTCCATTCGGCGCGGCGCCGCTCGGCCGCCGTCGGCCCGATCGTGATCCCGATCCGGGTCAGCGTGCCGCGCCAGCCGCCGGGCGTGGGCGCCCCATCGGCGGGGCGCGTCAGGAAGGTGGGGCGAGGGGGTCCTGCGGCCGGGTCGCACGTGGTGGGGTCGTCGGCGGGTTGCGGGGCGTGCTCCTGCTCTCCCCGTGTCGCTGACTCCGTGGTGTCCGCCTCGACGAGTTCCGGTGTCCGAGCGTCGGTGGGGTGGATGGGGGTGAGAGATCCGGCGGGGTGGATGAGCAGGTGGTGCTGCCCGCGGTCGCCGGAGGTGACCAGCTCGACCGGTGAGCCGCTTCGGCGGGCTTCTTCGGCGGCGCGGCGGACGACGGCGCGGCGGATGTCTTCGCCCTGGTCGGCGGTGACCGGTTCGGTGCGCCCGTCGGGAGCGATGAAGCTGGCGCCTGCCCCGCTGACGGTGGCATAGGCGCGGGGGTGGTGCGGGGTGGTGAGGGTCATGATCACAGCTCCTCGGTCAGGTTGCGTGTCTCACTTGGAAGCCAGCCGTCGAGCCCGGTGTCGGGCTCGGGCCAGAACAGGTCCAACGCGTCGGGGTCGACGGCGGGAACGGGGGTGGGGTCGTGGTCGGTGGGGGTGACGGCGTCGTCGGTGGCGAACAGGTCGTACTCCCAGGGCGTGCTGGTGGCGAAGCAGTCGACGAGGTAGGAGTACTGGCCGACGTACGCGAGGAACTCGCCTTTGCGCAGGTGCCGGGCCATTTCGACGTGCGGGGCGGGGAGGTTCAGCCGGGCCCGGAGGGCGGCTTGTTCTTGGTGGTTGACCCGGAAGATGAACTTGTTCTCGATGTCCCCGACGATCGAATACGCCAGGGAGCGTTCCATCGAGTCGGCGTCGCCGACCGCGTCCAGGTCGCCCATCTTGTGCAGGATGACGATGTTGCTGATCCCGTAGTGCCGGGACAGTTTCAGCCACTGCTGAAACATCTGCAGCGACGCCAGGGAGGTCATGTCCCGCCAGCCTTCTTCCCGGACCACGTACCGGGTGCGGCGGGCGGCCCGGTCGCTGATCACGGCCTGGATCCACGCGGTGGAGCACACCTGGGTGAGCTGCGCGGCGAGATCCCCGCGGGCGAACAGTTCGGAGGTGTCGGTGACGACGATGGGAGCGTCCTGATCGAAGTCGACCGTGGAGGCGTCTTCGAACAGGCCGGACAGGTCGCCTTCCACGAACCGGCGCAGCACGAACCGGGGCTGAATTGCCCCGTCCGCGGCGCGGAACGCGGCATCCGCGTCCCCGGCCAGGTGTTCGAGCTCCTCATACACGCCGCGCAGGGTGGGCTGGTCGCCGGTGCGGGTGATGCACCGGTCGAGGGCGTCGAGGATCGCGGCGTGCTCGACCGCGGTGAGCTTGCTGCTGAGGGTCATCTCGATCAGGGCGATCAGGGTGCCGATGCGGCGCTGTTTGACCATCTGCTCGTGCTGCTCATCCGTCGCCCCGGTCCGCCGCGGGCCGCGGTCCAAGGGATTCAGCCGGGTGCCGGTGCCCCCGCCGAGGCGGATCACCCGCCCGCCGGGGATCGCGTCGGCGACGGTCACCCATTCGCCTTTCGGGTCGGAGGGGACCACGACCTGGTGCCCGAACGCGATCGACCGGGTGACCAGGGTCTTCACGGTCGCGGATTTCCCGCCTCGGTAGGCGCCGAGCACGAGGATGTTGGTGGAGAACGTGCCCCGCTCGGTCGCGTCGGTGTACGCCTCCCAGGGGGAGAAGTGCCACAGCGCGTCCGCGTTCAAATCGACGCCGAGGACGGGGCCGCGGTGCCCGAGCCCGGAGTCGGCGACGAACGGGTAGATCCCCGCGATGTGCTGCGACGTCGCCTGATGCGCCGGGAGAGAAGCCTTCGACAGGTTCCAGTACCCGCCCGCCACCAGGCCCGGCCCGAACGGCCCCGGCACGACCGGCTCCGGCAACCCCCGGTCCTTCCGGGTGCCGCGGGGCGGGCGTTCCTCCCGCTGCGCGGCCGCGATCTCCCGGTCGAGCTCACGGCGTTCCCGTCGAGTGAGGCCGGCGGGGGTGAAGGTGGCGGCGTGCCGGGTCATCACTTCATCCCCAACCCGACCGGGATCGCGTTCACCAGCAACGCCTCAGCCTGCTGGCAGTACAGGATCTGCGCCTCCATCCCCGCCCGCGACAGGGCGTTCCGCATCCCGGCGATCGCCTGATCCAACTGCTGCTCATCCGGGCCGGTGACGGTCAGATAGGCGCCGTACTGGAACTCGCCGTGCCCGTTCGCGATCTCCTGCTCCTGCTGCTCCAACGCCCGCCAGTCCGCGGCATCCGCCGCGGACCCGTCCGCACCGCGCTTGGCGCGGAGGGTCTCGTTGCCGCGCCACACCTTCTTCTCATCTCGGATCCGCTTCAAGGCTTTGGTGACGGGGACGGGGGTGAGGACGATGGAGAGGATGTGGGTGATCGCTTCGCCGGTGTTCGGGTGCCGGGCGAACACGACCGGGGCGAGGAACCCGACGGGGGAGTCGGAGCGGGGCCATTCGTGGATCCACAGGGTGGTGTGCACCCCGGAGTCGGTGACAACGATCCCGTTACGACCCTTCGGCTCATCCAGGAACATCGGCCCAATCGCCACCGGATCCACCCCCGCCAACTCCTCCGGCCGGTTCTGCACGGTCGCGGCGAACTCCGGGTCGAACGCCAACCTTCCCAGGGCCGCGATGTCGCGCGGGGACAGCCAGGCGCGGACCTGGATCTTCGCCGCCGTGAGGGCGTCGGCCAGGTTGCCCGCCTCGATGCGGGCGAGCTGGATGATGCCGTCCTTCCCGCCACCGAGCGCCTTCAACTGAGAGGCGAGGGCCACGAGGTCCACAGTGAAGGTGAGGTAGTTGCGGTGCGCGACTTCGAACCGTTCGGACCGGTCCATCACGTCCTGATAGTTCCGGGCGACCGGGGAGTCCGGGTTCAGGTCGTTCACCCGGCGGACGGTCTCGTAGTGTTCCCGGGCGGCGCGGATCGTCGTGGGCAGGGTGCGTTCCTGCAGCGTGACCCGCTTCACCCCGGGCCGTTGGGTGAACGGGCCGAGGACCCGGTCGAACTGCTCGGCCAAGTCGAACCGCTCCGGCAGGTCGTGCATCAGGAAGCCCTGCACCTCCAGCTCCGCGGTCACCGACACGGTCCGGTCGTGCGGGTTGTATACGGCGGCGATCCCGTTCACATCCCACAACTGGATCGATGCCCGCGTGCCCGGCAGGTTGAGCGTGCCGGAAAGCTTCGGCTGCTCCGGCCGGTACGTATGCGTCGTCGCGCCCAGGGCGTGGCGGACCTGCTTCATCAGCCACAGGCCACCCATCCGCGGGGTCGACATCCCGTGGATGGTGGTCAGCGCGGTGATCCCGAACGCCAGATACACCGGTGCCCCATACAACAGTCCGAGCGGCCCGAACCGGTTGATGAACGCAAGCAAGGTCAGGGCGGCGAGGGTGAGGAAGGTGAGCTGCCACCCGTCCAGGCCCATCACGATGCCCTGCCGGGACCGGCGCGGCAGCCGCACCGGCCGCGCATACTCCGGAGTCGTGGTCATGATGATCTCCCTTCACTCGGCGGTGGTGCGGTCGGTGGCGTCGACGGCCGCGAAGCGGTCGACTGCCTCGAGCTCCCGACCGGCCGCGACGTCGCAGCTGCAGCTGGGCCACTCGGCGCCGTCGTCGCGCCTCGTGAGCCGGTGCTGCTCGCGGCGCGGGTGGTGGCGGGGCGCTGCGCTCCCGCCGTCGCGGCACTGCCTCCCGAACTGGCGCCCGCGGCGGCGACACCGCCGGAGGAGACGCCGGCGGGCAGGCCGGCCATCCGGGTCGGGATCCGGACCGCGGTGCGGGCGGCGCTGGTGGTCATCCGCGCACCGTGGGAGCCGAGCCGGGAGCCGAGGCTGTCCGCGGCGACGGCGCCGGCGAAGCTGAACAGCCCGAAGATTGCGAACGGGGCGAACGCGACCAGCACCAGCCCGACCAGCAGCGGCCAGGACTGCGGGTCCCAGATCGTCTTCACGCGGGCCAGCCCGTTGATGATCAAGGTGAGAAACCCGATCGTCAACGGCCCCGTCAACAGCAGCACCACGACCGCGGACACGTACCGGACCACCCACTGCGGGCCGATCCGCCGCACCGGGAAGACCATCCACGCGATTGGTCCCACCATGATCAGCGCAGCCAGGGCGATGTTGCGGAACGCGAACACCAGCATCAGCAGCAGCATCCCGACCATCAACAGCCCGTCGATGAGGAACGCGAAGAAGTAGTTCGCCTGCCCGCCCGCCCACATCACCGACTGCAGGGTCGAGAACAGGGTCAGCGGGCCGTGCCGGTTCATCAGGTACCAGGTCATCTGATCGACTGTGTTCAGCAAGTGCCCGGTCACCCAGAGGGTCAGGGGGACGGCGGCGACGGCGATGAAGGAGCGCACCATAGCCGAGACGAGCTCGCCACGATCTCCGGAGATCACGGCGGCGGCGATAGCCCACACCATCGCGCCGAACGTGATGATCAGGATCGCCCACTGCCAGAACGACCACTCACCCACCGCCGCCGACCACAGCAGGGTGCTCGTGTCGAACCGCATGTTCTGCGCGACCAGGAACATCATCCCCGTCGCCGCCAACGCCAGCCCGCGACCCGCGTTCTCGAACGACAGACACACCGCATCGCCCAGACTGCACCCGTACCTCACCAGCAGCGCTCGCCCTCCGGCCGCCTGAATGGCCTGAACATGCCCTTGGTAGGTGGTGCAGATCGTCGCGCGCTCGCCCTGATAGAGAACGCCGACGAAGCATTGCTGCGCGGTCACATTGTTGGGGTCTGTTGGCGTGCAGGTGATCTGTCCGCTGGCCGCGTGGCAGTTGACGGGGAACGTGGGCGCAGACCAGGACTCGCCGGTAATCGCATCGGCGGCGACCGCCACCGACGTCACGTCCGTGGCTGTCGCGGCTTGGGCCGGTGGCCCCGCGAGGAGGACCAGACCGATCCCCACGGCAATGCCCAGCTGAGCGGCGCGCAGGGTATTCATCAGAATCCGAAGTTGAAGTTGACAAACCAGGCGAAGATCCCGGACGCGGCGCCGAGGATGGCGGCGGCGAAGAAGATGCGCAGGATGTTCTCGCCTGCCCAGCTGCGGGCGCGGTCCGGGGCGAGGCCGTGGAACGCGAGCGCGCCGCCCGCGACGATCAGCATGGCGAGCACGGCGAGCATGGCGCCGGCGAGGACGTAGGAGACGATCACCTGGAACCCGTGGAAGAACGGGGCGGAGAAGTCTGGCTGAATGTTCGGGATGGAGATCTCGCTGGGGACGAGGCGGCTGAACATGTGCTGCTCCTTATCGGTGGATCTACTTCAGGGGCAGGTCGAGGCCTGCCATGAAGGGCTGCGGATCTACCGCAGTTCCGGACTTGCGGACTTCGAAATGCAGGTGGCAACCGAACGACTTGCCGGTGTTGCCTTCCGCGCCCAACGCGGTCCCGGCCGTGACGGTTTGACCGAGGATCACGCGCAGCGAGCCCCATTGCATGTGGCCGTAGAGGGTGATGAGGCCGCCGCCGTGGTCGATGAGGACCGCGTTCCCGTACCCCTGGTACGCGCCCGCGGCGATCACCCGCCCGGGGCCTGCGGCGTAGACGGTTGCCCCGCACGCCTGGGACAGGTCGTAGCCCTCGTGGTTCACGGAGCAGTAGGAGCATCCCTCAACGGGGTTGTAGCCGAACCCGCGGCCCTTCGAGTAGCCGCCGCGCAGCGGGTACCCCCACGCGCCGTTCGCGGTTGGAGCGACGTCGGCGCCTATCGCCATGACCGTGCCGGCGTTCACGGTGCTGCCGGCCGCGGCGAACGGGATCGCGATCAGCGGTGTAAGCGCCACGACGACGATGAGCACAATCACCGCGGCGGCTGTGGCCAGGATCTTGCGGCCGGTCCTCGTGTTGAGGACGATGGTCGCGATCACCTGGGCTCCCATCTCAGGGCTCCATCGGCTCCGTGAAGTACCGGACCACCTTGCAGTCGCCCGCACGCTGCGCCGTGTCCGGTGTCGGCACCGACCCCGACCCGCACAGGACCTGCACGCTCACCCGCACGTGCTCGTCATACGACGTCGTCCCACCATTGCCATCCGATCGGGTAAAAGTGAGCGTCACATTGGCCGTGCCAATCTTCATCTGCCCGGAGACGTCCTTAGGGACCGGCACGAAGGTGACAGTGCTCGCCGTCTTTGCGATGACTCGACCACGCTCGCTGGCGAGCGAGTCCCACTCGGACTGGGGGAGCACCACGCCTTCGCGCATCTCGGTGCGCGAGTCGGTCATCGCCGCAAGTTGGTCGGCCGTCGACGCAAACCGGGTGTCAGGAGTGAACCACTTGTCGAGATAGTCGAGCCAGTGCTCTCGTGAGCTCTTCTGTGTGTCGAAGGTGGTTGCTGCCTCGAGGGCGGCACGGATATACGTCTCGGGGCTGGTCGTGATCGGCTCGCCTCTCCATCCGCGGGGACCCGCGGTCGGATCCACGAAGGTCTCGGAGGGGTCGGATCCGCGCGGGGACGGGTGCGCGGTCGCGCCAGGGGCGGGAGTGGTGGGGACGCCGGTGGGCGACGGCTGAGACAGCACGGCGCCGATAATGATCGCGACGATGCCAGCGAGGAGGACCGCTCCGCCGAGGATCGCCCACAAGATTCCACGCTGCCCGGAATTCTGTGTCGCCATCATGTCCCGCTTCCCTGATCTGTCAGGACGGTGACCGGGAGCAGACGAGGTCGCATGCTGGTCAGTTGCCGTGGCGGCATCCTACGCACGGTGGATGAACATTGAAAAGGATAGCCACCAGATTGTGGATAACAGTCCGATGAGAGATCCCTGTGGAGAGAACCGTGCCAGCGGTCCTGCCGAACCGCAGAACTTAGCCCACAATTCTGCGCTCTGTCTGTAGGCAATTCGGAGGACAAATTCGCCACGCGAGCCGGGATACCCACATTCTCGCGCTCCGTCTGCCCCGCCATGCCCACACTGTATAGCAGTGTTCTTCTCGAGTAAACAGCTAAAGCGTGTTGTCTTCTATGTCTGGATGGACACGATGGGCCACAATGAGGTCATGCCTCGACTCGCGCAGCCGGCGGGCTCCGAAGATGCCCAAGACCCCGTCGCGATGCTCGGCAACCTCGTCAAGGCCAGCATCCTCCGCTACCTCCGCAGGAACCCGGACGTCACCATCGGCCCGGTCTGCGATGCTCTCGAACTCGGGCCGACCACCATCCAGCCGCGACTGAACGAACTCGAGACGGCGGGCCTCGTGATCTCCGACCCGCCGATGGAGCAGGGGCAATCACGCCGCGGCATGTGGATCCGATACCGCGTCAACGAGGAAGCCGTCACCGACCTCTACCTCCGTCTCGGGATGGCGATCGGCGAATTCTGAGCCGACTCGCGCAGAGGCAGCAACGCCGATGTCTGAGGTGCGCGGTATCCCTGGCGCTAGACGTCGATCGAGAGGTGATCCGCATGACTGCAGCAATGATCACGATGACGTTGCTCGGGCTATTGATAACCACCGCGGCCGTCGGCGCCGGTGCGCGGAGCCGCGCATGGTCGCCTCCTCGAACAATCCGCGTCGGTCACTTGCTGGTCGAGGTACATGACGCGCACATCGTTGACGATCGTGTTGTCGACGCTGTCTGGCGCGCCGCCATCTCGACGACGAACCGCAGCCGGTTCCCGCGCCCGGTGCCCATTTTCGCGGAGCGCGCGACTGTGTCCGCAGCGCATCGCGTCTACCTCGCCGAGGTATACCTCGACGAGGAGTGCGTCGAGATCAATCCCGGCGCGGTAGCCCTGGCGTGGGTAGAGTTCGCGCTTCCCGCGGGCACGCAACCAGGGAGCGTGACCTTGGTTCATCTGCGGGAAGCGTACCGGCCCGCGTCCCGCCGATTCCGTGGACTCACGCCGACCTGGCGGCGATGACAGCGCTTCCTCCGCATCCGCCCGAGTCGGGCCTGCAGACGCGGGTCCGACTCGGGCGGGACCACTACGTCAGCGTCGACGGGAACGACTACTCTGTCGACCCCCGGATGACCGGCCGGCTCGTCGCTCACCCCGTCGACCTGCGCTTGGCGCAACCATCGGCGCAACGACTCGGCACCGAAACCGAGCCTCACTGAGACGGCTTCGCACGCGCTCGTCAGGTTCGGGTACTCATCGAGATGATCGAGCGCGAGACGAACCGCTCGCTGCTTCGTCTCCTTCGGAATCCTCTTTGGCATGAGCAACATCTTCCTTCCAGACTCGAAAGGAAACGGCATCAGACCCGGGGACGGTTCACCGTTGACCTTATGCCGGCCGAATGGGTGGCTTAGTTGTTGGGCGGTGTAGCCGAGGTGCGATCGTGGTTGGACTGTGAGATTGGAAACACCAGTCCGTCTTGCTTGTGTGGCGTGTCGACGGCAATGTAGCCGAGCAGCTTTCCATCGACAGTTCTCACACGCCATGAGGTCATGTCGTTCCCTGTCGCCCCGCACGCGGCTTGGTCACTGTAAGAGTCGCCCGGCTGAAGGCGCATCGGAAGGTTATATGCCAGGCAATACGCGCCGGCACAGTCGTCGATGATGACGGCTTCCGGTGTGTCGTTGAGCAGGGTCACTTCGCTGTAGTTGTCGGGATCCGTCGGGTCCACGGAGCCGCATCCGGTCGCCTGCTCGTATATCTGAGCCGCGACGAGCAATCCGACGGGCACTCCGATGACGAATAACGGCACTCCGATGCGCACTCCCAGGAGGACCCTCTGCCAGCGTGTTCGGGGAGCATCGCGCCACCACACCCAGTCGACGGGCGGCGCAGGCCAGGACGGGTCAGGCTGCCACCCTAGAGGCGGCACCCATCCCCTCGGCGGGGGTGGCCATCCTGGCGGCGCCTGCCACTCAGCTCTGCTCATGGATGGCCACCCGAAGCGCGCTCAGGAACCGTCGGGCGAGATGATCTGGTCCGCCGTCGGTGCAGCGATACGCCCGACCTTGCCCCAATCGCTCAAGAGCACGGTCATGCGTATGTCCTGACCTTGGATCGGAGTGTCAGTGACGATCTTGACGGGAAGACGCTGCCTGTCGATCCAGTAGTCGTAGGTGATCGGGTGATCGACCAGCGTGCCCATCTGCTTGCCCAGCGCCCCGGTGAGCTTGGACGGGTCGACGGTGACGGTGTAGTGGCTCGTGGATGTGCCAGAGAGCGTGACGTCGCCGACGTAGTGGATCGCAGTCACGGCGCTGCGCAGCTCCGCTGCCTGCGAGGCTGGGTCCATGGCGCTCATGGAGTCGGCCATCGCGGAGAGCGGATTCGAACTGTCGGAGAGATCGACGTGCACGTACTTTCCCGCGGTCTGGGGGGTGCCGATGTACATCTGACCTCCGACGAGCCGGAGCGAGATCTTCGTGCCGCTCGCCTCCGTCGTCATGTCCATGGCGGGTTTGCCGTCGCCGTTGTCGAGCACGAGCGCGGCATCGATCGACATCGCGGGGACGGTGTCAGTGGCGGCGGTGGTGATCGCCATCCGGGCCGACAGGCCCGTCTTCATCGCTGTGCGGATGGTGTCCATGAACTCGGCTGCTTTGTAGTTGTGTTTCACAGCCGCGGGCTGGGTCGCCTGCGTGGCGGGGGGCGTGTGCACTCCGCCGCATGCCGTGAGCCCAGCGATGATCACAGCCGCGCCGATTGCGCATGCCGCTCTTCTGAAAAGTCGCATGATGATCCGTTTCGAGGTGTCTGCGTGTGACCTGGACGCGATCATGTGATCACTCAGGCTGCCGGCCCCCCGATGCGGAATGGGTCCGACACCCCTAAGAGACCCGGCGCGGGCCGGTTTATTACGCGCAGTTGGAAAAAGCGTGCGGCCGGCGTCGCTGTGTGATTCTGACGTCGCGCGCTGTTCCTGACGACGTGGAGACCTGTAGATCTCCGACCGTGAGTGGAGGCGCCGCGGAGTTCGGCCCGCGCCGCGCTGGCCGGGTCAGGTGCGGCTTTCGTGGTGGAGGGGTTTGAGGTGGGGTGGGGCGTCGGTTGCGGGCA
>NZ_JBWAXO010000014.1:0-33163 GCF_056135325.1 Microbacterium sp. sgz311019 | reverse complement strand
CACGTACGGCGCACCGGGAGGTGATCTGCGCGATCGCCGGCGCGCATCCCGCATGGGGACACCGGAAGATCTGGGCGATGGCCCGGCACGCCGGGTATCGGGTCAGCGCGTCCACGGTGCTGCGGGTCCTCGACGAGGCCGGGCTGCTGCTGAAGGCCGACTATCAGCGGGAACGTCGTGAGCAGGCCAAGCAGCGCAGGGCGGCGTTCGCTGCGCCACCGACCGGCCCGAACCAGGTGTGGCAGTTCGACTTCTCCGAATACGAGACCGCGGCCGGTGGGACGTGGCGGGTCGCGGGCATCGCGGACTACTGGTCGAAGTACGAGTTCGGGTGGCATTGGTCCCCGACCGCGAACCAGCATGACGCGATCGCCGCCGTCGAGATCGCCCTCGCTGAGGCCGACCGGCTCCTGGGCGATGTCCCGCTGATCGAGCATCTCACCGACCCCGACACCGGGCAGATCGTCCCGATCACCCTCGTCACGGACAACGGCGGCCCGTTCCGGTCGTTCCGATTCGGCGCCCTCATCGCGGCACGGCCCGAGCTGCGGCACGTGCGCACCCGGGTGCGCACCCCGGGTCAGAACGGCGTCCGGGAGCGAGCGTTCCAATCACTGAAGTACGAACGGCTCTACCGTGAGCCGATCGACGACGCGCTCGACCTGGTTCGCGAAGGCGAAGCATTCGCGTCGAGTTCAACGAGATCAGGCCCCACGAGCACCTCGCCTGGAACCGGCCCCGCGACGTGCACCTCGGCCACGCCGACCCGACAATCCCCACCTTCGAACGCGACCAAATCCTGCCAACTACTTGACGCGGGACACATCGTCGCAAATACCTCCTCGATCCTGGGAGTTGTGTTGTCGTCGTCTCGTCGTGTCAAGAAGGGCCCCGGGCGCCGCCCGCAGTCGGCCAAGCGCAGAAGATTCATGGAGCTCCGCGAGCGGGGGTGGAGCATCGCGGCAGCGGCCCGCGAGGTCGGCGTGTCGCGAACCGCTGGTCGCAACTGGTCACGCGGCTACAAGACCTACCGCGGTGGCGCCGTCGTCGGCTTCGTCGCCCCACTCGAGCGGCTCGCGCTCCGCGAGATCAGTGACCGATTCCTGTCCGAAGATGAGCGGGTCCGCATCGCGGATCTTCTTCACGCAGGCAAGAGCATGCGAGAAGTCGCGAGGGCGTTGGGGCGATCCCCGTCGACGATTGCTCGTGAGGTGGCGCGGAACTCGATCGGCCGAGATTACTATCGCCCATTCGACGCGCAGCGGCACGCTGTCGCGCGTCGTGGGCGGAACCACACCCGCCGAATCGACCGCGACAGCTGCCTATACGCCGAGGTCGACGAGCTGCTGCAGCAGCGGTGGAGTCCTGAACAGATCAGCTCCCACCTGGCGACGAAGCATCCGGACAATCCGGCGATGAGGCTGAGCCCGGAGAGCATCTACCAGGCCATCTACCGCCCGGGATCCCCGCTATCGCGCCCGTCTCGGCTTGCCCCGCACAAGCCGTCACCGTTGCGGACGGGCCGGCAGCATCGGCGGGCCCAGCAGCGCACCGACCGTCGTCGTCCGCGGCTCGAGCAGCCGATGCTGACGATCCACGACCGCCCGTTCGCGCCAGACGACACCACCGAGCCCGGCCACTGGGACGGCGACCTCATCATCGGCAAGGAGCAAGGCTCCGCGATCGGCACGCTCGTCGAGCGACAGTCGCGGACGACACGACTTCTCCACCTGCCGCTGAGAGACGCGGACGCCCTCCACGACGCGCTCGTCGCCCGGATGGGCGACCTGCCACCGGAGATGCTCCGGTCGATCACGTGGGATCAGGGAACTGAGGTGGCACGCCACCTCCGGGTGAGGGAGTCGCTCGGCGTCCCGGTCTACTTCTGCGACTCGCACTCGCCCTGGCAGCGCGGCAGCAACGAGAACACGAACGGGCTCCTGCGGGACTACTTCCCGAAAGCGACCGACCTCAGTATCCACACCGAGGCTCACCTGCGCGCGGTCGAGGACGAGCTCAACAGAAGACCGAAGAAGGTGCTCGACGGGCGGGCGCCAGCGGCCATGTTCCCGACGCTGGTAGCCTCCAACTCGTCCCCGGTGTTGCGACGATGAGTTGAAACCGCCGCGCCGAAACCGTTCAGAGTTCACGCGCCGCCGACACGCGACCACCCCACCGGCGGACGAAGGACCGACCGCCTCACCTCACCCAATCAGCCGCCAGCTCTAGCCCCACACGACCCTGATTCGAGGCGAGCGAGGTCGGACGTTGTGTACGGGAAGATCCGTGAACCACGGGCACTGCATCGCACGCGAAATGCCGCAACTCGCCACGTCACAGATCGGGGTTCTCGTGCCAGCCGTCATCTCGAGCTGCATGGGCATTTCGGTCCCTTGATCCCACAAGAGGGTCCACGGCGAACGCCCATCCGGCGAGTGCCGTCGAGCCCGCGTTGAACTCTCACCCCAGTGGCTCCGAGCCTCGGCTACGTCGCTCCCACGACTTCGGACAACGCGCGCCACCGCGCGCTCAAGTACGTAGCGCTGCGCAAGAGCCAACCACCTTCGCCACTCCGCAGCGATCGCATCTGGAAATCAATCCCTTTGCCAGGTCAGACGATGTTGTCCCAGTACAGCTGCATCGTCCAGTTGACGGCGGAGTAGATCTCGGTGCCGTAGCTGTTGTATCCAGTTACGCATGCGATGCTCGTCTCCAAGTGGATGGGTCGTCCGCTACCGACGTAGCCAACATAGACGTACCCGGGCAGGACACCCCATTGCTTCTGCAGATAGGCCGAGCCGTAGTCGTGGCCGTCGTCTCCGAGGAGATCGATTGTGCCGTTGACGCTCACCCAGTGGAAGTTTGGGTTGCCATTGACAGATACGTCCGAGTATCGTGCGTACACACTGCCCTGCATTGCACGTCGGTATGTCCAAACCGTATATGAGCCGTCCCCCGCCTGGAGTTGAGGTCCAACGGTCACGCTGGTGATAGCCACGTCTTTATTTCCAATCTCTTTGGATGGTGAGATGCTGCTTGATAGAAGTCGAACGGAATATTTCGCCTGCGGAGCGAAGAAGGTGCCAGGTTCTGGCATGTCTCCGGCTGGACCCAGCCCCGAGAAGCGGGAAGCTTGTCACGGTGAGACGCGGGGTGTCTTCCAGTCCGGAAGGGATTGGCGGACGTCGCGGCCTAGCGATGCCCATTCCTCATGGAGCGACGGTGCGACGCTCTGGGATCGGAGCTAGCCGATGACTACACGCCTGAGCGTGGTGAAATCGCCCTTTCCTCCCGCCGCAGAACCATTGCGGCTTCTGGCGGGAGTCACGGCTTCGATAACGAAGCTATTCTCGGGGTCCTCCCAGAATGCCCGACGAACAGATGAGTTGTAACCCTCTTCGAGGACGTCGAGGAAGCCATCGGCAGCACTGTGATCACCGGCAATGTGCGCCTCATATGCCTTCTTGGCAACTTCACGCATCCATGAGGAGTAGGCCTCTGCTGCGCCGTTTCCGCGCTCCCACGCGAGACCGGGCCTGGTGTCGGTCAGGCTCGAGTTGGGCGGGAACGACGATCCGGCGGGAAGTCTAAACGGAAAAATCGCGATGGCTTCGCGATACTCCGCCTTGATCCCCTCGAGATCGGTCAGCCCCCGAGTGCTTGTGGCAGCGAGATACTGGTTGACAGCGCCGGGCTGAGTCTCGATGGACTGGGCGGGCACCGATTGAGGAAGCTCCGCTGCCGCTGCAGGTCTCGCGACGATCGTTTCAATTGGCTGGAAAAGCAGGACTCCAGCTCCTACTGCGGCTCCACGAATGAGCGCTCTGCGCGAAAATGTGGTCGCCTCGATTCGGGACATTGCGCGTTCTCCTTGCTAAATTGTATGCAGCGATGGCCAACATTCTGTTTGCCACAGCGTACGGGCGGTTGATTTCCCCGCATGGGGATTAGGTACGAGAGCGAAGTGGCTTCTCGACAAGAATGCTCATCCGCCTTGTCCCGGGCGGGCCGTCGTGCGAATGGGGTAGCCCATCTTGTTGCATTGCAAGGTAATCACCTCGATCAGGTGATTCGCGGCGTCGGCATTCGGATCGAATGTCTTCGGACTGGCCCGCACTTCCAACGCGACCGCCTTCACCGCGTCCGCAAATGCGGGTGATGCTGGCAAGTTCGCCCATCCATCACCGACAAGTGACATCTCGGCTTGATACGTCTCTGGAGTGATTGCGCCGGCCGTCTTGTCAAACTGCGCTCGAGTCGCAAGTCCATGGAGCGCCGATGCCTCTCCGCACGTGTCGGCATCGGAGGGGGCACCGGGACTACCATTCGCTTGTGCGGAAGGCACGGGAGTCGCGGTCATCGTGACTGTCACTGTGGGGTTCGGTCGCGAGTTCGGGTCGGTACCCGCGCATCCAGCGAGCAGGATTCCAGGGGCCGCAACCGCCAGGCATATAGCCATCATGCGCGAACGTTGACCCAGCCTCATTTGATCTCCACTTTCCGGCATTCTAGTTGCCGGCCCTTTGACGGGCCGGATCATGCGCACAATAGCGACTTAGCAGACCACGGCGTCCGCCATGTCAAAGTCGCCCACAGTAACACACTCACCCAGAGGGGCCACTGTTCATAAGACGATAAACGGTTTTGACGGCCGACGCCATGGCACCATTGGTGCCAATTGGGTGCTGCACGCGCGATGAGCCCACCGGCACGCTGGACCCGGATCCCCACGTGCGAACTCAACGACGTGCTGCGCACCTCCGCCGCCGACGGAACCGTGGTCCTCGTCGCTCTGCACGACCAACACCTCATCGCAGACCGCCGACGGCCGCTCGGCATCGCCTAACTGTGATGTCCAGAGACGTTGTTGCCCGAGTCGCGGTTGACTTGGTGAGTAGCGAGGACCTCCGGTTGCGAAGCCGAGCTGTCGAAGGATGCGCTTCACGCAGGCGGGGGGCCTTCGTGTCCCACGCTAACACTGCTTTGAGCCCGCCGGACGGCCGCGAGCGCCGCGCGTAGGCGTGCCAGGAACGCCCTGCACTCTCGGTCACCGCGATCAAGGCCCACGGCGAGAGTTGCCTCACGGCGTGCACCACTCCCGCAGGAGGCCTTCCCAGCGTGCAGGCTCAGAGTTCCAGGTCATGGTGTGGTCCGTATCGAACGTTTCGAGCTGAACGAGCCCCGGCCGCAACATCGCAAGGCGTCGAGAGATGTCCGGCGGGGCTGAGGTATCCGCGCGGCCGTGGAGGATGAGCGTCGGAACGCGCAGCTCGGCGGCGCGAGCTACCCAGTTGAACTTCCGCAACGGGACCGGGGCATCCAGCCCGACAAGACTGGCGAGCGCGCGGCTTGTCAGCCATGGGCGAGCGAAGAATCCGAACCACGACGGCACACCGGCGCGCGCGCAGTTCGCATTGATCGTGGCCTGCCAGTCGAGCACCGGTGACTCGAGAATGAGCACGTCGACCAGATCTCGAAACTCGGGCTCGGCCGAGAGCTGCAGGGCCATAGCGGCGCCCATGGACCAGCCGAACAGGGCGATTCGTTGCGCTCCGTTAGCGATCGCGTATCGCAGTGCGGCCCGCACATCATCCGCTTCTGACTCGCCGAGTGTGGGCCGGCCCGATCCGACCGTGGGGCCCTCGCCGTCGTTTCTGTAGGTGACGACGAGCGAGGACAGGCCGGCGTCGACGGCGACGCGCACACCACGAAGGGTGCCCGCCCGCGGGCTGCCCAGCCCATGGATGTGGACCGCCCAATATGGGCTCTGAGAGCCGGGTGCTTCGATCAGCCATGCGGGCGCGCGGCCGGCGGGAGTTTCAATCTGGATGTCACGCGCCACTAGGCCCGCGTCTTCAGGATCCTGGTAATAGATGCCGCTCCATGACGCACGGGCCCCGACACGCGCGCCAGGGGGAAGGTCACCAGTCACGGCACGCGTCAAAGTCGAGGGCGATGCATCCCAGACCGCGCCTAGATGGACCCATCCTCCATCTTCGAGCCATAGACTGTACTGCCCCGCCGCCGAGGTTCGTGGCGTCACATCAAGCACGATCGCGTTCCCGCCCTCATCGCGAATGACATCGCGGATCACGAGGTCGAACCGACGAGGAGTTCCGGGCTGCGTGAGCCGTCGTGCGATCACCCAGCCGATGAAGCCGAGAGCGGCGGTGATCGCGGCCGCGCACCACGCGACCGCCCGCGAAAGCCTCAATGCGCGGCCTTCGTCCGGCCGATACGTGGGTGGGTGTCATGCGCAGCGGACGTATTTCGCCCGGTCAGGTGCGCCTCGGCAGCGTCGACGAGTTGACGTTCGCTATCACTCAGGGTGAACGACACGCGGGGATCGAAGAGGGCATCTCTGATCTCCACGATCTGCCGGTGAAGTTTCGCTTCCGCATCTTCGGCCGTCAAAGACCCGCGGGACCACGAGCTGACACCTGGCCGGACCGCACTGGCACGTTCCCAGGCCGGAGTGATGCGCGCCACGAAGTCCTGCGTCTTCTCAGCGCGCCCTCGGACGCGCGCCCGCCGGATTGCGGGAAGGCTCGCCAAACCCACGCACAGAAAGATGAACGTCAAGAGGAAGAGGGGACTGTAGACCACGCCGAGGCTCAGCATCAGGTCGGAGTTCCCCGCGACGTGCGCGGCGTCCATAGCGATGATCACGATCGACAGGGTGAGACCGCAGACGCTGCCGAGAAGCAGAGAGACCGCAGGAAGTCGCTCCACTCCCCTGCTCTGGCCGATCCGCCATGCCGCCACAACAGCCATCACCGTCACGACGACACCGTTATAGGCGTACTCGACCACCGAATACGCCGCGGCCGCCGGCTGAGCCCCGAGATCCAGCATGAAGGAAGTCGTCGTCCGGCCGCTCCGAATGAACGCGAAAGCCAGCGACACACCAACCAGCGCCGTCGCCAGCAGGACCGGCCCGAGGGCGATATGTACCAAGCGCGACTTGTATTCGGTCGCCTTCGCCACCCCACGCCCGAGGAAGAAGATTCCCAGCATCAGGGCGAGATCCGCCACCAAGGTGACGAGGTTTCTGCCGCCGGCAACGCGATCGACCCACCGGTAGAGCGCATCGATGTTCAAGGTCATCGCGACCGCGATCGTGACAGCGGAGTACGTGATGCTCCGTTCCGCACGACCTCGCCGCAGGATGAGAAGGCTCGCGACAAGCATCCACATCAAGGCGGCGACGAGCATCTCGATCACCCGAAGATCTCCACGAACCTCGATTCCCGCAACACAGATCCGCGGATGCCGCCAGCAAGGTGATCCGCGAGCACCTCCGCCGCGATCTCATCATCCGAATCGAGATCGTGACGGGCGAGGATGCGGCGCCGCATCGCAGCCGGGATATCCGGCAGCAATCCGTCCGGCACGTCCGGGTGAGGGTCCTCGCCGTGGCTAAGGATCAGGTGCGCCAGCTCATGGAGGACGAACTGCTGCTGATGAAGGACCGACTCGCTTCGCGCGTGCACGACGACGTCCTCATCGTCGCCGACGAAGACCACCGCGCACACCCCTCCGCTATCGGTGAGTTCAGCCAGCTCTACGATTCGAAGGGCGCGGCGTCGGCATCGCTGAACGGCAGCGACGAGTTCGTCGAAGCTGAACGCGGACCCCAGGCCGAGTTCCGCCACTGCTGCCGCTGCAGTCGCCTTGATACTCACGTCATCACTCCCTGGATCCGCCGTCGTCGCGCAGCCCTTTGCCCGACCGCTAGGTGGGCTTCAATCCCTCGTCGAGGAACCGACTGATGGCTTGGAGCGCTTCGGGCGACACATCCCCGAGCGTCCGTGCGGCGTACGACTTGACCTTCGCGGCCCGCATCGCCCGCACCAGATCGAGCTGCGCTCTGACCTTGGCTGGCATCGGGGCGTTGTCCTCCCCAGTGAGGAATTGAGGTTCGACGCCGAAGAAGTCCGCAAGTGCCTCGAACAGTCGACGATCCTGCACGTAGCGATGACCGTTCACCATGTACGTCCATCGCGAACGGGACAGACCGACTCCCCGAGCACGGACGTATTCGGCGATCTGACCGTACGTCGGTTCGCTTCCTGTCTCGGTGATCGCGACGTCCAGAAGCAGGCGAAGACGTTTTGCCAGGTCTTCGGCACTTGCCTTGCTGTCGTCTTCTGTCATTTCCACTGGTCCTCGTTCACCCTCGGGCAAGGGAACGCCACTTCGTCTAGGCATGCGCAAGCGCGCCGTTGAGCATGACCAATCTACGCGTTGGGCATGCTCAAATCAACCATTGCATGCTCACCGCACAGGTGGGAGGCTAATGCCCGAGGTGCAATTTGAGCATGCTCAAGTGCTTCTTCGACACGAAGCACGCTCCGGCACGGAGGAGGCAGCAGGTGAAGAACCCTCGCGTTTCCCCGCGCCAGGATCCGCCCTCCGGATCCTTCCCCCTTGTGGCTTCCGCGGAGCCGGACAGAGGCGCCCCCTCCTGGCCTTGGCACCCTTGGAAGCTGCCCTGCTACTACAGTTCGCCGATGGCGATACCCAGCTGGAAGTACATCTCGCTCACCGCAGCGTGGTTGACCGAGTACCTGATCCGTTGGCCGCTGACGGCCTGGTCGGGGGGCGGGTCAGGGATGAGCATCCCCGACTTGACCAAAGCCTGCAGAGCCTTCGCGACAGTTGGCACCGCCAGCCCGGTTCCCGCGGCGATCTCGCCGCGGGTGGATGCGCCGTGATTCCTGATGTACCCGATGATGCCGGCGCGCACCATGCTGCCGAGAGCTTTGATGGGGTCCTCCACGTTGTCAGCGTCGAGGGGTCTCGCATATCTGGGCACGTGCCCATTCTGGCGCAGCTCCCCGGCAAGAGCGAATAATTTAGGGGTTCCCTTGTGAAGCGTATCGTTATAGTATCCCCTTACGCAAGGCTGATCAGCAGATCTGAGGTGAGAACGATGGGGCTTCCGCACACGTGCACGTCTTCCCCGGGTCTCCCCCGCGCGACCACCGGCTTCGAGTTCGTGCCCGGTTCGGTCCTCACCCCTGAGCACCTGCAGGGGCGCAGCGACCGCCTCAGAACGTCACGTCGTGATGCGGTGAGCAGCCGCTCCCGAACTCCCGAGCAGGAGCGCCGGCGATGAGTGGTAATCGTCCCGGGCGAGGCCTCGTGTGGGCGATCGTGGGGGCGGCTGTGCTGATCGTCGCGCTCGCCGCCGTGATACTCCCGGCGCTTCTGAGTCGCCCCGAGGCACGACCGACCGCTTCGCAAAGTGCCACGCAAAGCGCTCCCAAAGGCCCCACTTCGGCAGCCACTGCGGTGGTTGACCCATCGGTGACGCGCTTTGGCTGGGTCCCGGAACCTGTGACGAGGGACCGAGACGTCTACATGCGTGCGGCGCTGGCCGCCGCGTCCACTTTCGATCCGTCGAAGTCGACCCGCGACAAGTTCCTCGGGCACCTCGCCACCTGGTTCACGCCCGACACCCGGCGTGCAGATGTGGCCGATCGGGAACGCGCGACGCAGCTCTATCTTGGCGACCTGTCCCGCTCGGTCGTGCTGCCGCAGGATCAGTGGGACCAGATGAGGAGCGAACAGACAGCGGTGACGGCGAAGGTCGACGGCCCGATCGCCCACGTCGCCGTATCGGATGACCCGGGCGGGATGTCGATCGGGACGGCAAACGTCATCCTCACATACCGCCACGGTGACGTGACGAACACCGAGCACGTACGCGTCAGTGTCCAGGTGCTCTGCGGCTCCGGCTCTGTCCCCGCCCCCGATTCTCCTCAGCGGGCGGGTGACTGCAAGGTGGTCCGGTTCTTCGACTCGGCGGTCGAGGAGTAGTCATGGGTGCCCCGGCCGTGGCGGCACTGGCAGTGGCCAGGTCGAAGACGGCCCGGAGGGTCCTGGCCGCGCTCGTCGTCTTTGCGGTCTGCACTGCAGTCGGATTAGCCGCCCCTGTGCTGATGGTGACTTTCGTTGCCGCGTCGAGCAGCCTAGCGAAGGCCGATGTGCACAGCGTAGCCGTGGCCACGCCGGTCGCCGCGGGCGGTTGGACGTATCCGCTGGTCGGCCCCTACTCGAAGGGGCGCGGATTCGGCGCCGACCCGAACATCGCGAGGGTCTGCGCGTACTGCTCGACGTATCACGAGGGATACGACATGTCGCAAGGATGCGGCGCGCCCGTTCATGCCGCCGCCCCTGGTCGAGTAGCGACCGCGGGCAGCTACTTCGGATACGGGAATGCCGTCGTGATCGACCACGACGGAGGCATTGTCACGGTGTACGGCCACATGGCGTGGGGGTCACTCCTCGTCGCAGTTGGGCAGTTGGTGAACGCCGGAACACCACTGGGTGCCGAGGGAAATACCGGGCACTCGCTGGGGTGTCACCTGCATTTCGAGGTCCGAATCGGCGGGAAGGCCGTCGATCCTCAATCGTTCATGGCCGCGCGCGGCCTACCCCTCAAGTGAGCTGGCAATCAAGGAGGAGCAGCGATGTCGCTCATCATTCCGGCGGACGTCCAAGTGCCGCCCATCAATCCCAACTTCTCGGCGCCATGGATGTCGGGGCTCGAGCTCTTGGCGTCCTATCTCTTGGGGACAGCCCTAGTGGTGGTGCTGATCATGCTGGTGATCGCCATCGCGGCGATCGCCGGCCGGACGCTCGGGCCCGAGCGCATGCGGACCTGGGCCGGCGAGAACATCGTTGGCATCTTCATCGCTGCTGCCGCCCTCGGATCGGCATCGGGCCTCTTCCAGTGGTTCGTCGGGTTCAACTTCGGATTCTGACGTGGGCTCCCTACTCCGGGTCTCGATCGGCATGGTGCTTGCACTGGGCGCCGTGATCGCGGCGGGCGCTCCCGCATCTGCGGCCACTCCAGCCGCAGCCAGGCTGACAGCTCGCATCTCCAGTCAGGTCACGGGAGAGCCCTGGTCCTCGCCAGCGTTTCCCGTGTCCTGCGATCGTCAGGAGAACCTCATCTCGTGCACGCCCAATGATCCCAACCAGGTGAAGCCGACCGCGTGCTTCTTGGACGTGATCGTCGACGGCCAGAACGCCACGGTATGCACCACCTTCGCCGGTCACCAGGATGCGATCAAGGCCGCAGGCGGCGTTCCGGCCACCGTCGACTTCGGCTGCTCCTTCGGCGACATCGTGTGCGGCACCTTCCAGAACTGGGGCATCGGCGCCGCGATGATCGCGACTGCATTGATGTATTCGGTCCTCGGCGTCGCGAAGTTCGACGTGGGGGGCAGTCTCTGGAATGCGGCCGCCGGACAGTGGTCCTTCTGGGCATGGGCGACCCTGATCGTCGTCTTCGGCGCGATGATCTGGTCGATCACAGCAGCAGTGATTTCGGGTGATCGCAGCCAGCTCGTGAGCGCACTCGTACGGTCGTTCTTCGCGATTCCCGCTGTGCCGTTGACGTTTTGGCTTACCGGGCAACTCGTCCAGTCCATAGATGGACTTACACAGGACATCGTCGGTCAGGGGGCGGGCGCAGGCGGACTCTTCGGCACGCTCCAAGCCGCCATGTGGGCCGGAGGTCAGGCGGGCTACGTCTTCGGATTTGCCATCTTCGGACTCATCTTCGTCGGCATGCTCCTGCTTCTGGCGGTCTTCCTTTTCCGCAACGTCGCTCTCGCCGCGTTGATCATGGTCGGTCCGATCGCCTGGATGATGTTCCCTGCACGTGGCGTGGGTCCCCAGTGGGTGGTTCGCTACGCGTCCGCCGTCGTGGTTCTGCTGCTCACCGGCCCCTTGACCATCGCCTTCTTCTCGCTCGTGGTTCACGGCCTCGCGGCTGTGAAGACGATCTGGGACCCGGCCGCCTGGCCGTACATCGTCGGTCTCCTGGTAATCGCGTTCGCACCGTTCGCGGTGTTCGGGCTCTTCAGCTTCGTGGGAGCTGTCGCGGTCGACTCGATCGGCTCCCGGCTCGGCGGGCACGCGGCGGCGATGGGCTCGCGGGCAGCGAGGACCGCGGCATCCATACCCACCCGCGTTGGCTCCATCCCTGCCGGTGTACCGAGCGCACAGCGCGCACCCGCAGCGAAGTCATCACCGACCGCAAGGGCAACCGCCGGCTCGTCCGGAGCCACTCCCCCAGCTCGTCGCTCGAGCTCATCCGCCCCGACGAGCACGCCGGCGAAGACCAATCAACCGAATGAGTCGATAGTGGCCAAAACCCTTCCCGACCAGTCGCACCCAGCTCCTACACCGAGGAGAGCGCATCGATGAGCACAAACGATCAATCCGCCCGCCCCGTTCGGCTTCCGCGTCGATCTCGGCAAGGGGTGGTGCTCGGTCTCGACGGCTGGCAGGTGCTCTGTCTCATCGGCGCTGCGGCCACACTGCTGACCGCCGTCGTGCGACTGGGTCCAGTTGGACTGCTGGTGTCCGCTCCGATCTACCTCCCGCTCGGCCTCGGGGCCGTTGTGACGATCCACGGCTTGTCCGCGCCGCGAATGACCGGACTGTGGCTGTCCAAGCAGATCCGTGGAGCGGCGCGAGCGACGCGGCACACCTACCGGCCTGAGCGAGTTCGCCTCGAAGGGACGATCAACCTTCCCGGAGTGCGAGCCTCCGTCCAGATCTGGGATGTCGACGGCCTCGCGTCGGTGTACAGCCCGCACGAGCGCACCCTTTCGATCACGGCCGAGCTCGAGGTACAGGGCTTCCTCATGAAGGACGTTCCGGACAGGCTGGAGCTGGCGGAGCAGTGGGCAAAGGTGCTCGCGTCGTTCACGCAGCGCAACGGGGTCAAGCGGATCACTCTCCAGGAGCGAACGACACCGACGACGATCCGAGCGGCTCGACAGCATTACGAAGCTACGGTCGGCCGTCTGCATATCGACCCGAACTCGCCTGCCGCGATCAACTACCAGCGAGTGCTCGACGACTCCGAGCAGTTCGCCGTGGCGCACCGCAACTATCTCACCCTGACTCTCGATCTGGTCGCGCTCGGGCCGCAGCTGAAGGCGCTCGGAGGCGGCAAATCCGCCATCCAGACCCTCGCCTCGATCGAAGCGGGCAACGTATCGGATGCCTTACAGGCGGTGAAGATCACGGTCCGGCACTGGCTCAGTCCTCGAGACATAGCGGCACTCGCCCGAACCGCCTTCGATCCCGAGTTCCTTCCCACTGTCCAGAATCGGGACGACGCTACAGCAGGAGTTGACCTGACCGCGATCGGTCCGATGTTCCTCGACGAGCCCAAGGGCCGCAACGGTGTCGTCCTGACGGACTCCGGCGTGCACACCACCCTGTGGATCCACGAGTGGCCCCGGTCCGATGCTGCAGTCGGTTTCGTCTCCCCCATCGTGTTCGCCCGCCACCCGGTCTCCGGAGAGGCGGTAACGCACATCCTCTCGATCGTCCTGGCGCCCGTACCCGTGTCGAAGGCCTTGAAGCGGATCCGTGACGAGAAACGAGTGTGGCGCGGAAACGAACGCCTCCGCGCGAAGCGGGGTGCGGATGGTTCCGCCGCCGACGAGGCCGATTGGCTGGCACTCGAGAAGCAAGAGGAGGAGATCGTCGCCGGACATGGCGAGTTCCAGTACGGCGGGTACCTTACGATCACGGCTCGCGACGAAGAAACGCTCGACCAGGCAGTCGCCGGCGTGCGCAATTCCTTGTCACGTGCCGGGATGGAGGCGCAGATTCTCTACTGTCAGCAGGCTGAAGCGCTCCTCCTCAACGCGCTGCCGCTGGGCATGGGACTGAAATGATGGTCAAGCACGCGTTTTCCGTTACTCCGGCCGGCCAGTCACCGGCGGAGCGCCGGGCCGTCCGTCGGGAGATCACGGCGGCCCGGCGGGCCGACACGACCATCCGAACGACGAAGCACCAGCGCCGGCTTCCTGCCCCGGCGATGCCCGGTCCGTTCGGCCCCGGTGTGAGGGAACACGGGTATTGGAACCTCGCCCGACTCACAGTTCCGGCACACCAGGCGACATCGCAACACCTGGCCGGCATCTACCCTTTCGTCGCGGACGTCGGGCTCGGCCACCGCGGCCCGGTTGTCGGCGTCGATCTCAACGCCGATGCCCTCTGGCACTTCTCGCCATGGGAGGCGTACGCCGACGCGACCGGTCGGGGTGCGTTCTCGACCAACATCCTCGTGCTGGGCGCGTACCGCGCGGGGAAGAGTGCCGTCATCAAGATGCTCACGACGCGGTCGCTCCCCTTCGGGCACCAGGTCGTGCTCCCGTCCGATTCCAAGGGCGAATGGGTGAAGGTCGCGGAGGCCGTCGGTGGGTCGATCATCCGACTGGGCGCCGGCGGTACGGAACGACTCAATCCGCTGGACCGCGGTCCACGTCGCACGGCGTCGACTGATGACCAGCATGAGCAGATGGTCGCTCAGCGGCGCATCGGGACGCTGATCTCCCTGATCGAGCAGACCATGACGGGGGCCCGACTTTCAGCTGTGGAGCACGCCGCGGTGCATCTCGCACTCCGCCGCGCGATCACGGAGACGGACGACGCACCGACTCTGCGTGAGGTTCACCGCCAGCTCGAGCTCATTGCGAGCGGCGACACGGACGGCGATGCCGCACTTGTCTCGGCATCCGCACAGCCGCGCTTCGTTCTACGCCGCTTCGTGGAGGGCGACTTGTCGGGCCTCTTCGAGGACGCATCCACCGTTGCCTTCGACGAGGACGCGCCGATGGTGGTCATCGACACCAGTGAACTGTTCGCCCGCGGCGACCTCGTGGCCCAGCTCACGCAGGTCTGCTCAACGGCATGGATCCAGGCGGTCGTCTCCGACCGCGACGCCCACCGCACGCGTTACGTCGTGCGAGAAGAGGGGTGGCGGGACATGACGTCGCTCGCCGCGCTGCAGATGTATCAGCAGTGGCTCAAGCTCTCGCGCCACTACGGCATCAGCAACATCGTGATCCTGCACAAGATGGGCGATCTGGATGCCGTCGGCCAAGCGGGGTCTCAGGAGCGCAATCTCGCCTACTCCATCGCCGGCGACATCGAGAACAAGTTCATCTTCCATGTAAACCATCAGGAGCGCGCTCCCCTCGTTGATCGGTTGAACATCTCTGCTGCGCACGCTGAGATGGCTCGCGAGCTCGCGCGCGGCCAGTTCATCGCCTACGTCGGCCAGTACTCCTATCTCGTCGACGCGTTCTCGACGTCGACCGAATGGGAACTCGAGCTCTTTCAGACCGACGATGCGGTGCTTCTGGACAGCGACGAGATGCCGGAGCTCGTCCACTTACGCGAGCACGTTGACAAGGCGTGGCCGAACGACGTGGATACGAGCGTCGACGGGTGGCTTGCTTACGAGAGGGGAATCGGATGAGTGCGACCCTGGGACCTGCGCTGCGTGTTTTCGTTCGCGGCGACACGGCCACGGTGGTTGACGAGAACGGAGCCACAACCTCGTTCAGCGGAGGCTCCGACCTGGACGTCCGACAGGCCGTAGTGGCCCACGCCGTCCGGCTCGCTCATCAGCGAGGTCGACCGGTGGCGGTCGAGACATCGGGCGATCGCGGATCTCACCGCCTCGAAGTCGGTGCCGACGGTCAGATCCGGGCGCTCAGCGGAGAGAGCGCAGATGCTGAAGCGCAGCTCACGGAGATGCCAGCGACGAGCGGCGACACCCGTGCGGATGCGCATACCGTTAAGCCAGATGCCCCCGAGGCGGAGATTACCCGCGCATCATTCATCGACGAGAGCGCAGAACGTGACCTGATCCGCTCGACCGGTCTCCGCGGCTGGCTTCGAAAGCTCGGCCTGGTCCATTCGCCGACCGCTGCCGAGGTCGCCCGACATGGACGGGTGCGCATCGTCGCGGGGCAATGGGCGGGTCCGCGCACGATCGCGGTGGTCAATGGGAAAGGCGGTGTTGGCAAGACGCCGACGACCGCCATGCTCTCTGCGGTCTACGCACGCTTCGGCGGCGGCAGTGTGCTGGCCTTCGATAACAACGACACTCGCGGGACACTCGGGTGGCGCACGGAGCAGGGCCGGCACGAGTCGACGATCGCAGATCTGCTCGCGGCGGCGGACAATCTTCAAGGTGCGCCGACGAGTGCAATGGCCGCCTACATCCACCACCAGACGGATGACCGCTACGACGTGCTCCGCTCCAACCCGAGAGTGCTCTCGGCCGACCAACGATTGACCACCCACGAGTTCGACAGGCTCGTGAGCACCGTGGGCCGTGGTTACCGACTGGTCGTGTTCGACTCCGGGAACGACGAGGCAGCCGATCGGTGGCTCCGGATGATCGACTGGGCCAACCAACTGGTCGTTCCAACAGTCACCTCGCCGGAGTCCGCAGAATCCGCAGCTCTACTCCTGGAGGCACTCGCCGCGCGCGACGAGCACTCGGCGCTCCTCGCACGTGACGCAGTCGTCGTCATCACGCAGGCTGAGCCCGCGGGAAGGGCTCGCCTCGCACAACTCGTCGAGACATTCAGCTCCCTCGCGCGCGCCGTCGCCGTCATCCCCTTCGATCCCGCGCTGAAGGACGGGCCCCTTCGATTCGGCGCACTTCGGGCGGCGACGCGTGAAGCGTGGATAGAAGCGGCCGCGTACGCCGCCGAGCGGTTCTGAGGAGGAACAGATGAACACCGTACTCGCTCTGATCACCGGCTCCGCGCTGATGGTGGCGTCGGTTGTCGGCACGACAGGAGCGCTATACCGGCGAGGACGCCGCGGGACAGGACGCCTCGCTGTTGCCCTGGCATGGATCGCTCTGGGCATCGCGGGCGCCACCACTCTTCTTGCCTCCCTCGGCCGGGTCCTCTGGAGCGTCGGACTCGTGGTCGCGTGCGGGGCCCTCGCGTGCGCCGCCGCATTGGGCTTCCTTCGAAGTCGCGAGGTAGCAGCGGCACGCCGTCGTGACGCCGCGCTAGGAGAACCGCCGCTCGGGCGCGAACCATCGATTGCGCTGACTGTCTCGGCCGCCGGGTTGTTCTCCCTCATTCTCTGCGCCGCCCTGATCGCACCCTGGATGCTGGTGGCATCGTCGTCCGCCGGCATCCCGATCGATCGAGTCATGAACGGTCTGCTTGCAAACCTCGCAGTCTCCACCCCGCTCGTCTGGATCGCCAGCGCTGTGCTCGCGACCACCCGGCTGCGACGCCGCGCCGACGATGCGGATGCTCTCCGTCGCGGAGTCGAGACCCGCGTCGCGGATGCAGAGGTGCACGGCTACCGCGAAGGACTTGCCACGGGTCGTGAAGACGGGTACCGGCATGCGGCCTTCGGGACGACGTGGGATTAGGCGATGATCGCCGGAAGCCTCTTCTCCAAGGCCGTCGCGGCTGTCCTCGCGGCCGCCTTGGTGTTCGGCATGACCAGCTCATTTGTCGCGGAACTGGTCACAACGTGGGTCTGCGGCTCACGACCCGCCGCCCGAAACATGTACTCGGGGCTCGTGGTCTTCGCCACCGGCGACCGATCCGCATACGCGATAGGCGGCGGCTGCGTCTTGCCAGTCGTCCCGATCCGAGTCGCGGACTTGGTGCTTCTCATCGTGATCATCGGCGCTGCGATAGTCGCGTCCATCGCGTATTCGCGGTACCGCGAGTCGGACGCAGCCTTCCTCGCAGACATCCGATCTCGCCCTGGGTTCGCGACCCGCACAGAGATCGGCAAGCACCTTTCCGCTTCCGCCGTCCTACGACGAGCGAAGCATCTTCGTCCCGGCCAGAGCGGAATCAAACTCACGGACGTCGGTTGGCGGATCGGCCGAGCCCGAGGTCTCGACGTGTACGTCTCGATCGAAGACTCCGTCGCGCTCGAAGGACCTCCACGCGCCGGCAAGGGTTATCGCGTGCTCATCTCGGCGATTTTGGACTGGGCGGGCCCGCTCATCACCACGTCCACGACGAGCGACAACCTCACCGCAACGATGCACATGAGGATGCAGCGTGGCGAGGTTCACGTCTTCGACCCTCAAGCGCTGGCGGGGGTGCGACACACGCTGCGCATCTCTCCGATCGTCGGATGCGAGGATCCCCTCGTCGCCGTCCAGCGTGGGCAGGCTGTCGTGACGGGGACGGCGCTCGGGTCGTCTTCCACCAATCAGGAGTGGGCGGACGTCGCTGCGACCGTGCTGTCGAGGTTGCTCCATGCCGCCGCGCTCACGGGAGGTACCGTTGCGGACCTCTACAAGTGGGGCTCGACGCCGGCCCTCGCCCATGACGCGGTACGAATCCTTCGATCCGAATCGGCGGCGGCTCCGGGATGGGCCGATGGGCTCGAGGCGGTCCTCGTCGGCGACGTGAAGCTTCTCTCGTCTACGTGGTTCGGTGTGCAGGCCGCGGTCGCTCCTCTTGCGATTCCCCAGATCCGCGAAGCGCTAATGCCAGCACAGGGGCCTGGGTTCGATCCGGACGAGTTCCTGCGGGGCGAGAACACGCTCTACCTCATCGGATCCGGCGCGGGAGCGGGTGCCATGGGTGGCTTCCTCTCCGCCATCCTCGACGACGTCGTGGAGGTCGCGAGACGACGTGCGCTCGCCTCCGACGGAGCCCGGCTTCCGCATCCCCTGGGCTTGATCCTCGATGAGATCGCCAACATGTTCCGATGGTCCGCGCTCCCCCGCGTGATGGCCGAGGGTGGTGGCCGCGGGATCTGCACCTTCGTCGTCCTCCAAGCGCTCTCACAAGCTGAAACGGCATGGTCGCGCGCAGAGGCTGACACCATCTGGTCTGCCGCAACCGCGAAGGTGCTCCTGGGCGGCGCCTCGCACGTTCAACACCTGCGCGACATCGAAACGTTGCTCGGTTCCCGAGACAGGCAGCGCAATGAGCGCTCCTGGTCGACTCACCAGCCCGGCAGCTCCGTGTCAGAGCGCCACGATCGCCTGCCGGTTATGACAGTGGACGAGATCCGTCGGATGCCCCCAACGGCCGGGCTTCTCGCGTACCGAAACCGCAGAGGCGTGCTTCTTGATCTCGCGGGATGGGACGAGCGCAGCGACGCCAGCCACATCAAGGCCGGAAAGACCAAGACCGAGGCCGAGCAACGCGATGTGTTCGCGAGCGCGTACACCGCCAGGACGGCCGCCGCAACGATGCCCCAATTTCAGCGAGAAGAGGATGCGTCGTGAGTAACCGTCGACGGCGTCCCTGGGGGAATCGCTACCGGTCCGGCTACCTCCGCTCGCGAGTGTGGTTCACGCGTCGTGACCGGTGGTTCGCCGAGCAGCACGACCGCGCCATTCCCCTGACGTGCACTGCGTGCGGACGCCCAGCGCGCCCGAGAGACCTCGAGCTGCATCACCTCGAGTATCGCGGCGTGATCGAAGGCAAGCACGGATGGATCTCACGCGAGCAACATGAAGACCTCGTGCCCCTCCATCCCCTGTGTCATGAGCTGCTCCACCGGCTCATCGACCGGGATCGAGTGTTGGGCGGGATGCGAGGGCGGCGCGACGCATCGCGAACGGCTCTTGTGCGCCTTCGACAGAAGCTCACACGCAACGAGGCATCTCATGGATGAGCACCCCGAGGACATCAGCGTCGAGGAGCTTGTCGCCTCCCTCCAGCTGGGTGACCTTCGGATGCTCAATCGGGATGCCTCGTCCGCAGACCTCGGCGCGCAACCCGTGAACTGGCGCGACCTGAAGGAAGACGATGCACGCGCGACCTGGGATGCGTTGCGGGACTGGGTCGAATGGGTGACGACCCGCTATGAGATTCCCGAGATCATCGTGCCCATCTGCTGGTGGCGCCACAGCGCTCTCGTCGAGGAACTCTCCGCACTCCACATCGCGTGGGAGGCGGCATTCGACTCGACCGATAGCGGGCTCGGACCAGTCCTCTGGCACGAGAAATTCGCAGCAGCTCGTGCCCGGCTCAAGTCCGCGTATCCGGGCTCGTGCGTGAACGGGCACAGAGAGCGTCCTCCTCGTTCGTGGCGCGATGTCACGAACGAGGAGGAGTGGGACGCGTGGGCCGACCGGGCCCACGCCTGACAGCACCCTCGGGTGCACGAGATGAAGGGAATGACACAATGTCGACCAGAATCCCCCTCACCATCGAGGGGAATATCACCGCGGACCCGGAGTACGGGACCGCCGAGTCGGGTCTGGAGTACGCCAGATTCAGCGTCGCTGTCAATGACCGTCGCCTGAACGAGACGACCGGTACCTGGGAGGATGCGGGCACCGTGTTCCATCGGGTCACGGCATTCGGGCGTCAGTCCCGCAACGTCGCCGACTCGCTGCGCAAGGGGGACACGGTCCTCGTGAGCGGCGACTTGAAGTTCACCAACTACGTCGACAAGCAGACCGGCAGCACCCGGGAATCGCGCGAGATCCTCGCCGACACCGTCGCCGCCTCACTGAAGTTCACCGGGGTCGAAGTGAACCGCTCCCCCCGAGTGAACGGCCCCGCAGCTGATGCCACGGGGCCGTATTCAGCGCCGGTGTACGAGACCGACGCGGACCTCCACACGCTGAATTGATCCAACCAGCGGAGTACCGCCAGGGTACGCGCCTCCCTGCGGACTCGCGACCCTGGCGGTGCTGCGTAGGAAGCGGCCAGTCATTGGGGCCCCTGTGTCTCGGCTACCGGACCGACTCCCGCCTCACCCGGGAAATCCGCCGCCGCAGCGACTCCGTCGGCATCTTCCCGACCGCGACGCGATCATTCGCTTTGTCGGCGCGGTCCTGGCCGAGCGAACCGACGAATTGGCCGATGGAGGCCGCTGCCTCGGCCTCGCCCTCGGCCTCCTCGCCAGTCCCGCCTCACAGTCGTCCCCGACACCGGAAGCGAGGTGAACACCGACATCATCCTCGAGCTCAGCGCCTAACCATCAACAGAAGGATCACCGACCGCGACACCACGCCCCGGGGCTTGACCCGACGAGATCCCACGCGATCAATGCTGACCACGCACATGTGTATGGCGGAGCGCGCAAGCAGACCATACGACTCGAAGGTCAGTGCGACTCTTCACCCGCCTCGCGTCTATCGAGAGTGTGGTGAATCCGAGGCGAGCACGAGGTCGTGGATGTCCGGTGTGCGAACGTCGAGCACTGGGGACGATCCGCTAATCCTTGTCCCCGATTCCTTACGTCGGTCGTGACATCGCCAGAAGGCGTGAAGTCTCGGCGATGGTGACGTCCCGCTGATTGGTGGAGTTTCTCAACACCGTGCGGGTCAGCTTCTGTGATTATGCCGCGGTGAGTTCGGGGATGGCCACCTCCTCTGGTTCTGCGAGGAGGAGGGTCATGGAGTGCTCGGAGAAGTAGCGGCGGTCGGCGCCGTCCCATTCGTCGTGCTGCTCGATGAGCACGTGGCCGGCAAGGCGCAGCAGCGCGGCGGGGTTGGGGAAGGTGCCGACGACGTCGGTGCGGCGTTTGATCTCTTTGTTCAGCCGTTCCAGCGGGTTCGTAGACCAGATCTGCCGCCAGTGCTGCGGCGGGAACGCGGTGAACCCGAGCAGGTCATCTCGGGCGGTCTCGAGCATCTCGGCGATCTTCGGGTGCGACCGGGTGAGCATCCGCACGACCTCGTCGAACTGGCCCAGGACGTGGTCGGTGTCGGGTTGGGCGAAGATCGTGCGGATGATCGACGCGACCATGGGACCCGCGGTCTTTGGGACGTTCGCGAGCACGTTCCGCATGAAGTGCACCCGGCAGCGCTGCCAGCCGGCGCCGGCGAACACGGTCTGGATCGCGGCGATAAGCCCGGTGTGCGCATCGGAGATGACCAGCTGCACCCCGCCCAGGCCGCGCGCCTTCAACGATCGCAGGAACGTGGTCCAGAACGGCTGCGATTCGGTCTCCCCGACCTCGAACCCGAGGATCTCCCGGCGTCCGTCCGCGGCCACACCGACTGCGACCACGACCGCTTGCGAGACCACCCGCCGGCCGACACGAGCTTTGCAGTAGGTCGCGTCGAGGAACACATACGGGTAGGACTGGTCGGCCAGCGGCCGGTCGCGGAACGCGGCGACATCCTCGTCCAGGTGCGCGCAGATCCGCGACACTTCGGACTTGGAGATGCCGGTGTCCGCGCCGAGCGCTTTGACCAGGTCGTCGACCTTGCGGGTGGACACGCCGTGCACGTACGCCTCCATCACGACCGCGAACAGGGCCTGATCGACCCGGCGGCGCCGTTCCAGCAGCGACGGGAAGAACGATCCGGTGCGCAGCTTCGGGATCCGCAACTCCAACTCCCCGGCGGTCGTGGTCAGAGTCCGTGGACGGGTGCCGTTGCGGTGCGCGGTCCGATCGGGCGAGCGTTCGAACGGGGCTGCGCCGATGAACGCGGCAGCTTCCGCGTCGATCAGCTCCTGATAGAGCGTTTCGGTCGCCACCCGGATCCGGTCGGTGACGTCCGTGAGCTTGAGTTCCCCGAGGAGCTCGAGGAGGGCAGACTGGTCAAGAGCCATCGTGCGTTGTGTCTTTCTGTGAGTGACTTGGTCGTTGTCTCACTGACCATCGCACGATGGCTCACCACGTCCTCGACGTGACACTCGAGCCCGAGATCTACACCACCCCAGGGGACGTCACCCTCGGCGATGACCTCAGACTCGAGACTCAACGCACCGAAACAGCCGTGATAACTGTTTCGCAAGAGCGCAGTAGGCACAGTCCTAGATGCGTGACGCCCAAATGACAGTGGGCGCTACGGCTTAATCCCTTCGCGCGCTCTTGGAACTTGCGTCGCCGCCGTACCGTGTTGGTCTCCGCCGGATCGTTATGAGGCCCTCAGCGCCTCGACTGGCTGGAGCTTTCCAGCCCGGACTGCCGCAACCGACGCACTGGTGACCGCCATCATCACTCCGAGGACAACAGCGAGCGGAGCGAGTCGAAGATCAAAGACGGGCATCCAACGGTGCGCGATAGTGAATGTCAAGATCGCACCGAGACCCAGCACAAGACCGGCGGCACCTCCCGCGCACCCCACAACGGCGGCTTCCGCGGAGACAAGCTTGGCGAGGCTCGCCGCTTGCGCGCCTACCGCACGTCTCAGACCGAACTCTCCAGTTCGGGAGACAACGGAGGCGCTCAGTGCGTTTGACAAAGTGAAGACTGCCACCGCGATTGCAAGCAAGGAGAAAGCAATCAGCGTGGATTGGAGCCCCGCCTGGATAGCTGGCCGCAGCGTATCGATATCAGGGGGTATCGAGATCTTGGGTAACGATGGGTCCGTGGGAGAGATCGCGGGGCCGATTTGCCGACCAATCTGAGTTGCTGCGCCGCTCATGACATCGAGAGCGAGCGTTGTCTTTGTTTCGTGCGAAGCGGCATCTGAGTCCAGAGACTTGACCACTTGTCCGGAGAGATCAGGGTAGCGCCGTGAAGATTCGATTGTGCCGATGATTGCTAAGGGCACTCCGTCGACGATGACAACTGGGCCGCCCGAGTTCGGCCCAACGGCAAGCTGACGCGCGACATCTCTTCCGACCAAAGCGGTTCCGGCAGCCAGCTGGCGTGTTCTTTCATTGGTCCAGGAAACTCGTGAAGATGTCGCGCGCTCGAAATCTCCGGCGACCGACTGGACAGTGAGCTCCATCCGGTTCGGCCCGCTGACAACCGTCGCCCCTCCTTGGTCAACGAGGACCGCCGCTGCCCGAACGCCCCGCAACTTCTTCGCGGCGAGGATCGCATCGTTCGGACTAATGCGACTGTTGGCATCCGACATCCACTGGGCAGACACATCATGGTTCGCGTGCAGGTTGAAGGTGTCCGAAACCTGCGCGCTGGCGACGGATCCAAGCCCAAGCGTCACGATGACCATCGCCACTGCAACTGCGACTGCGCCTACGAGGCCTGCTGTCTGCCGGCTCCTGGACTGGACGGAGGCCCAAGCATCTAGCCAGAGATCGCGGAAAGATTGGCGCCCCGGTTGCGCCGGCTGGACTCGCGATGTTGAACGCCGATTGGTCCTGGGCGAACCGGTATCCTCGATGACTCTGCCATCCGAGATCCGGACGATGCGGTCGGCCATCGCTGCAACCTCTGACGAGTGTGTGACGACAATTACCGTTCTTCCCTCCTGATGGAGGCGCTGGAGTAACGTCAGGACCGCCGCACCGCTTTCGGAGTCGAGGTTGCCGGTGGGCTCATCGGCGAGGATCACCTTGTTGTCGGCCACAACGGCACGGGCCAGCGCCACACGCTGTCGTTGCCCTCCGGAGAGCTCGCTCGCTTGAGCGTCAAGCCGGGCCCCGAGACCGAGTTCGCCAAGGACGCGACGCGCGTTCGCGGAGCGTTGTGGGGCGGGCACGCCCTGATACATCTGTGTGAGTTCAACGCTGTCAAGGACCGGCCGCGCATCGAGAAGATGAAAAGCTTGGAAGACAAACCCGATGCGCGCACCACGGAGACGCGTGCGTTCACGGTCGGATAGGGCTCGCGTGTCTTGCCCGAATAATCGATACTCACCATCTGACGGTTCATCCATTAGGCCCAGGACGGCGAGGAGGGTGGACTTTCCACCTCCGGACGGTCCGAGAACCGCCACGAACTCTCCGCCATAGATGTCGAGATTGATGCTCTGCAGAGCGTGCACGGCCGTTGGAGAACCTGCGGCAAATGTCCGCGATACTCCACGCAAGCTAATTAGAAGATCGTCGTTCATCCAGTGCGCACCTCGTCACCAGCCGATACGTGAGGTCCGCCATCAATCGCAGCCATACCGTCCGCACTTCCAAGCAGGTGTACCTGCTGCGACCTAAATCCCGTTCCTCCACGGACAAGGAGCGAAGCCTGCCCGTTGCCCCTGTCAGCAATCGCCACCACGGGAACCAGCAGAGCGTCAATGGCGACCGTCCTCACGTGCACGCTGACAGTGACGGGGGTCGAGGCCTCGACGGGACTGAGCGCCGATGGGTCATCGAGGATGATGGTCGCGATCTTCCCTGTTACTTGAGGCTTGCCGTCGGCGGCACCGGCATCCTTTGAACCTGCGGTGGCGGGGAGGGGGGCTCCATCGATCCTCAGGATTTCACCGGGTACATCAGTGAGGGATCCACCGGTGACTGCAACGCGCTGCTTTGCCTTGTAGTCTGCCTCGGACCCGGTCGGCAGCGCGGCACGAATGACGCGGTTCGTGGACGAGAACATGATCGATGTCGACTGGGACACGACCGTGCCAACGTCCGGAACGCCGGCAATAGCGATGGGCAAGGCAGGCGTCTCTACCGACGCCCAGAGTGGGAAGTACGGTTCATCGCTGGCAGGGAGCGAAGTAGACGCCTGCGACGATTCATTCGATGGGGTCGCGTTCGGCTTTGACGATGAACGCGCTACCGGTGTGTATCCAGACGCACGGTAGAGCTGTTTGAGCGCGGAAATGGTTCCGTTTCCGAAGGTCCCATCTACGGAGCGCAGGTAACCCATGCGCTGCAGGTTCTCTTGCAGTACCCGAACATCTGGCCCGATGTCGCCCCTGCTCAGATCTCGATAGAAAGGGAACGGCGACTCGAGCACGAATAACGGCTGTCCATTGAGGTCGGCCACGACGTCTCCTGCTTGCACCGTCGCGCCCGTCGTCGCTTTCACTGCGGTGATGACGGTGCGCTGCGCGTCACCCACTGAGGTGAGGGGCGCTTGGGACGTGTCAGCAGCCTCCACTGTCCCGGGTACAGGCCGAATATCAAGAAGATCGCCTCTGCTGATGGTCGCCGTGACAGGTTCAGGTCGCGGCGCTGTGGTCGCGGCGTCTCGCTGGCTTGGCGAGACGAAGACGAGGGCTGCAGTCCAGCCGCCGGCGACCGCCACTAGCGCGATTACCACGACGACAATCCACCGAAGTGCGCGGTGCCGGCGGGATACTATGCGCTCGGTCATTCGCCGCCAATGCCCGCGACCGAGGACAGCATGCGCTTGTAGTCCGCTTGGAGGTCGGAGCGTACACGAGCGAGCCGGTCGGCATTTTCCTTGGCGAACTCGGCTTGTTGCCGCCATTCGGCGTTGTACATGGCGCGAGCCCATCCAGACGAGGCTCTGCACTTGGCGTCTTCCACCGCGAGAGCTTTCTCTTGCGCTGACGCGCTGGTTCCGGGGGTTCCGATCTCCCACTTGGCGATGTAGGTGTCACCTGGCATCATGTCCGGGGTCTTGGCGTACCCTCCGTTCCCAGCTTCAGACATGCAAGACTGCCAAGCCTTCACAGCGGTGAGCACCTCCGGGGCCTGAAGCGCCTTTTCGAACATCTGCCCATGCGCCTGAGCGGCGTAGTAGATCGTGTCGTTATCGGGAAGTGGGATTGTCTTCCGCGCCTCAGTGAGACACGCGTCATTCATTTGCTCGAAGCCGGGCGTTGAGGCGGCTATCCCATTCGCTTTCGCGACAAACGCACGCCATTTATCGAGTCCCTTGTAGGCGAGTGGGATCGTGTGATAGCCGTACTGCGCGGCAATGTCTGCGTTGAACAGCCGGGCTCCGCCCTCCGTGAATGAGGCGCTGCGCATCCGTCGGTCGGTCGGTTGCCATGGCACGGGCCAGGTGACGCCTCTCTTCGCCAGGCAGTCCTTCTCCAATTGCGCTTCGGCGTAGTCGCGGAGGCTGGAGTTCTGGGAATACATGTAGCCATCCAAGGGAAGCGCCCACCGGTCCTGGTCCTTCTTTGGCAGCGTGAAGTGGGTCGTCGAAGCCGAGCAGCCTGTGAGCAGGCCAAGGGCGATTGCCCCGGCAAGGGCCGGGGCAATCGCCTTCAAGTGGAAGATACGCACGCTGAGTTTCAGTTGAAGCTCGCGTAGTAGCCCGAGGAGATGCTGTCGTTCTGCGCACCCATCCACCACAAGTTCGAGTTGGAGTTCGAGCGCGGGATATCGAACAGAAGGACGCTCTTGTTGGCGTTCTGGTACATGCTCGCGGTCTCGGAAATGCCGTTGTTAAAGATGGACGTGGCTGTGTCGTTGGCGTTCGTCGAGGTGCCCGGGTACACGTAGGACGAGTAGTTCGTGACGTACTGGTAGAAGTAGATCCTCGCGCTGTCGATGCCGTTGGTCCTGAAATCCGCGTCACCCCAGGTACAGGTCGTCCCCGACGGGCAATTGCCCATGGCCGCGTTCGCAGGTCCGGCCACGAAGAGCCCAGCCATGATTGCCAGTGCCGACGCCGCGACCGCCATAGTTGCTTGCTTGCGCATTGAGATCCTCCTCATATGTCATCCGAGAGCGGTTAGTCCCGCAGATAGAGATATTGACAGACTCGCTGTGTGAAGTCAAAGACTTCGCTGAAAGACTCCTGAATGCCAGCCAGGGCAAGCGTTCCGGTCTGGTCGGCAGCTGTGGTGAATTGCCTCCAACCCCGCTCGCGCCCGCCGGCGGGAGTGCGCCGCCTGGAACCCGGCGGACGAGACAGCGGCCCAGCGTCTGGCTCAACGAGAGATCGGAACCGCGCTCGCCGAACACATCGAACGCAGCAAGCTCGCCGCCCCGAAACTCGACGCTTCCAGAACGGCACGCGAGGTGCCGACCGATGGCCGCTCCCTCACCGAGATCGCTGCGGAGATCCTCGCCACAGCAGGCTGGCTCGCCGGCAAGCCGACCCCCGCGAACGGTGCGTTTAGCAACACCTCCTAGTGGCTACCTGGGCGCGGGCGCGCGGCGGTGCTCGCTAGTCCACCTGCCTGCAAAGAGCTCGCGGCACTGCACTGTGCGCCCCCCGATGGCCAAGCTCCAGCTCAACGTCGATTGCCGTGGCGGTTGACCGCCTGGGCACATCCCCGCCAGACGGATGCTTGACCCCAACTGAGATTTCCCCAAAGTTTGGGAGAACACCACCATTGAGGAGAAGACCCGTGAATCGAGGCATCAAGTTCGCCCTGTCCGTGCAACCGCTGCTGATTGTTTGGGGCAACCGGGATCCGTGCTCGCACCCAGACGACGCCGCCGATTGACCCGAACACGCTCGCGCCAGCATACGGCGAACTTCGATCCGCTCGGAGTTGACCCCGCGAAGCGGGAAGGCCCGTTTGAGAAGTGCGCGGCGGGCGAGTCGTTGACAACGCGGATCTTCGGCCGTCAAGGTCTGTCTCGAAGAGCGCTAATCACGAGGGGATCATCAACCACAAGCGCGAGGTCTACCCTGACGGGGTCAATCACGCTCACATGGGTCGAGCACCGTACGAAGCCCCCGAAGAGCAGCGACATCAGGCCCTACGAAATCTCGAGATACTCGCTGAACACAGCGTGGCCAGCTACCGGAATTGCAGGATCGACGAGAACAATATCGTTCTGACAGAGTGGTCCACGCGGACCACCAGTGCTCCGGCGGCCCTGGCACTAGCGCTCACCGATACACCTGGGACTGGGACATCCAGGCTACCGGTGGCGCATGTTCAAAAGGACTACTGGGGGCGCCGACTTCCCCCATAGTTCGCATCCGGGCATACTGCACCGTGATCGCCGGAATCGGTCGTCCTACCCGTTCCTTGATCTCGATGTCACGAAGACGTCGGCCACCATCAACGCGAACTGGTAACACGGAGGAGTCGTGAACCCACTTCGGGTGGACTTCCTCTTTCCCATGATCGCACCCACGGCGCTGATGGCGGTGGTGCTGGTCATCGTCGTTCGCGGACAGCGCCGCGTCGAGGCACAGCTCGAGACACTGATGTCCGAGCGGGTTCCCGAGCGAGCCGAACCAACGGCTTAGGCTGGCGAAATTTGGTGTCCAGCGGGATTCGACCCTTGTCGTCCAGCGGGGCACCTCCGTGTGCGCAGACTATAAAGGCTGTGTCAGCGGTTCCTTTCGACTACATCGACGCGGTCTCCCGCAGCGACGGCTGAGCGATACCTGCGGGAGCAGCTCAAGCGCTCGACCACGATGCGGCTGCTCGATGGCAGACCGACTTCCGGGCGGAGCCCGTGCTTCACTACCATTCGCAGGCGATGCAGTCCTCGTCGCGGCCGACCCCGATACTACGGGCGTCTAACGGACCGCACCGCGGGTACCCGGTTCGGCTGCCTCGCGAGCTGCCTGCCGCCAGGGACCAGCGGATCGATCTAGGCGAGTCCGACGCCGGCACACTGGACGTGAACGGCACGACGCGGTGCCACATGGATAGAGTCCCGACACGGATGCGCAAACGACGTAACGCGCGCCTCGCCAGACCGGTGATCGCTGCGGAGCTGTACCCGGCCGAGCATGCCTGTGACGGTCTGCAGGTTTGCGCCGGCGTGGACGGCGATGACTCGGCGCTCCTCGCGGCCACCGCAGACAGGTTTGGATTCGACGAGGTGCAGGCGGGCGCAGTTATTGGCATGCAGATGCGACGATCCACACCGCGCGGAATCGCACGGCGGCGGTCACAGCTCGCCGAACTGGATGAATTGATGGCGACCCAGAACCTCGCCCAGACACGCGGACGGGCGGTTACCTCCTTTCCGCCTCACGGTGCGGAAGGGGATGCCTACCGACCGAGTCCCACACAGTCAGATGGCGTGCTCGCAGGAGTCATACAGGCGGCATCCTCGACTCGACGCGGGTCCCGCCACCGGGCGGCGCGGCCTAGCTCCCCGCGAGCCGAGACCCGAGCGTCGTCGAGCGTGACCTCGATGGTGCCCCGCATCAATGTTTCGGCGATCTCGCGCTCGGCCTCAGCCCGTGATTGCGTGATGACGAGCGCTTCATTCTGGATGCGCCCTCGGGTCATTCCGACGTAGAGGCCGGCTCCGTCGACTCCGGGACCCACGATCGACACGGCGGTGGTCTCTCCCTGGATGCCGTGCACGGTCGATGCGTAGGCCAGCTGCACGTGCTCACAGGCGTAGTCGCGCGATACGACCCTGTGATCGCCGGCATCATCGACGGACGCGAGCCACACGGACGTCGCATCCATCGCCTCAATGGTCCATGTGGCGCGGTTCTCTACGCCAGAGACTCGATCGTTACGACGTGTCTGGACCAGATCGCCGACCAGCAGCCATTGCTCCCCCATGCCGACCGCGGCTGCATTCACATGCAGTTGTCCGAGAGCGATCCGCCGTTGCTGGATTTCCTCGCTGATGGCGGCGGCATCCGCGTTCGTGGCCGTGACGAGCGCGACTCGGTGGCCGGGGCGGGTGTGCTCGAAGTATGCGTCGACCATCGCCTGTCTCGCGGCGGCTTCGTCGTCGACCCGACGGATGCATCCCCGTTCCCCGAGTTTGTGCGCCACCTTCGCGGCGTCTTCGCGTGTCGCGGGCTGACGCATCCGGATCGTCAGAGCGGCGTAATCGGGGTCCCGGAAGCGGTGCACGGCAGACAGCTCCACAACGGCGCCGGATCGTCGCGCCATGCACGCCATCGCACCCGCGTGGCCGACGGGACGGGCTTGAAGATCGTCGCCCACCATGGCGATGCCCGCGCCCGTTTCGATGGCGATCTGTGCGAGGAGGTTCGCGGTGGCAAGGTCGACCATGCCGCTCTCGTCCACGACGATCCGGTCGCCGGGCGCGAGGGGGTAGTGCTGTGGCCCTGCGTACGCGAGGCCGGTCGTCGCGTCAACTTCACCGAGTCGAAGCCGCGTCCAACTCTGAGCGCCGCAGTCATCGTCGGCGAATCGCCAGCCGTGGTCGACGAGCAGGGCGTGCAGGCTGGACGCCGGGGCGCCGGTCTCGCGGCCGGCGACACTGGCTGCCTTCTTGGTAGGCGCGACGACGATCATGCGACGGCCCTGGCGGGCAAGCGCGGACTGAGCGACCCTGAGGATAGTGGTCTTGCCGCTGCCCGCAGGTCCACTGACAGTCACCAGCCGACAGGTTCCGCCAATCGCCGCCGCTGCCTCTGACTGACCCGGGTCGAGACGAGCACTCGGCTCCAGAACGGTCGCCGAGAGCTGGGCAATTGCGACGCCGGGGATGTCCGTACCCGGTCGATTGAGTGCGTCGAACTTAGCGACAAGGTCAAGCTTCAAAGCGGCCGTCTGCGCCGACATCAGATGCTTGACGTGCGATGGGACGTCGGCCTGATCGTGCAGGAGGTCGACCGAACCGCGAAGCGCGCGCTCCACAATGTCGTCGATCACCTCCTGCAGCACCGACCGGTCAGCCTGGACCGAGCAGCTCGCCACCGAACGCATGGCGCCGGCCTGAATGTCGTATCTGCTGAATCGCCCGCCCGTGCCCGCGGCGCGCCGATCGGCATCCGCAATTGCCCGCGCGGCGAGAAGATCCCGATCAATGGCAGCGATCGGCTGCGCACGGGGCTCGATTGGGCCACGGCTGTCCCACAAGCCCGGATCCAAAGCCGTGAGCTCGGAACGGATCACAGTCTCCCATTTGGACTCGTCGAGGTCGTCGGGCTTGTTCGGCCTGCCAGCAGCCCACGCCCATCGATCGATCTGCGCAAGCACCTCCGGGCCGGGTTCTTGATGTGGATGCAGGGACCGCCACTCGGCGAGATGACGCATCCGATTCGCCTCTATCTGGTTGGACCGCCGCGACAGGGGACGCACAAGGTGCGCAAGCTGCGCGATCTCCCCATCTTCGTTGAGCGTATATCTGCGCCTTGCGAGGGCCTCGAGCCATTCAGTGTCGGTGCGAGCGGCGAGCTCTCCCTCAGCGTTGATGACAGTGTGGAGCTTCATCGCGACCCGCGAGTCCACGTTCGACCATTGGCCATCCTCGCCTTGAACTTTCACGTTCAACCACAGGTGGCGATGGATGTGAGGGTCCAACGCCCGTGACCGCCGATGCTGAAGTTCGACCACCTCGATGCAATGCAGAGATTCCCGAACCCGGCCGCCCGCGCCCCGCCGCGCGTTCAGCTCCTTCTGCCAGATGACGATGATCCGGTCCCGCAACCGGTCCTGCAAGGCCTCGAACTCACGTGCGAGCTCCGGGTCGATGAGGGCTGCGATGCTGAACGACTTCGGCGCGTTAATCGTTCCGTCGAGCACGAGATCTGCCGTCGGCGACTCAAGACGCCGGCCTCGATGCTCGCCGGTTTCCGGATCATCACCGTTCAGCCATCGCGCGAGATGCGCTGACTCGAGCAGATCCGTGGTGATAGCGCCCTCGGTCACCGTGTAACGGGTGACGTCAGCCGACCCGCTGTAGTTCTCCAGCGCCGCCACTCCGTGCGCGCCGCTTCTGTAGGCGTCGCAGGTGCCGCCGAACGCATACGCCAGGGCCTGTCGCACGCCGTGCGACTCCACTCCACGCTTCCAGCGCTCGAGGCCCCCGCGCATGTTTCGACTGTACGCCGCTTATGCGTAATCTCGTCACGGTTACGCGAGTGTCACTCAAAGTGCCTGCGTGCATTGCTCTTGTTCTGTCTTGATGATCAGACCGGTCGGATCATCAAGACAGAACGCGCGTGAGTTGGGGGGCTGAGATCGCTAGTGCAATATGCCTAGGAGGCTGGCGAGGAGTATCACGAAGGGGCTGAGCAGGATCAGCGCTGCCCAGAGGATTCGACGCCGCCGTGCGGCGGCCACGGATTCACGCAGTGCTGTGAAGCCAACAAGATCGGGATCTTGCAACCGCGGGGAACCCCAGGTTGCCGGGTCGGCCGCGATCCGTTGCAGTCCGCTTACCTCGGTAGGGGTGAGGACGACGGGTCGCCTTTGCAGCCAACGCGCCAGCTGCGTGGATGCGAGTACCTCAACGCCTGTCGGCCTTTCCTTGATGGTGATGCTCCGCGCAGCGACGATCGCGACGATGGGTGTGACCTCGACGCGCCTGCGTGCCGCGCGGGTGAGGATCTTCGCGACGCGGCTCGCTTCGAAGACGGCGTTGCGGAGGTGGTCGGTGCGTTGTCCATTGACCAGGAGGCGTCTACTGCCGACCCACACCTTCGCACCCTCGTGGAACTTGGAGTTGATGGTGAAGACGCCGCCAGGTCCGATCACGAGGTGGTCGATATCGCTTCCTGCCGTGCCCACCGGTATCGCATGAATCACCGACCATCCATCGCCGAGCTCATCGACGACCCGTGCCACCTCGAGCTCGCCGAGTGCGCCGAGGTACCAAGCACGACTCTCAGTACTGAGGGGGCTGCGACCGAAGAGTCGCGCCGCAGCCGATCGGGGCGCGACCGTCGCCTGGACACGCAGCGCTTCCGAGATGACGGCCGAAGCCGGCGGGCGAAGCCGCAGAGGTTCAGTGTCCGGCATTGCTGGTCCTGCTTGTCGGCGGCGCTCGAAAACTGGACAGTAGCGGCGCTCGAAAAGTGAACACTCAACGATTGGAGAGTGATCACTTTGGAGGATTGGGCGTTGATCCGCAGGCTGGCTGCGGAGGGTGTTCCGAAG
>NZ_JBWAXO010000013.1:0-66343 GCF_056135325.1 Microbacterium sp. sgz311019 | reverse complement strand
CAAGGGCGCGTTAGCGTGAGTCACGAAGACCTCCGTGGAGCGGATGTGAGGGTGGTACCCACATCGTCCCGGAGGTCTTCGCCTCACCTCACACGATCACAACGTGTCGAGGAAGAACAGCTAGCTCGCGAGGATGCGCTGGAGCTTGGAATCGGATGCGGCGCGCCGCCCGCCGGCGGCGAGCACGAGCTCGTCCACGGCGGCGAAGAACGTCGCATGATCGGCGGGAGCCGCGGGGCCGAGCTCGACCTCCCACTCCCGCCAGGAGTCCTCGTGGCCGGTGCGCTCGGCGCGCCCGCGGACGCGGTCGTCCACGACCTCGGCGATCAGGGCTCCGGTCTCGTCGCGCAGCGCGTACGCCCGGCGCGGGTTGTGCAGGCGCGCGAGCGGAAGGAACGGCGGCTGCGCATAGGGCGCCAGCGCATCCACGACACCCCCCGGCACCTCCTGATCGCCGGACACCGGCGCGTCCAGCGGCCAGTGCCACTCATGCCGGCCGTCGGCGGCCGAGGTCTTCACGTGCCAGCCCTCATCCGGTCCGCCGGTGCGGCGCCGCAGAGCGATGGACTGGCGCGCGAGCGCGAGGTCGTCGGTGTCGAAGTATTGCGCGTCGAGGGGGCGAAGCTCAGCCCCGCCGATCGAGGCGACGCCGGGCAGACGCATCCAATCCGGAAGCGGCGTGTCCTCGTCGACGTCGTATTTGCGCTCGACCTCTACGGAGTGGGAGGGGTCACTCAACGGCGCAGACTCATTCGTCTCTGCCGTCGGGGTCGGGGTCGATGTCCTCCGTCGCCTCGATGTAGACGAAGTGCGCCTCGGTCGGGCCATCGTGAGCACCGGTGTGCTCATCCTCGCCGCGACGGCGGTAGATGAGCTGACCCTCGCCGTAGGGCACGATGAGCGAATCCGTGACACCGGGCTCGAGGGGGATGATCTGCCCGTCCAGCGGGCCTCCGGAGAGTCGTGCGATCGCCATGAGGGACAGCGTAGTGTTCGGCGGTCCCATATCTGCGAATGCAAGCGTTTCCACTCTTCCCCTAGACTCGCCTCCGTGAAGGCCATCCGCACGTTCACCGTCCGCCCCGTCCTCGCCGAGTCGCTCGCGCCGCTCGACGCGCTCGCCGCCAACTTCCGGTGGTCGTGGTCGCGCACTCCACGCGATCTGTTCGCCTCCATGGACCCCTCCCTCTGGTCTCAGGTCGGCGAGAATCCCGTCCGGATGCTCGGCGCCATCGGTCAGAAGCGACTCGATGAGCTCGCCGCCGATGCCGCGTTCGTCGAGCGGGTCAACGGCGAGGCGGAGCGCCTGCGCGGCTACCTCACGGGCGACCGGTGGTTCCAGCAGCTCGAGGGCGACAAGCCCGCGCACATCGCGTACTTCTCCCCCGAGTTCGGCGTCGACGGGTCGCTCCCCCAGTACTCGGGCGGACTCGGCATCCTCGCCGGCGATCACCTGAAGAGCGCGAGCGACCTCGGCGTCCCGCTCACCGGTGTCGGCCTGTTCTACCGCTCCGGATACTTCCGGCAGTCGATCGGCGACGACGGGTGGCAGCGCGAGAGCTACCCGCTGCTCGATCCGTACGGCCTCGGGCTGACGCTGCTGCGCGGCGAGGACGGCGCGCCCGTCGAGGTCTCCCTCGACCTGACCGACGACCGCCGGCTGTCGGCTCGCATCTGGATCGCCGACATCGGTCGCGTCCCGCTGCTGCTCCTGGATGCCGAGACCCCGTCCAACTCCGACGAGATGCGCCGCGTCACCGACCGACTGTACGGCGGCGGCGGCGAGCACCGCCTGCTGCAGGAGCTGCTGCTCGGCGTCGGCGGCGTGCGCGCGGTGCGCACGTTCGCGGCCCTGACGGGGCGCCCCACGCCCGACGTCTACCACACCAACGAGGGTCACGCCGGGTTCCAAGGGCTCGAGCGCATGGCCGGGTACATGACGGACAGCGGGCTGAGCTTCGACGAGGCGCTGGCGCAGGTGCGCGCATCCACCGTCTTCACGACGCACACGCCCGTGCCCGCGGGCATCGACCGTTTCCCGCGCGATCTCATCGAGAGCTACCTCGGCAGCGACCTCTTCTCGGGAATCGACCCGGTCCGAGCGCTCGCCCTCGGGCTCGAGGACTACCCGGGCGGCGACCCGGGCGTCTTCAACATGGCCGTCCTCGGTCTGCACCTCGGCCAGCACGCCAACGGCGTGTCGCTGCTGCACGGCAAGGTCAGTCGCGGCATGTTCGGGCAGCTGTGGCCGGGGGTCGACACCGACGAGGTGCCGATCGGCTCCATCACGAACGGCGTGCACGCGCCGACGTGGGTGCACGCCAAGCTCAAGGCGCTGAGCGAGGAGCGCTTCGGCGACTCGCACACGGCCACGCACGACTGGACCGACACGAGCGTCGTCAGCGACGCCGAGCTGTGGGGCATCCGCCAGTCGATGAAGGCCGACCTCGTGGCCGAGGCGCGACGGAGGGTCGCGGCATCCATCGGCGACACGATCACGCCCGCATGGGTCGACGATCTGCTCGACACGAACGTGCTCACCATCGGCTTCGCCCGCCGCGTCCCGACGTACAAGCGCCTGACGCTGATGCTGCGCGACCCGGAGCGGCTCACGCGCCTGCTCACCGACCCCGAGCGGCCGGTGCAGATCGTGATCGGCGGCAAGTCGCATCCCGCCGACGACTCGGGCAAGATCCTCATCCAGGAGCTCGTGCGCTTCAGCCGCGACCCGAAGGTGCGCGGGCGGATCGTGTTCCTGCCGGACTACGACATCACGCTCGCCAAGACGCTGTACCCCGGCTGCGACGTGTGGCTGAACAACCCGCTGCGCCCGCTCGAGGCGTGCGGAACGTCGGGCATGAAGGCCGCGCTGAACGGCGCGCTCAACCTGTCGATCCTCGACGGATGGTGGGACGAGTGGTTCGACGGCCGCAACGGCTGGGCGATCCCGACGGCCGACACCGCGTCGAACGACGAGGAGCGCGACGACGCCGAGGCGGCCGCGCTGTACGACCTCATCGAGCACCAGCTGGTGCCCGCGTTCTACGAGCGCGAGGGCGGCATCCCCACCGGATGGCTCGGGATGGTGCGCCACACGATGACCGATCTCGGCTCGAAGGCGACGAGCGACCGCATGGTGCGCGACTACGTGCAGGCGCTGTACGTGCCGGCCGCGAAGCACGAGGCCGCACTGCGCGCCGACGACTTCGCCGAGGCCCGCGCCCTCGCTGCGTTCATCGAGCGCGTGCGCGCCTCGTGGCCGGCGGTGCGCGTCGCGAGCGTCGACAGCAGCGGCATCCCGCAGCAGGCACAGGCCGGGGATGTGCTGGAGATCCAGGCCAGCGTGGCGCTCGACGGCCTCTCCCCCGACGACGTCGCGGTCGAGGTCGTCTACGGGCCCGTGGACGGTGACGACGACCTCGGAGCCGACCGGCGCACCGAGCGCCTCGTCCCATCGAGCCCCGCCGGCGCCGACGGTCTCACGGTCTTCAGCGGCCGGCGCACGCTCGAGGCGACGGGATCGTTCGGGTACACTGTGCGTGTCGTGCCGGCCCATTCTCAGCTCGTGTCGGATGTCGAACTGGGACTTGTCGCTTTCGCGTCTTAATCTCCCCTCTTTATATTCTCAAGATCTCCCAATTTCGGCGCCGCGCCAATAGACTGGCGGCCTGGGGAATGGGGGATTCCATGCGTGGTCTTGCGCAAACACTTGTATTGACCGGCGCCGTGAGGGCCGTCGACATGTCGGCGGCACTCGCCGAAGTGGGTGACGGTCCGGATCTGGCACGCAGCATTGTCGCAAGCGGACTCGCGACGGATGCGCAGATCGCCGAGGCGGTCGCACTCAATTCCGGGCATCGATATGTCGACCTGGGAATGCTCAGCATCCCCTCCGACGTCATCGGTCTCGTTCCGGGACCACTGTGCCGGAGGTATCAGGTCCTTCCTATCGAGCGCACGGGCGACCAGTTGAAGGTCGCGATGCTCGATCCGACCGACATCATCGCGATCGACGACATCGCCTCGATCACCGACCTTCGGATCAATCCGGTGGTCGCCGCGGCCGACGCGCTCGCGCAGGCGTTCGAGCGGTACCTCCGCAGCGACGACGAGCTGAGCGACCTGTCGGAGCAGATCGGCGAGTCGGCCGCGGCATCCACGGTCGTCTTCACCGAGAGCCTCGAGGAGGGCGATTCCGACGCCCCCATCGTGCGGTTCGTGAACCTGCTGATCACGCAGGCGATCAACGACCGGGCGAGCGACATCCACATCGAACCGGGTGAACGGTACCTGACGGTGCGGTTCCGCATCGACGGCGTGCTGCACGAGATGCAGCGGGCCGACCGTGCGATCCAGGACGGCATCATCTCGCGCCTGAAGATCATGTCGGCGATCGACATCGCCGAGCGCCGCCGCCCGCAGGACGGCCGCCTGTCGGTCGCGCACGAGGGCCGTCAGGTCGACCTCCGCGTCGCGACCCTGCCGACGGTGTGGGGCGAGAAGATCGTCATGCGCATCCTCGACAACTCCGGGCAGTCGATGACGATGAGCGACCTGCAGATGTCGTCGACGAACCTCGGTCGGTTCCGCGCCGCGATCGAGCGTCCGCACGGGCTCGTGCTCGTGACGGGTCCGACCGGCTCCGGCAAGTCAACCACGCTCTACACGGCGCTGCGCGAGGTCGCGAACCCACGCATCAACGTCATCACGGTCGAAGACCCGGTGGAGTACCGCATCCCGGGCATCAACCAGGTGCAGGTGAACAACAAGGCCGGCCTGACGTTCCACTCTGCGCTGCGCTCGATTCTGCGCAGCGACCCCGACGTGGTGCTCGTCGGCGAGATCCGCGACAACGAGACCGCGATCATCTCGATCGAGGCGTCGCTGACCGGTCACCTCGTGCTCTCGACACTGCACACCAACGACGCGCCGAGCGCGCTGACGCGTCTCACCGAGATCGGCGCCGAGCCCTTCCTCGTGGCGACCGCGACAACCGCCGTGGTGGCCCAGCGCCTCGCGCGCCGGTTGTGCATGAAATGCCGCAAGCCGTTCACGGAGTCCGGCACCGTGCTGGCATCCCTCGGTCTGCCTTACGACGAGCGCGACGCTCCCGTGCTGTACAGCGCAGTGGGATGCCCCGCCTGCTCGAACACGGGCTATCGCGGCCGCATCGCTCTTCACGAGGTCATGACCGTGACCGACGAGATCGAGCGCCTGGTCGTGACGCACGCCACAGGCACGGAACTTCGCGACGTCGCCATCGAACAGGGCATGGTGCCCCTGCGGGAAGACGGCTGGTCGAAGGTCGCTCAGGGATTCACGACGATCGAAGAGGTGCTGCGCGTCACCGTGTGAATCGCCCCGCGGGCCGCGTCAGCGCGCGGCAATGAGTCTGCGCTCGGGTCCTTCCAGGCGGGCGACGGCGACTTTCAGCCCGCCGAGTTCGTGTTGATCTCAGCTGACATGTACACACGCCCATTCTGCGCCCCGGCCGACGAACACCACTGAGTTCGCATCTGCGGAGTCGCGCCGGCGGAGCCCCTGCTGGGGAGGAGACGTGAATCGCGACCGCATCCGCCGACAACAGGTATCAGTGTCACGCCCGCGTCCTCTCTGAGGGAGGGGACGCCCCGTCCCCGGGCAAGGGGAGATCATGGAACGCAATCGATTCGTCGCGGGTGGCGTCGTCGCCGCTCTTCTCGTCGGCGGGGGCGTCTTCGCCGCCACACAGTTCGCGAACGCCGCATCCACCGACACCACGCTGTACGCGTGCGTGCAGTCGTCGGATGGGAACATGCGGATGGTGAGCGCGGGCACCGTCTGCAAGAAGTCGGAGGACCCGGTCTCGTGGAACGTCACGGGCCCGCAAGGCGTACCCGGTCCTCAGGGCTCCCCCGGTCCGCAGGGCACGCCCGGTCCGAAGGGCGACAAGGGTGACCCCGGTGCGAGCGGCACGGGTGCACCTGCGCCCTCCGTCTTGGGATTCCTCGAATCGCCCGACTTCCACGGCTCGTCCACGATCGCCGGTCACGAAGGCGACGTCGAGATCACCGGGTTCCAGATGGGCGTCATCGATGACACGCCGGCGATCGGCGGAGCCGGGGCGGGCTCCGGCAAGGTCCAGGTGTCGCCGATCACGATCACGAAGCACACGGATGCGGCATCCGTCGCCCTCCTGAAGCTCGCCTTCGGCGGCACGCACATCCGGGACGCGAGGATCACTCTGTGCAGCGACCCGAAGAACTGCGCTGCGACCCTCACCGGCGTCTACGAGCTGAGCGAGCTCGTCGTCTCGAGCGACAAGCACGACGCGACCGGAGACGCAGAGTCCGTGTCGCTCTCGTTCGTGAAGGTGAAGTACACGGTCGGCTCCGACGTCGTCTCGTGGGATGCCGCGACCGCCAAGGTCGGCTGACTGCACGGGAGCCCCCCATCGCTCGACTTGCCGAGTGGATGCGGGGGCGACCGTGTGCGGCTCAGTGCTCGTGACGAGGTCGCCATTCGGACGTTCAGCGTTCTCTGATATCGACCAGCCCATCGAGCCCTCTCAGGCCGGCGGCGCTCCGCGTGACCGCCACGAGGTCGAAGGAGGCTGCTTCGGCGGACTCAGGACCGAAAAGGAGGGGGGCCCTGAGCCCGCCGAAGATCGAGAGAGATCGCAACGTCAGTGTTGCTTCGAGAGATCTCCGTACAGCGTGAAGATCGGCAGGTAGAGCGAGATGACCATGCCGCCGATGAGGATGCCGACGCCGACGATCAGGATCGGCTCGATCGTCGCCGTGAGCTGCTCGGTCGCCGTCTCGACCTCGTTCTCGTAGAAGTCGGCGATGCTCGCGAGCATGTCGGAGAGGGTGCCGGACTCCTCGCCGACCGACACCATCTGCGACACCATCGTGGGGAAGATGTTCGCCTTGGCCAGCGGGACGGCGAACGACTTGCCCTGGCGCACCGACTCCTGGATCTTCTCGACCGCCTGCTCGATGGCCCAGTTGTTGGATGCCTGGGCCACGATCGACAGCGCCTGGATGAGCGGCACACCCGCCGTGAGCATCATCGACAGATTGCGCGCGAAGCGGGCGACGGCGATCTTCGTCATAAGCGGTCCGAACACGGGAAGCTTGAGCTTGAGCGGGTCCACGCGCTTGCGGAAGCCTTCGGTGTCCTTCTTGCGGGACCACCAGCCGACCGCGACAAGCACAAGGATCACGAGCACCGGCAGGATCCACACCATGTTGTGCGAGATGATCACGAGGATTTGGGTCGGGAGGGGCAGATCTGTGCCGAGCCCCTTGAACATCCCTTCGAAGATCGGCACGACGAACGTGACCATCGCGAGCATGCCGAGAATCGCGATGACGAACACGATGATCGGATAGGTCGTCGCCGACCGGATCTTGTTGTGCAGCTCGGCTTCGTTCTGATACGTCTCGGCGATCGAGGTGAGCGACTGCCCGAGGAATCCGCCCGTCTCGCCGACGCGCACGATCGAGATCATGAGCGGCGGGAAGATCTTCGGCTGTTTCCCCAGGGCGACCGAGAACGGCGAGCCCGACTCGACATCCGCCTGCACCTTCACGAGCGCGCTCTGCAGCTGCTTGTTCTCGGTCTGCTCGACCAGAATCGTGAGGCACCGCATGAGCGGCAGGCCCGCGTTGATGAGCCCAGCGAGCTGCTTGGCGAACATCGCGAGGGCGTCGACCTTGACCCTCTTCTCGAACCCGGGGATCTTGATCTCCTGGTTCAGGCCGGTCTTCGACACCGCCGTGACGTCCAGCGGAGTAAGACCCTGGGCCTTGAGCTTGGCCGAGACCGCGGTCTCGCTCGCGGCCTCGAGCGTCCCCTTGACCACCGGCCCCCCTGCGGGATTGATCGCGCGGTACGTGTACTCCTGCACGATGGGCATGTCAGGCTCCGATCCCCTCGCGGCGTGCACGCCGCCCGCCCGAGTGCGATGCCCACGCGTCGATGTCGAGGTCGCGGGGTCGCACGCGCGCCCCGTCGAGCGTCGAAGGGTCGACCGCGGCCTGCCGGGCGACGTGCGATGCGACGACGCCCTCTTCGACGAGCCGGCGCAGATCCTGGTCGAGCGTGTGCATGCCGAGACTCGAACCCGCCTGCATCGCGGAGTAGATCTGCGGGATCTGCCCCTCACGGATGAGGTTCGCGATCGCCGGGGTGTTGACGAGGACTTCGGTCGCGATCGTGCGCCCGTCGGACTGCGCGAGAGGAAGCAGCGTCTGGCTGATGATGCCCTGCAGCGTGTCGCCGAGCTGCGTGCGGACCTGGTCCTGCTGGTGCGACGGGAACACGTCGACGATGCGGTTGATGCTCTTCGAAGCACCCTGCGTGTGCAGCGTCGAGAGCACGAGGTGGCCGGTCTCGGCCGCCGACAGGGCCGTCGCAATCGACTCGGGGTCGCGGAGCTCGCCGATGAGGATCACATCCGGGTCCTGGCGGAGAATACGTCGCAGAGCCTCGGCGAACGAGCGCGTGTCCGACCCGATCTCACGCTGGTGGATGAGCGACCGCTTGCTCGTGTGCTGAAACTCGATCGGGTCTTCCAGCGTGATGATGTGCGACGGCTTGAGCTGGTTGACGATGTCGATCATCGCGGCCAGCGTCGTCGACTTGCCCGAGCCGGTCGGCCCCGTGACGAGCACGAGTCCGCGCGGCTTGAGGGCGAGCTCGCCCGCGATCGCCGGCGCGCCGAGCTCTTCGAGCGTCATCGCCTTCGTCGGAATGAGCCGGAACGCCGCGGCAACGTGCCCGACCTGGCGGAATACGTTGACGCGGAAGCGGCCGACCCCGGGCGCGGTGTGCGCGAGGTCGGTCTCTCCGGTCTTCTCGAACACCGACCGCTGCTCGGGCGACATGATCGAGGCGAGTGCCTGCTCGACCCAGTTCGCGGGCAGCGGATCGGTGAACCCGGGGATCGGCATCAGGTCGCCGTCGAGCCGCATGGCCGGTGGCCAGTTGGCTGTGAGATGCACGTCGGACGCCTCGGCCTCCGCCGCGATGCCGAGCAGCCGGTTGAGGGCGGTGATGTCGCTCATCGGTCAGCCCTTCACCGCGTCGAGATACGTCAGGGCGTCGACCGTGAGCTTCATCTCCGTGCCGGTCACCGCCAGGGTGCTCGTGTTCACGGTCACGATACGCGTGCCCTTCTGGAGCGCATCCAGAAACGTCGCCGCCGCACCCGGGTCGGGCACATTCACAGCGATCTTCACCACGATCTGTACCCGCGTGGATGGCGCAGCCACCGGGGCTCCTGACGTCGAGCCGGTGGCGCCCGACGCGGATGCGCCGCCTTCCGCCGTTGCCGACGGGCTCGGCGCCGGGGTCGCGGCTGGAGTGGAAGCCGGAGCGGGAGCAGCGACTGTGCCTCCCGCCGCCACGATGGCGACATCGGGGGTACGCGGTGCGTATGGTCCGGTCTCGGCGATCTGCACGCCGGTGACTTCTGCGCCCGCGGTCGCGGCGGCATTCGCGACGAGTTCGAACACGTCGTCCGTCTGCGGCGTCGCGGGAAGCTGTGCGCGCAAGCCTGCGACACTGCTCTTGATCCCGTCGTACCCCTCCTTCGCCTTCGTCAACGCGGCGATCTGCGCCTCGTACGTCGAGTTCGTGCCGCGCACCGTGACCGCCTGCATCTGGGTCGCCTGCGACTGGAGGAACAGCGGCACTGCGATGAGCGCGATGCCAGCGGCGAGCAGACCTACGACGATCACGATGCCCAGCACGTTGACGAGCTGCTTGGAAAGACGCATCACTTCGCTCCCTTCGGTGCGGTCGTGTACACCGACTGGTCGAGCGTCACGGTGAGCTGGTATGTGTAGGTCGCCTGCGTGGCTGCGGCACCCGTGCCACTCGCGCCCTTTCCGGTCAGGTCGGTGCCGTCGGCGGCGATGACACCGTCGACTGTACGGAGCGTGCGGATGACAGAGGCGAGGTCCACCGCGTTCGGGCTCACCATCGTGAGTGTGCCGCGGAGTCCGGCCGCCTTCGGCTCATCCGCGGGAGCGGAAGCCCCGGAACCGGAGGATCCGGATGCCCCAGCTGTGCCGGAGGCGGCCAGACCGGCCGGGATCGCACCCGGCGCGAGCGTGAAACCGGTCAGCGTGACGCCCGAGGGCAGCGCACTGATGAGAGCAGTCAGCGTGCGCGACCATTCCACGTCTGTGGCGGTGGATTCGGCGGCGAACGTGCCGAGCTCCTTCTGCACGCCGAGCGCGTCCCGGACGTCGGAGAGCTTCGCAAGGTCGCTCTGTAGAGCGGTCGTTCGCTGCACCTCGGCGCCGAGGGTCGCGAGCGAGACGACGAGCAGTCCCGTCACCGCCACTGCGAGGAGCGCCAGCACGACCACCACGGCGACGACCGCCCAGGCCCAGCGGCGGAGAAGACGGGACAGCTGCCGGCGCTCGATCTCGGCGCGGGGCAGCAGGTTGACGCGCGGCGTGCCCGCGAACGCCGGTATGGGCGACACGGCCATCAGTTGCCCTCCCCGTATGCGATGCCGAAGGTCGTGACAAGGTTGTATGCGGCTTCGCCGACAGGCTGGCCGGCCCCACGGAACGGCACGAGATCGCCGAGGGCGAGCACGTGCGTCGGAAGCCCCGTGGCGCTCGACAACGCCGTCACGATCGTGGGGTTCGCCGCTCCCGCCCCGGTAAGCCGGATCGACTCAAGAGGTGCCGAATCGGGCTTGCCGCCGTAATACCCGAGCGTCGACCGCACGCGGTTGACGAGGTCGGTGATCGCCTTCCACTCCTGATCGACCTCAACGCTGCGCGCGCGCACGTCAGCCGAGGCCAGCCGCAGCGCCGACCGCCTCGTCGCCGGGGTGCCGTCGGCCGGATCGGCGATGCCGGCGAACACAGGCTCGGGCTCCGGTACCGGTGCTTCGATCACCTCTCGGCGCCGCGTGGCCGCCGTGGGAATCTCTGCAGGGATGATCCGCACGAACCGCGGAATGCCTGCCTGCGCGATCACGACGAATGTCGTGTGCTCGCCGACATGGATCATCGCGGTCGGTTCCCCGCCCGGCGAGAGCACACCCGCGATGCGGGCGAGACCGAAAGGAGTCAGGTCGACGGCATCCACCTTCAATCGTGCCTTCTTGAGCGTGTCGATGAGGTCTTCGATCGTCTCGGCCACCGCGGCGACGAGAAGGCCCTGCACCTCGCCGCCGGTTTCGGCGATCGGATAGAAGTCGAGCACAGCCTGATTGACCGGCACCGGCAGCAGATCCTGCACCTGGAACGGCAGCGCTTCTCGCATCAGGTTCGGCGCGATCTTCGGCGCGATGTGCTCGCGCACGAGAATGCGACGACTGCCGACGCCGAGCACGACGTTCCGGCTCCTGAAGCCCGCCTGGACCCACAAAGTGCGCACGGCCAGTGCAACCGCGTCGCGGTCGATCACTTCGGAGTCTTTCGCCGCGTCGACCGGCAGCGGCACTTCACCGCAAGCCACGACCGTGGGGCGGCGCCCGACAGTCACCTCGACGGCACGCACGCTCTCCTCAGTGATCTCGATGCCCACACGAGTGTTCGCCACGATCACATCCCTCCCTTCCGCGCCCCTCCGCGCGGAAATCTGTCACGGACCGACATGCAGCAGCCCGGTGTACCAGCGGCCGATCATCTCGCCTGCGATGATGCCGACCCAAGCGCCCGCGAGCATCCACGGTCCGAACGGGATGGCGCTCTTCCGCGACGCGCGGCGCGCGAGGATGAGTGCGAGCCCGAAGACGCCGCCCAGGGCGAACGCGGCAAAGGCGCCGACGACGAGCGCACCCCAACCGATCCACCCGAGGTAGAGGCCGACGACGCCCGCCAGCTTGACGTCGCCGCCGCCCATGCCGCGGCGTCCGATCATGCGGATCAGGAAATAGAACACGTATAGCCCCGCCATACCGACGCCGGCCCGCACGAGGTTCTGCCAGTCGGCACCGGCGACGCAGGCCGATGCGAAGAGAGCGATCGCGACGAGGTAGCTCGGCAGCACGATCGCGTTCGGCAGCCGGTGCCTATCGAGGTCGATGAGCGTGAGCACGATGCTGATCGCGGCGAAGTAGAGATATGCCGCGAGCTGGATGCCTCCGGAGAGCGTGAGCGGCGCGGTGCTGAGCGCTACCCAGGTGACGACTCCGAAGACAACCCCCGTGGCTGCTTCGACGAGCGGGTACCTCGCCGAGATCGGCGACCCGCACGAAGCGCAGCGACCGCGTAGCACGAACCAGCCGAGGACAGGCACGTTGTGCCACGGCTTGATCGCCGTGTCGCAGTGCGGGCAGCGGCTCTCCCGGGTGAGCGGCACGGCCTCGGGCACGCGGTACGCGAGCACGTTGAGGAAAGAGCCGATCACGAGACCGAGGGCGGTGGCGAGGACGACGAGGAGAGTGTTCATGTCACCTCTCACTCTGCGACAGGCGGCCGCCGAGGGTCTGCACGATGGTAGTGACGAGGATCGGGTCGGATCCACCTCGGATGCGGCATCCAAACTTCGGGAACGCCGGCGGCCAGGTCATCGACTGGCACGCATATGTGGCCCCATTGCCGAACGTAAGGCCCGACGATCCGACATAGAGCTGACCGTCAAAGGTGGAGTTGACGTTCCCGGTGAGCCCACATGCCGAGTAGACCATGACCTTGGTCGTGGTGACGTTCACGCCAGTGTCCACACCGAACTTGTCCTTCGTGCTGCCGTTCCCGCAGTCGGGCTGAGGCTCTCCGCCAACGAGATTGCGGCTGGCGTCGCTGTGCACGAACAGCACCTGGTGCGTCGTCGCCGGGATGCTGCTGGTGAGGTTGCCCGACAGTGTGACGTCCATGCGGGAGGCAGTTGGCACGATGAAGATCACATCGCGCGTGAGCGCACCCGAGGGCAGGGCGATCGTCGCCTTGTTGCCGCACGTCGTGTAGTCGAACATGAGGGTGCCGGTGCCGGCGGTCATGTACGCCATGAGCTGCGCGTTGCTGAGAGAGCACGGGTTGACCGTCTGGCTGGGGTTCCAGCCGGATGCGCCGTCGAGGTCGACCCACTTCGTGACGTCCTTCACCCACGCCATCGTCGGATAGAAGCCGGGGAATGCGGTGTTCGGCGACTTCGTGCCCGACACCGTCCATTTGCTCGTGTCCACGGTGATGGAGGTAGCCGCCTGCAGGTTCCCCTTGACGGTTCCGGTGCTCGAGCCGGTCCCGGACAGGTTGACGTAGCCGCCGGCGGTGATGTTCCCGGTTCCCGCTGTAGACCCGATGGTGAAGCCGTTCGAGGGCAGGTCGACGTAACCACCTGCTTGGATCGACCCGGTGATCGTGACCGACTGACTGTTGGTGCTCACGTTGTTCGCCACGTATACGTCGCCCGTGATCGTGCAACTCGTGCTGAACCCGGCGCTTCCGTTCGTGACGTACAGGTCTCCCGTGATCGTGCCGCTGTTCGGGCACGTGTAGTCGCCCGACCGCACGACGAGGTCGCCGCTGTAGTTCGACGACATCGACGAGACCGATCCGCCGAAGTAGGTGAGCACGCCGCCCGCCGAGTCCTGATAGGTCTTCTTCCACGGGTAGACCGCGTCGATCGTCGTCGTGTCGCCGTTGGTGCCCGTGCCCGTCGACGTGATGACGACCCAGTTGCTGTTGATATCGGGGCAGGCGGCGGTGAGTCCTGCCGAGGTCTTGGGCTGCGTCGGATCCGTCGACGGGTAGATGGTCGATGAGTACACCGGGTCCGTGCCGGTGTGCGTGAAGGACGTCGCCGAGCAGCCGCCCGCCGCGTTGAGCGAAGCGACGGCGGCGTCGCGCCCGGACTCCGCGGCGACGAACGCCTGAAGGTTGCTGTGGTTGCGCGAGTTGAACTGCGTCGTGAAGATCACGGTGCCGACGATCACGACCGACGCGATGACACCGACGAGCATGACCATGAGCACAGCGAACAGGACCGCTCCGTCGTCGGTGGGAGTCGCCTGCTGACGGCCTCGCAGCGAGCGGATGCGCCGGAGCGCGTTGTGGATCACCAGCATGGTGAGGTCACCCCCGTGGCGTTGCGTGGTGCGATCGACCCGGCGAAATGCACCGGAGCGGAGTGGGTTGTGGAATCGAAGTCGTAGTAGACAGCGTTGCTCGTCACCGTGGTCCAGAAGAACGGGTCGGTGCCGTGCTGGGCGACGCCAGATTGCCACGTCGGCCAGGTGGATGCGGCGGGCAGCGCGCCGGAAGTCTGGATGAACTGGGCGCCGCCGCCGGTCGTGATACGGAAGCCTTGACAGACGAGGCTGTTGTCGAGGCTCGTCCGCACCATGAGCGTCGTGCCGTCGGGCGAGATGTCGTAGACGAGGGCATTGCGGAGCGATCGTTCGAGGGTTCCGGCGACGAGCTGTCCCCGGCTCGTGCCCGACGTCTGGGACATCACCTGGTCCTGAGCGCGGAACATGTTGACGACCACCATGACGATCACCGAGGCGACCAACGCGCTCAGGATCATATACATGATGAGTTCGATGAGGCTGATACCGTCATCGTCGGCAGTGACCTGCACAAGGTTGTGATTCATGGAACGTACACCAGACCCGTTGCCCAGCTGAGCTGGGTGCCCGAGCTGTTCACAGCCTTGTAGGTCACGGTGACCGTCGTGTTGGAGCCGCACACGACCGCTGGTGGGGTCACGGTGAACGTTCCGGTGACGGTGAACGCCCGACCCGACCCGTCCGTGTACGATTTCGTCCCGGTGTTCGCGGAGATGATCGCGCACGTCGGGTGGTCCACCCGTAGTGCGTCCATGAGGGCACTGATCTGGCGCGTCGCCGTCGCCGTGGCGGACTGCTGCGCAGAGTAATTGATGCCCTGATAGAGCAGGGGCAGGAGAGCGATCGCCAGGAGACCCAGCAGGATCACGCTGATGATCACCTCGACGAGGCTCACTCCGTGCTCTGAATCGTCCATGGAACGAGACATCAGCTCTCACCCCCTCCCAAGCGTGAGTCTGAGGATGCCTCCAGCGCCGGCGACGTCGTCGCCGGCGCTGGAGGCCAGGCTGGTATCAGCAGCCGGGACCGGACTTCTGAGTGCCAGCGGGCGTGCCGCTCGGTGCGCCCGTGGTGGACCCTGCAGCAGTCGCGGTGACACAGAACGCGTCGATCTTGCTCGGGTTGCTCAAAGCGAGCGTGGCGTCGCTCGTCTTGAAGATCGTCAGCGCGGCGGCCGTTCCATCCGTAATCGACGCTCCGCCAGCCGCGACAGCCGGGGTGTTTCCGTTCCCGATCGACGCCGCGACGGCGCTGGCAGCGTTAGCAGCGATGCCCTTCAGCGCGTTGTCCTTCGCGGAGCCCTGGATGCCGAGGAAGATCGGAATCGCGATGGCAGCGAGGATGCCGAGGATGATGACGACGACGATGAGCTCGATGAGCGAGAAGCCCTCTTCGCCGTCCTGACGGCGCTGCTCGGCTGCGGCGACGTAATAGTTCATGGTGCGCATGTCTTGTTCCTTCTTGGTTGGTGTGTGAGTCGGACTGTTAGCAGCCGGGGCCGGACTGAGCGACAGCGGCTCCGGTAAGAGTCGCGTTCGTCGCCCCGACGGCCGTGGCATTGACGCAGAACGTGTCAATCGCCGTGCCGCCCGAGTTGGTGAGGACGGCGTCGCCCGTCTTGAAGATGTTGTTCGTGCCGTCGGTGATGGTTCCCGTGCCGGGGAATGTCGGTGTCTTTCCGTTTCCGATCGCAGCTGCAACAGCGCTAGCAGCGTTACCGGCGATGCCCTTCATCGCGTTGTCTTTCGACTGCTGCTGGATGCCGAGGAAGATCGGAATCGCAATCGCGGCGAGGATGCCGAGGATGATGACGACAACAATGAGTTCGATGAGCGAGAAGCCGTCCTCGCCGGTCTCTTCTTTCTTGCGCCGCTTCGCGGCTTCGATGTGATTGCGCGCAGCAAGCATGTGATTGCTCCCCCATAGGTGATGGATACAGAGGCGTCCGGGCACGACACACCGATCTACCGTGACCGACAGTCGGGTTTTTGCCGGTCGCCCCCAAGACGAGATCTGCAGCCTCACCAAGGCGGTTCGCCGCATCTCCAATTCGAATTCTGGGGGTGCGCAAGACACATAGTCAATGCAAAACGGCTCAGCTTTTCCTCAGGGTTCTCTTCCGTCTGCTGCTGGCGATATGCCCGCCGATCAGCCGAAAAGTCGCCGACATTCGGATGCCGACCATGAGGGCGGCCGGCCATGGAATGCAGTCGAGGCGATAGCGATCGGATCGCGTCAATCCACGAGATCGGAGCCTCCGGCGTGCAGAACCTGGCCTCATCGCCGAACGTGGAACTCGCGTATCGTGCAGGCGATTCGGCGATCTACCGGGTCGTCGGCTGCGGCGTGCGGTAGTCCGCCGTTCCGGTCCGGGAACCCGCTGATCGCGACGATGTCCGCTAACGCTGCCGTGACGGATTCTCGCAAAGCGAGGTCGCCATGATCAGCGAGTAGACGCATCCCGCACTGCGTATCGAGAGCAGATGCGTCAATTCCCCAGAGTGGGAGATGCTCGTAGCCCCAGCCGTGATTCAAGTCCCACCTCTGATTCTCCGGAGGGAGAGGGCCGACGTCAATGCCGAATGCCTCAAGATTTGCCAAAGTTTCGAGGGACGGGCAGGCACAGCAGTTCCCCACGAAAGCGATACGCCCGGCCGCCGATCCTCCGAACGGTGGCCGGGCGCGTCGTCGCTTCCCCCCTGAAAGGTGCTCCGCGTTCCCCCTTCATCGATCTTGGGCGGAACAGGACCGACGGTCAATGCGCCGCGGCTCAGGTTCTCCTCAGGGTTCCGAACAACCACACCGCCGAAGGCGGTCGTGCGATGACTATGCGTCGAGTACCTCGAGCGCCACCACCGCGAGGTCACCCTCGCCGAGGGACTCGGCATCCCGCACCGCCCTCTTCAGCGGCAGCACATACGCCTCGCGACCCGAGTCGGGAAAGATCGAGGTCGTCCAGCTCGACCCGCCGATGCGGGCGCGCACGCGCACGGATCCGAAGCCGCGCTGCGGCCGTGGGATCTCGCGGATGTCGGCGCTCAGCTCGGGCGGCAGCGACGTGAAGAACCAGGAGTCGGTGCGCGCATCCCAGCGCCAGACTTCCCCCTCGAACTCGATCAGCATGAGGTGGAGCGTAGTCGGAGGGTGCGACCCCCGGGTGTTGCGGGCGGCTCCGCCACGTAACAGGTGTCGACAGGGACTTCGCCATAGGTTACCTTCCTGTCAGTAAGTCATCCATCCCTCGACGGAGAGGAAAAGCATGACCCCCACCCCCCACCGCCGGCCGCGCGAGCACCGCCGCCGGATCGCCCGATGGGCGACCGCAGCGCTCGCCGGCACCGCCCTCGTCGCGGCATCGCTGATGTCCGCCGGCGCCGCAACCGCGGCTCCGCCTCAGAGCGTCGACCCGACGCATCCCGATTTCGGACCCAACGTGACCGTCTTCTCACCGGCCACTCCCCCGTCCGAGGTGCGTGACACGCTGCACGCCATCGCTGACCAGCAGCGCAACGACGAGATGGGCAGCGCGCGCAAGGCCGTGTACTTCCTGCCCGGGCAGTACGGCACCACCGCCGATCCGCTGCAGTTCGAGGTCGGCTACTACACCGAGGTCGCCGGGCTCGGGCAGAACCCCGACGACGTCACGCTGACCGGCGCGATGGAGGTCTACAACCGGTGCCTCGGCGGCGGCGGCACGTCGAACTGCCTCGCGCTCGACAACTTCTGGCGCACGGTGTCGAACCTCGCCCTGCACATCGACAAGGCCGGCCAGGACGGATGCCGGTCGAGCGCGAACTTCTGGGCCGTCTCGCAGGCGGTCTCGATGCGGCGCCTCGACATCTCCGGCGCGAACGTGTCGCTGATGGACTACTGCACCGCCGGTCCGCAGTATGCGAGCGGCGGCTTCATCGCCGACTCGAAGCTGCCGTTCACGATCAGCGGATCGCAGCAGCAGTGGCTCACCCGCAACAGTGTGCTCGGCGGGTGGTCGAACGGCGTGTGGAACCAGGTGTTCTCGGGTGTCACGGGTGCCCCGGCGGAGACGTTCCCGTCGCCGAACCCGTACACGGTCGTCGACAAGACGCCGATCAGCCGCGAGAAGCCGTACCTCTACGTCGACGACCAGGGTCGCTGGAATGTGCGGGTGCCGGCGGCGGAGCAGTCCACGTCCGGAGTGTCGTGGGCGAACGGCGTGACGCCGGGTCGCAGCATCCCCATCACCGACTTCTACATCGCGAAGCCCGGCGATGCGGTCTCGACGATCAACGCGGCCCTGGCGCAAGGGAAGAACCTGCTGCTGACACCGGGCATCTACGACATCGACAAGACGATCCAGGTGAAGCGCCCGAACGCGGTCGTGCTCGGCATGGGGCACGCGACTCTCACGTCGGTGGGCGGCGCGACCCCGCTGCAGGTCGCGGACGTCGACGGCGCGATCGTCGCCGGTGTGACCTTCGACGCGGGAGCGACGCTGTCTTCGACCCTGCTCCAGGTCGGGCGACCCCATGTGGGCAAGCCGATGGATGCCGCGAACCCGATCACGCTCAGCGATGTGTACTTCCGCGTCGGAGGGCCGCACGTCGGCAAGACCACGACCGCGCTGAAGGTGGATGCGGACAACGTGCTGATCGATCACACCTGGGTGTGGCGCGCCGACCACGGCATCGAAGGATTCACGAACGGCGTGAACGGCGACACCGACCGGTGGAACACCAACACCGGGACGACGGGCGTGATCGTGAACGGGACGGACGTGACCGCGACAGGTCTGTTCGTCGAGCACTTCCAGACGTACAACGTGCTCTGGAACGGCAACGGCGGCCGCGTGATCTTCTTCCAGAACGAGCTGCCGTACGACCCGCCCACACAGGCGGACTGGACGCAGCCCGACGGGACGCTCGGATACCCGGGCTACGCGGTCGGCGCAGGCGTGACCACGCACGAGCTCGACGGCGGCGGCGTGTACGTCTTCAACCAGAACAACCCGTCCATCGTGACGGCGAACGGGTTCTCGGTGCCGGACGCGCCCGGGGTCGTGCTCAACCACATCATGACCGTCAACCTGTCAGCGGGGACGATCCAGCACGTGGTGAACGGCGTCGGCGGACAGGCGGACACCTCGAACATCGGGCAACCGCGGTTCGTCGTGAGGTACCCGGCTCCGTAGTCGGTGGTCGTTCGGGTCGGCCGAGGTGCTGTGCACCTCGGCCGATCCTTCCGCTCAGCGACCGGCGGCGAGGAAGAGCCGGCCGGTGCCGGTGATGGTGAGGGATGCCGCGTCGGCCACGAGCGCGAAAGAGCCGCGGGGAAGCCGCATCCATTCGTCACCCGTGGCGAGGTCGAACTCGCCCTCGACGACCATGGCGATGCCGGCCGCCTCGATGTCGGCGCGCGCGTCGCCGGTGACGGCATACAGCTCGAAGCCGGCGGGCGGACGGTAGGCGAGGATGTTGTCGCCGAGGCGTTCCGGCTCGAGGCGGGGGACGCCGCCGGGGGTGAAGTCGAGCACACGGCGCAGCTCGGGGACGTCGATGTGCTTGGGCGTGAAGCCGCCGCGCAGCACATTGTCGCTCGGGCCCATGATCTCGACGCCGAGGCCGAGCAGGTAGGCGTGGATGTTGCCCGCCGGCAGCCACAGCGCCTCGCCGGCGGCGAGCGTCGCATGGTTGAGCATGAGCGCGACGGGGATACCGGGATCGCCCGGGTACTCCGCGACGAGGCGATCGAGGAGTGCGAGGTCGCGGGCGTGGGCTCCGGGCGTGTGGGCTGCGGGGTTGTGGGGTGCGGGGTCGTGTTGCGGGCCTGTCGAGGAGACGTCGGTGAGGAGATCGACGAGCGTCTTCGACTCGGGCTCGCCGGAGAGGAGCCAGACGAACGCCTCCTCGATCGACCGCTCGACGCGCTCGCGCCAGGCGCCGAAGATGGGGTCGGGCGCGCGGAGCTCGAGCGCATCGATCAGCGAGAGGACCTCATCGACCGGACGGAACCCGCAGAGCGCCTCGAACCCGTCCTCGAGAGCGACGATGACCTCGGGCTTCGCGAAGGGATCCTTGTAGTTGCGGACAGCGGCGTCGCGCGGGATGCCGGCGGCCTCTTCGCGCTCGAAGCCCTCCGCTGCCTGCTCGGGGGTGGGATGCGCTTGCAGCGAGAGTGGATGCGCGGCCGCGAGGATCTTCAGCAGGAATGCGAGTCGGATGCCCGATGCGGTCTCCCAGGCGTGGAGGTCTCGCGGGTTGGCGCGGCCGTTTTCGGTTTCGGCGGCGGCTGCGGTTGCGGCTGCGGTTGCGGCCTCGGCTTCGACGATGCGGCTCGGCGAGAGGGGGTGGGCGCCGAGCCAGAGTTCGGCTTCTGCGGCGTCAGTGGCGTCTCGGCCGAGGAGTCGCGAGATCCCTCCGGGCTGGCCCCAGGCGTAGTCGCGCGGGTCGTTGTCGATCGGGATGAGCATCGGCGCAGGCATGATGCATCCAGTCTCGCCGATGAATCCTCGAACGGAGTGCAGGGTCGATCGAGGTGCGTGTGTGAGGAGCACCCCGCGCCGCGCCGGCTGACGCGTCGCCGGGGCGATCAGAAGGGTGGCGGCTCGTGGGTCCTGTGACCGGTCGGCGTGATCACTTCGACGGAGCGATTGGGGCGCGTGCGATACCGGAATCGGGTGCGGTGCCTGATCGCATGGTCGCGCGGGCAGAGCAGACGTTCGTTGTCCAGGTTCGTGAGGCCTCCGCGCGCCCACTCGTGATCATGGTCGATGTCGCACCGCAGGGCGAGACGGGTGCATCCGTCGCGGGCGCACGTCCCGTGCTGGAGGATCAGCCAGTCCCGCTGCGCCTGCGTCGGGCGGTAGGTGCGGCGATCCATGTCGACGACCACCGAGCGGACCGGGTCGACGATCACACGCCGGAAGGCTGTCGCCTCCATGAACAGCTGCGTCGCCGCAAGGCGGGCGGTCGATGTCGTCGCCGCCGACGATCCGGGCGGACTCCGGATGCCCCGTGCCGCCGCACGCGGTGCATCGACCGTGCTCATCCACCGTCAGCCCGGCGAGGACGCCGACCGGCACGGTCACATAGACCTTCGTCTTCACCGCAGTGGACGTCCCGGTGCCGCGGAGCCAGGCGACGGCAAGGTCGGCGCGGATCTGATCGCGGGCCCGCCTCTCTTCCCGGTTCTTCGCCTGATGCTTCGCCGTCGACGTGAGGCGGCCCCACACAGCGGCGATGCTCTCGGCGCTCGCGGTCAGACTCAGTTCAGCCATGCCGTCGGGTAGCGAGCGGCGGATCATGGCGCGATCTTCCATGGCGTGGGCGTGCCGCGCCTCCGGTGAGCGGGCATCGAGCCGTCCGAGCAGACGACTCAGCCGGCTGCGGAACGAACCCGGCGTCACCGCCGGAGCCCACTCGCTCGTCTTCGCATCGAGTTCGTCGACGGACTGGGCCGCATGGGCTGCTGACGCGGCACCCCGTCCGGCATCTCCCGTGGGCCCTCCGGGTTGGAGCCGATACGCACCCATCAGTGCGGCGTCGACCAGCCCCAGCGCGATGAATCCCTCCTCCGCGCGGCGCCACAGCGATGGCAGGTGCTCTCGCGCGTCGCGGCAGATGCGCACCGCATCCCGAAGCGCCGTCTCGGACTGGGCGAGACGTAGTGACAGGTCGAGCAGCACTGCGCTCTCGGCGTAGTCCGCGGCGTGCGCGCCGGTCGCGACCGTGTACACATACGGATGCGCACGTGCGACCTCTATCGCCTCGAGGATGTGCAGCGCTCGCAGCGCGGCGAGGCGGTTCACGTCGAGTTGGTCTGCGACGTCGTTCAACAGGCCATCCAGCATGACCTCCATGGGCGGGCGCGGCGTCGCCGCCATGAGGAGATCGCTCACCGACATGTCGCGCGGATCGATGAATCGATCCCGATCTTCGTCGAAGAAATCTTCGGGGAAAGCGGAGCCACCACGGGTTGACATATGTCCAGATTAGGTCTTATGTTCGACTCATGCAAGCCCGAGCTTCGAAGATCTTCGCGAATCGCCTCCGCACGTCAGGGTCGCGGATGCGGCGTCTCGCCGCGCGCGAGCATGGCCACCAGGCGCTCGATGCGGTTGGTGCGCGTGGTGGGCGTCGCCGCCGTCGTCACGCGATGCAGGACGGAGTAGCGATTCGTGGCGTCGAGCCGCACGAACAGGTCCGCCGCGGCGGGCTCGGCCGCCAGTGCGGCGGCGAGGTCGTCGGGAACCTGTGCCGTCGCGCCGCCGGCGTAGGCGCGCTCCCAGCGTCCGTCGCTCTTCGCACGGTCGATCTCGCTCTGCCCGCGCGGACGCATCCTCCCCTCGACGGTCAGGCGCTCGACGAGGCCGACGTTTCGCGCCGACCACAGCGAGGCCGAACGGCGCGGAGTGAATCGCTGAAGAAATGTGGTCGCGTCGAGGCTCGCCTTCTGGCCGTCGATCCAGCCGCTGCACAGAGCCTCGTCGAGCGCCTGCGCGTAGGTGAGCGAGGTCGGCGACGTCGTCCCCTTCTTCGCCAGGACGAGCCATACCCCCTCGGAGATGCCTTCGTTGGCATCGAGCCAGCTCCGCCAGGCGACGACATCCACGACGACGAACGGTTCCCTGTCAGCCATTCGGTCATGCTAGCGAGGGGGTGCGACCCGGCGGACGCCGGGGTGCCACTCTCTCCACATGGAGGAGGATGGGAATCGTGCAACCGATCCAGCGCCGATCGCTCGTCGACACCGTCGTCGACAGCCTCCAGTCCGAGATCACCTCCGGCGCGTGGGAGGTCGGCAGCCGCATCCCCACCGAGGCGGAACTCGTCGCCCGGCTCGGTGTCAGTCGCCCGTCCGTGCGCGAGGGTGTGCGGGCGCTCGTGCAGCTCGGGCTCCTCGAGACTCGGCAGGGGGACGGGACGTATGTCGTCGCCGACGACCCGACCGAGGTGGCACTGCGCCGCACCCTCCACACGGCCGATGCGCATGAGGTCATGCGAGTGCGGCGCGCCCTCGATGCGCTCGCGGCGCGCGAGGCCGCGGTCAACCGCACCGCCGATGATCTCGCCCACCTCGAGGCGGAGCTCCGCGCCCGGGATGATGCGGCTCGGGGCGGCGACGCCGACGCGTTCACCGATCACGACGTCGCATTCCATCTCGGCGTGGTCGCGGCATCCCACAACCTGCTGCTCGCGGGGATCTACGCGAGCTTCGACGCATCCCTCCACAGCGCCGTTTCGCGGAACTCGCACGGCTCCATGTCGATCGCGTCCACGAGCGCCGACCGCCACGAGGCCCTCTTCCACGCAATTCGCGACCGCGACGTGGATGCTGCGCAGGAAGCCGCGCTCGACGTCATCATCCGCTCGGAGGAGCTGATGGAGGACTGACGGTGACCGTCAGGGAGCCTTCCGCGCGCTGGGTCATCCGCGCCGGGACGCGAGCGCGGAGCTCTCCGCGCGACGGTGTGGCGACGCGCGGCGCTAGATGATCGGAGGCAACTCCACCGCCGTGCCGCTCACGGTGATGCCGCCCTCGCGCGGGATGTCGACCGTGAGCACGCCGGGCCGCCCGACGTGCTCGCCCTGGCGGATGGTGATGCGTGCGGGAAGCTCCCGGTCGCCCAGCTCACGCAGATAGGCACCGGTGGATGCCGCCGCCGATCCGGTCGCGGGATCCTCGGTGATCCGTCCGACAGGGAACGGGTTGCGGGCGACGAACCCGTCTTGCGTCGGGAGGAGCAGGGTCACCGTCCCGGTCCACCGCTGCTCGTCCATGAGGGCTCGCATCGCCTCCGGGTCGAACGCCAGGCGATCGAAGACATCCCGGTCGGAGAACACGACGATCGGATGCGGGTTCCCCGCGTTCGAGAGGCGCGGCGGATACTGCTCGGCGAGATCGGCGCGCTCGACGGTGCGCCCGTCGAGCGTGAGCAGGGCCAGCAGGCGGTCGAGCACGTCTGGATCGAGCTCGCTCACGACCGGGTCGACGCTCGTGAAGGACGCTTCGACGAGGCCGCCCTCCGTCCGACGCGTGCGGATCCGGATGACGCCGGCCTGCGTCGAGAAGGTGTACGACTCCTGGCCCGCCTCGCGCGCCGCCAGGGCGACCGCGGTGCCGAGGATCGCGTGACCGCAGAACGGAACCTCCGCGTACGGCGAGAAGAACCGCAGCGCGACCGCGCCGTCCGCGGCCCGATCGGTGACGAAGGCCGTCTCGGAGTAGTCGACGTCGGCCGCGATCGCGAGCATCTCGGCCTCGCTGAGGGCCCCGGCATCCAGCACCACCCCCGCCGGGTTGCCACCCTCCGGGCGATCCGTGAACACGGCCATGCGCAGCACTTCGACGTCGGTCACACCGTGCTCAACCGCCGCCGCAGACACCGCATTCCGACGAGCCGGCGAGGAGGACTCCGACCAGGGCGACGGATGCGACGACCGCCGTCGAGCCCGCGGCCAGGACGAACGGCTTCACGCCGACACGACGGAACATCGAGACGCGCACTCCCGCGCCGAGCGCGAACATCGCCGCGGCCAGGAGCGCGGTCTGCACTCCGCCGGCGACCGAGACGACGGATGCCGGCACGACTCCCGTCGAGCGCAGCAGCACCATCGCGACGAAGCCGACGACGAACAGCGGCACGAGGGGCGGGCGCCTGCCGCCGGCATCCATCCGCTTCAGAGCCCGCCGACGCGACAGGGAGATCACCGCGAGCACCGGCGCGAGCATGAGCACCCGCGCGAGCTTCACGACCACCGCCGCGGCCAGGCCCGCTCCCCCGATCGCGGATCCCGCGGCGACGACCTGCGCGACCTCGTGGATCGACCCGCCGGCCCACAGGCCGGTCTGCAGGTGCCCGAGCCCGAGCGCCGGCCCGGCCAGCGGGATGAGCGGGATCATCAGCGTCCCGAAGAGCACGACGAGGGCGACGGCGACGACGACCTCCTCATCGTCCTCGACCTCGATCACGCCGTCGACGGCGGCCACGGCCGCGGCTCCGCAGATCGAGAACCCGCACGCGATGAGCAGCCGCTGCGTCGGCGAGATGCGGAGGAGTCGCCCGAGCAGCAGGGACGACAGGATGCCGACGGCCACGATCGCGACGACGACCACGATCATCCCCGGCCCGAGCCGCAGGATGTCGCCGAGGACGAGCTGGAGTCCGAGCAGGACGATGCCGATCCGCAGAACGCGGCGCGATGCGACCCCGAGTCCGGGGGCGAGAGCGGCTTCGACACTGGCCGGCAGCCGGACGAGGTTGCGGAACGCGATGCCGAGCACGATCGCGACGAGCAGGGCGCTCAGTCCGTGCACGACGGTCGCCAGGGCGAAGGATGCGGCGGCCGCCACCCCCGCGAGCGCCAGGCCGGGAGCGATGGAGCGGGTGCGCTGGAGGGTCGTTGATGCCACGCATCCAGCCTGCGAGCGCCGCATGCCTCCTGGTAGCCGCCGGTACCGCATGGAGGCATATCATTTCGGCATGACCTGGCCCGATCTCTCGGCGCTCGAGCTGCTCGTCGCGATCGCCGAGCGCGGGAGCCTCAGCGCGGCCGCACGGCACATCGGGATGGCCCAGCCGAACGCGACGCGCACCCTCGCACGGCTCGAGACCGAGCTCGCCCTCGAGCTCGTGGTCCGGCATCCGACCGGCTCCCGCCTCACGCCTGCCGGAGCCGCGATCGCCGAGGGAGCACGGCGGGTGCTCGACGACACGCGCGAGATGCTCGATGCCGCGGGCGCGCTGCGGGAGGAGCGGGATGCGGCGCTCGAAGTCGCGGCGAGCCTCACCGTCGCGGAGTACCTCGCACCTGCCTGGCTCGGGGCGCTGCGGCGCGCACTCCCCCGCACGAGCGTCCGGCTGCACGTCGTCAACTCCGCCGATGCCGCGGAACTCGTCCGCACACGGGCGTGCGAGATCGGATTCGTCGAGGCTCCGGATGCGCCGGGAGGACTCGTCAGCACCGTCGTCGCGCGCGACCGGCTCGTCGTCGTCGTGCCGCCCGGGCACGCGTGGACGCGCCGGACATCGGTGTCGGTGTCCGAGCTCGCCGAGACGGCGCTGGTCGTGCGCGAGAGCGGGTCGGGGACCCGCGCGACCCTCGACACCGCGCTGCGGTCGGCCGGCGCCCTCGCCGCGAGGCCCACGCTCGAGCTCGACAGCAACGCCGCCGTGCGGGTCAGCGTCATGGCCGGCGCCGGTCCCGCCGTGCTCAGCGAACTCGCCGTCGCGCCCTGCATCGCCCGCGGCGAGCTCATCGAGGTGCCGATCGCCGGCCTCGACCTCACCCGGCCGCTGCGGGCGATCCGCCGGCCAGGTGCAGGGCTGAGCGAGGCCGCTGCCCGACTCGTGGCCATCGCGCGGCGCGGCTGAGCGGGTCACCGCGCCGGCGAGCGTGACCGGCGAGCGGGCAGTGCGACTGTCAGGAGCAGCGGCTCGCTCCGAGGAACGTGACGGGTGAGGCCTCGGTCATCCGGCCGTGCGGCGCGGGGAGGCTGCGACTCGACGGACGAGGACATCCACTCCCGCGGCGGTGAGGGCAGCGAGCGCGTACACGACGAGGTCGCGCGGGTCGAACCCGCTGCCGAGCACGAGCCGCGCGGGCGGGAAGGCATCGGCGACGGCGAGCGGGATGACGGTCAGCTGCAGCAGCTCGACGGCCACGCACCATGCCAGGGCGATGCCCCCGACGGCCACCACTGGAAGCCGGGGTGCGATCGCCACGACGAACGCGTAGGCGGCGACCGCATACAGGGCATCCCCGGCGATGTCCACCGCGGCCGACCCGGACAGGCCGTGCACCGTGAGCCCCGCGACGATCACGACGACCAGCGCCGCGACGGCGGTCAGTCTGCGGGCTCCGGTCGTCATCTCCACAGTCTCGCCGATCGCGACCCGCATCCCCTGCGTTCCGCATGTCGGCCGCCCGCCCTAGGGTCGGAGGAACAGCCGCAACGAGAGAGGTCGCCGATGACCGCACGATTCGTGTACTGGATGAACGTCTCGCTCGACCTGAAGATCGAGCGCGTCGCCGACGAGAACGGCGGCGGAAACTGGATGCGCATCGACGAGAAGCTGCATCGCGAGTTCAACGAGCGCGCCGCGCGGATGTCGATGATGATCGAGGGCCGCAAGATCTACGAGATCATGGAGGCGTACTGGCCGGCCGCGAGCCAGGATGCGTCTCTTCCCGATTTCCTGCGCGAGTACGGCGCGATCTGGACGAACGCGTCGAAGGTGCTGGTGTCGCGCACACGCACGACCGCAGATCACAACACGCGTGTCCTCGGCGGCGGCGAGGGATCGACCGACACCGTGGTGGAGCAGCTCGGGATGCTGCGCGCCGAGCAGGATGGCGACATCGGCGTCGGCGGGGCCACGCTCGCGACGGCGCTGCTGCGCGCGGGGCTTCTCGACGAGCTGCTGCTGTTCACGCATCCCGTCGTGCTCGGAGAGGGGCGTCCGCTCTTCGACCCGCCCGCGTCCGGCGAGCGCATGGAGCCGGTGCAGCTCGACCTGCTCGAGCAGCAGTCGTTCGATCAGGGCGTCACGATGCACCGCTACGCGGTGCGCGGCGCGCAGAGGCCCTGAGCCCGTCAGGGCCTCTGCGCGTGGCGACTAGAAGAGGCTCTTCGACTTGAGCCATTCCTTGGCGATCTGGTCGGCGGACTGCTTGTCGACCGAGCTCTTCGTGTTCATCTGGATGAGGTCGTCGGTCGTGAGCGCGGCCTGAACCTTCTCGAGCACGGCCTTGACCTTGTCGCTGGCAGCCTTGTTCGAGATGAGCGGCACGACGTTCTGCGCCAGGATCATGTTCTTCGGGTCACTCAGCGTCACGAGGTTCTCGGACTTGATGGACGGCGTCGTCGAGTAGATGTCGGCCAGCTGCACATCGCCCCCGGTGAGCGCCTTGACCGTGTTCGGGCCGCCGCCGTCGCTGATCGGGACGAGCGTCGCGGTGACGCCGTACTCCGACTTCAGCCCGGGGATGCCGTACGGACGCGTCTGGAACTCGGGGTTGGCCGCGACCTTCAACGGGATCGTGACCTTCTTGAGGTCGTCGAGGCTCTTCACGCCGTACTGGTCGCTGAAGGCCTTCGTCACGTTGTAGGAGTCGGCATCCTGCGCCTCCGCCTTCGCGAGCACCTCGTAGCCCGAGGGCACGGCCTTCTGCAGCGCGGCGTACACGTCGTCACTCGACTGCGCCGTGGCCTTGGCGTCGAAGTACTGCAGCAGGTTGCCGGAGTACTCGGGGACCATGTCGATCGAGCCGTCCTTGAGCGCCGCGATGTACGCGTCGCGCTGGCCGATGTTCGGCTTCACGGTCGCCTTGATGCCGTTCTGGTTCAGGGCATCCGCGTAGACGTAGGCGAGGATCTCGTTCTCAGGGAAGGCGGCGGAGCCGACAACGACCGACGAGCTGGAGGACGATCCTCCGGCGGCCGAGGAGCTGGTGTCGAGCGGGTTTCCGGAGGAGCACGCGGCAAGCGACAGCGAGGCGAGCGCGAGCATCCCCGCGGCGGCCATCAGGCCTCTGGTGCGAACCATGTTGGTTCCTTTCGTTGGGTCGATCTGGTCGGGGTGCGGACATCACGTACCCGCCCGGCGATGACGCCCTTCGGCGTCACGAGCCGCTGCGTCAGGGCGAACAGCCCGTCGACGACGAGTGCAAGCAGGATCACAAGAATGGAACCGCCGAGCATCTCCGCATAATTCCGCACGGGCAGTCCGTCGTAGAGAAATCTGCCGAGGCCGCCGAGCGGCAGGTAGGCGGCGACGGTCCACGTCGCGATCACCTGGAGCGTTCCCGAGCGGATGCCGCCCACGATGAGCGGCAGTGCGAGCGGCACCTCGACGCGCGTCAGCACTCCCCACGCCGTGAACCCGGTGGCCGTGGCCGCGTCCTTCGTCGCCGGGTCGACCGATTCGACGCCCGCGTAGGCCCCGGCGAGGATCGGTGGGATCGCCAGGATGACGAGGGCGATCAGCGGTGGGACCAGCCCGAGCCCGAGCCACAGCGCGAGCAGGATCACGAGACCCAGCGTCGGCAGCGCGCGCAGCGCGCCGGTGAACGGCACCACGATGGCGCGCCCGCGTCCGGTGTGCCCGATGTAGAGCCCTGCGGGGACGGCGATGATCATCGCGATGATGAGCGTGATCACGCAGTAGACGATGTGCTCGGTGAGCCGCTGCGGGATGCTGCCGGCGCCCGTCCAGTTCACGGGGTCGAGCAGCCAGGCGATGGCGCCGGTGTACGGATTCACGCGTTCACCGCCTCCATGCTGACCTTGCGCATGGCGCGCCGGGCGGCGCGGCCGTTCGTCCACGGCATGAGGACTCGACCTCCGAGCGTCAGCACGCCGTCGAAGACGAGCGCGATGATGAGCGTGCCGACGATCCCGACCCAGACCTCGAGCGGGAAGTCGCGCTGGTAGCCGTCGAGGAAGTAGAAGCCCAGGCTGTTGACCCCGATGACCGAGCCGATGGTCACGAGCGACACCGTGCTCACCGACACGACGCGCAGGCCCGCGAGCAGCACGGGCCCGGCGAGCGGCAGCTCGACCCCGAAGAACCGCCGCCACGCGCCGTAGCCCACGGCGGTCGCGGACAGCTTGACGTCGCCGTCGACCGCGGCCAGGCCGTCGGCGGTCGTGCGCAGCATCAGCGCCAGCGCGTACAGCGACAGCGCGACCTCGACGTTCATGGGATCGAGGATCTTCGTGCCGATGATCGACGGCAGCAGGACGAACAGCGGCAGCGACGGGATCGCATACAGGATGCCGGCGCCGCTGAGCAGCACCCCCCGGGAGGCCGCGTAGCGGTTGGCCAGCCACCCGAGCGGCAGCGACAGCACGAATCCGACGATGATCGGCGGGATGCTCAGTCCCACATGCGCAGCCGTGTAGGCGAGCAGCTGCTGCCAGTTCTCGGCGAACCAGTTCATCGCAGGATGCTCCTGGGGCGCCCGGCGTCGATGAAGCTGGTGACGAAGTCGTCGGCGGGATGCTCCAGCAGATCGGCGGGCGAGCCGGCCTGCGCGATGATGCCGCCCGGCTTGAAGAGCACCACCTGGTCGCCGATCAGGAACGCCTCGTCGATGTCGTGCGTGACGAACACGACGGTCTTGTCCAGCTCGCGCTGCAGACGCTGCAGCTCGACCTGCAGCTCGGCACGGACGAGCGGGTCGACCGCGCCGAAGGGCTCGTCCATGAGCAGGATGTTCGGATCGGCGGCGAGCCCGCGCGCGACGCCCACGCGCTGCTGCTGGCCGCCGGACAGCTGGGCCGGGTAGCGGGTCGCGAGGGAGCGCTCCAGACCCACGACATCCATCAGCTCATAGGCGCGCTTGTGCGCCTCCTTGCGCTTGACCCCGTCGAGCAGCGGCACGGTCGCGATGTTGTCGATGACGGTGCGGTGCGGCAGCAGGCCGGAGTTCTGCATGACGTAGCCGATCGAGCGGCGCAGGGCCACCGGTTCGCGCGTGGCAATGTCGACGTCGTCGATCAGGACCGACCCGCTCGTCGGATCGACCATGCGGTTGATCATCCGCAGGATCGTCGTCTTGCCGCTGCCCGAGGAGCCGACGAACACCGTGACCTGGCGCGGCGGGATGACCAGGTCGAGGTCCGTCACCGCCAGCGTGCCGTCGGGAAAGCGCTTCGTCACCGTGCGGAACTCGATCACTATCCTCACGCTAGTGGGGGCCACCCCCACGGCGCACAGCACGCAGGCGATTCACCGGTTCGCGTGACCTGTCGTTACACGAGCTCGGCGCCCGATCCGCACCACACGGGACACCGTGTCCGCTGCCCCTCACGCTCTCACCAGCCCACTAGAGTCTGGCCATGACCCATCGACCGGCGGCGCGCGGGATGCGGATTCCCGACGCAGTCTCGGTGCCCGCATGAACGCCGGCTCGATGGGCGAGGCCGCCCGCCTGGATGACGCGCTCGGCCCGATCGACTGGAGCCTGTGGCCGCCGGAGGCCGAGCGCTCGATGTTCCCCGCGCCCAGCGGCCCGCTCGCCATGGTGTCGATGGGCCCGGCCGACGGCACCCGCATCCTCCTGGTGCCGGGGATGACCGGGTCGAAGGAGGACTTCGTCCTGATGATGCCGCTCCTCGCCGGCGGCGGCTACCGCGTCGAGTCGTTCGACATGTCCGGACAGTACGAGTCGTACGCGGCCGGTCCCGAGAACCTCGATCCGCCGAGCGACCGATACAGCCTCGAGCTGTTCGTCGACGACCTGCAGGCCGTGCTGGAGGCGGGCAGGACGCCCGCGCATGTGCTGGGCTATTCCTTCGCCGGGACCGTGGCATCCGTCCTCGCCATCGCACACCCGGACCTGTTCGCGAGCCTGACGCTCCTGTCGGCGCCTCCCCTGAGCGGCCAGTCGTTGCGCGGCTTCAAGTGGCTCGGGCCGTTCAGCCCCTTCATCCCCGGGCGCGCGCTCGGCCCGGCCTTCATCGTCGCGCTGCGCCACAACGTGCACCGGGCGCCCGTGGATCGCGCCGAGTTCGTCACGGCGCGGTTCGAGTACACCCGCCGCAGCAGCGTCGGGGACATGATCGCGCTCATGAAGCGCACGCCCGACCTGGACGCGGCGCTGCGGGCGACCGGCATCCCGCTGCTCCTGGTGACCGGCTCCAACGACCTGTTCCCGAACGAGCTGCACCGCGCGTACGCAGAGCGCCTCAGCGCACGGCTCGTCGTCCTCGCCACCGGGCACAGCCCATGCGAGACCGCGCCGAATCAGGTCACTCGGGCGATGCGGGAACTGATCGAAGGCTGACCTCGTACGCCGCGCGGCGCGCGCGCCGCCGCCGGCGCCCTGCGGCGGTCAGGCGCAGGCGGGTGAGCCACGGCACTTCGCGCAGGTTCACGCCGAGCCCGTGGAATGCCCAGGAGGCACGGCGCTGGAATCCCGTCCACGTGTCGAACGGCCTCGCCGACACGGGCATCAGGAGTCCGGGGTCGTAGTCCACGCTCGCATCGGGGTCGAGCACGCACGTGATGTCGAGGTCGTCGTGCGTGCGGGGATCGTCGAGATGGATGCGCCCCCGCACGTCGTGCCAGATCTCCCGACGCAGCGCGAAGTTCGAGCCGAACAGGGGCGTGCGCCCGAGCACCAGGCGCATCGAGACGATGTAGCCGCCGAGGTAGCCCCACCGCCCCACGAAGCGCCAGAACGCCCGGCCGCCGTAGAAGACGCCGCCACCGGTGACGGCATCCAGAGTCGGATCCTCCCGGAAATCCGCCATCACGCGCGCGACCCAGTCGGGGTGCGGGCGGGAGTCCGCATCGAGCCGCCCGATGATGTCGCCGCTCGCGGCGTCGAAGCCCGCGGCCGTCGCGTGCAGCACTCCCCTGACCGGCTCGACGATCACCCGGGCCCCAGCGGCGCGCGCCACCTCTGCCGTGTCGTCTGTGGACCCGTTGTCGACGACGATCAACTCGTCTGCGCGACGTGTCTGGGCCGCGAGTGCACGGAGGCATTCGCGGAGCATCTCCGCGTCGTTGTACGACGGGATGACCACGCTGAGAGTGCTCATACGTGGTTCAGCATATGCCCGCGGAACGACGGAAGCCGCGCCGATGGCGATCTCGGCGGTTCGCAGGTGCTATCGTCTAGATCGCTAGCTTATCTAGCAATATCGACGACAGAGGGAACACAGGATGACCGCCCCCGCCGCTGCTGAACAGACCACTGCTCGCCGACGCCCGCATCGGGTGCTCCGCATCCTGATCCCGGCCGCGCTCATCATCGCCTGGTTCATCGCCGCCGGCCTCGGCGGTCCGCTCTTCGGCCGGGTCGACGAGGTGTCCTCGAACGAGCAGACCTCGTACCTGCCGACCTCCGCCGACGCGACGGTCGTGCAGAAGAGCCTCGGCGACTTCCTCGGCTCCGACTCGCTGCCCGCGGTCGTGGTCTTCAGCTCCGACGGCACGATCGACGCCGCCCAGAAGACCGCCATCCAGGACGCCCTCGACTCCGCCAAGGACACACCCGGCATCAACGGAGACGTCTCCCCCGTCATCGTCTCGGACGACGGGCGCGCCGCCGAGGCCTTCATCCCGATCGACGCGAAAGCCGAGATCGCGACAGTGGTCGCGAGCATCTCGCAGCAGCTGCGCGACCAGGCGGCGGACGGCATCCAGGTGCACATCACGGGGCCCGCCGGCTTCACCTCCGATCTCGTCGGCGCGTTCTCCGGCATCGACGGCGTGCTGCTGGGAGCCGCGCTCCTGGCCGTCTTCATCATCCTCGTCGCGGTGTACCGCTCGCTGCTGCTGCCTGTCGTGGTGCTCCTCACGAGCATGTTCGCCCTCTGCGTGGCCCTGCTCGCGGTGTGGTGGCTCGCCAAGGGCGGCGTGCTGCTGCTCAGCGGCCAGACCCAGGGCATCCTGTTCATCCTCGTGATCGGCGCGGCGACGGACTACTCGCTGCTGCTCGTCTCGCGGTTCCGCGAGGAGCTGCGGTCCACCCATGACAAGGGCGCGGCCGTGCTCAAGGCGTGGCGCGGATCGTTCGAGCCGATCCTCGCATCCGGCGGCACCGTCATCGCCGGCCTCCTGTGCCTGCTGCTCAGCGACTTGAAGTCCAACAGCACGCTCGGGCCGGTCGCGGCGATCGGCATCGTGTTCGCCATGCTCGCAGCGCTCACGCTGCTGCCCGCCTTCCTCTTCGTGTTCGGCCGGGCCGTCTTCTGGCCCCGCCGGCCCGCGTACGATCCGCAATCCGCGGCGGAGGACGTCCTCACCCGGCGCGGTCCGTGGCCGCGGGTCGCCCGCCTCATCCAGCGCGGTCCGCGCCTCACGTGGGTGGTCGTCACGATCCTTCTCGGCGCCGCGGCGCTGGGGGTCACCCAGCTGCACGCGCAGGGGGTGGCGCAGTCCGACCTCATCCTCGGCCACTCCGATGCCCGCGACGGCCAGGCGGTGCTCGGCGATCACTTCCCCGCAGGTTCCGGAAGCCCCGTCTACGTCCTCGTCGACGAGCAGAAGCTGCAGGACGCGGCCGACGTGCTGCTCGACGACTCCGGAGTCAAGGGCGTCAGCGTCGTCTCGAAGGACAGCCCGAGCGGCAGCGCGACGGTCACCCATGACGGACTCACGGCGGTCGGGCCGCCCGGACAGCCGACGCCGGCGCCGACCGTGGTGGACGGGAAGGTCCTGCTGCAGGGAACGCTGACCGACGCCGCCGACTCGACGGCGGCGGCCGACACGGTGCACCGCCTTCGTGCAGACCTCGACCCGCTGGGGGCGCAGGTGGGTGGCGTCACGGCCACCGCCGTCGACACGAACGCGGCATCCATCCGCGACCGGACGCTCATCATCCCCGTGGTGCTGGCCGTCATCCTGATCATCCTGATGCTGCTGCTGCGCGCGATCGTCGCACCCGTGATCCTCATCGCCACGACCGTGCTGTCGTTCGCGAGCGCGCTCGGGGTGTCGGCGCTCGTCTTCAACGGGATCTTCCACTTCCCCGGAGCCGATCCCGCCGTGCCGCTGTTCGCGTTCGTCTTCCTCGTCGCGCTCGGCGTGGACTACAATATCTTCCTCATGACGCGCGTGCGGGAGGAGTCCGTCCGCCACGGCACACGCGAGGGCATCCTGCGCGGTCTCGTCATCACGGGAGGGGTCATCACCTCCGCGGGCATCGTGCTGGCCGCGACCTTCGCCGCTCTGGGGGTGATCCCCATCCTGTTCCTCGTGCAGATCGCGTTCATCGTCGCGTTCGGCGTCCTGCTCGACACGTTCATCGTGCGCTCGCTGCTCGTGCCCGCCGTCACCTACGACATCGGGCGGGCGATCTGGTGGCCCTCACGACTCGCCCGGCGCGATGAGGACGCGACGGGAGGTGCCGAGGAGCGCGCGGATCTGGTCGCCGCACCCTGACACCCTCGACGCGCGGCCGTGGGAGCGGCCCTGATCAACGAGAGAGGGTTCAGTCGCTGTCGATCGCGCTGGATGTGACCTCGAGCACGCGGGCCGCCAGGCGCAGCTCTTCGTCGGTGAACTCCTCGAAGGCGGCGCGCATGGCGCCCAGGCGCGCACCGAACAGGCGGAAGAACTCGGACTTCGCGTGATCGGTGAGCTGGACCATCAGGGCGCGGCGGTCGGAGGGATGCGGGCACCGTTCGACATGGCCGGCCGCAGCGAGCCGATCCAGCAGCTTCGTCGTCGAGGCGGTCGAGATGCGCAGGTGTCGCGCGATCTCGGCCGGCGTGACGACTGACCCCTTGTCCGCGCGCATGATCAGGAACCGGAGAGCGGCGAGGTCGGTGACATTCATGTCCATGTCGCGCTTCATGGCGCCGCTCATCCGATCGTGCGCGTCGCCGAACGAGCGCACCGCTCGCATCAGGGCCAGCACGGCGTCCTCGCGCGGCGGCACGCCGCCGGCCGTGCGCGCCGGCAGCTCCGCGCCGCGGATCGCCACGCCGGCATCTCGGCGCATCCCCGGTCCGGACGCGCGGACACGGGGCGCCGCAGCATCCTCGAGGGTCATCCCTCCATTCTCGCCCCGAAAGCTATGAATGGGCGGATGCGCGCGCCGTCAGCGCGGGCGCCGCACCCGCCAGTACGCCGGCGGGCCGTCGCTCGGACTGAGCGGCGTGTAGCGCCGCCACGCCGAGAGGAACCAGAATCCGGCGTACCCGACACCCGCGCCGACGACGCACAGCCCCACCACCACCCCGACGACCACGGCGCCGGCGACCGGCATCCCGAGCGCCGCGCAGAGCCCGCCGAAGAACATGCCCGCCACCGTCGCGTTGACCAGGATGCTGAGCATCACCGTCGAGCCGAGCACCTGCTCCAGACCGCCGCGGTTGCGGAAGAACGAGTAGGTGATCCGCATGCCGAGCTCGTCGTCGTGGGTCGAGGCGAGGAAGTACTCGGCCGCGGACGGGTCGACGCGGGCGTACCCGGCGCGGATCCGGTTCATCGCCGTGACGTACATGAAGTCCTCCTCCGAGACCGTCAGCACGCGCATGAGCGTCAGGATGCCGACGACCGAGAGGAAGCCCAGGATGCCGAGTGCGGCCACGGGGAACCACGACGCGAAATGGGTCGCCTGCCCGAGGAGACCGATCGTCACGAGGCCGGCGGAGACGAGCGTCAGGTAGATCGTGATGCGGGTGAGCACCTCGCTCTGCGCGGTGCTGCGCGCCGCGAGGAGACCCCAGTGCTCGGTGGCGAGGATCTGCAGCCTGCGCGCGAGGGCGGCATCGGTGCGCCCCGCATCCCCCGCCGCACCCATCGCGGTGTCGGCCGGAGCCGGGCCGTCCGGGGCGTCTGCAGCATCGGTCGCCATGGTCCATCGTCCCATTCGCGCGATTCACGCGGAAGACGTCGCGAAACCCGGCGCGGATGCACGCGGCAGTGACTTGATCGCGCTCACCAGAGCGGGTGGATCGCCTCGCGCAGCAGCTCGTCGTAGACGTCGCGCACGACGGCGTCGAACGCGACGACGTCGAAACCGCGGTCGAGCAGGGTCGCGGCATCCGCGTTCGACGTGGCCTGGGCGACCGACCGCGCGCCGGGGATGGCGGCGGTGACACCCGGCTGCGAGGCGATCCAGGCGAGCGTCGCCGCAGGCAGGGACACCCCGTCCGGAAGGGCGTCCGCGAGCTGATGGGCGGCCCTCAGGCCGACCTCGTAGTCGACGCCGGAGAACGTCTCGCCACGATCGAACGCCTCGCCGTGGCGGTTGTACGAGCGGTGATCGTCGGCCGCGAACGTCGTGCCGGACGTGTACTTGCCCGACAGCAGGCCCGACGCGAGCGGCACGCGCGTGAAGATCGCGACACCGGCGGCCTCGGCTGCCGGCAGCACCTCGTCGAGCGGCTTCAGCCGGAACGGGTTGAAGATGATCTGCACGTTCGTCACGTTCGGCCGTGCGATGACCGCGAGCGCCTGGGCGCACGTCTCGACGGACACGCCGTAGGCGGCGATGGTCCCGTCGGCGACCAGGGCGTCGAGCGCGTCATAGGTCGCGTCGTCCTCGATCACCTCCGTCGGCGGGCAGTGCAGCTGCACCAGGTCGAGGGTGTCGACGCCGAGGTTGCCACGGGAGCGGTCTGTCCAGGCGCGGAAGTTCTCGGCCGTGTAGTTCTGCGGGGTCTGCGGCATCCGTCGCCCCATCTTGGTGGCGACCGTGATGCCGTGGCCGCCACGCGCGGCGAGGAAGCGTCCGATCAGGGACTCGCTGCGGCCGTCGCCGTAGACATCGGCGGTGTCGAAGAGCGTCACGCCGCGATCGGCGGATGCGGCGAGCACCGCCGTCGCATCGTCCTCGCTGACGGCACCCCAGTCGGCGCCGAGCTGCCACGTGCCGAGTCCGATGACCGAGACCTCGCGGCCGGTGTCAGCGAGCGGGCGCTGCTGCATGGGGGCTCCCTTCGAGAGCGGATGGATGGATGCCTCCAGCCTGGCACGACCGCACGACCGCAGAGGCGGCGGGCGTCAGGAGGACGGCCAGTCGGCGGGGCCGCGCGAGCCCGCCGGGTAGTCCTCGAGCGGCACGTCGCCGCGTCGCCAGGCATCGCGGACCGGCTGGATGATCCGCCAGCACTCCTCTGCCGCCCCGGCGCCGACCGACAGGGTCACGTCCCCGTCGAGCAGCTCGCTGAGCACCTCGGTGTACGCGCGCGAGCGACCTGCGCCGAGATCGACGCCAAGAGTCCGGCGGTGCAGCTGGAACGGGTCGTCGCCGCCGTTGACGTTGAGCTCCAGCGCCATCGCGTCGGGGCCGAGCGAGAAGCGCAGGACGCCGCCGTCCGGCGGAGTGCCGCCGAACCCGTCGGGCAGGTGCCGCACGTCGCGGAAGACGACCACGATCTCGGCGGTGTTCGGCACGATCGCCTTGCCGGATCGCAGCGTGAACGGCACATCCGCCCACCGGGATGTGCGAACCTCGCACGTGATCTCGGCGAGCGTCTCGGTCTCCCGCGACGGATCGACTCCCGGCTCGTCGACGTAGGACGGGATGCTGCGGTCGCCGATCGTCCCTGCGGTGTAGCGGCCGCGGCGGGAGAAGTGCACCGGGTTGTCCTCCCAGATGCGGGTCGCCCGCAGTGCGGCGGTCTTCGCATCCCGCAGGTCACGGTGGCCGAGAGTGGCCGGCGGCTCCATCGTGAGGATGGCGAGCACCTGCAGGAGGTGGCTCTGCAGCATGTCGATCATCGCGCCCGCGTGGTCGTAGTACCGCGCGCGGTTCTCCAGCGCGAGGGATTCGTCGAAGCGCACCAGCACGCTCCGGATGTGATCGGCCGACCACAGGGGCTCGACGACCCGGTTCGCGAACCGCACTCCGAGCACGTTCAGGGTGGTCGCCCGACCGAGGAAGTGGTCGACACGGAAGACGTGGTCCTCGGGCACGAGCCCGAGGAGCGTCCGGTTGAGGCTCGCAGCGCTCGCCTCGTCACCGCCGAAGGGCTTCTCGAGCGCGAGCATGGTGTCCTCGGGGAGCGTCACCTGCCCGAGCGCCTCGCACGCGGCGACCGTCACGGCCGGCGGCACGGCGAAGTAGATCACCAGGGGGCCGGTGATCGGCTCGAGGAGCGCCTCCAGGTCCTTCGCCTGGGTGATGTCGGCCCGGGTGTAGTCGGTGTCCTTCACACGGTCGCAGGCGTCCTCGGCGCCGGCACTCGCGAACGCCGCGCGCACCGCATCCTGCCAGTGCTTGCGCGTCCAGTCGTCGGACCCGGCCCCGCGCAGCGTGAGCTCCCGATCGGGCTCGCGCTGCAGCAGCTGGCCGAGGGCGGGGAGGAGGAGCCGCGACGTGAGATCGCCGGAGGCCCCGAGAATGAGCAGTGTCGCGGATCGCATGAGGGCCAAGCTAGTTCTCTCAGCGCCCACCGCAACCCCCCTCGCATCTTGCCGACGACAGGTGTAATCGTGGGAGGGATGTCGGTTCCCATCGAAGATTACGCACTGCTCAGCAACTGCCGGACGGCCGCGCTCGTCTCGCGGTCGGGGAGCATCGACTGGCTCTGCCTCCCGCGGCTGGACTCGGAGTCCGTGTTCGGGGCGCTCCTGGGCACCGAGGACAACGGCTGTTGGAGCGTGCGTCCGAGGGACGTCGACGCCGACAGCAGCCGACGGTACGACGGCGACACGTTCATCCTCATCACGCGCTGGGAGACGACGACCGGCGTGGCCGAGGTCCACGACTTCATGCCGATCAACCCCGACCCGCTCGTCGACGTCAACCGCATCGACATCGTGCGCCGGGTCGTCGGCGTCGAGGGGACGGTCGAGTTCGATCAGACGCTCCGTCTGCGCTTCGACTACGCGCGCGCCCTGCCGTGGGTGCGGCAGACCGGCACCGACGCGGATCCCGAGGTGGTGGCCATCGCCGGCCCGAACGGCATCGTCCTGCACGGTGCGAAGCTCGCCGCGGTGGACCACGTGCACCACGGCGCGGTCACCGTGGCGGCGGGCGACGTCGTGAACCTGAGCATGACCTGGTTCCCGTCCCATCGGGCAGTTCCGCGTGCGCTGGACGCCGATGACGCCCTCGGCACGACGCGGCGCTGGTGGCAGAGCTGGGCCGACGAGATCGACCACCGGGGTCCGCATCACGACCTGGTGGTGCGCTCACTGCTGATCCTGCGCGCGCTCACGAACCACGAGACGGGCGGCATCGCCGCCGCCGCCACGACATCGCTCCCCGAGGAGTTCGGCGGCCCCCGCAACTGGGACTACCGCTACGTCTGGCTGAGGGATGCCGCGCTGACCCTCGAGGCGCTTCTCGATCACGGCTTCGTGGAGTTCGCGGATCACTGGCGGGACTGGCTGCTGCGCGCGGTCGCCGGTGACCCGAACGACCTGCAGATCATGTACGGGCTCGCCGGCGAGCGGAACCTCGCGGAGAGCGAGCTCACGAGCCTTCCGGGGTACGAAGGGTCGGCGCCGGTCCGGATCGGAAACGGGGCGGCGCTGCAGTACCAGGCGGACGTCGTCGGCGAGGTGATCGTGACGCTCTCCGCCGCGCGGGAGGCCGGGCTCGCCGAGTCCGAGTTCTCCTGGCCGCTGGAGCGGCACCTGATCAAGTACGCCGCCGATCAGCTGGGTCGGCCCGATAAGGGGCTCTGGGAGATCCGCGGCGACTCGCACCGCTTCACGCACTCGCAGGTGATGGTGTGGGCGACCTTCGACCGTGCCGTGCGCGCCGTCGAGGACCACGGTCTGCCGGGGCATCCAGCCCATTGGAGCCGGATCCGCAGCCGGATCAGACACGACATCGACACGCACGGCGTCGCCGACGGGCACTTCACCCAGTACTTCGGCTCGACCGAGGTCGACGCATCCCTCCTGCTCCTCCCCCAGGTCGGATACTGCAGACCCGACGATCCGCGCATGCTGGCGACCGTGGAGAAGATCGAGCAGGACCTGATGGTCGACGGGATGCTGCGCCGCTACCGCACCTCGACGGATGTCGACGGGCTGCCCGGCGACGAGTACCTCTTCCTCGCGTGCTCGTTCTGGCTCGTCGAGCAGTACGCGTGCACCGGCCGCCTGCAGGACGCGCATGCGCTCATGGATCGGGTGTGCGCCATCGCGAACGACGTGGGGCTGCTGTCCGAGGAGTACGACCCCCAGGGGCGCCGCCAGGCCGGCAACGTCCCGCAGGCCTTCTCGCACCTGGCGCTCGTGCGCGCGGCCGACGCCCTGGCGCGGATCGAGCACAAGCCGCGGTGAAAGGGCTCGCGGTGAACGGGCGAGGCCTCCTCGGGAGGCATAGTGGGGCCCGCGCCCGGCCACTAGGCTGACGCCGTCGGAGGAGGTCCGCCGTGAGCGTCGAGATCGAGGTCGTCCCGATCGACAAGCCGGATGACGTGAACGTCATCGTCGGGCAATCGCATTTCATCAAGACCGTCGAAGACCTGCACGAGGTGCTGGTCGGCGTCGGGGGGCCACTGCGGTTCGGTGTCGCGTTCTGCGAGGCCTCCGGGGCGCGGCTCGTCCGGCGCACGGGGAACGACGAGGATCTCATCGACCTCGCCGTCGCCGCAGCCGTGGCGATCGCCGCGGGTCACGTCTTCGTGGTGATGCTGCGGGAAGGGTTCCCCGTCAGCGTCCTCAACCAGGTCAAGAACGTGCCCGAGGTCTGCACCGTCTACTGCGCGACGGCGAATCCCCTCCAGATGCTCGTCGCCGTGACCGACTCGGGCCGCGGCGTCGCCGGAGTCATCGACGGTCAGCCACCCGTCGGCATCGAGAGCGAGAAGGACGTGCAGGAGCGGAAGGACCTCCTGCGCGCCATCGGCTACAAGCTCTGACCCCGACTGTCCGCCGCCCCAGGCCCCTTCGCTGTCCGACCCCGCCGGTACCATTGCCGGATGCGCCGGGAACCGGGCCCGCGCACGGGATGAGGTTGGCGATGTCCACGAGCGCGCAGGCGAAGAGCGGCTTCCCCGCCGCCGGATTCGCCCTCGCGATCGGCTCCGCGGCGAGCTTCGCTCTGTCGGGCACGTTCGCGAGCGCCCTCATGTCCGCCGGATGGTCGCCGGGTGCGGCGGCGACCGCACGCATCACGCTCGCCGCGATCGTCCTCGCCATCCCGACCGTCATCGCCCTGCGCGGCATGTGGAGCCGCGTGTGGCGGGCCTCGGGACCGATCCTGCTGTTCGGCGTTCTCGCGGTGGCCGGCTGCCAGCTCGCGTTCTTCATGGCGGTCCAGTTCATCCCGCCGAGCCTCGCCCTGCTCATCGAGTTCATGGGTCCCGTGCTCCTCGTCCTGTGGACCTGGATCCGCAGCCGCGTCGCCCCCTCGAAGCTCACGCTGCTCGGCGCCGCCGTGGCCGTGGTGGGGCTCGTCGCGATCTCCGGCGTCGCGTCCGGGCAGGCGCTCAACCCCCTGGGCATCCTGTTCGCCCTCATCGCGGCCATCGGCAACGCCGCCTACTATGCGACCGGCGCCTCGAGCGATCACGGCATCCCTCCCCTGCCGTTCGTGGGGCTCGGCCTGTCGGTCGGCGCGGTCACCCTCGTGATCGTGAGCGCCGTCGGCGCGCTCCCCTTCACCGTGACGGGGGCGGCCGCCGTCATCGCCGACGTGCCCGTGGCTCCCGTCGTCGTCGTGGCAGGAATGGTGCTGATCTCGACCGTGCTGTCCTACCTCCTGGGCGTCTCCGCCGCCCGCCGGCTCGGCGCGATCGTCTCCAGCTTCACCGGTTACTCGGAGGCGCTGTTCGGGATCTTCTGGACGATCGTGCTGCTCGGCATCGTGCCCAGCGCGTGGCAGTGGCTGGGCGCCGCGCTCATCGTCGCCGGTGTCGTCACGGTCAAGCTCGGCGAGGTCGCCGGTGAGCGGGCGCGCACGTCCGCGGAGGCGGAGCCGCTCACCGCGCGGGTGCCGCCCCGAGGGTCTCCTCGTCCACAATGAGGCGCCGACCCGATACTCGCTGCCCCCGCCGCATTTACGCGGACTAGGTGCGCAGCGGATCGAGGAGGCGGTGCGGCTCCTTCAGAGCGAGGGCGAAAGGATCCATCATCCCCTCGCGCTGAGGCTTGCGGATGACCACATCGGATGCGGCGGGTATCGCGTGGCACTGCGTGCACGCGCCGTGCGCGTCGAGGGATGCGCCGTCCTCGCGGTGCATGTAGACCATGCGCCGCTCGGGTGGGACGTAGTTCTCGTTTCCCCACTGGGCGAGGCCCGAGATGACCGGCCAGAGCGTCTCGCCCTTGGACGTCAGGACATACTCGTCGCGCGCGCCCTGGCCGGGGATCCGCTCCACCACACCGTGCTCCACGAGGTGGTTCAGACGGTCGGTGAGGGTCGCGGGCGGAAGTCCGATGTGCTTCTGCAGCTCCGAGTAGCGACGGACGCCATACATGAGGTCGCGGACGATCAGGAGGGTCCAGCGTTCCCCGACGACCTCGAGCGCACGAGCGATCGCGCAGTCCTGGCCCGCGTAGTCCGTTCCGAGAGGCATGAGGACAGCGTAACAGATGGTTCAATCATTGATGCTTGTAACTTCATTGATTGAAGTGCATACTATGACCCATGGCCGAAGCACATACCGCATCCGTCGCTGCATCCATCCCCCGGATCGCGCCGCGGAGAGGGCTGCGGGTGTCGCGGACGGTGGGCTTCGTCGCCATGTCGGCGGCGCTTCTCGCCTTCTTCGTCGCCGCCGGCGCGCCGACACCGCTCCTCCCGCTGTACGAGCATGCGTGGGGCTTCGCCCCGACGCTTCGGACCGTGGCGTTCGGCGTCTATGCGTTCGCGCTGATCGCGGCGCTCCTCGTGTTCGGCTCCCTTTCGGACTACGTCGGCCGTCGGCCGGTGCTCATCGCAGCCCTCGCCCTCGAGCTCGTGTCGATGATCGTGTTCCTGTTCTCGCCCTCGATCGCGTGGCTGATCGTCGGGCGGGTTCTGCAGGGACTCGCGACGGGCGTCGCGTCGAGCACGCTCGGCGCCGCGATCGTGGAACTCGCACCTGAGTCGCGCAAGCGACTCGGCGCGGTCATGTCGAGCCTCGCGACGACCGCCGGACTCGCGGTCGGCGCTCTGCTGGCCGGGCTGATCGCCGTCGCGATCCCGAGCGCGGCGGCGACAGTGGTCTGGGCGGCCCTGGTCGTCGTCATGGCCGCCGGAACACTGCTCGCGATACTGACGCCCGAGACGTCGACGTCGCGGCCGGGCGCGCGGGGCTCGCTCGTGCCGCATGTGAGCGTGCCTCCGCAGGTCCGGGGCCTGTTCACCGCGACGGCGCCGACGATCGTCGCGGCATTCCTCGGGACCGCGCTCTTCCTCGGCCTCCTGCCGATCATCCTGGTCTCTTTGTTCCACGTGTCCACGCCGATCGTGGGCGGCGCGGCGAACTTCGTGATGTTCACCGCGGCGACGATCTCGGCCGGCGTCACGGGCGGCATCCCCGCTCGTCGCCTCCGACTCGCCGGCAACCTCGGCGTCGCGGTCGGCATCGCGCTGCTGCTCGGAGGGCTCGCCACGGGCGCGCTCGCCCTCGTGTGGGCCTCCGCCGTCATCGCGGGGCTCGGCGTGGGCGCCGCCTTCACCGGAAGCATCCGGGGGCTCGTCCCCGAGGTCGAGCCTCACCAGCGGGCGGGCCTGTTCAGCGCGATCTTCGTCCTCGCCTACCTGACGTTCGGGGGCTCCGCGATCGTCGCCGGATTCGTCGCGACGGCCATCGGCATCGGTGCGATGGCGGTGGGCTTCGCCATCGCGATCGTCGTCGTCGCGCTGCTCGGAGTCGGGCTCGGCGTCGCGCGGAGCACGAAGCGCTGAGCGCACGCGACTGTGCTCAGGGCACACACGACGAAGGTCCCGGAACCTTCGTTCCGGGACCTGTCCGTCGGGATGACAGGATTTGAACCTGCGACCCCTTGACCCCCAGTCAAGTGCGCTACCAAGCTGCGCCACATCCCGTTGACCCGCGTGCGGGCAACTCCCCCATCTTAGCCGCTCCCTGGAGCGCCCGCGAACCGGCCTCCGCTCTTGAGGGTGTCCGAGACCCCTCGTAATGTCGGGCGCATGCCGACGATCACGATCGAACCCGTCACCGCCGACCGATTCGCCGACGCGGAGCACGCCCTGTCGGGGGGCGGCGACGGGCGATCCTGCCAGTGCCAATGGTGGATGATCACGAACGCGCAGTGGCAGGAGACCTCGATGGAGGAGCGCGAGGGGATGCTGCGGGCCGAGGTCGAGGCCGGGCCACCGCCCGCGCTCGTCGCCTACGTCGACGGCGAAGCCGCGGGGTGGGTCCGCGTCGGGCCGCGCACGGCGCAGGTGCGCCTCGCCCGGACGAGGGCCTTCGCGGATTCGCCTCATCCGTTCGACGACCCGTCGGTGTGGGCGGTCTCCTGCTTCGTCGTCCGGCGCGAGCACCGGCGCAGCGGGCTCACGGCCGAGCTCCTCGACGCGGCGGTCGCCTACGCCCGCGAGCAGGGAGCGCGGGTCGTGGAGGCCTATCCGATCGATCCCACGGCGGCGGACAAGCGCGCGAACGAGCTCTTCACGGGCATCCTGTCGACCTTCCTCGCCGCCGGGTTCACCGAGGTCGCACGCCCGAAGCCGCATCTCGCGATCGTCGAGAAGGCGGTCGCCGCAGGCGGTTGAGCAGGATGCCGCCCGCCTACGATGGATCCGTGTCAACGTCGCCGCGCGTTCGCTGGTGGGCCTTCGCCCCCTACGTCATCGTCTCGCTCATCCACATCGGGGCGCTGAGCGTGGACGCGACCGAGATCGCCGCGGTCACCAAGCTCCTCCTCATGCCGTTGCTGGCATGCGCCGTCGTCATCCTCGCGAAGGACGTTCCGAAGGCCCAGCAGATCGCCCTGCGCATCCTCGGGGTCGGCATCGCCTTCTCGTGGATCGGCGACGAAGCGGCCGTCTTCCTCCCGTTCCTGCCTGAGCTGCCCGTCATGCTCGCCGCCTTCGGCGTCGCGCACCTCGCGTACATCTGGCTCTTCACCCGCCACCTGGCGGTCCGCCGCCTGCCCTGGTGGACGCTCGTCTACGTCGTGTGGTGGGTCGGGATGCTGGCGATGCTGTGGCCGCGGCTGGGTCCCCTGTCGTTCGCCGTCGCCGCCTACGGGCTCGTGCTCGGCGGCACCGCCGCCAGCGCGGCCCGCTGCCATCCGATCGTGGCCGTCGGCGGCGCACTGTTCCTGTGCTCCGACACGGTCCTCGCCTTCCGGCTCTTCACCCCCGAGGCGATGCCGCAGTGGACGAGCCCGCTCGTCATGATCACCTACTGCGCCGGCCAGGGGCTCATTGCGGCAGGCACGATCGCCGCGCTGCGCACCCGGGCAATCGCACCGGCGACCCCGGTCGTCGCGACGCCATGAGCGCCACCGCCCGAGTGGACGCGTGGCTGTGGGCCGTCCGCATCTACAAGACCCGGTCGGCCGCCACGAGCGCATGCCGAGCGGGGCACGTCCGGGTCGGGGGCGAGCGGGCGAAGGCCGCTCAGACCGTCAGGCCCGGCGATGAGGTGCGTGTGAGGATCGACGGGTTCGACCGGATGCTCGTCGTGCGCGAGCCGATCTCCAAGCGGGTCGGCGCAGCGCTCGTCGCCGCCGCGATGGAGGATCGCACTCCCCCGCGCGATCCGGTCCCGGTGGTCGCACAGCGCGATCGCGGCGCCGGCCGCCCGACGAAGCGGGAGCGGCGCGAGATCGACAGGTTCCTCGGCCGCTGAGCATCTGATCCTGTCGACGAGCGAGGCGCAGCGGCGCGACCGGCTGTGCGGAAGTCGTCGCTCGGACCGAACGCTCAGACCGAACCGCGCAGCTCGGCAGGCAGGTGGGCGAACGTGCGCGCGTGCGCGATCCGCGCGTGCCTCGTCATGTAGCCGACCACGGGCCACGGCGCGGTGACGGTGGTCGTCTCATGCACCTCGGTGCCCCGGTCGCCGAGCCGGGCGGAGGTCGCGGTCAACAGCCAGCATCCGGGTGCGGCGCGCACGCGGCCCCGCATCGCCCCCGCGTCGAGGCGCGTCATCCGGGCCGGGAACCGGATCGTGTATCGCAGCGGACCGAGAGCCGGCCGCTCCTCGATCCGCCAATCCCACCACGGATGGCCGTCGCCGTCGACGCCGGTCGCCACGACGTCCGCCGACTGCAGGTATGCATGCATCCCGCGGTGCGCGTCCAGCTGCATGAGGAAATCGATGACGCGCTCCGGCGACGCATCCACGGTCGCCGAGAGGCTGAAGCTGCGGACTGGCACGTCCTCATCCTGGCCGACCGTCGCGACCCATCGCGATCAGGCGAGAAAGGCGCGTCACACACAGGACATGCTCGAATCGATTCGATACAGTGGTTCGTCACCTTCCGCAGCCGGCCCGACAGAGACCCGGCGCCCCTCTCCTTCGAGTGCCCTCATGTCCACTGCCCTGACGACGGGACGCCCCTGGCGCGTCATCCTCGTATTCGCCGTACCGCTGCTCATCGGCAACGTCGTGCAGCAGCTCTACCAGTTCGTCGACGCGATCGTCGTCGGCCGCCATCTCGGCGTCGACGCCCTCGCTGCCGTCGGCGCGACCGGCAGCATGCTCTTCCTCCTCCTGGGCTTCGCGTGGGGCCTCACGTCGGGCTTCGCCATCCCCACCGCCCAGGCGTTCGGTGCGGGCGACCTCGTCGCCGTCCGGCGATCGGTCGCCGCGGGGACCCTGCTGACCGGTGCCTGCACCGTGCTGCTGACCGTCGGTGCTCCCCTGCTCGCGGCGCCGCTGCTGACGCTGCTGCAGACTCCGCCCGAGCTCATGGCGGACGCCGTCGTGTTCGCCCAGGTGAGCTTTCTCGGTGCCGGCGCCCTGATGTTCTTCAACTACCTGTCGGCGATCATCCGGGCCATCGGCGATTCGCGCACGCCACTCGTCTTCCTGACCCTGGCGTGCGCGCTCAACGTCGGTCTCGTCATCCTCATGGTCGGCCCGCTGGGCATGGGAGTCGGGGGCGCGGCGCTCGCCACGGTCGTGTCGCAGGCCATCTCCGTGCTGCTGTGCCTGGAGTTCGTGCGTCGACGGATGCCGGCCCTCCACGCACAGCGAGCGGACTGGCGCGTGAGCCGGCCGGAGTTCGGCCGGCACCTGCGGCTCGGCCTGCCGATGGGATTCCAGGCATCCATCATCGCCATCGGCACCCTCACCGTGCAGGTGGCGCTCAACCGGCTCGGTGCGGAGGCGGTCGCCGCTTACACCGCCGCGTCGCGCGTCGACGGCCTCGCCGTCGCCCTGCTCCAGTCGCTCGGGCTCGCGGTGTCGATGTTCGTCGCGCAGAACCTCGGCGGCGGGCGGCCTGACCGCATCCGCCGGGGCGTCGCCGAGGCGACCTGGATGTCGCTCGCGGCCTCGGTCGTGCTCGGCATCCTGTTCATCTCGCTCGGCGCCGTGCTGGTGCGCCTGTTCGTCGGCGACGGCTCCGGCGAGGTCGTCGGGCTCGCGGCGCAGATGCTGACGACCAACGGGGCGACCTACTGGATCCTCGGCATCCTGTTCGTCGTCCGCGGCGCGCTCCAGGGTCTCGGTCATGCGCTCATCCCGACCGTCACCGGCGTCATCGAGCTCGCGATGAGGGTCGGCGCCGCGCTCGTGCTCGGCGCGCTGTTCGGCTTCATCGGCGTCGCCATGAGCAACCCGCTCGCGTGGCTCGGCGCGGTGATCGTACTGGTCCCGGCCTACCTGCATGCCAGCCGTCGCCTTGCCGCCATGCGCGTCGCACCGCCGTTCGCGACCCTGACGACGCCGATCGCGGTCATCGGCCCGACGGACGGTTCGATGGCGGTGGATGCGGTCGTGACGCGACCGATCGCCCTCCCGACGGGGACCGCGCACGGAGCCGCGCGCGAACGCGGCCGATTCCGTGTCCGGCCGCGACAGGATCGCGTCGGCCCGCGCTGAGACCAGGGCGGCGAGAATGGAAGCGGCAGCCGGCGTGCGGGCCCGCCGCGGTCGGCCCTAGTCCATGGACGCGGCCGCGGAGGATCCATGAGCGAAGACCCCCGAGTCGCCGCAGCGCGGCGCAGAGCAGAACGGGCAGCGCGAGCGCACGGTGAGCAGCCCGCGGCGGCGGCCTCGTCCACACCCGGGCGTGCAATGACCGAGCTGGAACGCGCCGCCATCGTGGAGACGGCCATCCAGCAGGCGATCCGTCGCGGCGAGTTCGACGATCTCCCCGGTGCGGGCAAGCCCATCCCGGGACTCGGTGAAGTCCATGACCCGGACTGGTGGATCCGTCGCAAGATCGAGCGCGAGCAGCTGCGCGGACTCGGACCGGCGGCGCTGACGCTGCGCGTCGAGAACGCCGAGCTCGACGACCTCCTCGACGGTCTGTCGCGCGAGGCCGACGTGCGGGAGACGCTCGAGGACTTCAACCGCCGGGTCATCGAGGCCCGCCGGCAGCTGCTCGGCGGTCCGCCTGTGGTCACGCCGACACGGGACGTCGAGGCCGAAGTGGACGCATGGCGGACGCGCCGCGCGGAGCGGGCGTCCGCGATCCCGTCCCCTCGGAAGGCCGACCGTGCGGCCTCGCAGGAGCGCAGCCGCCGGGTATGGTGGCGTCGCCGCGGGTGAGGCTCGCTATTCGAGCAGCTCGAGCAGCCAGCGGCTGCCGCGGACGTGGGCTCCCGCATCCGTCGCCCGCTCGGCGAGACCGCGATCGCTCGTGACGACGGTGACGGAGCGGCCGGATGCGACGAGCCTCGCCGCCTCTGCGGCGATCGTGTCGTCGCCTGAGCCCGGGGCGCGCACGATGTCGACGTCCGGGGCCGATGCCTCCGTCGCATTCGCCTGACCCTCGACCACCACGGTGACGTGCGGGAACCACGTGGTCTCCGGGAGCCCCAGGGCATGAGCCGGCACGCCGGCATCGACGAGCCCGCCGATGCGGTCGATGAGCCGTCCGGCAGCACCGGCGCGATCGCGCCACCACCCGTCCGGCACCGAACCGACGACGTTCGCGGCGTCCACGATGACCGCGGGGCGCACCGGCAGCAGGTCGCGCAGGCGCGGCCACGCATCCGCGAATCCGGGATGCAGCGGCCTGCGCTCCACGCCGTCCACGGGCACCCACGCGAGCTCGTGGCTCTCGGGGTCGCTGATGACCGGCTCGAAGGGCTCCACGACGTCGCCGACGAGCGTCGAGTACGACCAGTAGCCGAGATCGAGCACGCTCATGAGGCGCGGACGGACGGCGCCGTCCGGGACGCCCGCCTCCTCCTGCGCCTCGCGCAGCGCCCCGTCGCACGCCGACTCGCCCTCGTGACGCGCACCGCCGGGAAGCGCCCAAGTGTCGCCGTAGTGGCTCCACGTCACCCGATGCTGCAAGAGCACACCCCGATCGCGGTCGTACGCGAGCAGGCCCGCGGCGCCGAAGGCACCCCAGTACCGCTCCCCCGTCGGCGCGACCACCCACGCATCGCCGGGATCGCGAGGCCCCAGCGGGCGCCGGTGTTCGCCGAAGGCGGGGGGCTCGATCGTCACGCTGTCAGCCTGTCACACCCCGTGCGCGAGCGGCCGCCGGTCGACACACGAGGCCCGACCCCCGATGACCTGCTCAGCGCTGGCGCTTCTCCCGCACGCGCATGTTCAGCACGATCGGCGTGCCCTCGAAGCCGTAGAGCTCGCGAAGACGACGCTGGATGAACCGGCGGTAACCGGCATCCAGGAATCCGGTCGTGAACAGCACGAAGGTCGGCGGACGCGTGGACGCCTGGGTGCCGAACAGGATGCGCGGCTGCTTCCCGCCGCGCACCGGGTGCGGGTGCTCGGCGACGAGCTCGGAGAGGAACGCGTTGAACTTGCCCGTCGGGATGCGCTGGTCCCACGACTCGAGCGCGGTCTCGAGCGCCGGAACGAGCTTGTCGAGATGCCGACCGGTGCGCGCCGAGATGTTGACGCGGGGCGCCCACGCCACGTGCGCGAGGTCCTGCTCGATCTCGCGCTCCAGGTACCGCCGGCGGTCGATGTTCTCGAACTCGGGCGTGTTCAGCACATCCCACTTGTTGTACGCGAGCACGAGGGCGCGCCCGGACTCCAGCACCATGTCGATGATGCGGACGTCCTGCTCGCTGATCGGCTCCGACACGTCGAGCACGACGACGGCGACCTCGGCCTTCTCGAGGGCGGCCGACGTGCGAAGCGACGCGTAGAAGTCCGCGCCCTGCTGCAGATGAACGCGACGACGGATGCCGGCCGTGTCGACGAGCCGCCACAGCTTCCCGCCGAGCTCCACTACCTCGTCGACCGGGTCACGTGTCGTCCCGGCCAGGTCGTTGACGACGACCCTCTCTTCGCCGGCAGCCTTGTTGAGCAGCGACGACTTGCCGACGTTCGGGCGGCCGAGGATCGCGACGCGGCGGGGGCCGCCGATCTCGTTCTTCGCGACCGCGGACACCTCGGGGAGGACCTTGACGACCTCGTCGAGGAGGTCGGCGACGCCGCGTCCGTGGATCGCGGACACCGGATGCGGCTCGCCGAGGCCCAGGTTCCACAGGGCCGCGGCCTCGGGCTCCTGCCGGGCGTCGTCGATCTTGTTCGCGACGAGGAAGACGGGCTTGCCGGCCTTGCGCAGCAGACGCACGACGTGCTCGTCGGTCGACGTCGCGCCGACCATCGCATCGACGACGAACAGCACGACATCCGACAGGTCGATCGCGACCTCGGCCTGTGCGGCGACCGAGCGGTCGATGCCCTTCGCGTCGGGCTCCCAGCCGCCGGTGTCGACGATGGTGAAGCGGCGGTCCATCCACTCCGCCTTGTACGTCACGCGGTCGCGCGTCACACCGGGGGTGTCCTCCACGACTGCCTCGCGGCGGCCGAGGATCCGGTTCACCAGCGCGGACTTCCCGACGTTCGGGCGCCCCACGATGGCGACGACCGGCAGCGCCGGGAGGAACTCGATGCCGTCCTCGCCGAGCGCCACGCCCGCGAGGAGCGCGGCATCCTCGTCGTCCAGGTCGTAATCGGCGAGCGACGCCCGCAGTGTCTCGGCCCGCTGGTCGGCGAGCCCCTCGTCGAGGTTCGCGAGGGACTCGGCGAGGTGATCCTCGCCGCCCTCGTACTCGTCGTGCTCGATGCTCATGCGTCCGGCCTTCCCGCGCGGGCGGCGTCGAGCCCCTCGCGCACAACAGTGAGCACGGCGTCGACCGTGCCATCGAAATCCAGTTCGGTCGAGTCGACCACGACGACACCGGGTGCGGCGGACATGAAGTCGACGACCGTCGAGTCCGCGGCATCCCGCCGGTGCAGCGCCGCCGCGACGGATGCCGCATCCTGCGACACGACCTCGCCGGCGCGGCGCGCGGCGCGCACCTCGGGCGCCGCGGTGAGCAGGATGCGCACGGGGGCATCAGGCGCGACGACGGTGGTGATGTCACGGCCCTCGATGACGACGCCGCCGTAGCCGGAGCCGGCGACGAGCGAGCGGAACATCGCGTTCACCGACTGCCGCACCGCGGGCACGCGCGCGACGCCGGACACGGCGTCGGATACGCGCGGCTCGCGGATCGCGCGCGTGACGTCGGTCTCGCCCACCCACACCGAGTACGCGTCGGGATCCAGCGCGATGCCGAAGGCGAAGTCGCCCACGACGTCGAGGACGGATGACGCGTCCGACGTGTCCACGCCGTGCTCCAGCGCGTGCCAGGCGAGCGCCCGGTAGGCGGCGCCCGTGTCGAGATAGCCGTAGCCGAGGCGCCGAGCGACCTCCTTGGAGATGCTCGACTTGCCGCTGCCGGCCGGGCCGTCGATCGCGACGACGACGGGCTTCGTGGTCACATGCGCGTGCGCGGTCTCCTGGCCGGAGATCGGGTCAGTCATTCGTGGTGCTCGCAATCTTCCATCCGCGCGCCTCGAGCCCGTCGACCGCGCGGCGCACGGCCGTCGGCTCGATGCTGATCTCGGCGAGGCCGAACTGGGCGCCCGGCGAATGCTCGAGGCGCAGGTCCTCGACGTTGACCTCCAGCTCGCCCAGCTCGCCGAACAGCCGTCCGAGTTGCCCCGGGGTGTCGTCCACCATGACGACGATCTGTTCGAACCGGCGGTTCTGACCGTGCTTTCCCGGCAGCAGCTCGACGCCCTCGTTGCCGAGCCTGATCGTCTCGGCGACGGCGCGTCGAGCACCCGGGGCGTCGGGCGCGCGCAGCGCGTCGGACACGCGGGCGAGGTCGGCGGCGAGCGCGTCGAGCACGTCGACGACGGGCGCCGCATTGGCGCCGAGGATCTGCACCCACAGCTCGGGGGCCGATGCCGCGATCCGCGTGGTGTCGCGCACGCCCTGACCAGCCAGGCGCAGCGCACCGTCGGGGGCTTCGGGGAACCGCCCGGCGAGCAGACTCGCCACCAGCTGCGGCACGTGCGAGGTCAGTGCGACCGCACGGTCGTGCTCGTCGGGGGCCATCTCGATCGGCGTCGCACCGAGGTCGAGCGCGAGCCCCTCGACGATCGCGAGGTCCTCGGCCGAGGTGTCACCGTCGCGGCACACGACCCACGGGCGGCCGATGAAGATGTCGGCTCGTGCCGAGATCGCACCGCCGCGCTCGCGGCCGGCGAGCGGGTGCGAGCCGATGTAGTGGGTGAGGTCGACGCCGCGCTCCTGCAGCGCGCGCAGCGGCTCCAGCTTGACGCTCGCGACGTCCGTCACGACGGCGTCGGGATGCGTCGCGAGCTCACGCTCGATGACGTCGGCCGTGACGTCCGGAGGAACGGCCACGACGATGAGCGACGGCCGGTCGTCGGGCCGAGCGGCGCGCCCGGCGCCGTAGTCGACGGCGAGCCGCAGCTGCGCGGGGGACGTGTCGTCGAGCGCCACGTCGACACCGAGACCGGTCAGCGCATGGCCGACACTGGAGCCGAGCAGGCCTGCACCGACGATGCGCACGGTGCCCCGCGTACGCGCGGCGACGCGTCCGGAACGCGCCGTCGTCGTTGGCTCGGTCATGTATCTCCTGCTGCGTGGCTCGATTCGGGCCCCGCGCCCGTCGCCTGGCGCGACAGCGTCAGCAATGCGCCCCGTTCAACTGTAGTCAACTCCCGTGCCCTGCCCACCGGGAGGGTTCCCAGGTGGAGCGGCCCGAACTGCCGCCGGACGAGCTCGATCACCGGGTGTCCGACCGCCGCCATCATGCGCCGGACGATGCGGTTGCGGCCCGAGTGCAGCGTGAGCTCGATGAGACTCGTGCCGCCGGAGCCACCGCGTGCGGAGGCATCCAGCAGCCGCGCCTTGTCCGCCGCGATGGGGCCGTCCTCGAGGTCGACGCCGCGCGTGAGGCGCGCGATCGTCTGCGGCGTCACCCGCCCGTCGACCTTCGCGATGTACACCTTCGTCACGCCGAACGAGGGATGCGCGAGCACATGCGCGAGCTCGCCGTCGTTCGTGAGGACGAGGAGACCGGAGGTCTCGGCATCCAGCCGCCCCACGTTGTAGAGGCGCTCCGGCCAGTCCTTCGTGAACGCGCGGAGGTCGGGACGACCTCTCTCGTCCTTCATGGAGCTGACGACACCGGTCGGCTTGTTGAGCATGACGTACCGCTTGGACTGGTCGAGCTGGATCGCGGTGCCGTCGACGTCCACGATCGCCGTCTCGGGGTCGATGCGCGAGCCCAGCTCGGTGACGACGACGCCGTTCACACGCACGCGGCCCTCGACGATGAGCTGCTCGGCCACGCGTCGCGACGCGACGCCCGCGTTGGCGAGCACCTTCTGCAGCCGGACGCCCTCGGTCTCCGGCCCCGGCGAGGTCATCGGGCGGCCGCCTCGAACACGTCGGTGTCGTCGGGTCCGTCGAGAAGCGGCGAGATGTGCGGCAGCTCGTCGAGCGCGTTGATCCCGAGGTTCACGAGGAGCGCATCCGTCGTGCCGTACAGGATGGCACCCGTCTCGGCATCCGTCCCGACCTCCGTCACCAGCCCGCGAGCGAGGAGGGTGCGCACGACCGAGTCCACGTTGACGGCGCGGATGGATGCCACCTGCCCCCGCGACACGGGTTGCTTGTACGCGATCACCGCGAGCGTCTCGAGCGCCGCCTGAGAGAGCCGCGACGGCGCCTGCGTGTTGACGAAGTCGGTGACGAGGCCGTCGTACTCGGCTCGCGCGTACAGCCGCCATCCACCGCCGACCTCGCGCAGCTCGAAACCGCGGCGCGGCCCGCCTCCCGCACCGTCGTAGTCGGCGACGAGGGTCTCGATCGCCTGCCGGACGGCGGGCACGGGCGCAGCCGTCGCCGTCGCGAGCATCACTAGGCTCAACGGCTCGTCGGCGATCATGAGGATCGCCTCGAGCCGCTCGGTCAGCGGTGCCGTCTCGATCTCGGCTGCGGTGTCCATCACGTCATCTGTCATAGTCGGCTCCCAAGGTGGCCAGGTTCTCTTCCGACCACCGCTCGGCGGTCCAGCGCAGGGTGATGTCGCCGAGCGGCTCCAGCTGCTCGAATCCGATGGCGTTGTGCCGGTACAGCTCGAGCACCGACAGGAAGCGCGCGACGAAGACGCCCGGCTGCGTCACGCCCGCGACGATCTGCCGGAACGACAGGCTGCCGGCGGTGCGCAGCATCGACACGACGACCGCCGCCTGCTCGCGGATGCTCACAAGAGGCGCATGCAGGTGGTCGAGCCCGACGTGCGGGATCTCCTTCGGCGTCATCGCGAGCACGGCGAGCGCGGCGAAGTCGTCGGCGCTCAGCGTCCACACGAGCTCGGGCACGGTGTTGCGGTACTTCGCATCCAGCCGCACCGTGCGGGCGTGCCGGCGGTCCTCCGCCTGCAGCCTCGTCGCGAACCAGGCGGACACCTCCTTGAACGCGCGGTACTGCAGCAGGCGCGCGAACAGCAGATCCCTCGCCTCGAGGAGCGCGACGGACTCCGCGTCGACGAGCTCGCCCTGAGGCAGGAGGCCCGCGACCTTCATGTCGAGGAGCGTCGCGGCGACGACGAGGAACTCGGATGCCTGATCGAGCTCGTCCCCGCCGTCGAGGTCGCGGAGGTAGGCGATGAACTCATCGGTCACCTTCGACAGCGAGACCTCGGTGATGTCGAGCTCGTGCTTCGAGATGAGCGTCAGCAGCAGGTCGAACGGACCGTCGAAGACGCTCAGCGAGACCCGGAATCCCTCGGTCTCGGTCCGGGATCCGGCCTCGTCGTGGTCAGCCTCAGGCGACGGCACCACGCGCGACCAGCTCCCGTGCCAGTCGCAGATACGCCTGCGCGGCGGCGTGCCCAGGCGCGAACTCGGTGATGGGCTCGCCGGCGACAGAGGCATCGGGGAACTTCACGGTGCGGCCGATCACCGTCTCGAGCACATCGTCGCCGAAGGCGTCGACCACGCGTTCCAGCACCTCGCGCGAATGCAGGGTGCGCGGGTCGTACATGGTCGCGAGCACGCCGTCCAGACGGATCGAGGGGTTGAGCCGGTCGCGCACCTTGTCGATCGTCTCGATGAGGAGCGCCACACCACGCAGGGCGAAGAACTCGCACTCGAGCGGGATGATGACGCCGTGACTCGCGGTGAGGGCGTTGACGGTCAGCAGGCCGAGCGACGGCTGGCAGTCGATGAGGATGACGTCGTAATCCGCGGCCACCGGGCGAAGAACCCGCGCCAGGGTGGTCTCGCGCGCGACCTCGCTGACGAGGTGGACCTCCGCGGCCGACAGGTCGATGTTGGCGGGCAGCACATCGAGGTTCTCGACCCGGGACTCCACGATGACATCGCGCGTCTGGCGCTTGCCGTCCAGAAGCAGGTCGTAGATCGTCGGGATCTCATGCGTCTGGATGCCCAGTCCCGCCGACAGCGCGCCCTGCGGGTCGAAGTCGACCGCGAGCACCTTGCGCCCGTAGTCGGCGAAGGATGCGGCGAGGTTGATGGTGGTCGTCGTCTTGCCGACGCCGCCCTTCTGGTTGCACAGCGCGATGATGCGCGCGGGACCGTGGGAGTCCAGGTGCGGCGGAACCGAGAACCCGTGATAGGGGCGACCGGTCGGACCGATCGGTCCTTCGTCTTCGGTCTTCGCCTTCGTCGCGCCTGCCGCCACGGGGTACTCCTGCCTTCGCGTATGCTCGCTCGATTCTAGCCAGCCCCGTCGGCCCGGCTGCGAGCCCACGCGGCCGGGTGGCGATGAGCCCCGAGAAGCCCGGCCTCGCCGGAGGGGCGGCACGGTCTCCGGAGCGCGAAGGTGAGTTCCGCAAGGGGCGGCGGGTATCAGTGTCCGCGCCGATCCCTCTCCCCCTGCAAGAGCCGATGGAAGGACCCTTCGCATGATCGACCAGCAGCCGACCGCATCCGGGAAGTTCGCGTTCCTCGTCCACCCGCGCAGCGACGTCGCGGCCGATATGGCGCGTGTGTGGCGTCCGCTCGGGCGCATCCCTGCGCGCACGTGGGAGCGCGGCCTCCGCCGTTTGCCGGTCCCGCCGCTGACCCTGGCCGGCGTGCACCGTCGCGACACGACGACGGACGAGCCCGACGGGTGGATCATCGTCGTCCCGGCGACGCCCCGTCAGCTCCTGACGGAGGATCGGCGCTGGGTGCTCGGCCGCGTCGAGAGCGCGATCGACAAGGCGCAGGCGCTCGGCGCGAGCATCGTCGGACTCGGGGCGCTGACGGCCCCCGCGACGGGAGCGGGACGGATGCTGCGCGAGCGACCGGGGCTCACCGTCACGACCGGCAACGCCTTCACGGCCCACCTGACGGTGGAGGGTCTGCGCCGACTCGTGGCCGCCGCATCCGGCTCGCACATCGCGATCGTCGGGGCCACCGGCAGCGTCGGCTCGTGCGTCGTCCGGCTCCTCGCCGACGAGCCGCTCGGCAGCGATCTCACCCTCGTCGCGCGTGGCCGGCCGCGCCTGGAGGCTCTCGCCGCCGAGGTGCGCGGCTCGGGCATGACGGTGAGGATCTCGACGTCGATGGATGCCGTCCGCGACGCGGACGTCGTCCTCGTCCTCACCTCCGCCACCGATGCCCTGCTCGGATCGCCGCATCTGAAGCACGGCGCGCTCGTCCTCGACGACACGCAGCCGCGCAACACCGACCCGCGTCTGAAGGAGGAGCGCCCTGACGTGCTCGTCATCGACGGGGGCGTCGCATCCATCCCCGGCATCGACATCCGCGGAGACATCGGCCTCCCGCGCGGTCTCGCCTACGCGTGCCTGTGCGAGACGATGCTCATGACCTTCGACGGGCAGGCGACCTCGTCGACCGGACAGGCGAGCGTCGAGCACGCGATCCGGATGCGGGATGCCGCGCGCCGCTTCGCCCACCTCGGCTTCTCGCTCGCGGACCCGCTCTCGTTCGGCCGCCGGACCGCATGGCCGGCGTCCGTTCGGGTGGAGGCCTGACATGGCGCGCATCGTCGTCGTCGGCGGCGGCTACACCGGAGTGTGGGCGGCGCGGCGGATCGCCCGCACCGCGCGGCGCGGCACCGTCGTCACCCTCGTCTCCGATCGCCCGCACCACTCGTTCCATGGATGGACGGCCGAGATCATCACCGGCCACGTGCGCGCGGACCGTGCACGCGTGCCCCTGGCAGACCTCCTGCCCGGCGTCGAACTCGTCTCGGGGCAGGTGCGCCACATCGACCCGCAAGGCCGGATCGTCGAGGTCGCGACCGCCGACGGCACCCGCGAGCTGGTGTGCGACCACATCGTGATCGGCGCCGGCAGCCGCGACGCGAGCGCGATGGTGCCCGGGCTCGCGGACCATGCCTGGTCGCTGAAGGACGCAGCGGGCGTGGAAGCGCTCGGACGGCACCTCGGCGAGGTGGTCCGGCAGGCCGAGCCGCTTCCGGGAATCGAGCCGGTGGATGCCGCGACCCGCCGTCGCCTGCTCACGGTCGTCGTCGCAGGGGGCGGATTCACCGGCGTCGAAGTGGCCACGGCGATCGCGCAGCGCCTGCGCCGGGAGGCTCCGCGCGGCGATGCGCCGCGCGTGGTGCTCGCGCACTCCGGCGCCCAGGCTCTTCCCTCTCTGCGGCCGCGCTTCGCACGGCTGGCCGACCACGCCACGGCGCTCGCGCAGGCATCCGGCGTGGAGCTCCTTCCGAACGCACGCCTCGTCGCTGCGACATCCGACGGTGCAGACCTCGGCGATGCCGGATTCATCCCCGCGGCGACGATCGTCTCGGCCATCGGCCAGACGCCGGTGGCCGTGCCAGGACTCGAGGACCTTGCGCGCGACGCATCCGGGCGTCTCGTCACCGATCCGTTCCTCTCGGTCGCGCCGGGAGTGTGGGCCGGAGGCGACGGCGCCGCCGTGCCCCACGCGTTCACGGGCGAGGCGTGCCCCGCCAACGCGCTGTGGGCCATCCACCACGGCATCCGCATCGGCGACAACATCGTGCGCGCCATCGACGGCCGCCGACCGCGGCCGTTCCGTTTCCCCGGGCTCGGTCAGGGCGCCAGCCTCGGTGTCGGCCACGGCGTCGCGGAGCTCTACGGCGTCCCGCTCACCGGATGGCCGGCGTGGCTTGCCCGCTGGGTGTTCTTCCACTGGTTCATGCCGTCGCGGCGCGTCGCCGTCGCCGCGGCGGCCGAGTGGCTCCGCCCGCGGCGCCCGGCGCCGACTGCGGCGGGCCGCCCCCGGACCCACGTGATCGGCCCGAGCTTCACCGGATCCACCGCGTCGGATCGCCCGGCCCCGCTCCGCGAGCCCGCATCCCATTCCCGATCCCGCACCCGATTCGCGGAAATCGGATGAGGGTTCGCCCTTCGAGTGCGGGCTCGCGAGACGACGCCGGCGCCTAACGGGCGCGTGGATGGGAGGTCGCGTAGACGTCGCGCAGCGCATCCACGCTCACGTGCGTATAGATCTGCGTCGTCACGACGGAAGCATGGCCGAGCAGCTCCTGGACGACGCGCACGTCGGCGCCGCCCTGGAGCAGATGCGTGGCGAACGAGTGCCGCAGCGTGTGCGGCGAGACGTGTGCGGTCAGCTGCGCGCGCTCGGCGGCGTGCTGGATGACGAGCCACGCGCTCTGGCGCGACAGCGGCGCGCCACGAGCGCCGAGGAACAGTCGCGGCGTGGCCGGGCCGCGACGGGCGTACTCGGGCCGGGCTCGGGTGAGGTATGCGTCCACCGCCGCTCGCGCGTAGGAGCCGACCGGCACCATGCGCTCCTTCGAGCCCTTGCCGAACAGCCGCAGCACATCGCCGTGCGCGAGATCGTCCACATCCAGCCGCACCGCTTCCGAGACACGGGCTCCCGTGGCGTACAAGAGCTCGAGCAGGGCGCGATCGCGCAGCTGCGCCGGCTCCCCCGGCGCCTCGGAGCCAGGCGCGGGGCCGGATGCGTCCAGCAGCCGCTCCACCTGGTCGATCGTGAGCGCCTTGGGCAGCCGTCGAGGCAGCTTCGGCGGCACGAGGCGTCCGCTGGGGTCGGATGCGGCGATCCCCTCCCGGGCGAGGTAGCGATGCAGCCCGCGCACCGACGACTGCAGTCGGGCGAGACTGGATGCCGCCGGCATCGGCCGCGCCGAGGCCCGTGCCGCCGCGAACTCGGCGACCAGCGCCGGGGTCACGTCGTCCGTGTCGGCGATCCCGCGCGCGGCGAGCCACGCCGTGTAGCCCGCGAGATCGCGCCGGTACGCGGCGACCGTGTGGTCTGACAGCCCTCGCTCGATCGCGACGTGACGCAGGTACGCGTCGACGGCTCGTGCGGGCTCCACGCCTTCGAGTCTGTCAGCCTCGGTCAGCGCTGAGCGGCCGACGCACCGCCGCGGCGCAGGCGTTCGGCGGTGGCGAGCAGTCCGATGGTGAGGATGCCGTTGCGCATCCGCCCCGCCATGACAGCGTCCACCGCCTCCTCCAGCGATACCCACGCGATGCGGATGTCGGCCTCCTCGGCCTCCCGCTCGTGCCTTCCCGGGCGCGGCGAAAGGCCCCGCGCGAGGAAGAGGTGGACGATCTCGTCGTTGCCGCCGGGGGTCGTGAAGACGCTGACGAGGTGCTCGATCGACGCGGTGTCGAGGTCGGCCTCCTCGGCGAGTTCGCGCCGCGCCGCGTCGACGGGATCCTCGCCGTGCACATCGAGCAGGCCGGCGGGGATCTCCCAGTCGCGCATGCGAAGAGGATGCCGGTACTGCTGGATGAGCAGCACCCGTTCCTCGTCGTCGAGCGCGATGACTGCCGCCGCGCCCGGGTGGTCGACATACTGGCGGACGATCACGTCGCCGCCGTACTGGAGGGTGTCGCTGCGGACGTCCCACACCCGCCCCTCGTACACGAGGTCGCTGGAGGTCACCTCGACCTCGACCGGCTCGTCGCGCAGGACGGAGACGTCGTCGATCTGCCCGGCATCCACGCGCGGCTCAGCCGTTCTCGACGTCGAACAGCTCGCTGGCCTGGTGCCGCTCGATCGCGGCGCCGACGAGGCCGCGGAAGAGCGGATGCGGCGTCGTCGGACGCGAGCGCAACTCGGGGTGCGCCTGCGTGGCGATGTAGAACGGGTGGACGTCGCGCGGCAGTTCGACGTACTCGACCAGGTTGCGGTCCGGCGAGAGACCGGAGAAGACCAGCCCGGACTCCGACAGCCGGTCGCGGTACGCGTTGTTGACTTCGTAGCGGTGGCGGTGACGCTCCTGGACGAGCGACGAACCGTACAGTTCCGCGGCGAGCGAGCCCTCACGAAGCTCCGCAGGGTACAGGCCGAGCCGCATCGTGCCGCCCATGTCGCCGCGGTCGAGGATCTCGACCTGCTCCGCCATGGTCGCGATCACCGGGAATCGCGTGTCGGGGTCGAACTCGCTCGAGGAGGCGCCCTCGAGACGCGCGATGTCCCGCGCGTACTCGATCACCATGCACTGGAGGCCGAGGCACAGACCGAGCGTCGGGATGCCCTGCTCGCGAGCGAACTTCAGCGCGCCCAGTTTCCCCTCGATGCCGCGGATGCCGAACCCGCCTGGGATGACGATGCCGTCGAGATCTCCCAGCGCCCGCGCGGCGCCCTCGGGCGTCTCGCATTCGTCCGACGGGATCCAGCGGATGTTCACGTGCGTCTCGTGTGCGAAGCCGCCGGCCTTCACGGCCTCGGTGACGCTGAGGTACGCGTCCGGCAGGTCGATGTACTTGCCGACCAGCCCGATGGTGACCTCATGGCGCGGGTTGTGGACGGCCTGCAGCACACGGTCCCAGCGCGTCCAGTCGACGTCGGCAGCCTTGTCGATGCCGAGCGTGCGGACGATGTAATCGTCGAGCCCTTGCTCGTTGAGCATCGACGGGATGTCGTAGATGCTCGGAACGTCGACCGCGTTGACGACCGCGCGCTCGTCGACGTCGCACATGAGCGCGATCTTGCGCTTGTTCGCGTCGGTGACGGGCCGGTCGCTGCGCAGCACGAGCGCATCCGGCTGGATGCCGATGGACCGCAGGGCGGCGACGGAATGCTGCGTCGGCTTCGTCTTCTGCTCGCCCGACGCCCCCATGAACGGCACGAGCGACACGTGCACGAAGAACACGTTGGCGCGGCCGAGCTCGTGACGGATCTGGCGCGCCGACTCGATGAACGGCTGCGATTCGATGTCGCCGACGGTGCCGCCGATCTCTGTGATGATGACATCCGGCTTCGGGGTCTCGTCGGCCTGCAGGCGCATGCGGCGCTTGATTTCGTCGGTGATGTGCGGGATGACCTGGACCGTGTCGCCGAGGTACTCGCCGCGGCGCTCTCGAGCGATGACCTGCGAGTAGATCTGGCCGGTCGTCACGTTCGCGGCCTGGCTCAGCTCGATGTCGAGGAAGCGCTCGTAGTGCCCGATGTCGAGGTCGGTCTCCGCTCCGTCGTCGGTCACGAAGACCTCGCCATGCTGGAACGGGTTCATCGTCCCCGGGTCGACGTTGAGGTACGGGTCGAGCTTCTGCATCACGACGCGCAGCCCGCGAGCGGTCAGGAGGTTGCCGAGGCTCGCCGCCGTCAGGCCCTTCCCCAAAGAGGAAACGACACCGCCTGTCACGAAGATGTGCTTGGTGGTGCCGTTCGAAATCGCCGCGTCAGAAGTTTCCATCACGGGCTTTCATCCTATCAGTCAGTTTTCCCCGCAAGCTGTATGAGCTCCCGGGCATGTTGCAGGGCGGTCGGTGAGTCGGCCAGGCCCGACAGGAGCCGCGCCATCTCCGCTTCGCGGTCGGCGCCGTCCAGCCGGCGCACGCTCGAGGCGGTCACGGATCCGTCGTTCGCCTTCACGACCGACAGGTGGTTGCCGGCGAACGCCGCGACCTGGGCGAGGTGCGTGACGGCGATCACCTGCGAGGACTCGGCGAGCCGTGCCAGGCGCCGACCCACTTCGATCGCGGCTGCACCGCCGATGCCGGCGTCCACCTCGTCGAAGACGAAGGTCGGAACGGGGTCCACGGCCGCGATGACCACCTCGATTGCGAGCATGACTCGGCTGAGCTCCCCGCCGGACGCGCCGCGCGAGACGGGTCGAGGATCGGCCCCCGGGTGCGGCGACAGGAGGATCGCGACGTCGTCCCGTCCCGCCGCTGACGGCGCACCCGGTTCGACGGTGACGCTCACCCGCGCATCCGGCATCGCGAGCTCCGTCAGCTCGGTGGTCACGGCGGCCCCGAGCCGCACCGCTGCGTCTGTCCGCGCCGCCGTCAACCGTGCAGCGGTGTCGTCGAGTCGGGATGCCGCGGCATCCCGCTGCGCCGTCAGCCGCTCGATGCGGTCTCCGTCGTCGTCGAGCTCCACGAGCCGCGCACTGCCCGACTCGAGCAGCGAGATCGCGGCATCGAGGGATCCGTGGGCTCGGACCAGGGAGCCCAGCGCTGCGCGCCGCTCCTCCACGGCTGCGAGCTCATGAGGACCGGACTCGTCGAGGTCCGCGAGGTAGCGCGACAGGGTCGCTGCGACGTCAGCGGCGCGGTAGGCGAGATCCGCGATCTGATCGGAGAGGTCACGGAGCGCCGGATCGTCGGCGCGATCCAGCGCGCGGCGCGCCTCCTGGAGGAGCGCCGACACATCGGGGGCGTCGGCTTCATCCCCGGAGAGGGCCTCGTGCGCTGTGGCCGCCGCGAGCCGGAGCTCCTCGGCGTTCGCGAGACGCTCAGCGCGGATCGCGAGCCCCGCATCCTCCCCCGGCTGCGGATCGATCTGTTCGATCTCGGCCAGGGCCTCGCGCAGGTCAGCGGCTTCGCGCGCTCGCGCGTCGCGGTCCTCGATGAGCGTCGAGAGCTCGCGGTCCACAGCCCGGAACGTCTCGAAGTCCCCCCGATAGGCGTCCAGGGCGGCGGCGACCGCGTCGCCGCCGAACCGGTCGAGCGCGTCGCGCTGCGCGGCCGCGGAGCGCAGCCGCAGCTGATCGGACTGTCCGTGCACGACGACCAGCTCATCGGCGAGTTCTCCGAGGACGCCTGCGGGCGCCGACCGTCCGCCCACCGTGGCGCGGCTTCGCCCCTCGCTGGAGATCGTGCGGCCGACGTAGAGCTCGGCGCGCCCGTCGCCGATCGGCTCGACGTCGCCGCCGGCCTCCCGCACCCGCTCGACGACCGCGCCGGCATCAGGCACGATCCATACGCCATCGACCGACGCCTGAGGCGCTCCCGAGCGGATCGCCCCGGAATCCGCGCGCTGTCCGAGCAGGAGGCCCAGTCCGGTGACGACCATGGTCTTGCCCGCACCCGTCTCGCCGGTGATCGCGGTGAAGCCCGGCCCGATCGGCAGGGTGGCCTCTGCGATCACGCCGAGATCGCGCAGGCGCATCTCCTCGATCACGACAGTTCTCCTGCTGTTCGCTCGCGGTGCAGGCTCGACAGCGTGCCCGCAGCCGGCCCGCGCCAGCCGTCGACCGGCAGCCGGAACTTGCGCACCAGCCGGTCGGTGAAGGCGACGGGATGCAGACGTGCCAGGCGCACCGGGGATGGCGAGCGTCGCACCACCACGCGGGCCCCCGGCGGAAGCTCGTGGGACCGGCGACCGTCGCACCACAGGATGCCGGTGCCGTTCGTGCGCTCGAGCACCTCGATCGCCACGGCCGCCTCCGGGCCGACGACGAGCGGCTCGGCGAACAGCGCGTGCGCCGAGAGGGGGACGATCGCGATCGCCTCCACGGTCGGCCAGATGATCGGGCCTCCGGCGGAGAAGTTGTACGCGGTCGACCCGGTCGGCGTGGACACGACGACCCCGTCGCATCCGAAGCTCGACAGCGGAAGGCCGTCGATCTCCATGACGACCTCGAGCATCCGCTCTCGGCTCGCCTTCTCGACGGTCGCCTCGTTCAGCGCCCACGTCTCATACAGGATCGTGCCCGCCGCATCCTTGACCCGCACGCTGAGGGCGAGGCGTTCCTCGACGCGGTAGTCGCGGGCGATGACGCGGCGCACCGCGTCATCCAAGTCGTCCCGCTCGATCTCCGCGAGGAAGCCGACATGGCCCATGTTGACCCCGAGGACGGGTGCCGTCCCGCCCCGGACGAGCTCGGCAGCGCGAAGGATGGTGCCGTCGCCGCCCAGGACGATGGCGAGCTCGATGTCCGCGACGTCGACGTCGACGCCCAGCGTGGCCAGACGTGCCAGCTCGGGACGCTCCTCGACCAGCACATCACGATCGTCCGCGGCAACGACCGCTCGGGCACCGGCCGACTGGAGCGCATCGATGACACGCTCCGCCGCCTCACGTGTGTCGTCGCGCAGCGCGTGCGCGACGACCAGGATGTTCCTGATCTCGGACCCCATCACGCCCCTGCCAGTGTGTTCACGATGTCTGACCATTCTGTCGGATTGCCGCCGTCGCCCGCCCGGAAGTGCACCACGAACTCGGCATTGCCGTGCGTGCCGGCGATCGGGGACGCGATCACACCTCGCGTCCCGAGGCCCACGTCCCACGCCGCCCACAGCACGCCCATGACGGCATCCGACCGCACGGCGGCATTGGTGACGAGCCCGCCTTTGACGGCAGTGCGCCCGGCCTCGAACTGCGGCTTGACCAGCAGGACGAAATCGGCGTCATCTCTCGCCGTCTCCCGCGCGGCGGGAAGGACGTGCTTCAAGGAGATGAACGACAGATCACCGGTGACGAGATCGGGCGGGGACGCGATGCCGCTCGCCGCCGCCAGGGATCCGCGCGTCATCTCGCGGACGTTGAAGCCCTCGATGCTCACGACCCCGGAATCGAGGGCGATGGATGCAGCCAGCTGCCCGTGTCCGACATCCACGGCGATGACTGGATCCGCGCCCCGTTCTCGGAGCACCTGAGAGAACCCGCCGGTGGATGCGCCCATGTCCAGCGCCACCCGACCTCGAACGGGAATGCGGAAGGCGTCGAGTGCAGCGATCAGCTTGTGCGCGGCCCGGCTCACATAGTGATCGGATGCCGCGACTTCGAGCACGGCGTCGTCCTCGACGCGATGGGATGCCTTGACCACCGGACGCCCGTCCACCGAGACGAGGCCGCCCGCGATCATCGTCGCGGCGTGGGTGCGCGAGCGCGCAAGACCACGGGCCGCGAGAGCGGAGTCGAGGCGTTCTGTCATGCGGACTGCACGTCAGCAGGTCCGGATTCGAGTGCGCGCGCGAGTTCATCATGGAGTCCCGCATACGCCGCGGCGCGTTCGCTGAGCGGCTGCGATTCGATGACGCGCAGCCGGCTGATCAGCTCGAGGTCGTCGTGCTCGTCCGCCATTCCCCCATCGTACCGAGCGGCCTCACTACGGGGCCGCAGGCCGGAAAGACGTACACGGCGGCCTACAAGAGGACCACCTGTGGAGGAAGTGCGTTAACGACGAAGAGGCCACCCAGCATTGGGTGGCCTCTTCCGTGAAGAAGTCCGGCGGTGTCCTACTCTCCCACAGGGTCCCCCCTGCAGTACCATCGGCGCTGAGAGGCTTAGCTTCCGGGTTCGGAATGTGACCGGGCGTTTCCCTCTCGCTATGGCCGCCGAAAC
>NZ_JBWAXO010000012.1:0-105530 GCF_056135325.1 Microbacterium sp. sgz311019 | reverse complement strand
CTTCTTGAGACTCTCACCCTCCTTCACCGCGGTCAGAAGCCGCACCGCAGTGGGCGAGGACAGGGTCAAATACATCAGCAATCACCTCCGGGGAGGGTGTTGCATCGATCAACTGAATCCCGCGGACGCCAAACGCGCCGGATTCGTCCACTGGAACGTTGAGCCAGGGACTTCCGAGGATGGAACAATCTGACACGATCCGCCCGGCGATCGAGCCGATCCTGGAGCCACCAGCGGAGGATTCCCGCGAGACCACTTCGTGGACCTCGCGCAAGGTGACGAAGCGACCTGACAAGACGACAAAAGGAGCAATGCACGCAGGCACCAACGGTGATTCCTAGTTGCTGGCGACATGCAAAGCTAGTAGCCTGAGCGCATGCGGGGAGGCTTGGCGCGGTGGAAGCGGTGCGAGGGATCCCACGGCGTGCGCCAGGCGATCGGGTACGCGTTCGAGGGGACGTGTGATTCACACATCCGCACCACGGACGGAGCCCAGGCTCTGCTCGCCTACGGCGCAAGCGGCGAGACCACCGTTACGCGGTTCATCTGCGCCAGCGGGCGCATCGGACACGACGAGCTCAACCAAGGCGGCCTGCGGCGCTGGATCGAGGGGCGCGATCCGGTCACGGACGCGGCCCGCGGCATCCCGCAGCTCTCGCCCCGCTCCGACCTGATCCTCGACGGAACGATCAACGCACCCAAGACCTACAGCATCGCCGCCCTGCTCCACCCCGAACTCGCGGACGAGTTCGAGGACCTGCAGGACCGCCTGCGCGACCGCATCATCCTCACGTGGCAGCGCGAGCTCAACGGGCGACGCGGGCACGGCGGCGTCCTCCGCGAGGAGCTTGCGCGTATTGAGGTCGTGGAGCTCAAGCATCGGCGATCGCGCGCGCTCGATCCCCACTTCCATCGTCACCTGTGGCTGAATGCGAAGGTCCTCGGCCGCGATGGCAAGTGGTCGACCGTCGACTCGCGTGTGGCGATGAAGTTGCACACCCTGGTCAACGCGGAGGGGGAACTCGCTGCGCGCACGGACCCGCAATGGATCTCGGCGCTCGCCAAGCATGGCTACTCACTCGACGCGGCGGGCGAGATCGCCCAACTTGCTCATGCAGTGGGGCCGCTGTCGCGGCGGTCAAACCAGATCGAGACCAATCGAGCGCGCCTCCTGGGGGAGTGGCTGTCTGACCATCCGGCGCAACAGCCGAGCCACGACATCCTCCAGCAGATCGACCGCCGGGCGTGGGCGCTCCAGCGGCCGAACAAGCCCAGGCACCTCGACGAGGACGAATGGGAGCTTGCGGTTCGCCGCGAGATCGCCGCGCTCGATCGTTCTCTCGTCGTGCCGCGCACGCCCATCAAGCTCACCTCTGTCTCGATCGGCGCGGTCGACCGTGAACTCCTCGCTGCAAGGGCAGTCGTGGATGCGGATGCCCGCTCAGCCCCGAACGGCGGGCGCTTCAGCGAATGCGACATCCGTGCCGGCGCAATGCGCGCCGTTGCGGCATCCGGGATCGTGCAAGAGCGCGCAATGCTGCAAGAGCTCATCGACGATGTCACAGGTCGCGCTCGCGACCATACGATCAACCTGCTCGACGATGCCGCGCGACCAGCGCACATCAAGGGGTACATGGCGCTCACCACGGCGACCCTCAAGGTCGACCTCGGCGCACAGCTTGATGCCCTGAGCCAGCCGGGCGTCCCGCTGACGCGCAACAGCGTTGCGCTGTTCGCCGCAGCATCCATTACTCCCGATGCGGAGATTGATGCGGACCAGCTGGATGCCGCCGCCGCGATCGCTGGCACGGACCGGCTCGTCACGATCACGGGTCCCGCCGGTGCTGGCAAGACAACAGTTCTGCGCATCGCCCACCGCGCATTGCAGCACCAACGACGACAGATGATCGTCGTTGCGCCGACCAAGAAGGCAGCAAGCGTCGCGGCGCGCGAGATCGGTGCATCCGCGTCGAGCCTGCATGCCCTGCTCGCCGACCACGGCTGGCGATGGTTCCGAGACAGCGCCGGTCAGGAGCAGTGGGTCCAGCTGCATCGTGGCGATGTCGACCCGGAGACCGGTCGAACCTACCTCGCCCCGCTCCACTATCCGCTGAGACGCGGCGACCGCATCGTCGTGGACGAGGCCGGCATGGTCGACCTGCACACCGCCAACGCTCTCGCGCGAGTCGCCGCGGCCACCGGCGCGGGCATTGCGATGATCGGGGATCCACTTCAGGCGGCGCCGGTCGGCCACTCCGGTGCCATGGCTTCGGTATCACGTCGCAGCACCGCCGTCGTCGAGCTGACGGCTGTACACCGATTCCGCGACCCGGAGTACGCGGCACTCTCGCTTCGCCTGCGGGACCCCACATCAGCGGACGCTGCGAAGGACGTCGCCCGCGCCCTCGACGCGCGCGCTCATCTCCTTCGCGCAGGCAGCGATGAGAGCGCCCAGGGGATGATGGCCGACGCGTGGTTCCACTGGGCCGGGCTGCGTAGGCGCGTGGCACTGGTCACCGCGACGAACGACGAGGCGAACGCTATCAACGGGCGCATCCAGCAGCACCGCGTGGATATCGGTCAGCTCTCGACGAGGCGGATTGCACTAGGCCGCGACGAGCAACGGATCCTCGAGGGCGACCTCGTCCAAACTCGTCGGAACGACCGAGAGGCAGGCGTTGCCAACCGCGCGCTGTGGACAGTGACGCACATCACGCCCACACACGTCGAGCTCGCCAGCATCACCGACAGCGGCGACATCCGCAGCGTAAGCGTGGAGTACGCCGCGGAGCACCTGAACCTCGCATATGCGTCGACGGTCCACGGCATCCAAGGAGAGACGACGGATGCCTCGATCGTGGGGCCCGGAGTGGACGCCGCGGGGCTCTACGTGGGCATGACCCGGGGCCGGCTCAGTAACCAGGTCATCGTGGTCGCCGGCACGGATGCGGCGGCACGCGAAGTCCTCGCTGAGACGATGGTGCGCGGGATCGCCGAGGTCACGATCGCCGACTCGATTGAGGCGGCACGAGCCGAACTCCGCCGTGCCGCGCGGGCGGTGCGACCTGCTCCTCCACGCGTCGACCCGTTCACCGGTCCGGCGGCCCCTGTCACGGCCAGTCGCAGCGGCCCTTCGATCGGACTGTAGTCGGAGGACAGTATGGCTGTGCCGCCACGGAACGGCACGCCGTGGCGAACCCCAACCCGGGGCGCCTCACGGATTGTCGGCGAAGGCCTCGGCGATGAACTTCTCCACGTCCGACTCGCGCCAGCACCGGCGGCCGGCGATCTTCGCCGACTTTGGTGCTGCGCCGGTGTGCAGCATCCATCTCAGCTGGGCGGGAGTGCGGCGCAAACGCGCCGCCACCTCGTCAAGGAAGAGAATTCGATCCATCCGACTCACCCCGATTCCTAGTTGCCGATGACGGCTAAACTTAGTGAACCACGTTATCTAGTCGAGATCAATAGGTTTCTGGAGTAGCCTCAAGGCATGATCGATGATGAGCTGATCGGCCGCAACCTCACCGTGCTACGTGGCACGATGAGCCAGAAGGAGCTCGCCGAGCGCATGCGCAAGCTCGGGTTCAAGTGGTCCCAAGCCACTGTCTGGTCGATCGAGAAGGGTGAACGTCCGCTCCGGTTGACGGAATCCGAGGCGCTGGGGTCGGTCTTCGGCATCCACGCGCACGCGCTTACACTGACCGAGCAATCCCTCAGCCGCGTAATGCGTGCGCGGGAATTGGACGACGCACTCACGCAGATCGCAGATCTGGCGTATGCCTCGTTCGAGCGACAGCGACGACTCGCAATGGCGTATGACATGGTCGCGGGCGAAGACGACGATGAGGACTTCACCCCGGAGCTGTTTGCGCACAACGCGGTCGACTACGCGCTCCAAGGTCTTGCCCGGGCCGAGGCGCACCTCCGAGGAGAGTTCGAGGTCGAGGAACTTCTCTACGGACCGTTCCCGCACGAAGGCCATGACTTCCAGCGGGCCTTCATCGCCCGAGTCCGCGCGCAGATCGAAGAACTGCGTCAGCGAGGCGATACGCAAGAGGAGGCCGAGGATGGCGTCGATCAAGCAACGCAGTGACGGCACCTGGCGGGCCCGGTATCGCGATGATGCCGGCAAGGAGCACGCTCGGCACTTCACACTGAAGCGGGATGCACAGCGATGGCTCGACGAAATCGCGGCAGCGGTTGTCACCGGCCAGTACGTCGACCCGAAGGCCGGGCGCATCACATGGGATGAGTGGACTGCGCGCTGGATGGAACGACAGTCGTGGGCGGCGGGCACGTACGAGGCTGCGACCGTGGCGGCTAAGAGCGTGCCGTGGCGAGAGAGCGCGATCGCCGGGATCAAGGCTTCGCACGTCCAAGCCTGGGTCGCCGGCGAATCGAAGCGCGGCCTCGCGCCATCCACCATCAAGACTCGTCTGAACTACATCCAGATGTCTTTTCGGGCTGCGGTCGCGGACAAGCTGATCGTCGCGAGCCCGGCTCTGGGCGTGAAGGCTCCGCGTGGTCGCAAAGCCGAGGCGGCGATGCGCATCATGACCGCCGACGAAGTTCTTGCAGTGCTCGACGCCGCAGGCGATTTCCGGGGATTCGTGGAGGTGTGCGTGTTCGCGGGTCTCCGGCTGGGAGAGGCCGCGGGTCTGCAGCTGCGCGACGTCAACTTCCTCGGCCGCTCGATAACGGTCGCACGGCAGGTTCAGGGCGCAACCATCAAGACCGCGAGGATTGTCCCGCCCAAATACGAGTCTGAGCGAACGGTGTACGTCCCTGACGAGCTCATGGCGTCGCTTGCCGCGCACGTCAAGCGGCAGCAGGTCGCCGATCAGGATGAGCAGCTCTTCGTGACTCCGCTCGGGCGGCTCTGGAACCGCAACAATGCGGCAGAGGAATGGCGCCGGATCAGAGCTGCGACCGGACTATCAGATGAGGTCACGCTGCACACGCTGCGCCACACGTTCGCATCGAACCTGATCGCTCAGGGATGCGACGTCGTGACGGTGCAGCGTGCGCTCGGTCACTCGACGCCGTCGATCACGCTGAACGTCTACAGCCACCTCTGGCCGTCAGCGGAGGACCGGACGAGGTCCGCGACGGCTTCCTTCATGACCCAAATCCGCAATTCTGCGGACTCGGTGCGGACTGAAACAGAAAAACCCCAGGTCAGAGGCTCCCGCTAGCGGTAGTTGACGAACTGCAGGTCGACGTCGAGGTCGGCGGCCTTCAGCAGCCGCTGGACCTCCTGGAGGTCGTCGCGGCTCTTGGACTGCACGCGCAGCTCGTCGCCCTGGATCTGCGACTTCACCGACTTCGGGCCTTCGTCGCGGATGATCTTGCTGATCTTCTTGGCGTTCTCGGACGAGATGCCGTCCTTGATCGTCGAGGTGATGCGGTACTCCTTGCCGCTCGACTGCGGCTCGCCGGACTCGAGACTCTTCAGCGAGATGCCGCGTTTGATGAGCTTCGACTGGAAGACATCGAGGACGGCCTTCGCGCGCTCCTCGCTGGTCGCCTTGATGAGCACCGCCTCGCCGCTCCACTCGATCGAGGCGCCCGTGCCCTTGAAGTCATAGCGCTGCTCGACCTCCTTGCGGGCCTGGTTGAGCGCGTTGTCGGCCTCCTGGTGGTCGACCTTGGAGACGATGTCGAAGCTGGAATCCGCCATCCTCCCAGCCTATCGGCGGGGGGAGGCGGCATCCAGATTCTGCAAGCGCTTGCGCGCGGCGGACACGGATGCGTCGGCGCACCGGGCCGCGTGCAAGCGCGTGCATCCATCACGATTCTGCATCGCCTCGGAAGTCCACCTTGCGCCGAACCGCGCCATCCTGCAAGATGTAAGCGCTTGCAATTAAGCTCCGGGGTCGATGAAGCCGCCGCACGTGCCTTCCACGCCCCGATCTCCCGATCAGAGAGGCAAACACCGATGAAGGTGAACAAGAAGGGCGCGCTCGGTCTGCTCGCGCTCGTCGCGGCCAGCGCCGTCGCGCTCACCGCGTGCTCGAGCGGCACCGCCGCCAACAAGCCCACCTCGAGCGGCTCGCTCACGGTGTGGGTCGACGCGAACCGCGCCCAGGCGATGAAGGATGTCGCGGCCGAGTTCCAGAAGGAAAAGGGCGTCAAGGTCAACCTGGTCATCAAGGACTACGGGAAGATCCAGCAGGACTTCACTGCTCAGGTCCCGACCGGCAAGGGTCCGGACATCACCATCGGCGGCCACGACTGGATCGGCGGGTTCGTCAAGAACGGCGTCGTCGCGCCCGTCGAGCTCGGCTCGAAGTCGGGTGACTTCGAGAAGATCGCGATCCAGGCCGTCACGTACGACGGCAAGCAGTACGGCCTTCCGTACGCGATCGAGAACATCGCCATCATGCGCAACACGGCCCTCGCGCCGAACCCGACCCCCTCGACCTACGACGAGATGATCTCGGCGGGCAAGGCCTCGGGCGCCAAGTACCCGTTCCTCATCGGCCTCGACGCCGCCAACGGCGACCCGTACCACACGTACCCGTTCCAGACCTCGTTCGGCAGCGCCGTCTTCGCGCAGAACTCCGACGGCTCGTACGACGCCTCGAAGCTGACGATCGGTGACGATGCGGGCAAGAACTTCGCCAAGTGGCTCGGCCAGCAGGGCGCCGCGGGCATCTTCAAGCCGGGTCTGACCGGTGACCTCGCGAAGGCCGCGTTCAACGCGGGCGAGTCGCCGTACTTCATCACCGGTCCGTGGAACGTGCCGGATGCGCAGGCCAAGGGCATCAAGATCGCCATCGACGCGATCCCGTCGGCCGGCGGCCAGCCCGCTCGTCCGTTCGCGGGCGTGCAGGCGTTCTTCGTGAGCTCGAAGTCGAAGAACAAGCTGCTCGCCAATGAGTTCCTCGTGAACTACATGGGCACCGAGAAGGTCCAGACCGAGCTCTACAAGGCCGGCGGCCGTCCCCCGGCACTGACGAGCGCGTTCACCGCTGCGCAGTCCGACCCGATCATCGCCGGTTTCGCCAAGGTCGGTGCCGACGCCGTCCCGATGCCGAGCATCCCCCAGATGGGTGCCGTCTGGGATGACTGGGGCAAGTCCGAGGTCGCGATCATGAAGGGCGGCGAGGTCGCCTCCACGTGGCAGACCATGGCCACGAACATCCAGGGCAAGGTCGCCGCAGGCTGACCTTCGCAACGACGGGCGGTGCCGCATCGGCACCGCCCGTCGTCCCATACTGAACAGCGAAACCCATCGCACAGGAGCGACGCCGATGACCGCACCCACCCTCGACAAGCCGCCGACCTCACCGGCCGAGCGTGCCGCACAGCGTCGCCAGAAGCGGGCGGCCGCCTATGCCGAAGCCGCTTCCCTCGGCTGGAAGGTCTGGCTCGCGAAGATCGTGATGCTCGGCATCATCGACGCGCTCGCCGTCTACGCCATCCTCGTGCTCATCGGGCAGGGCCAGTGGCTCGTGCCGCTCATCATCGGCGTGGTCACCGTCGTGGTCAACGTCATCTACCTGCGGCCCGGAATGCTCCCGGCCAAGTACCTGACGCCCGGCCTCATCTTCCTCTTCGTCTTCCAGATCTTCGTCGTCCTCTTCTCGGCGTACATCGCCTTCACCAACTACGGCACCGGCCACAACTCGACGAAGGACGACGCGGTCAACGCGCTGCTGCTGCAGTCCCAGACCCGTGTCGAGGACTCCCCGATCTACCCCGTGTCGGTGCTCGAGCGCGCCGGCGACTTCTTCCTGCTCGCCACCGACCCCAAGACCGACCAGGTGTACATCGGCGGCGAGAACCGGCCCCTCGAGAAGGTGGCCCACCCGGAGATGTCCGGCGACGCCGCGACGGGCGCGCCCGGCTATCGCACCCTCACCTTCGGCGAGATCGCCGACAATCAGGATGCGATCGGCAACCTCTCCGTTCCGCTCACGAAGGATCCGAACGACGGATACCTCAAGACCACCGACGGCTCGAACGCGTACGTCTTCCTCTCCACGCTGAAGTGGGATCCGAAGGCCGACACGATGACGGATGCCAAGACCGGCACGGTCTACTACGACAACGGGCACGGGTCGTTCGAGGCGAAGGACGGCCAGAAGCTCGAGGTCGGATGGTCCGTCTGGGTCGGCTTCGAGAACTTCGTCCGTGCGTTCAGCGACCAGTCCATCCGCGGTCCGTTCTTCGCCGTTCTCATCTGGACGTTCGCGTTCGCCATCCTCTCCGTGGCGTCGACGTTCATCCTGGGTCTCTTCCTCGCCATCGTGTTCAACGATCCGCGCATGAAGAGCAAGAAGTTCTACCGGGTCGTCATGATCCTGCCGTACGCGTTCCCGGCCTTCCTCTCCGCGCTCGTGTGGGCGGGTCTGTTCAACACCGACTTCGGCTTCATCAACCAGGTGCTTCTGGGCGGCGCATCTGTTCCGTGGCTCACCAACCCCTGGCTCGCGAAGTTCGCGATCCTGTTCGCCAACCTCTGGCTCGGGTTCCCCTACATGTTCCTGGTGTGCACCGGCGCGCTGCAGTCGCTCCCCGAGGACGTGGTGGAGGCCGGTCGCATGGACGGCGCGAGCGTGTGGCAGATCTTCCGCCACCTGAAGTTCCCGCTGCTGCTCGTGGCCGTCGCGCCGCTGCTGATCTCGTCGTTCGCGTTCAATTTCAACAACTTCAACCTGATCTACATGATGACCAACGGCGGCCCGCAGTTCGCGGACGCCAGCATCAACGCCGGAGCGACGGACCTCCTGATCTCCATGGTCTACAAGGTCGCGTTCGTCGGTGCGTCGCGTGACTACGGTCTGGCCAGCGCGTTCTCGATCATCATCTTCCTCCTGGTCGCAGGGATCTCCTGGCTGGGATTCCGTCAGACCAAGGTGCTCGAGGAGCTGAACTGACATGAGCGACAACACTCCTGCCACGAAGACCACCGGCGACCTGGACGAGCTCGCCCGCGGCGAGGTCGACGCCCGCTCTGTCGCGCTCGACGGCGCCGAGATCACGAGTCCCGCCTTCACCGATACCCGCGGCAGCGGCGCGGCCGAGCCCCGACGTCCGTTCCGGCGCTGGTTCCGTGAGACCGGCTGGCGCCACATCATCGGCATCGTGATGCTCGTGTTCGCCGCCTTCCCCCTGGTCTACGTCCTCTCGGCGTCGCTGGCGCCGGGCGGCACGCTGCTCAGCACGAACGGTCTGTTCTCGGAGGTCAGCTTCCAGAACTACGTCGATCTGTTCGGCAATCCGATCCGGCCCTACGCGGCCTGGTACGTGAACACCCTCGTCATCGGGCTCTCCGCAGCCCTCGGCAGCGTGTTCCTGTGCGCCCTCGCGGCATACTCGTTCTCCCGCATGCGCTTCCGGGGTCGACGCAGTGGACTGCTCACCCTGCTGCTCGTGCAGATGTTCCCGCAGCTGCTCGCGGTGGTCGCGATCTTCCTGCTGCTCTCATCGATCGGCGACATCTTCCCGGCGCTCGGCCTGAACTCTCAGCTCGGGCTGATCATGATCTACCTCGGCGGCGCGCTGGGTGCGAACACGTTCCTCATGTACGGGTTCTTCAACACAGTCCCGGCCGAGATCGACGAGGCGGCGAAGATCGACGGCGCCGGGCACGCGCGCATCTTCTTCACGATCATCCTCCGCCTGGTCGCGCCGATTCTCGCCGTCATCGGTCTGCTCGCCTTCATCGGCATCACGGGCGACTTCCTGATCGCGTCGACCGTGCTGATCGACCCGGAGAAGCAGACGCTCGCGGTCGGTCTCTACCAGTACGTGTCGACCGACGCGAAGGAGTGGGGCGTGTTCGCCGCCGGCGCGGTGCTGGCCGCCATCGTCCCGGTCATCCTGTTCCTCTCGCTGCAGCGCTTCATCGTCGGCGGCCTCACCGCCGGCAGCGGCAAGTAAGGGATGCCGCGGCACGGGATCGCGGCGGCGGTCGCGGTCGTCGCCCTCGCGCTGGGCCTGGCGGGCTGTGCCAGCGCGGCCGCGCAGCCGAAGGCGTCGGCATCCACCCCTCCCGGGGTCGAGGGCGTGGGCGTGGAGATGTTCCAGCGACCGTGGACGTCGATCGCGACCGAATGCGGCTCGACTCTCGGACCCGCCGGATTCTCGTGGGTGCTGACCTCGCCGCCGCAGGAGCACATCACGGGCCCGCAGTGGTGGACCTCGTACCAGCCGGTCAGCGACAAGATCGACTCGAAGCTCGGCACCGAGCAGCAGTTCGCCGACATGGTGACGGCCTGCAAGGCCGCCGGAGTCGAGGTCGTCGCGGACGCCGTGTTCAACCACATGACGGCCCAGGGAGCCGGTACCGGATTCGCGGGAACGGCCTTCACGAAGTACTCCTACGCGGGTCTCTACGGCCCCGCGGACTTCCATCACTGCGGGCTGACTCCGGACGGGTCGATCCAGGACTACACCTCCCGCGCGCAGGTGCAGACGTGCGAGCTCGTCGGGCTTGCCGACCTCGATACCGGCTCACCCCACGTCCGGATGACGATCGCCCGGTATCTGAAGCACCTGCTGTCGCTCGGGGTCGCCGGCTTCCGCATCGACGCGGCCAAGCACATGGCGGCGAAGGATGTCGCGGCCATCGTCTCGATGCTGCCCGCGAGCACTCCCGTCATCAGCGAGGTCATCCGCGGTGCCGGGGAGCCGATCCAGCCCGAGGAGTACACGGGCATCGGGCAGGTCTTCGAGTTCGCGTATGCGCGGGAGCTCGGCCCCCAGCTGAAGGCCGGCGTCCTGATGGATCCGGCGCGGGAGGACCACGTGCCCTCGGCATCCGCCGCTGTGTTCGTCGACAACCACGACACCGAGCGCGGGGACGCCGCCGTCACCTACCGCGACGGGCCGCTCTACCTCATGGCTGACGCGCTCATGCTGGCCGATGACTACGGCACACCCGTCGTGTACTCCGGCTATGCGTTCTCGGATCCGGATGCGGGGCCCCCGCAGGATTGCGTCGGGCCACGTGACGGGGTGGACCTGCGACGGCGTGACGGGGCCCAAGACGTCGTATTCCGACGGCGAGGGCGTCTGCCCGGAGGCCTGGAGCTCCATCGCCGGGATGATCGAGTGGAGGGACGCGGCGGGCACGGCGCAGCGCGAGGCCGGAGTCTCGCAGGGTCCGGCGTACGGCTTCGAGCGCACCGGGCGCGCGGTCATCGCGGCGAACCCCGGCTCCTCGTCCGCGACGCTCCGCGTGCCGACGGCTCTCCCGGCCGGACGCTATTGCGATGTCATCGCCGACGGCCCCAGTATGAACGGGTGCGCCGGCGGCGCCATCGTCACGGTCGCCGACGGAAAGGCCGTCTTCTCCCTCGCGCCGGAGCAGACGGCCGCGATCCATGTCGGCGCAACGCGCTAGAGTCTCGCCTCACAACTGAACAACAACACAGCGGCTCTGTCATGGCGTTTCGGCCGTGCAACCACGCGATTGCATTCGCTTCTCGACAGAAGGGATCCCTTCCCATGCCCCTTGCTCCGCACCACGACAGCTCGCCGCTGCACGTCTCGACGCAGCATCCCTCCCTCGGTGACTTCGTGCAGGTTCGCCTGCGCGTGCCCGACGGTTACGGCCCGGTGACCCGCGTCGCCGTGCGCTCCAACCCCGACCACGAGCCGGCCTGGTGGGAGGCCGAGCTCATCGGCTCCGCCGGCGGCTGGGACTGGTGGGAGGCGACGATCACCGTCGCCAACCCGCGCCACGGCTATCGCTGGCACCTCGTGCTCGAGGACGGCACGCACGTCGCCCTCGGCCAGGGGGGCCTGACGACCCTCGAGCCGCTCGACGGCTTCGACTTCGCGCTGGTCGCCGGCAACGAGCCGCCCGTCTGGATGGACGACGCCGTGCTGTACCAGATCTTCCCCGACCGCTTCGCGCGGTCCGAGGCGGCCGACGACCGGCCGGTGCCCGAGTGGGCCATTCCCGTGTCGTGGGACACCCCGGTCGACCCCGAGGCCCCGGGCCGCAGCGGCCAGCTGTACGGCGGCGACCTCGACGGCATCATCGAGCGCCTCGACCACATCGAGGGCCTCGGGGTGTCGGTCGTCTACCACACGCCGATCTTCCCCGCCGAGTCCAACCACCGGTACGACGCGTCGAGCTTCGAGCTCATCGACCCGCTCCTGGGCGGAGACGACGCCTACGTGCGGCTGATCGGCGCGCTGCACGCCCGCGGCATCCGGATCATGGGTGACCTGACATCGAACCACTCGGGCTCCGCGCACGAATGGTTCCGCGCCGCATACGAGCACCCGGGGGCGCCGGAGGGCGACTTCTACTACTTCCTGGATGCCGAGCACACCCGTTACGAGTCGTGGCTCGGCGTGCCCAGCCTGCCGAAGTTCGACTGGAGTTCGCCGGAGCTCCGCCGCCGCTTCATCGAGGGGCCGGACTCCGTCGTGGCGAAGTGGCTGAAGCCCCCCTACGGCATCGACGGCTGGCGGATCGACGTCGCCAACATGACCGGGCGGCTCGGTGCGATCGATCTCAACACCGACGTGCGGTGCATCCTTCGCCAGACGATGGTCGAGACCAACCCCGACACGCTGCTGCTCGGCGAGTCCACGAACGACGCGGCGACCGATCTCCAGGGCGACGCGTGGCACGGCGCGATGACGTACCCGGGGTTCACCCGCGGTCTGTGGGCTTGGCTCGGTGACACCCCGAGCGAGAAGGGTGACGAGTGGTTCTTCGGCATCCCGGCCGGTCGCCCGCAGTACACCGCGCGCGAGTTCGCGCAGCAGCTCGACCGCTTCACGGGCCAGATCCCCTGGCGGGTGCGGACGGGATGCATGCTGCCCCTCGACACGCACGACACCGCCCGGTTCGCCACCATCGCGGCGGATGGCACGATCCCGCTCGCGGTCGGGCTGCAGATGACGCTCCCCGGCATCCCGGTGGTCTTCGCCGGCGACGAGTTCGGCCTCACCGGCGTGGACGGCGAGATGAGCCGCACCCCGATCCCGTGGGACCGCATCGACGAGCCTGAGGTGGCGTCGCGGATCGACCTCTACCGGCAGCTCATCGGCCTGCGCCGGGAAAGCGTCGCGCTGCGCGAAGGCGGCTTCCGCTGGCTGCATGTCGACGACGACACGATCGTCTTCGTGCGCGAGTCCGAGGCCGAGTCGGTGCTCGTGCTCGCCTCGCGCGGTGACGTCGATCTCGGACTGTCCGCGCCGACGGTGGATGCGGGGGATGCCGAGTCCCTCTTCGGCGAGGCGACGCTCGCCGTCGCCGCGGACGGGTCGGTGGACATCGCCGCCGATGGGCCGGTATTCGCGGTGTGGCGCCTGGCCGGCGTCGCCGTGCCCGCCGTCTCGACGACGGCTCCGGCGAAGGCGGTCCTCCGGTGACCCCGGTGTCGAAGGACGTGGATGCGGCGCGCTTCGAGGCGCTGTCGGCCGGGCTCGCCGCGGGCGTCGGCGCCCGTGACGACCTGATCGGGCTGGTGCTGCTCGGCTCCGCATCCGACGAGGCTGCTGGTCGCCGTGACGAATGGTCGGACCACGACTTCTTCGCCCTCATCGCGGACGGCCGCGGCCCCGAGGTGCGGCCCGATCTGTCGTGGCTGCCCGACCAGCAGCGGATCGTCCTCACCGCGCGTGAGGGCGAGATCGGCTTCGTCGCGGTGTACGACGACGGGCACGTGTTCGAGTTCGCCTTCTCGGAGGCGGGCGAGCTCGCCGGCGCGGTGGCGGGAGACGCCACAGTGGTCGTGGACGACGAGCGCGGCACGACCGCGCGACTCCTGTCCGAGTCGCGCGCGCGGGCCGCCGCATCCGATTCCTTCGACCCGGTCAACGACACGCGACTCGTCTTCGTGAAGCTCCTCATCGGCGTCGGCCGCGTGCGTCGTGGCGAGGTGCTGAACGGACAGGGGTTCGTGCGGCAGTGGGCGGTGCAGCTGCTGGTCCGTGCGGTCCGCGGGCGCTTCCCGCAGGGGTCGACGACGGCTCGCGACACGATCGACCCGATGCGCCGGTTCGAGCAGGACTTCCCGCGCGAGGCGGCGCTCATCGCCGACGCGCTGGATCAGCCGGTCGAGGTTTCGGCACGCCGCCTCTTCGCCCTCACCCGGTCGCTTCTCGAACCGGGCTGGGAGGAGTTCCCGTCACGTGCGGCGGATGCCGTCGCCGATCGACTCGGCTGGCCCAGAGACGGCGGTGCGTTCCTAAACTGAACGTCATGCGTCCGATGTCGGAAGAGCAGCTCCGAGCTGCATTCGTGAACGCGGCCCCTGACGATCTGCGCCTGCTGGCGCTTCCGCACGACTTCGTGCTGACGGATTGGGACCACCTCGATTTCCTCGCGTGGCGGGATCCGCGGACGAAGGGCCGCGGCTACCTCGTGCTCGACCGCGGCGGGCAGCCGACGGGGGTCGTCCTGCGCGCCGCGAACGGTTCGTCCCACGCGCGCTCGGCCCTGTGCAACCTGTGCCACACGATGCAGCCCGCGGATCAGGTGTCGCTCTTCACAGCGCGGCTGGCGGGGGATGCGGGCGACCGCGGCGACAGCGTCGGGACGTACATGTGCGCGGATCTCTCGTGCCACGAGAACGTGCGGCTCGCCGCTCCCCTCGCGCCGAACGAGGTGCGGGCGAGCGTCGACCGGCGGATCGACGGCACGCGGCGCCGCGCGGAGGCCTTCGTCGACTCCGTCGCATGCGCTGTGGACGCCTCATGAGCACCGACGGTCGCCGCGTGGTCGTCGTCGGCGACGCGCTGATCGACGAGCTCCGCGACGACACCGGCGTGCGCGAACTCGTCGGGGGAGCGGGCCTGAACGTCGCGGTCGGGCTGCGGCTGCTCGGAGTGCCGACGACCATGATCGCGATGGTCGGCGACGACGAGGCCGGTGGCCATATCCGCGCCTACCTCGCCGACTTCGGCGTGGATCTTCTCGCGTCGCCGTCGCCCATCGGCTCGGCGCGGGCGGTCAGCACCCGCTCCGGCGGCGGCGAGCCGGTGTACGTCTTCAACGGTGCGGCGCAGAGCCGCCGGATCGTGTTCGGCGATGCCGAGCGAGCCGCCCTCGCGGGGGCTCCGCTCGTCGTCGTCAGCTCGTTTCCGTTCGACGACGAGGAGCAGACGGCTCAACTGCTGGATGCCGTCCCCGGCCGCCTCGCGGTCGACCCGAATCCGCGCCCGGGCCTGCTACGCGACCGCGCGGGATTCGTGCGCGGCTTCGAGCACGCGGCGGCTCGCGCGAGCCTCGTGAAGGTCGGCGAGGAGGATGCGGAGCTCCTCTACGGTCGCCCCTTGAACGAGGTGCGCGACGCGCTCGCGGGCCTGGGCACCGCGGTCGTGGTCGCGACCGCCGGTTCGGCCGGAGCATCCGTCGTCGTGGACGGTGCGGTGATCGACTGCGGCATCTCGCAGCTTCCGGGGCGCATCGTCGACACGATGGGCGCGGGGGATGCCGTGCTCGCTGTGCTCGCCGAGGCGCTCGTCAACGGCGTCCAGGACTGGGGTGTCGCCCTGCAGATGGCCATGGACACCGCGGCCGCGACGTGCCGGTTCGAGGGCGGTCTGCTGCGACTGCCCTCCGCGCTCGAGGCCAAGGATCACACGGGCTCGTAAGGCCGGACGGCTCGATTTCTACGTCGGCGCGTTGGCGGGTAAGATTGTCAATCGCGCCTCCGGTCGACTGTACAAGCCGGGCGGGTGCGCATTCGGCGAGTTACCCAAGTGGCCAAAGGGATCTGACTGTAAATCAGCCGTCGTAGACTTCGGGGGTTCGAATCCCTCACTCGCCACCACCTGACGAAAGCGCCCCGCATGCGGGGCGCTTTCGTCGTCTGCGAGTCCTGCCCGGGGCGATTCATCCACAGGCCGGGGAGAAGCCGCGCGTGCCGATGCTCGACGTGTCAGGATGACTGCACGGCCGCCTGTGGCCGCGAACGGAGACTGACATGACCGAGCCTGTCTCACCGGCGGATGCCGCCGCATCCCGATCATCGCTGCTGACGACCGCGATCTGGGTCGTCATCGGCGCACTCATCGCGGCGGCGCTCGTGTGCGTCGTGTGGGTGCTCTTCGGGTCGCAGAACGGACTGGTCGGCCGCGCCTTCCTCACGATCCTGCTGCTCATCGCCTTCGCGGCGGTCGCGATCATGGACGTGCGCCTTGCCGCCCGCCGCCCCGTGTGGTTCGCGCTCACGAGCATGGCGGTGTGGATCGTCACTCTCCTGATCGGCGCCTTCATGATCTGGATGCCGGGCTCCGACCTGAGCCTCGCCGGCAGGGTCGTGTCGTTCCTCCTGATCGTGCTCATCCTGCAGCTCGCGGTGCTGCATGTGCGGCTGTACTGGAGGGCGCACGAGCGGCGCCCCACGACCTTCACGACGATCGTCACGTATGTCACGATCGCGCTCGTCGCCGTCCTGGCGATCATGCTGGTGCTGCCGCTCATGCTGCACGAGTGGGTCGATTTCCACGAGCTGTACTGGCGATTCGTCGTCGCAGTGACGATCCTCGCGGCGCTCGGTACGGCTCTGGTTCCCCTGGTCAACGTGCTCTTCCTCCCGCGGCCACCGCGCGCCCCGAAGCCGCTGCCGTGGCCGACCTACGCCGACGGCCGCACTCCGCTTCCGGTCATGCCCGACGGCCAGCCCGACTGGCAGGCGTACTACACCGGTCGCCCGACGTACGCTCAGGCCGTGCCGGCGCTTCCCGCCCAGCCCGGGACCGGGCACCCGGCGCAGCACCCGGACACAGTGCAGCAGTTCACCCCGCCGCAGGCCTACGCGCCCATCCAGGGCTACGCGCCTACCCAGGGCTACGCGCCGGGGCACCAGATGCCGCAGGTCGTGGATTCGGCGCCGCTGCCGCCGCTCCCGCCCGAGCCCGCGCAGCCGGTCGCGCCGCCGCAGCAGCCGCCGGCACCCCCGACGGCGCCGCCGACGCAGCCTCCGACGCAGCCGCCGGCACCGCCGATCTCGCCCGCCTCCTGAGCCGCACGAGAAGGGCCGCCCCGCGGGGCGGCCCTTCTCGTGCGACCCGCGGCCTACGCCAGCAGCTCGAGCGCGGCCATCGCCGCGTTGTGACCACCGATGCCGCTGACCGCGCCGCCGCGGCGCGCACCGGAGCCGCAGAGGAGGATCGCTTCGTGCACGGTCCCCACGCCCCAGCGGCCCGCGGGCGTCGACAGGTCGTCGGCATCCTCCGCCCACGGCCATGACAGTCCGCCGTGGAAGATGTCGCCGCCCGACAGGGCGAGGCTGTCCTCGAGGTCGGCGGTCGTGCGTGCCTCGATGCACGGCGTGCCGTCGGGCGCGAGGTAGACGCAGTCCGCGATGGGCTCGGCGAGGACGGAATCCAGTGACGCCTGCGCAGCATCCAGCAGCGCCGCCCGCATCGTGTCGTTGTCGCGACCCTCGACGAGCCGGTGCGGCACCTGGAGGCCGAACAGGGTGAGCGTGTGCGCGCCGGATGCCTGCAGCTCGGGGGAGAGGATCGTCGGATCGCTGAGCGTGTGGCAGTAGATCTCAGCGGGAAGGGGATGCGGGATGCCCCCCGCGGCGGCCGAACGGTGGGCCTCGTCGAGCTGTGTCATGGTCTCGTTCACGTGGAAGGTCCCCGCGAACGCGGTGTGCGGCGACACGGTCTCGTCGTGCAGCCGCGGCAGGCGGCTCAGCAGCATGTTGACCTTCACCTGTGCGCCCTCGGCTCGGCGCTCGGGCGCATCCGCTCCGCCGGCGCGCAGGAGCTCCGCGAGCACCGCCGGCCCGACCCCGCTGAGGACGAGCCGTCCACGCAGCGACTGCCCGTCGGCGGTCGTCACCTCTCCATCGGGCGTGACGGCCGCCGCGGCGACGCCGGTGCGGATGTCGGCACCCGCCGCGCGAGCGGCGCGCTCGAGCTCGGAGCTGACGTGGCCCATGCCGCCCACCGGGATGTCCCAGTCTCCGGTGCCGCCCCCGATGACGTGATAGAAGAAGCAGCGGTTCTGTCGGAGGGAGACGTCATCTGCCGTCGCGAACGTCCCGATGAGCCCGTCCGTGAGGGCGATGCCGCGCGCGATGTCGGTCTCGAGGGAGTCGCGGAGCAGGGCGCCGAGCGGGCGCTCGACGAGGTCGTCCCACGTTTCGCCGAAGAGCGGACGGATGTCGGCCGACCGACGCAGCGGCTCGACCATCGTCGGGAAGACGGTGCGGGCCATCGGCGCGAGGCGGGCGTAGAACTCGTCGAAGCGGGCCGACTCGTCGGCCGAACCGGTGGCGCGACGGAAGGATGCGGCGGTGGCCGCGGCATCCTCGCGATCCACCAGGATGCCGCGCGACGGATCCCCGGGCACGGGCGTGTAGGACGAGTAGCGGCGGCGCTGCAGCGCGACGCTGAGACCGAGGTCGCGGATGATCTGCTGCGGCAGCAGGCTCACGAGGTACGAATAGCGCGAGAGGTTCGCGTCGACCCCCGCCCACGGGCGCTCCGAGACGGCGGCACCTCCGACGTGGTCGAGACGCTCGACGACGGCCACCGTCCGCCCCGCCCGCCCGAGGTAGGCCGCGGCGACGAGGGCGTTGTGTCCACCCCCCACGATGACGACGTCATGGGTGGTGGGACCGGTCGTGCTTCGTTGCATCCCTCCACGCTAATCGCATGCGAGGCGGGTCTAGTTTTGAGGTATGACCGCTGCATCCGCCCTGCACGATCTCGCCGTCGACATCGCCTGTGAAGCGGGGCAGCTCGCTCATCGCCGCCGCACGGAGGGAGTGCGGATCGCCGCGACAAAGTCCGCGCTCGCCGACATCGTCACCGAGGCGGACCGCGAGGTCGAGGACCTCATCCGGGCTCGACTTGCGGCGGCCCGGCCCGACGACGGCTTCCTCGGGGAGGAGTCCGACGCCGCGAGCGGCACCTCCGGCGTCACGTGGGTCGTCGACCCCATCGACGGCACGGTGAACTACGCCTACGGCATCCCGTCCTACGCCGTGAGCATCGCCGCGGTCTCGGGGGAGGCGAAGACCGCGTCGTGGACTGCGCTCGCGGCCGTCGTCTTCAACCCTGCGTCCGGCGAGCTCTTCCGCGCGACGAAGGATGCCGGCGCCTGGCTCGGCGCCGAGCGGCTCGCGGTGAACGCGGAGCCGTCCCCGGCCGGCGCGCTCCTTGCGACGGGCTTCGGCTACGACCCCGCGACCCACGCGCCCGCGCTCGAGCGCCTCGGGCGGGTGATGCCCCTCGCCCGTGACATCCGGCGCATTGGGGCGGCATCGCTCGACCTCGCGTTCGTCGCCGCCGGGCGCCTGGACGGCTACTTCGAGCGCGGCCTGAACGCCTGGGATCACGCGGCGGGAGCCCTCATCGTCGAGGAGGCCGGGGGCCGCGTCGGCGGCTCTCCGGGAGGTCGTCCCGGCCAGCGGATGACCATCGCCGCCGGGGGCGCGCTGTTCGACGCGCTCCTCGAGCACCTCGGAGACGACGCACGCGACTGACCGGCGTGTCGCATGCCGCCCATGGCATTCACAGGCGACCCGGGGTATGGTTTACCCATTCGTTACTTTCGCCGCCCGAACGGCGCAAGTGCTGACCTCCCCCCTGGTCCGACCGTTGCCCCCTTGCGACACGATCTGAGAGCCCGCTTGACGATTGTCTTCTGACGCGCCTTTGACCGAGCCCGCCCTGACACGGCGCTCGCGTCGTCCCTCCGCTGTGCCCGAGTCGGCTGCCGCGGAGACCTCAGGGTCTCGTGCGGAGTCGCGTCGCCGGTCGACGGATGCCGTGTCCCCCCGGCCCGCAGTCGTCTGGGGTCGCGCCCCCGAGGCGCTGGCCGACACGGTCGTTCTGCCTGTCGCCGCCGACGCCGTGTCCACGACGGCTCCCGCTGTCGAGGAACACGTCGAGGCCGCCGCGATTCCGACGACCGCCCCGACTCGGGATGCGGAGCCCGTCGAGCAGGCGACTCAGACGGAGGCGACCTCGCACACCGGTCGCCGGACGCGGGGCACCGCGAAGACCGGCGACTCTCCGTCCGAGACTTCCGTGGAGAACTCGGCTGCCGTCGCATCCACTCCCTCCCGTTCGGCCACCCGACGCGCCCGCACCACCGCACTCGAGGTCGCCCCCGCACGCCCCGTCGTTCGGCCCGAGCCCGTGATGGAACTGCGCCAGGTCGACACGACCACAGCCCCCGCTCTCCCGACGCTCGGCGCCGCCGCCACCGGCTCGATCGCCGCCGTTCCCGTCGTCGACCCGCCCAGGCGCACCCGGACCCGGCCCGTCGTCAGCGAGCCTGTCGCGACGCCCGCACCGATCGTCGCAGAGCCGGTCGCCACGGCCGCTCCGGTCGCCGACCCGCACGAGCCGACGGCCACCGCGGAGCCCGACGTCGCCGCGCACGAGGCATCCCTCACCGCTGAGCCGGTGGTGGACGAGCACGCGCCGTCCATGACGGCCGAGGCGGCATTCGTCGTCGATGAGCCCGTCACGGCGTCACCTGCCGCGGACGAGCCGCTGATCGACGAGTTCGAGGCCGCCGCGCGGCTCTTCTCCTTCACGGGCGAGACCCCGATCCAGCGGGCGGCCGAGAGCGCGGCCGCCGAGTCTGTGGCGGCCGAGCCTGACGACAAGCCCGCACACAAAGCACCGCGCCGCAAGAAGAAGCACGCGGCCGGCGCGCGCCGGGCCGCCACGGCATCCTTCTCGATCGGTGTCATGGGCATCGTCGGTCTTCTCGCTGTCGGCATGACCACCCCCGCAGAGGCGGTCGCCGCCGCGGCCGGCAACGCGAACCCGGGTGCGATCTCGCCCGCAGGGGATGTCGCGATCAACGTGTCGGGATCCGACAGCCAGGACATCCAGGCGTACATGGCGCCCACCCAGGCGCAGACGACGGCCCTCGACCGCTCGATCGACTACTCGTCGGTCACCGCGGCCCAAGCCGGGGCGAACTCCGGCATCAAGAACGTCTCGAACGCGTACTTCACGAACGACCCGAACTCGCCCATCCAGTGGCCCTTCGCGGTCGGGTGCACGATCAGCTGGGGCTTCGGTCCTCGCCCGGGCGAGTTCCACGAAGGCGTCGACTTCACTCCCGGCGCCGGCGCCCATGTGCAGGCGATCGCCGACGGCGTGGTCCGCGTCTCGACCGACAGCGGCGGCGGCTACGGCGTGATGATCATCATCGACCACATCATCGACGGCAAGCTCGTCTCGAGCCGCTACGGTCACATGCAGTACGGCTCGCGTCAGGTGCAGGTCGGCGACCATGTGCACGTCGGCGAGTACATCGGCCGCACCGGCAACACCGGGCGCTCGTACGGCGCCCACACGCACCTCGAGATCCTCCTGAACGGCACGACGCCGATCGACCCGATCCCGTGGCTGCGCGCGCACGTCAAGTGAGTCTGCCGGGTTCGGATCACGCGCCGCCCTCTGATATTCTTTTCTAGTTGCCCGCGCGCGGGCGGCACGCCCCGATAGCTCAGTGGCAGAGCACTTCCATGGTAAGGAAGGGGTCGTCAGTTCAATCCTGACTCGGGGCTCGAGCATCCACTTCTCCGGAACGGATGCTTCGCGGCAGGGTAGCTCAGTTGGTGAGAGCGCACGACTCATAATCGTGAGGTCGCGGGTTCAAGCCCCGCTCCTGCTACCGGCAATCGGTTCGACGACAGAGAGGGCGTCCCCATCGGGGGACGCCCTCTCTGTCGTTCACACCACTACTTGAGTGGGCCGTACAGCGACGGCGAGGTGCGGGCGTGGGTCGCCTGCTCGAAGGCGTACGCGAGGCCGAGGAGCGGTCCCTCGGAGTAGTCGCGCCCCAGCCACTCGAGGTTGACGTTGCCCGCCGTCGTGACGCCCGTCCCGAGGGGAACCCACCCCATCGGCACAGTCACAGCCGGAAGCCCCGTGTTCGGGCTGAGGCGCAGGTTGCTGCCGATCGTCGAGTAGGGGTTGCCCGTCGGGTAGACGATCGCGTTCAGTCCCATGTCATCCATGAGCTTCGTGATGAGCTGCTTTCCCGCCGCGAGCTGAACGGTGTGCGTGCCGGTCGGGCCCGCCCAGGCCTGATACGCGTCGGGTGTGACGGCGGCGCGCTGTCCGTACGGGTTGCTTGCACGTCCCGGGTCGATGTTGTCCGACTGGCTGATCGCGAGCAGGCTGCGCGTCGACACCGCGGGGTTCAGGTACGTGTCGATGTAGTTCTGCAGGTCGTGGTTGAACTCGGGTCCGGATCCGCTGCCCTCACTGAGGATCGCACTGAAACCGGCGGGCGGGGTGATCTCGACGACCGTGGCCCCCTTCGACTCGAGCAGGCTCTTGGTCTTCTGCCACAGCGCGAGCGTGCCCGGGTTGGTGCCGAGCATCGAGGTCACGTAGCCGATCTTCGCGCCCGTGAGCGAACCGGCATCCAGGTACGACTCGTACGACGAGGGCACCTTGCCGACCTGGTTCTGTGTGATCGGGTCGGCCGGGTCGGCGCCGACGACGGCGTCGAGGGCCACCGCGGCATCCGTCACCGACCGCGCGATCGGGCCGCCGGTGTCCTGCGAGAGCGCGAGCGGGACGATGCCTGCGCGGCTGGTGAGACCCACGGTCGGGCGAACGCCCACGAGCGAGTTGTACGACGACGGGACGCGGATGGATCCGCCCGTGTCGGTGCCGAAGCCGATGCCGGCGAGGTTCGCCGAGATCGACGCGCCGGTGCCTCCGCTCGAGCCGCCCGACGTGCGCGAGGTGGAGAGCGGGCTTGCGACATCGAGCGCCGTTCCAGGTGTCTGGAAGGCCGAGAACTGCGATGTGAGGTTGATCGCGAACTCGTCCATGGATGCCTTTGCGAGGATGACGGCGCCCTCAGCCCGCAGACCCTTCACCATCGTCGCGTCGGTCGCGGGCTGGTTGGCATCCCAGCATCCGCAGCCCGCCGTCGTGGGCATGTCAGCGGTGTCGTAGTTGTCCTTGAGGGCGATCGGGACGCCGAGGAGCATGCTCGTCATGCCGTGGGCGGCGCGCGTCGCGTCGGCCGCAGCGGCCGCAGCGAGCGCCGTCTTCGCGCCCACCGTGATGATCGAGTTCAGCGGACGGCCTCCCGAGGCGGGGTCGACCTTCACGCGGTCGTACGCGGCGATCCGGTCGATGTACTCCTGCGTGATCTTGACGGATGTCGTGACACCCGCGTTCATCGCCGCCTGCATATCGACGGCGCTGGCCTCGACGATCTGGAAGGGGCCGTCGTCGTAGATCATGCGGCGCGACAACTCCGCGAGATCCGACGCGCCGATCGTGCCGTCTCCGTCGAAGTCGAGCTTGGAGACGGATGCCCAGTCGGCGTCGGCCTTCGTCTTGCCGAGGTCGTCCGCGAGAACCGCCAGGTCATCCGTCGTGACCTGCTTGTCGCCTGTCAGGTCGAGCTCGGTGTAGTACGGCTCGAGGAACGGCGCGTTGGCGGGAGCCGGGATCGTCGGGATGCGGGGTCGTCCGTCGGGGCGGTGCGCGGCGATGGCGTCCGCTGCGGAGTGGGAGTGACGGTGGCCGGGCAGGGCCGTCAGCGCAACGCTCGCGTCGGCGGCATCCGTGAGAGGCGTCGCGTGGTCGCTCGAGTCGACGAGGGATGCCTTCGCGACGGTGATGTCGGCCGTGCCGCCGTCGAGCACCGTGAACGAGAACGAGCCGAGCCCCGCGTCGCCCGAAAAGCCGGGCGACGTGCCGAGCCGCGTGCTCGTGATCGTCAGCGTGCCGTCGCCCGTCGTCTCGACGCTGAAGCCTCCCTTGGGTCCCTCGAACGAGTCGGGGTCGAAGGTCAGCAGCTTCGGGTCGTAGTTGACCTGCAGTGAGTAGGCGTAGAGGTCGGCTGCCCCGGATGCCGAGATCGCGACATCGAGGGTCGTGCCCTCGGTCGCGGCGGAGGCGGTGTCGATCGCGATGGTCGGGGCGCCGGGATCGGCGCTCGCGGCAGATGGCGCGAGCGCCGATCCGCCCGCGACCGTGACGGCGGTCAGAACGAGCGCGCCGACCCGCAGGGTTGCGAGCCTCGGGCGTTCGCGGCGGGATGTCTCAGGCATGGGTGTGGAGTCCTTCCTCGGGGATGTCGGACTGCGAAGGGCGCCGGGGGAGGCGACCGGTCAACACGCTAGGGAGGGGTGGATGACGGGGATGTTTCGCGGGGGCGTCATGCGGCGCGTACGAGCGCTTCCGCATCCCCCGGAGGGGCGCACAAGGCGCATGTCGCGGTCGTTGCGGGATCCCGGTGCCGCGCAACCGGCTCGCGGGTCGTGTGACGACGGCGGAAATCCGCTCGTTCGGGGGCAGTGTCCAGCCGCGTAACTCCGGCGAAACACATTGTTCGCAAGGGTTAACATTCGTCCGCTGAAATGGATGTCGTGACAGGACGTCGAGGGCATCTGGGGGCGTGGCATCCGCGCCGCCTGCGCGATGTCCTGCGACTGGCTGTCGTCGATCGGCAGTCTCTCGATGCGGACGGGATGCTCCCCACCGAGCAGGAGCTGATGCTTGCGTTCGGCGCCTCGCGCACGTCGCTCAGAGATGCACTTGCGATGCTCGTCGACGAGGGACAGATCGAACGCCGCCGCGGTCACGGCACGTCACGCGTGGCGAGTTACCACGTCCTGGACATCGCCGTCCCCCGTCCCGACGAGTACGACGACTACCGCAGGCGCACGGCGGGGGTGAGGCCCCACCTGCTGCATCGATCATGGATCCCGGCCCCCGCGCCCGTGGCGCGGCGCCTCACGGACGTCGGGGACGGTGAACGGTGCCTCTCGATCGAGTACGTGCTCGTGTCGGACGGCGAGCCCCTCGCCGTCATCACCAACTACCTGCGCGGTCGCGAGGGCGAGCTCGTCGCGGAGTGGCCGTTCGTCACGGACTTCTATTCGTTCCTGTGGGGCGCAGGCATCACGATCGCCGATCAGGTGACGACACTTCAGGCCACCCTCGCCGACGATGAGGTGGCGACCTTGCTGGAGGTCGCGCCCGGGAGCCCCGTGCTCGCGTTCGAACAGGCGATCAGAGATGCGTCGGGCGATGTGATCGACGTCGCGCTCGGCGTCTTCCGGGGGGACGTCCGGATGACGGCATCGAACTTCGTGTACGCCGATCCGGCGCGCCCGACCCCATGACGCATGACATCCCAGACCGCCTCGGCTACCCGCGACGAACCCCGCTGATACACAAGAAACCCCCGGCTATGCCGGGGGCTTCTTGTCGCTTCGGGTGTGCGCTCGTGTCAGCCGATGCGGTGGAGATAGACGAATCGCATGCCTGTCTCGTGGTTCCACGCGCACGTCTGCATGGCGAGGTCCGTGCCGCCCGGCGCGGTGTTCCGCACGTTGTCCGTGGTGCCGTTGCGCGGGATGTAGGTGGAGCCGATCACCTGATACGTTCCGCTGATCCTGCCGGTCACGGTGATGATCGTGCCGTTGCCGACGCTCAGCAGCCACGCGCCACCGCGGTTCTCGTGCTCGCCGATGGTGGGGAACGGCAGGCGGTAGGTGAGCTGCGTCCACGTGTTCGATGCGCACGCATCCACCGCAGCTTGGAGGCCCACGCAGCCGACATAGGCGGTGCGCGTGCGCGGCGCTGCGGGAGCGGCGGCGCGTGGAGCCGAACTGCTCTGCTGAGAGGATGCGTGACGACTGGCCGCGGCTGCCTGTGCATCCGCGGCGGCTTTTGCCGCAGCGGCGGCTTGGGCGGCAGCGGCGGCCTTCTCTGCGGCGATGCGCGCCTGCTCGGCATCCCAGCGCTGGCGGACGCCGTCTGTGGCGGTCCTGACGTCCGCGAGGTCGATGGATGCGGTGGGCAGCGTCTTGGGGCGGACGGCGCGAGCGTCCGCTGATCTCTGCCACGGATTCACGATCGCGCGAAGGCGGGTGACGGCTTTCGCCTTGGCCGCTTCGGCTTGCGCTGCCTTGTCGATGAGGTCTTCTTGCTCCGTCTCTGCGGCGGCGAGCTGTGCGCGAAGCTTGGTGACCGTCGGCTGGTCGGCATCGAGGGTCGTCTGGCTGACGGAGGCGAGTGCCGCCTTCGCGGCGGTGATCTGTGATCCGAGGGCATCAACGTGCTTGTTCGCGGTGGCCGTGACCTGGTCGTACGAGGACACGACGGCGCGAATGGCGGTATTCGCACGGGCCTCTTCCGCGCTCGTCGCCTGAGCGCCGAAGGTGCAGGCCGCGGCGATGGCGGCGATGGCGGCGATGGCTGTGGCGGAAGCGAGGGGTCCAGAGAGGGACTTCATGGGGGAGAGCGCTCCTCGGAGTGTGCGGCAGGATACCGAGTGATGCTCGTGTGAACGGCATCAGGGTCATTCGTGCTGGCCAGTAACGAGAGCTGCTCTCCCCAGGTGAGCGTGCTCATCGGTCAGTGTTCCGTGATCCGAAGGCGCTGTCAAGCATGCTTGACACGTCAAGCGTGCTCGCGAATTCGTCAAGCACGCTTGACGATGTCAAGCACGCGTTACAGTCAAGCACACGAGACCTAGATGAGCGAGGGTTTTTCGCGCACAATGGGGAAATGGGGAGCGCGTCTGGGGACGCTCTTGAGAACCTTCGCCATGCTGCGGAGAACCTTGAGCGGTTGCATGTGGAAGAACGTCGGGCATTGCGAGCCCGCGACCTGGCGGTGCGTGCTGCGAAGGATGCGGGATATTCGCCCGCACAGGTTCGCGCGGCATCGGGCCTGACACGTCAATCGATGAAGCTGGCGCTGGATGCCGCAGTGCTGCCGGAAGGGTCGCGCCGGCCGCGTTGAGCGCCGAGCGCCGCGCGCGCGGCGGCGGCCACAACCATGGCGGGATGCCCGTGCACGCGGGCTGTCAGCATCCATCCGGGCATCCGATCTCGGAAGGGCTCCGAATCCCACGTGAGCGGCACCCGCCGCGTGGAACAAGGAGAGAGCTATGCGCACGTCCCCGAACCGTCTCGTCGCCGTCATCTTCGGCGTCGTCTACCTCCTCGTCGGCCTGCTGGGATTCACCGTCACCGGAGGAGTCACGTTCTTCGCCACCCAGGGCGGGATGCTGCTGGGCATCTTCATGGTGAACCCGCTGCACAATGTCGCCCACCTGCTGATCGGCGCCGCCCTCTTGGCTTTCGGCCTCGTCTCGGTGAAGGCCGCGAAGATCACGAACACCGTGGTCGGTGCGGCGTACCTGCTCCTCGGCGTCGTGGGCTTCTTCCTGGTCGGCACTGCCGCCAACGTGCTGTCGCTGAACTCGTTCGATCACTTCCTTCACCTGGCGAGTGCCATCCTGCTGCTCGCCGTCGGCCTCGGGGCGGAGCGCACCACCCGCGCGCAGGTCGCGCTGGGCTGACCCGGCGAAGGCTCGAATCCCATGAGGGGCATCTCTCGCAGCTGGCCGGCGCTCTTCGCCTGGGGCGCCGGCCTGCTGCATGTCGCGCTCGCGGCTGAGGTCGCGCGCGCCGCGCTGCTGCCGGGCATCTTCGCCACGGCGGCGCTCCTCATTCAAGGCGCTGCTGAGCTGATGTGGGGGGTCCTCAGTCTCCGCAGCGGAGGCCGGGTTGCAGCCCGCGCTGCCGTCGTGGGTGCAATGACCGGGCTGGTGCTGGCTGCGGTGGCGATCGGTGGCGGGGGGTCACCGGTCGCCGCCGCGGCCGTCGTCGTGCTGGTCGTGCCGGCATCCATGCTGACGTGGAGCGCGAGAGCGCGGGCGACGGCATCGCGCCCCCGACCGATACTGCCGGCCGTCGGAATAGTCGTCGGCGCTGTGCTTGTCGCCGCGCTCGTGACGCCGGCGCTCTCGAGCACGAGCGGCTCGAGCGAGCACGGTCACCGCGATCTCTCCTCATTCGACCCGCACGCGGGCCACTAGCCGCGCCGCCCGTCGGCGGGCGGCCCCGGTCAGGACGTCGGGATCGTGAGGATGGGGTCGCTCGTCGGCTGTCCGCTCGGCGATCCGCCCGACTCCTCCACGGTCACCGCGATCACATCGCCCGGCTGCATGCCTGGCTTCAGCAGTGCCGACGTGGAGCGGCCGCTCGCATCGAACGTCCCGGCCGGGATCGCCGTCTCGTCGCGCACATACCAGAGCTCGAAGGTCTGGTCGTTGGACACGTGGGGCATGTCACCCGTGACCAGAACGGCTCGGTCCAGGGAGCCTGACCAGTGCAGGGTCGCCTCCCCACCGCCCTGGACAGGAGCGGATGCCTGCTGCGCGTCGGGCGCCGATTGGATGCGGTCGAGCGCGATGACGGCCGCGGGCTGGGCGTTCTGCTGCACCGCGATGACGGTGGCGGTGCCGATGCCCGCGACCAGGACCAGGGAAGCTGCGAGGGCGAACCAGCCGCGTCGGCCCCATCCACGCCCCTTCTGTCGGGCTTGATTGCGATCGGGGGACGCATCCGCATTCGCGCCCGTCGCGGCCGGCGCCTCGTCGATGCGGGCGAAGAGCTGATCTCGAAGCGCGGGCGGGGGCGCGACCTCACGCGGGAGCTCGGCAAGCGCCGCCGCCGTGTCGGCATCCTCCGCCGCGATCGCGACCCACTCGGGGTGCTCGGCGAGGGCACCGCGGAAAGCACGCTGATCGTCGTCGCTCAGCGCGCCGAGGGCTGCGCCGGCCGCCAGCAGGGCGAACTCTTCCTCGGTCACTGCGCCACCCCCATCTCCACTCGCAACTTCGTCAAACCATCCCTCATGCGGGTCTTCACCGTCCCCAGGGGCGCACCCGTCAGCGCCGCGATCTCGGACTGCGAATACCCCCCGAAGTACGCAAGCACGAGCGTCTCACGCTGCGCTTCGGGCAATCTGCGCAGTGCTCCCGCCACCCGTTCCGACTCGATCTTCAACTCGACCTGCTCTGCGACGTCTTCGGTCGGGGTCGCCAGTTCCCTGAACCCCGCCCGGATGTCGCGGTCCGTGCCGGCCTGCGCCGATCGGACCCGGTCTATCGCCCGGCGGTGCGCGATGGTCAGCAGCCACGTACGTCCGCGTCCTCTGTTCGGAGCGAAGCGCTCCGCGGATTGCCACACCTCGAGGAAAACCTCCTGGAGGATCTCCTCGCTCTGCGCCCGGTCGACGAGCACCCGCAGGATGAGACCGAAGACGCGCGGCGCAAGCGTGTCGTACAGCTCGGCGAATGCGCTCCGATCCTTGTTCGCGGTGCGCTGGATCAGGATGCCGACGGCGTCGACGGCATCCTCGCCCTGATCGGGCATGTCGATTCCGTCGATCACCACCCTCCCAGCATGCCGCACACCGCGGCACATCCCGCGTACGGGCTCCGCCGAACCGCCATCCGATCCGATGGGCGCGCCGAATACCCGCGTCGATTCCGCGGTCGCTCGGCGCCGAGGTCGCGGCCGCGGGCGTCGCCGCGCGGCTCACGTTGCTCGGTGCGGGAGGCCGTGTCTGCAGGAGTGGCGGCTAATGTGGGCCTGCAGCGGATCCGTGTGCCGGATCATGAGCGATGCTCGCCGATACGCAGACGCGAGACGACGGCTGCAGGTCGGGCACCGCATCGGCGCAGATGCCGATGACCGGCATCCGACGAGGACTGAGGAGCGCGATGTCGAAGAAGAGCCCGGCCAAGTCGTCCGTCAAGCGGGTCCCGAAGCGCCTGTACAAGGCCGAGTTGGAGCGGCTGCAGATCGAGCTTGTCGAGATGCAGCAGTGGGTGGCCGATTCGGGAGCGCGCGTCCTGGTGATCTTCGAGGGCCGGGATGCCGCGGGCAAGGGCGGAGCGATCAAACGCGTCATGGAGTATCTGAATCCCCGGCATGCCCGGGTGGTGGCTCTGACGAAGCCCTCGAAGAGGGAACGCGGGCAGTGGTATTACCAGCGCTACTTCGAGCGGCTTCCGACGAAAGGCGAGATCGTCCTGTTCGATCGGTCCTGGTACAACAGGGCCGGAGTCGAGCGCGTCATGGGGTACTGCTCCGAATCGCAGTACCAGGCGTTCCTTCGGCAGACCCCCATCATCGAGCACCTGCTGATCGAAGACGGGATCATTCTGCTCAAGTACTGGTTCTCGGTGTCCGATGAGGAGCAGCAGGCGCGCTTCGAGTCGCGGCTCGAAGACCCGATGCGCCGCTGGAAGCTCTCGCCCACGGATCTCGAGTCGATCCTGCGATGGGAGGACTATTCGCGGGCCAAGGATGCGATGTTCGCGGCCACCGATACGCGGGAATCGCCGTGGTGGACCGTAGAGAGCGACGACAAGCGCAGCGCTCGGCTGAACATGATCAGCCATCTGCTGAGCAGCATCCCGTACCGCCATCTCGAGTGGGATGACATCTCCCTCCCCGATCGACCCGGCGGAGACGACTACGAACGGCCTCCGGTAGAGCAGTTCCAGTACGTTCCCGACATCGCCGCCGAACTGGGCGGCAAGAAGTAGCACGAGCACGGCCGGGGCCAGCCGACGTATCACCGCGCGTTCCGGCTCGCCTGCCGGAGAGAGAAGAGGACCCAGGGACATGCGCATCGCGATCGTCTGGAATCCATCGAAGACAGAGAGAGCACCGCTCGAGGCGGCACTGGCCGATGCGCTCGACGGGATGCCGACTGCCGACGTCCGCTGGTTCGAGACGACGGAGCAGGATCCAGGACGGGGAGCCGCCGAGGCCGCACTGACGGACGGGGCGGATCTGCTGATCGTCGCGGGCGGCGACGGCACGGTCCGCGCGGTCGCGGAGTCCCTCGCTGAATCCGCGGCGGACGTCGAGCTGGCGATCATCCCGCTCGGCACCGGCAATCTGTTCGCCCGGAACCTGGACGTGCCCATCGACGACGTTCCGGCGGCGTTCCGGCGAGCGCTCGAGGGTGACGGCCGACCGGTCGACGTCGGATGGGTGGAGGTGCCGGCGGACGGTGGCACCGCGCGTCACGGGTTCGTCGTCATGGTCGGCTTCGGGCTCGATGCGCAGATGATCGTCGAGACCGACGACGATCTCAAGGATCGGGCCGGCTGGCTCGCCTATGTCGAATCGCTCGGACGAGCCCTCTCCGGGAGCGACGTCCTGTCGTTCACGATCACCGCCGATCACGGAACGGCGTGGACCGAGAACGGGCATACCCTGCTCGTCGGCAACTGCGGCGCGCTGCAGGGCGGCGTGAAGCTCATGCCGGAGGCGGACCCGTCCGACGGCGAGCTGGACTTCATCGTGTTGAGCGCCGAGGGACTGGCGCAGTGGCTGGGCACGGTGAAGACGCTGGTCTGGGACAACGGGCTGAAGCGGCTCATCGGAACGACGGAGGACGTCGCCGACTCGGAGTCGCTTCGACGTGGACGGGCCTCGGTCCTCGCCGTGACGCTTCCCGAGCCACGGCTCCTCGAGATCGACGGAGAAGAGCTCGGCGAGGCGCAGGAGTTCACCGTGACCGTCCAGCCGTCGGCGATGAGGGTGCGATGAACGACATGCGCACGGCCGGGTCGGATCCCCGCCGCACGGTCGCCCTGGTGGTCGGGATCGTGGCGGCCGTCGCCTTCGTCGCCCTCGACTACGTGATCTCTCTCGACGGGCGCCAGCCGCTCGCCCCCGATCTGTGGTGGCACGGGCTCATGGTCTCGTATCTCGCTGAGCCGGGAGTCGTCATCGCCTGGGTGCCGTCCATCGTCGGCGGCACCATCGGGATGATCGTGATCGCCATCGTTCTCGTCGCTGTGTTCCTCTGGCGACGACGACCGTGGGATGCTGCGAACATCGCGATCGCGATCGCCCTGGTCGTGGCGATCGGAGCGCCGATGTCCTACATCGTCGCCAGGGTACGCCCGAGCGATTCTCTGGCCGAGAGCACGGCGACGTCGTTCCCCTCCGGTCATACGGCCGTCGCGACGACCGTGGTGGTGACCTTGGGCCTGCTGCTGAGGAAGTGGTACGTGTGGGTCGGCGGCGTGCTGTGGGTGCTGTGGATGATGTGGGCGAGGACCTATCTCCATGCGCACTGGCTCAGCGACGTGGTCGGGGGCCTGCTGGAGGGAATAGCTGTCGCCACTCTCGTGTGGTGTGCCGTCGAGGCGATCCGCGATCGTCGGGCGGCACGCTCGAGCCCGTCCGCCGCGGCCGGGTCATGAAGCACAAGGGATCGTCGACGAGCGGCGGTTGCCGCCGACCGCGCCAACCTGGAGGATCTGATTATGAGTGCTCCGAAGGCCGCGGCCCGAGCGGCTGAGAATTCCCCCGTCCTGCGCGGGCTGGCGCGAGCCGGGTACATCGTCCTCGGCGTCGTGCACATCATGATCGGCGTGGTGGCGATCTCGATCGTCACAGGGGGTGGCGGGACGGCCGATCAGAGCGGCGTGATGTCGCAGATCCGGCAGGCGCCGGTGGGCGTGCTCCTGCTCTGGCTGATCGTGCTGGGTCTGCTCGCCCTGGCGATCTGGCAGATCGTGCAAGCCATCGTCGAGCGCAACCCCGACTCCAAGAAGAAGTGGGGTTACCGGGTGAAGTTCGTCGGCACCGCCGTCGCCTATCTCGCCATCGGCTGGACCGCGCTCATCTACGCGGTCGGCGGACAGTCGGATTCGGTGCAGTCGTCGGTGACGTTCACCGCAGACCTGCTCGCGACTCCGGGGGGCGTCATCCTGCTGGGCCTCGTCGGACTCCTCATCGCCGGCATCGGCGTCGCCTTCATCGTGCGCGGATTCACGCGCGCGTTCAAGAAGCACCTCGATCTTCCGAGCGGGGTGGCCCGGCCCGGTATCGTCACCTTCGGTGTCATCGGCTACGTCGCGAAGGGCATCGCCATCGGCGTCGCTGGGCTCCTGTTCATCGTCGCCGCGTTCACTCACGACCCGGGGAAGGCGGGCGGGCTCGATGGCGCCCTGCGCACGCTCGCCGCGTTGCCGTTCGGTGCCGTCATCCTCTGGGTGGTCGGCGCGGGGCTCGTCATCTACGGAGTCTTCTGCTTCGCGCGCGCTCGCTACGCACGCATGTAAGGAAGTGCGATGGCCGCGCACGCCCGGCGCATCACTCGTGAGCAGTGGAGGATCCGGCGATGAGGGATGACGGGATGGACTGGTTCGGCGGGGACCGGGCGACGGGGATGTCGCCCGTCCTCCGCGACTCCGAGGTGTCGTTCTTCGTGGATGCCGAGGAGTACTACGCCGACCTGCGTGCCGAGGTGACGTACGCCGCTGCGCAGAGCGGGGATCGCCTCCTCTGCTGGATCGGCTTCGAGGCGACCCTCGGCACTCTGATGCCTCCTGTCGGGCCCCAGCCGTCGATCAAGGCGGCGGAACGCCGGCACCGGCGAGAAGGCGACGTGCGGTGGCGTGATGTACTCCGCGGTGCGACGAGCAGAGGGATGATGGTCCGCGCGCTGCTGAACCTGCATCCCGCGCCCAAACCGCCCGACAGGTACGTCGAGGCCAACCTCACCACCGTGAGCGAGCTCAATCAGTTCGAGAACACCCTGGCGATCGACGACTTCCGCTACCTCTTCATGAACGGGACCCACCACCAGAAGCTGGTGGTGGTGCAGAACGAAGAGGAGCTGTTCGCCTACGTCGGATCCATGGACGTCCATCGCGATCGCATCGCGGATCGCTGGTGCGAGGTCGGATGCAAGGTGAGGGGAGAGGCGGCGCGCGAGCTCTATCGCGTGTTCCATGCGCGCTGGCTCGAACACCCGGAGGTCCTGAAGGGGATGCCTCGCGAGCGTGCGTGGCTTCCCGCTCCCGAGGATGTGACGGTCGCCTCGGTTGCGGGGCACACGCTCACTCAGGCCTCTGTGACGGTGGGGAACCCGACCCGGAAGAATCCTTTCCGTCCCCTCGGGCCCTCGGAGCAGGTGGTCAACCAGGCGCATCGGCTTCGGCTCGGCACGCCGGAGGTCACCATCGATCTCCCCGCCGTGCCCACGGTCGAGGTGCCGGCGCTCAAGGTGGCGGACATCGCAGGAAACGCCTTCTTCACCGAGAAGGATCCGACCGCGTCGCCGATCATCGCCGTGGCGGCCGAGCAGCCGCCCGTCTACGCGAACGGCACCTGGACCCTGAGCTCGGAGGGTCGCACCGGCATCTACCACCAGATCGCCGCTGCCCTCCGCCGCACGAGGCACCACATCTACCTGGAGGACCAGTACCTGATCAACGACGTCGCGATGGGTTCGCTCCCCTCCATGCTCGACCTGCTGATCGAGAAGGTGCAGGAGCCCGACTTCCGCAAGCTCATCATCCTGTGCAGCAGGATCGAACAGATCGAGGAGGAGTTCCAGTTCCAGGCCAGCCCCCATCGACGCTCATTCGTCGAGCAGCTGGCGGCGGCGGGCGGCGACAAGGTCGTGATCTGTCAGTACAAGTCGGCGGACGCTGTCGGCATCACGTCGGACCCGGAGTCGGTCTGGCCGTTCTACGTCCACTCCAAGACCTGGATCTTCGACGATGAGCTGGCCGTCGTCGGCTCGGCCAACTGCAACCGCCGCGGATACAGCCACGACACGGAGCTCGACTTCGCCGTGTACGACACCGAGCGCGGAATGATCGCCGACCTCCGCCGGCGCATCTGGCTGCGCCGGCTCAACACGGCGATGGTGGACATTCCTGTCACGGCGGGTGACGTCGACGACTTCCTCGCCGGAGCGCGATTCTGGGAGAGGCCGGACGTGTTCGGGCTCACCATCGAGAACAGCCGGATCGGCGTGGACGCCTTCATGGCGCTCGATGTGCCGAGCGACCAGGATCCTGACGTCGCCAACGCGCTCGGCTGGGGCGGGCTCCGCAGCTATGTCGACCCGCTCGGCTCGACCGCGGAGCAATTGGTGTGGAACATCGTCCTCGACCCCGAGGGAACGTAAGACGACCACGGGGAGACGTGCCCACAGCCGCAGGTCACTGTGAGCGCCCTCCGGGCGGATCCGGGGTCGCTGCGGGGGACTCGACGGTGACCCAGATCGGCGGATGCGGTTTGCGGCTCTCGCGATAGAGCACATAAGCGAACGGGGCCCAGACGATCACTGCGACTCCGACTCCGATGAGCATGCCTCCGACGGTGTCGGAGATCCAATGCGCTCCGAGATAGGTGCGGCTCAGCATCATCAGCAGCGTGTAGGCGCCGCCCACGATCCATACCCACGCACGCCAGAAGATGATTCCGAGCGTCGTGGCGATGAGCGCTGCATTCGCGCTGTGGCCGGACGGGAACGAGCCGAAGTCGGCCGTGACGAGGATGTCGGTCGGCCGCGGGCGACCGACGAGGCTCTTGATGACGAAGACGATCAGCTCGCTCGCGATTGCGGCACAGGCGAAATAGAGCGCGCCCCAGGGCCTGCGCCAGAGCAGCAGGCCGGCGATGATGGCAACGGGGACAACCGCGGTCCCGCCGATGGGCCCGCCGATCCAGTTCAAGACGAGGGCGGCGTTCGTGAGGTACGGCGCGCGGGCCTCGACCAGTTCTCCCATCCACTCCACTTCGAAGCCGAAGGGCTTGTCCGCCTGTCGATAGAAGATCACCGCGCCGAGCAGGACGACGAGCAGCAACGTGGCGGCCGCGGAAACCACCCACCACAGGCGAGCGATCTTCACGGGCGCGGGGGCTGCGCTGCCGACCACCTCCGAGACTGGTTCGTGATCCATCTCTCGATAGTACGTTCAACGGTCCGCCGCGAGCTCCCGTGCGATCGCGTGCGCGGCGGACCGCGCATCCAGCCCGATCTGGAAGAGCTGACCCTTCAGCGGATTGAACAGGCCGACGAACCGCAGACCGGGCGCGCCCGGCACCGTGCCTGCTCCCGCGGCGAGCGGGACACCCCGCGAGTCGAGCACACCGAGGTGTCCGACGAGGGGATGCAGGCCCGTCGTATAGCCGCTCGCGACCACCACCGCGTCGGGGGTGAGACGCATCCCGTCGCTGAGGACCGCGTCGGCTCCGTCGAAGCGCTCGAGTGCGGCGACGGGTGCGACCGTGCCCGCGCGGAGGGCGGCGACCAGTCCGACGTCGATCGTGGGCGTCACCCCCGTCGCCCGCACCTGGGCGACGACGCCGGCGCGCGGTGCCGGCATCCCGAATCGTGTGAGATCTCCGAGTGCGATGCGCTGAAGGAGCCGGTTCACGGGATCGACGAGCGGTGCGGGCAGGTAGCCCATCGGCATCGCGAGGAGCGTCGCAGGCACAGGGCCGAACTGGCGGGGTATGACGTTCGGCGGGGTGCGGATCGCGAGGTGCACGGAGGATGCGCCGTGCTCGGCGAGGTCCGCCGCGATCTCCGCCCCCGAGTTGCCCGCGCCGACGACCAGCACGCGCGCGCCGGCGAACCCCTCGGCGTTGCGGTACTGGGTGGCGCGCACCATGCGTCCGGGGAACGCTTCCTGCCCGGGCCACGGAGCGAGGGCAGGGGAGTGCGCATATCCGGTCGCGAGCACGACCTGTCGAGCCGTCAGCTCCCCGGCGCCCGACGTCACTCTCCAGCCGGCGTCGGCCTGCTCGAGGCGCTCGACCTCCGTGCCGAAGACGGGGGCGATGCCGTACTCACGGGCGTACACGCGGAGGTAGTGCGCCATGTCGTCCTTGGACACCCAGCGACCGAACCGCCGCGGCATCCGCAGGCCGGGAAGCGCCGACTGGATGCGGGGCGTGTGCAGGTGCAGCCGGTCGTAGCGCGTGCTCCACGACTCGCCCACGGCCCCGCCTCGGTCGACGACGAGTGCGTCGACGCCCCGCCGTTGCAAGCAGGCGGCGACCGCCAGGCCCGCCGGCCCGGCCCCCACGACGAGAGCGTCAGCGTCCATGCCCCTCCCGGGCGACACCCTAGCCCCGGGCAGCGCCCGCGTCAGGTCAGGATGTCCTTCGTGGTGAACCGGCCGATCGCGAAGGCGCCGAAGATCACCACGTAGGCGAGCTGCAGCACGAGGTTCTGACCGTACGAGTCGAACAGTATCGGGCTGCGCAGCAGATCGGCGAACGAGAACCACAGGTGCGTCGGCAGGTACGGGTGGATGGCGTCGAACTGCGGCAGCTGGTCGATGACCTGCGAGACGCCGGCGACGAGCACGGTCGCGGCCATCGCGCCCACGGGCAGCGACGTGAGAGTCGAGATGAACAGGCCGATCGCGCACAGGCCCAACAGCGAGACGGCCGCGTAGCCGGCGAGCAGCAGCACCCGGCCGAACGCCTCGGCGAGGCTCACGGTGTCGCCTGACAGCAGGGTGACCGGCCCGATCGGAAACAATGCGGCGCCCGCCGCGATGCCGCCGATCACGATCGCGAGCACCGCGGCCACGACGAAGGCGAAGCTCGCGAGGAACTTGACGCCGAGCAGACGCACGCGGCCGACCGGGGCGATCAGCAGGTAGCGGAGGGTGCCGAAGCTCGCCTCGCCGGCGATGGAGTCGCCCGCGACCACCGAGACGGTGAGCGGCAGGAAGAGCGGGATCGACACCGTGAGCGCTGTGAAGATCACGAAGACGCCGTTGCCCGTGATGTCGGCGAGGAACGCGGGGCCACGTCCGCGCGATCCCGCGCCGGTGAGCCTGACCGCGACCGCGATGAGCACGGGCACGAGCGCGAGCAGGACGAGCATGACGATCGTCCGCCACCGCCGGAACATGGTGGCGAGCTCCGACCCGAGCAGCGCGAACGGACGCCTCCGGGCAGTCGGCGCTTCAGCCGTCGACATCGAAGCCCTCCCCGGTCAGCTCCACGAACCGCTCCTCCAGACTCGCGCCGGTCACCGCGATGCCTCGCACGCGCACGTCCTCGTGGACGAGTGCGGCGGTGACGGCCTCGACGCGCAGATGGGCGGGGAGGACCGCATCCAGCTCATCCGCGCTCGCGCGCACGGGCGAGAGTCCGAGTCGTCGCAGAGTGGATGCCGCGGCCTCCGCGTCGGGCGTGCGCACGCGCAGGCGCGGCGCGCTCTCCGCACGCAGCGCCTCGAGGGTGCCCGACGTGACGAGACGTCCCGAGCGCATGACTGCGACGTGGGTGCAGACCTGCTCGACCTCGGTGAGCAGGTGGCTCGAGAGGAACACCGTGGTGCCCTCGTCGGCGAGCGAGCGGATCAGCGACCGCACCTCTCGGGTGCCCTGGGGGTCGAGTCCGTTGGTGGGCTCGTCGAGGACGAGCAGGTCACGGGGTCCGAGGAGGGCGGATGCGAGTCCCAGCCGCTGCTTCATGCCGAGCGAGTACGCCCCCGCACGCTTGTTCGCCGCGGCGCCGAGGCCGACGCGGTCCAGTGCCCGCCCGACGCGTGCGGCACGCGTCGACCGCGAGGACATCGGGTCGGCGGCGTCGAAGCGCGCGAGGTTCGCGGCGCCGGAGAGGAACGGGGCGAACGCCGGGCCCTCGACGAGCGCGCCGACCCGCGGGAGCACTGTCGCTCCGGCGCGGGGCATGTCGCCGCCGAGGAGGCGGATGTCGCCGGCTGTCGGTGCGGCGAGGCCCAGCAGCATCCTGATCGTGGTCGTCTTGCCCGACCCGTTCGGACCGAGGAAGCCGAAGACGGCGCCGCGCGGCACGTCGAGATCGAGGCCGTCCACCGCGGCGCGGCTTCCGGAGCGGCCGAACCTCTTCGTCAGGCCGCGGGTGACGATGACGTCGTCATCGCTTGCGGAATCCGGCGGATGACCGCTCACTTGGCCGCGGCGAGCAGCGTCGCGGCGGGCACAGCACCCGCGAACACGGTGCCGTCGTCGCGCAGGTAGACGGTGAAGAGGGAGGTCTGCAGCATCCGTCCGCCGTTCACCTGGCGGCTGAGCTCGTTCAGAAGGCGTGCGTTGCTGCCGGTGAGGTCCGACATCCCGGTCGTGAGACCCGTGCCGCCGGCGACCTCGACGATCGACGTCCACCCCGATCCGATCACCACCGGCTTCTGCATCTCGGGCTTCTCGGTGTGAATCCCCTTGGTCTCGTGCGACGGCGCCGTCATGTCCTTGACGGTCGTGCCCGCCGGCGGCGTGAACGCGAAGACGTCGGCGCCCGGGCGCGAGAAGTCCACCTTGGTGAAGCCGACGCTCACCGCCGGCGTCGACTGGCCGCGGGCGTGGAGCTGCGTGCGCAGGGGCACGCCGGTCGCCGCATCCACCGTGATGACGGCCGACCCGACGAGTGTCGCCGAGGTCTTGGGCTCGAGGGTCAGCGTGTACACGCCGTGACCGAGGAATGTCCCGGTCGCGACGGAGACCGTCGTCGTCGGCGTGATCGACGCGATCAGCTCGTCGGCGACCGCGGCAGGACTGGTCGGGCTCGGCGTCTCAGGCGTCGCCGGGTCGCCGGATGCCGTCACGTGCGTCGCCGTGCGCGCCTTCGCGTCGTACATCCAGACCGAGGTGCCGTTGTGGATGAGGTCGCGCTCGCCGAGCGTGTCGAGCATCTGGACGCGCTGCTGGGACCGACCGTCCACATACACCTGAGCGGTGTGCGAGCCGGTGAGCAGCTGGATCAGGCTCGTCGCGTCGAAACCGCCGCCTGAAGGTGCTCCCGAGGACATCGAGGTGGGCAGCTGGGGAAGTCCGAGATCGGAGCTCTGCACCACCGTGCCGGAGTAATGGGCGTCATGACTGCCCGCGATGAGCGTCAGCACCTGCGCCGCCGTCTTGGCAGGCGGCGGCGATGCGGCGTCGGCGATCGCGGGGACCGCGACCGCGGCGACCACCACGGCGACCGGTGCGACGATCGCGGGAATCCACCCTCGGCGGAACGTCATCGGGAAACACCTCCCCGGCGACGCGGGCGGCGCCGCCTTCGATCGCGAGCATATGCTCGTTCGCTCGGGGTCGGCTGAATGTTCGCTATACCTCGGCCCCCGATGACACCGCCGCACCCGTGCGCGAGATTCGCAGCCACGTGTCCACGACCGTGTCGGGGTTCAGCGACAGCGACTCGATGCCCTGTTCGACCAGCCATTCGGCGAGATCCGGGTGATCGCTGGGACCCTGGCCGCAGATGCCCACGTACTTCCCCTGCCGCCGGCACGCGTCGATCGCCATGGACAGGAGCTTCAGCACCGCGGGGTCGCGCTCGTCGAAGGTGTCGGCGACGAGGGCGCTGTCGCGGTCGAGCCCGAGGGTCAGCTGCGTCATGTCGTTGGAGCCGATCGAGAACCCGTCGAAGAACTCGAGGTACTCGTCGGCGAGGAGCGCGTTCGTCGGCACCTCGCACATCATCACGACCTTGAGGCCGTTCACCCCGCGGCGCAGGCCGTTCTCAGCGAGGAGTTCGACGACGGCCTGGCCCTCGCCGACCGTGCGGACGAACGGCACCATGACCTGCACGTTCGTGAAGCCCATCTCGTCGCGCACGAAGGACAGCGCCTCGCACTCCATCTCGAAGCACTCGCGGAAGTCGGGGGAGATGTACCGGGATGCGCCGCGGTACCCGATCATCGGGTTCTCCTCATGCGGCTCGTAGCGCTCGCCGCCGATGAGGTTGGCGTACTCGTTCGACTTGAAGTCGCTCATCCGCACGATGACGGGCTCAGGTGCGAACGCCGCGGCGATCATCGCGATCCCTTCGACCACGCGGTCCACGAAGTACTCGCGCGGCGAGGGGTAGGCGGCGATGCGCTGGGCGATCTCGTCGCGCAGCTCGTCGGGCAGCGTGTCGAACTCGAGGAGCGCCCGGGGATGGATGCCGATCTGCCGATTGATGATGAACTCGAGGCGGGCCAGCCCCACACCGGCGTGCGGGAGTCGGGAGAACGAGAACGCCTGATCGGGAGTCCCGACGTTCATCATGACCTTGACCGGGGGCTCGGGCATCTCGTCGAGGTGCGTCTCCTCCTCGGCGAAGTCGAGGATGCCGTCGTAGACGAAGCCGGTGTCGCCCTCGGCGCACGAGACCGTGACCTCCTGCCCGTCCCGCAGCGTGCGTGTGGCGTCCCCCGTGCCGACGACGGCGGGGATGCCGAGCTCCCGCGCGATGATCGCGGCATGGCAGGTGCGGCCGCCGCGGTTGGTGACGATCGCCGCGGCGCGCTTCATGATCGGCTCCCAGTCCGGGTCGGTCATGTCGGCGACCAGCGCATCCCCCGTCTGGAAGTCGCTCATCTGCGCGATGTCGCGCAGGACGCGGACGGGGCCCGCGCCGATGCGCTGGCCGATCGCGCGGCCGGCGACGGCGACCGTGCCGCGCTCGTGCAGGCGGAAGCGGCGGATGACGTTGGCCGACACCCGGGAGACGACCGTCTCGGGGCGGGCCTGCAGGATGTACAGCCGGCCGTCGACGCCGTCCTTGCCCCACTCGATGTCCATCGCCCGGCCGTAGTGCTCCTCGATGGCGAGGGCGTGACGGGCGAGCTCTTCGAGCTCGGCATCTGTGATCGAGAACTGTGCGCGGTCGGCAACCGGCACGTCGACGAACGCCGTGCTCGATCCCGCCTCGCGGCTGTCGGTGTAGCGCATCGCGATGGCCTTCTCGCCGACCGCGCGCTTGAGCACCGCGGGCCGCCCGGCGCGCAGGGCGGGCTTGGAGACGTAGAACTCGTCCGGGTTCACGGCGCCCTGCACGACGGCCTCGCCGAGACCGTACGAGCTCGTCACGAACACCGCCTGGTCGAAGCCCGACTCGGTGTCGACGGTGAACATGACGCCGGACGCGCCGACGTCCGAGCGCACCATCCGCTGCACGCCGGCGGACAGCGCGACGTCGTCGTGGGCGAAGCCGTGGTGCACGCGGTACGCGATGGCCCGGTCGTTGTACAGGGATGCGTAGACCGAGCGGATCGCTGCCAGCACGTTGTCGACGCCGCCGACGTTGAGGAAGGTCTCCTGCTGCCCGGCGAACGACGCGTCGGGCAGGTCCTCGGCCGTCGCCGACGACCGCACGGCCCACGTCACCGTGTCGGGCTCGGCATCCGTCGTCACGAGCGTGTCGAACGCGGAGCGGATGTCGCGCTCGAGATCGTCGGGGATCGGATGCTCCGCGATCCACGAGCGGATCTCCGTGCCCACGTGCGTGAGCGCCGTCACGTCGTCGATGTCGAGGCCGGCGATCGCATCGCGGATGCGTCCGCGCAGATCGTCGTGCTCGAGGAACCGGCGGTAGGCGTCCGCCGTGGTCGCGAACCCGCGCGGCACGCGCACGCCGAGGCCGGCGAGGTTCGAGACCATCTCGCCGAGCGACGCGTTCTTACCGCCGACCTGGGGCAGGTCGTCCATGCCGATCTCGTCGAACCAGAGGATGTTGCTCATGGCGTTCTCCTTCGTGAGGGGGTCGTCGGGCCCGGGAAGGACCGGTCAGGCGCGGAGCCTGAGGGTCTGCAGGATCACCGCGGACATCTCCTCGACGCTCTTGGTCGAGGAGTTGAGGAACGGGACGCGATTGCGGCGGTAGAGGTCCTCGGCGCGGCGCAGCTCGAGGGTGCACTGGGCGAGGCTGGCGTACCGCGAGTCGGGGCGGCGCTCGTGCCGCACCTGGCTCAGCCGCAGCGGCGTGGTCGTGATGCCGAAGCAGCGTGACGCGTAGGGGGCGACCAGCCGGGGAAGACCGTCGGTGGGGAAGTCCTCATCGGTGAGCGGGTAGTTGGCCACGAGCAGGCCGTACTGCAGCGCGAGGTACATCGTGGTCGGCGTCTTCCCGCAGCGGCTGGGCGCGACGATGATGACGTCGGCGATGTCTAGGGCGCGCGAGCTCTGGCCGTCGTCGTGCTCGATCGCGTACTCCACGGCTCGCATGCGGGCGAAGTACTGCGTGGCGTCGCCGAGCATGTGGAACTGGCCGAGTTGCTCGGATGCGGTGGTGCCCAGGGCCTCCTCGAGCTCGGTGAGGTGGCCGCCGAGGAGATCGATGGTCGTCGCCGGTGCCGTGGAGAGGACCGAGCTCACGGACCGCTTCTTCGTGGTCCGGAAGACGATGGGGTCGAGGCCAGCGGCCGCATCGTCCGCGATCTGGCGGACGACGTTCGCGGCGCCCTCGGCGGAGTCGATGAAGGGGATCGTGTGCTTGACGAAGACGAACCCGGGGAAGTTCGCGAGCAGGGCGTTGCCGAGCGTCTCGGCCGTGATGCCGGTGCTGTCCGAGACGAAGTACGCCGCTCGTCTGGCGGTCGCGGTCGTGGCATGAGGCGAGGCCGTCGATTCCGTCATGTTTTGACTGTAGCGCGAAGCCATCGGGCTCCTTGCGTCGAATCACGCCGAAAAGATTGCTGATCTTTTCGAATGGGCAAGAAGCGGATGCTGCCGCACAGGCGGGTGACGGCGAGTTGCCATGGCGATACCCTCTGCTCATGACCGAGAACCAGGGCACGCCCGACGACCCGTGGCAGCTGCGGACTGCGCCGGGGACCAGTGCCTACACGATGTACCGCGACGGCGACGAGCTCGTCTGTCAGGTCGGGTCGACGACGCTGAAGTACCAGGCGCGGGCGATCGAGGATCTGCGAGCCTGGCTCGTCGAGCAGGGGGACTGGGTGCCGCTCGGCGCCGCCGACGAGCAGAAGCCGGCGGCTCCCGGCACGGTCGAGGCCTTCGGCCGTGCCGACGACAACCCGGTCGGTGGCTGGTACGGCCTGCGCAAGGGCTACCGCGGCCGGTTCGGGATGTACCTCCCGCCGCTGCTCGAGCACCTCGGTCTCGTCGAGCTCGAGCACAACGCGCGCAACAACCGGGTGCGCGCGATCTGACCTCCCCGCGCCCGTGCGGCGGGATGATGAGTGGCGTGGAGCAGCGCATCGGCCGCGTGGCACTGAGCGACGGCACCGAGATCGCCTACGCGACCGCAGGATCCGGGCCGGCGCTGCTGCTGCTGCCCGGCTGGGTGTCGCACATCGAGCTCGACTGGGCGCTCGAGCCGCTGCGACGGTTCGCCGAGGCGATCGCCCCGGGCCGCACCCTCGTCCGCTACGACCGCCCCGGGAACGGGCTGTCCGGGCCGGCGCCCGAGGGGGCGGACATCGCCGAGCTGGAGCTCGACGTCATCGACGCCGTGATGGATTCGGTCGGCGCCCGCGAGGCCGATGTCGTCGGCACCTCGCTGTCGTCGGAGTTCGCGGTGCGGTGGGCGGCCCGTCATCCCGATCGGGTGCGCCGCCTCGTGCTCTACGGCGGGTGGGTGGACGGCGCTCGGCTCGGCGACCCGGAGGGCCGCGAGCACGTGCTCGAGCTCGTCGGAACGCATTGGGGCTTCGGGTCGGAGCTGCTCACCGACATCTTCGCGCCCGGGGCGGATGCGGAGTTCCGCACCGCATTCGCGACGCTGCAGCGGGCCGCGGCATCCGCCGACACCGCCCATCGCATCCTCGCCGCCGCTTACGCGATGGACGTTTCCGACGACCTCGGCCGCATCACGGCGCCGACGCTCGTCATCCATCGCGAGGGCGACCGCGCCGTGCCGGTCGAGGAGGGCCGACGCCTCGCGCAGGGCATTCCGGGCGCCCGGCTCACGGTGCTCCCCGGCCGTGCGCACATCGCCTTCGTGGGGGACGTCGACGCGGTGGTGGATGCCGTGCGCCAGGGTCTCGGGCTTCCGAGGTCGACCGTGCGCTTCGCGCCGAAACTCACCCCGCGCCAGCTCGAGGTCGCAGGACTCGTCGCCGAAGGGTGCTCGAACCGGCAGATCGCCGAGCGGCTCTACATCACCCAGCGCACCGCCGAGTCGCACGTGGACCGCATCCGCGAGCGGCTCGGGCTGCGCTCGCGCGCCCAGCTCGCGGCCTGGTACGCCACCTCCGTCCACTGAAAGTGCCGTGTTTCCACGGCTGTGCCCGGCGTCCACGCGAAAGACCATGGAACCGAGCCCGAGACGCGGGCCGGAGCCTGGGGACCTGACATGGATGAGCTGCTGGAGACCGACTACCTGATCGTGGGGGGCGGAGCCGCGGGGATGGCGGTGGCCGACGTGCTGTTCGCCGAGACGGATGCGTCGATCGTCGTCGTCGATCGACGCTCGAACCCGGGTGGGCATTGGAACGACGCCTACCCGTTCGTGCGGCTGCACCAGCCGTCGGCGAACTACGGCGTCGACTCGCGTCCGCTCGGCGACGAGCTGCGCCGGGACGCCTCACCCCTGAACCGGGGCTTCCTCGAGCGGGCGTCGGGTGCTGAGATCGTCGCCTACTACGAGCGCCTCGTGGCCGACCTCGTCGCGTCGGGGCGCGTGCGCTTCCTGCCCGCGCACGACCACACCGGCGAGGTCGACGGCGTCCACCGGCTGGAGTCGCTGCTCGGGGGCGCATCCGTCCGGGTGCGGGTGCGCCGGAAGGTGGTGGATGCGACAGCCATGCGCACGTCGGTTCCCGCCACGCACACGCCGACTTTCGCGGTCGCGCCGAGGGTGCGCTGCATCCCGCCGAACGGCCTCGCGCACCTGACCGCCGCGCCTGAGGGATACGTCGTGATCGGCGGCGGCAAGACCGGCGTCGACACCTGCCTGTGGCTCCTCGAGTCGGGCGTGCCCGCCGGGATGATCCGGTGGATCGTGCCGCGCGACTCGTGGTTCCAGAATCGCGCCGGCATGCAGCCCGTCGGCGAGTTCGCCGTCGATGCGCTCGCGGCTCAGACCGTTCAGGCCGAGATCGCGGAGACCGCGGCGACCGTCGACGAGATCTTCGCGCGGATGGAGGATGCGGGGCAGCTTCTGCGCCTCGACCCTCAGGTCACCCCGCGCATGTTCCACGGGGCGATCCTGTCGGTCGCCGAACTCGAGCTGCTGCGGACGATCACCGACGTGGTGCGGAGGGGTCGGGTCCGGCGCATCGAGCCCGAGCGGATCGTGCTCGACGAGGGGGACCTCGCATCCACTCCCGGTGCCCTCTACATCGACTGCTCGGCGATCGGCGCGCCCCGGCTGGCGACGAGGCCGATCTTCGCCGGGAGGACGATCACGCCGCAGATGGTGAGGATGCTGCAGCCCGTGTTCAGCGCCGCGCTCATCGCGCATGTCGAGGCGACCGTGGAGGGCGACGCCGAGAAGAACGCGCTGTGCCGGCCCATCCCGATGTCCGACGACCCGGCCGACTGGATCCCCATGACCCTGATGAACCTCGCCAACCAGCGCGCCTGGCGATCCGACCCGCGCGTCGGGGAGTGGCTCCTGACCTCGCGGCTCGACCGGTTCTCGCGGCTGACGCGCGACATCGCCCCGGACGACGACGTGAGCCTCGATCTGCTGCGGCGCTATCGCGCGGCGATCCCGGGCGCGGTCGCCAACCTGCAGACGCTGCTCACGGCGTCGGCGCGTCGACTCACGACGGTGTGACGGTCACGAGGCGGGGGATCTCGGCGAGCGAGTGATACACCGGGATGCCGCGCTCCTGCGCGATCGCGACATCCCGGTCGGCCCCGCGCGAAGCGCCCGGCAGCCGCAGCACGGCGTCGCAGTGCTGGAGGAGCCGCTCGGCCGTCGGGTACATCACGTCGGCGGCCAGCGGGCCGGTCGGGCCGTCCGCGCCGGCGCTGCTCAGCACGGGAAGAGCGACCCACTCGCCGATCATCGGCACATGGCCCGCCTCGAAGATCGGCCACGCGGCCTCCTCGAGTCGCTGCAGGTTCCGCGCCATCAAGGCGGGGTCGCCATCGGTCCCAGACGCGTACGGACCGGCGATCAGGATCATCATGGGCATGCTCATGTGCGGTACGATATCGCAAGAACATGCAGAAGCGTGCAAGATCAGGAAGGAATCGGATGCTCGCCGCCGCGCGAAAGGACCTGTTGCAGGAGCGACTGCGTCGCGACGGGCGCATCGTCGCCAAGGACGTCGCGGCCGAGCTCGGACTGTCGGAGGACAGCATCCGTCGCGATCTCCGCGAGCTCGACGCCGCCGGCCTCGCCGTCCGCGTCTACGGGGGTGCGCTGCTCGCCTCGCCCGCCGTGGCCGACTACGCGGCGCGCACGGCGGTCGCGCCGGAGAGCAAGCGCCGGGTCGCGGCGGCCGCGGCCGCCCTCATCCGGCCGGGCAGCACGGTCATCCTCGACGGAGGAACGACCACGCTCGCGATGGTGGATGCCCTGCCCAAGACCTTCTCGTGCACGATCGTGACGCACAGCCCGACGGTCGCGGCGTCGCTTCTCGACCACGCCGCAGATGTCTTCCTCATCGGCGGGCGGCTGTTCAAGCACTCGGCGGTGGCGTGCGGGGCGGCCGCGGTCGAGATCGCGAACGGCATCAGCGCCGACCAGTTCTTCCTCGGGGTCACGGGCGTCCACTCGGCGGCGGGGCTCACGACGGGCGACCCGGAGGAGGCCGCGATGAAGCGGGCGCTCGCCGGCCGAGCGGCGGAGACCTACGTCCTCGCGAGCGAGGAGAAGATCGGCACCGCCTCGCGCTATGCGGTGCTGCCGCTCGACGAGGTCGCCGGAATCGTGACGGACACGGATGCGGGCGACCCGACCCTGCGCGACCTCCTGGACCGGGGCGTGAGGCTGATCTCGGCCGCCTGACCGGCATGGCGGCGGCTCCGGATCCGGAGCACACTGTATGGCGGCTCGCCGAGGCGCGAGCACCCCGAAGGATGCGAGGTCTGAAATGCCGAACGAGCGCGCCGCCGAGTTCCTCCGACTCCACTCCGGACCCGGATTCGTGCTCCCCAACGCGTGGGACGCGGGCTCCGCCCGAATCCTGGAGCAGGCCGGATTCCCGGCGATCGCCACGACGAGCGCCGGCGTCGCCTGGTCGCTCGGCGTCCCCGACGGCGGTGCGATCGACCTCGAGACGATGCTCGAGCGGGTCGCCGAGATCGTTGCCGCGGTCGGCGTCCCGGTGACCGCGGACCTCGAGGCGGGCTACGGCGACACAGCCGCGGAGGTCGGCCGCACGGTCGAGCGGGCCCTGGCGGCCGGTGTGGTCGGCGGCAACATCGAGGACACCCGGCAGGGAGCGCTCATCGATGTCGATGAGGCCGCGGACCGCCTGGCGGCGGCACGGGATGCCGCTCCCCGCGGCACCTTCGTCCTCAATGCGCGCACGGACGCCTATTTCATGGGCGGATCGGGCGATCCGTTCCGCGAGACGGTGGAGCGTGCACACCGCTACCTCGACGTCGGCGCGGACTGCATCTTCGTCCCTGGGGTGAACGACGAGGACAGCATCCGGCGGCTCGCGGCGGAGATCCCGGCTCCGCTCAACATCGTCGCCGGGCTCAGCGCGACCATCATCGATGCGCCGACGCTCTTCTCGCTCGGGGCGAGACGAGTCAGCCTCGGTGGCAGCCTCGCGCGCGTGGCGATCACGGCGCTCGAGCGCGCGGCACGGGAGCTCGCCGGATCGGGCACGCTCGGATTCCTCGACGGAGCGATCAGCTACGCCGACGTGCAGCGCCGCTTCGCCCGTTGACCGGCTGCGACGCCCACCGCGACGCGATCCGGGCGGCGCTGCCGACGCGAGCGCTCACCAGGCCTGGATGCGCTCCGGCGTGAAGATGATCACGGTGCTGAACTTCTCCGCGATCTCTTCCATCGGCGTGCCGTAGGACTCGATCGCCTCGGCGTACTTGGCGACGTAAACGTCGTTGTTCTCGGCGAGCCAGTCGGACATCGTCTGCTCGGAGATCTCGGCGGTGCCGTGCAGGATCACGACGTCGTCACCGAACGGTCCGCCCGCCTGCAGATGGATGAGCACGGGGGCACCTCGCCGAACGGCGGCGACCTTGCCCGTCCGGGGCTCGCTCATGATGACCATCCGCCCGCCCTGCCAGAGGAACCAGATGGGCACGGCCCGCAGCGAGCCATCGGCAGCGGTCGTGACGAACCACGCGATGAGCTCGTCCTCGAGCATCTTCAGGGCCTTGGCATCCGTCGGGTCTGAGGGGTTCAGCAGGGAGGTCATGGCCGCGAGTCTACGAGCGTCGCCCGACGGTGCACGGGGACGCGGCATCCTCATTCGACCAAGCTGCGGAGAAATGGTCGGCGTGCACCCTAGAGTCGGGGCATGACCGCGCCGAGCATCGTCGTCGACAACGTCCATCGTGCCTTCGGCGACGTGTACGCCGTGCGCGGCATGAGCTTCGAGGCCACCGCCGGGCGGGTGACCGGACTGGTCGGGCCCAACGGCGCGGGCAAGACGACGCTGCTCCTCATGCTCGCCTCACTCCTCGCACCCGACGGCGGCACGATCCGGTTCGGCGACGTCGATCCGATAGCCGATCCGGCGAGCGCGCGGGCGCTCATCGGCTGGATGCCGGATTCTCTCGGTGCGTGGCCGTCGCTCACGGCGCGCGAGACCCTGACGACGACGGGCCGCCTCTACGGCGTGAGCAGAGCGGACGCGGCGACAAGGGCGAGCGCACTGCTGGACCATGTGGGCCTCGCCTCGCTCGCGGATTCACCGGCCCGGGTGCTGTCTCGCGGCCAGAAGCAGCGACTCGGGCTCGCGCGTGCGCTCGTCCACGATCCGCAGGTGCTCCTGCTCGACGAGCCCGCGTCAGGACTCGATCCGCAGGCTCGTGTCGAATTGCGTGGCATGTTGCGCGGCTTCGCCGCCGAAGGCCGCACAGTGCTGGTCTCGAGCCACGTCCTCGCCGAGCTCGAGGAGGTCGTCGACGAGGCCGTCTTCGTCGTCGCGGGCGAGACCGTGACGGCCGAGCGGGTCGCCGCCGCATCTCGCACGTCCCGCGCCTGGCGCCTGCGCGTCGCAGGGGCCGCGGCAGAGGATGCTCGCAGGAGGGTCGCATCCGTTCTCGGCGCCGCGGTCGACGTCGACCGGCAGGATCTGCTGGTCACGTTCACCGGCGAGGACGCGGCGGCGCAGGCGCTGCGCTCCCTCGTCCAGGCAGATATCCCGGTCGTCGAATTCGGCCCGGCGATGGGCTCGCTCGAGCATACGTTCCTCGATCTCCATCAGGCGGCTGCGCCCCCGACGGAGACAGCCGCGCGAGACGAGCCCGAGGAGAGGGCCTCGTGAACGCGGGACGCCTCTGGACCGTGATCGCCCTGGACCTGACGCAGCGCGTCCGCAGCGTCGCCTGGTACGTGCTGCTGGGGATCTTCGCCCTCGTCCTGCTGATCGTCACGCTGCTGACCCTCGCCGGCTCCCGACATCAGGAGCAGTCGGGTGTCGTCGTCTACTCGGTGATCATCTACGTCGTGCTGTTGCTGGTCGTGCTCGTGTCGCCGACATTGGCCGGAAACGCGATCAATGGAGACCGGGATGCAGCGACTCTGGCGCCCGTGCAGGTCACGCTCGCGACGACCGCCGAGATCGTGCTCGGCAAGTTCCTCGCCGCGTGGATCACGGGCCTCGCGTTCGCTGTGGTCGCGGTGCCGTTCATCGTGATCGCACTGATCGTCGGCGGCGTGTCGCCGGCCGTCGCCCTCGTGTCACTCGCTGTCTTGATCGTCGAGATCGGCGTCGTCGCCGCGATCGGTGTGGGGCTCAGCGGCATCCTCGCCCGCCCGCTGTTCTCCGTGGCCACCACCTATCTCGTCGTGATGGCGCTCGTCGTCGGCACCGGTATCGCGTTCGCCCTCTCCGGCCTCGCAATCCGCACGGAGGTCACCTACCAGACCCGCGATGTCGTGTTCGACGGCAACAACGAGGCGAGCGGCTGCAGCGACTGGAATCACTACACCTCCGAGCAGCCGCGCTTCGATCAGGTGTGGTGGATGCTCGCGGCCAACCCGTTCGTGATCCTCGCCGACGCGACGCCCGCGACCTTCGACGAGAACGGCTATCCGCGTGATGCGTTCAGCGGGCTCAAGGCGGGGGTCCGCCAGGCGCAGATCGCCCCCGTCACCGAGGTGCGCTACGACGGGTGCCAGCAGTCCACCGGGTTCGATCGGACTCCCGAGCAGGTGGTCGCCACCACGACGCCGAGCTGGGCTGTCGGCCTCGGCATCCAGATCCTGCTCGCCGGCGGAATCCTGCTCTGGGGAGCATCGCGCACGCGTACACCCGCGCGTCGGCTGCCGCGGGGCACTCGCATCGCATAGCCCAGCGATGACTCCTCGCGCCGGCGGACGGTGCTCGACAGCCGAGAAGCCGCGCAAGCCGGCCCCGCAGCGAAACCTGATTATCCGGGGCGTGTCCGAATCCGCCGCGCTCGTTCGACGGAACAGGTGAAGGGGCCGAAAGGCGGCCCCGCCCACCGGAAGGACCGCTCATGCGGAAGATCGTCGCGTTCGCGCACATGACCCTCGACGGGTACGCCGCGTCGAATGAGGGGATGGGGCTCGAGTGGACCCATCGCGCCTACACCGAGGAGCTCGCCGACTACGCGCAGCACATCCAGGAGGACTTCGACCTGCCCGTCTACGGACGGGAGACCTACCTCGGCATGTCGGGCTACTGGAGCGCCCAGCCCACGGCCGAGAGCACCGAGACCGAGCGCGAGCACGCCGAATGGGTCAACGCCGTCGACAAGATCGTGGTCTCGACGACCCTCGAGTCGGCGGACTGGAACAACACCCGGCTCGTCGGCGGTGACCTCGCGGCCGAGTTCGGGCGGCTCAAGGAGACGGATGGCGGGACGATCGCGATCTACGGCAGCCCCAGGCTCGTCCACTCCTTCCTCGCCCTCGGCCTCATCGACGAGTTCCGGATCGTGGCGCACCCCATCGTGATCGGCGGCGGGACGCCGCTGTTCCCTGCGGGAACCGCGCTCGAGCTCGACCCCGTGGAGACGAAGCCGTTCGAGAGCGGCGCCGTGTACCTGCGCCTGACCGTGGCGTAGGGGAGGATCGGACACATGCGCTACCTGATGCTGATCCGGCCCGACATGGAGAACCTTCCCCAGTGGGGACCGGACGAGAAGCTGGAGGAGGAGATGGGCCGGCTCATCGAGGAGATGACGAAGGCCGGCGTGCTCCTGGACACGGCAGGGCTCCGCCCCTTCGACGAGGCCGCCCGCGTCCGACTCGCGAACGGCGAGACGACCGTGCTCGACGGCCCGTTCACGGAGTCGAAGGAGGTCGTGGGCGGTTACTGCCTGCTGCAGACCCGCTCGCGCGACGAGGCCATCGAGTGGGCGACGCGGTTCCTCCGCATCCACGGCCCCGAGTGGACGATGGAGCTCGAGCTGCGGGAGCTGGACGAGGCGTGACGGACGTGCCCATCGACCGCGCGGTCGCCCGCGCGGTCGATGCGGCCTGGCGGATCGAGTGGCCGCAGCTGGTCGCGGTGCTGACGCGGCTGGTCGGCGACATCACGACCGCCGAGGACATCGCCCAGGACGCGCACGTCGCCGCCCTCGAGCAGTGGCCGCGCGACGGCGCGCCGGCGAACACGGGGGCGTGGCTCATGACGACCGCGAAGCGGCGGGCGGTGGACCGCATCCGCCGGGAGGCGACCCTTGCCCGCAAGCTTCCGCTGCTCGAGGGCGAGCTTCTCGCTGACCTGGACTCGGCACCGGGGGACCCGGCATCCATCGTCGACGGCGAGATCGCCGACGACCTGCTGCGGATGCTGTTCACCACCTGCCATCCCGTGCTGTCGCGGGCGTCGCAGGTGGCCCTGACCCTGCGCCTGGTCGGCGGGCTCACGACGGAGGAGATCGCCCGGGCGTACGTCGCGGCGACGCCCACGATCGTGCGTCGCATCTCGCGCGCCAAGCGGACGATCGCGCAGGCGGGCGTCCCGTACGAGGTGCCCTCGGGCGCGGAGCTCGCGACGCGGCGGGATGCCGTGCTCGAGGTGATCTACCTCGTGTTCAACGAGGGCTACGCCGCGACGGCGGGCGACGACTGGATGCGCGCGGAGCTCTGTGCCGAGGCGCTGCGCCTCGTGCGGATGCTGTGCGGGCTGATGCCGGCGGAGCCGGAGGTCTTCGGACTCGCCGCGCTCCTGGAGCTGCAGGCGTCGCGCCTGCGCGCCCGGCACGATGCGAGCGGCAGGCTCGTCCTGCTGCGCGATCAGGACCGCACCCGCTGGGACCGGCTGCTCATCCGACGCGGCTACGCCGCTCTCGGCAAGGCGCATGCCCTCGCGCACGAGCGCGGACGGGCTCCGGGGCGCTACGCGCTGCAGGCCGCGATCGCCGCTCTGCATTCCATGGCCGCGACCGCCGACGACACCGACTGGCGACGGATCGCCGGGCTCTACGCCATCCTCGCCGCGCGCTTCCCGTCGCCGATCGTCGAGCTGAACCGCGCGGTCGCGGTGGCGGAGGTGCACGGCCCGTCCGCAGGTCTCGACCTTCTCGACGCGGTGGTGGATGCCGGGTCCCTCGACGAGTACCACCTGCTGCACGCCGTGCGCGGTGACCTGCTCGCCCGACTCGGTCGCCTCGCTGAGGCGCGCGAGGAGTTCCTGCGCGCGGCGGAGCTCACAGCGAACGCGGCCGAGCGGGCGCTCATGCTGAGCCGGGCGGACGAGTGAGCCGCGATCAGGCGGCCGACGACCGGACAGCGCGGCGTCGGTCTCTTCCGCGCCCGGCGCGTCGCGTGCCACGATGACCGCATGACTCTCGAGGCCTCTCCGCGCGATGTCCAGGATTCCTCCGTGCCCGCCGCGTCGCCGGGCGACTCTCCGCAAGCCGTGGATGCGCCGCTGACCCGGTCGGCGGTGTTCCTCGTGCTGGCGCTGCGCGACGGCGACGCAGCCGCGGCCACCGCCCGCGACGTGCTCGGCGGCATCGACGACCTCGTCAAGACGGTGAACTTCCGCGACATGCGCGCTTCCCTCGTGTGCGTCGCCGCCATCGGCTCGCGCGTGTGGGATGCGATCACCGGCCTCCCGCGACCGGCCGAGCTCCACGAGTTCGAGCCGGTCGCCGGAGCGGTACACACCGCCCCCGCCACCGAGGGCGATCTGCTCTTCCACATCCGCGCCGACAGTGCCGACCTGTGCTTCGAGTTCGAGCGTCTGCTGCTGGCGGCACTCGGCGAGGCGGTCGAGGTCGTCGACGAGACCATCGGCTTCCGCTACTTCGACGCGCGCGATCTGCTCGGCTTCGTGGACGGCACCGCGAACCCCGTCGGACGCGCGCTGCCGACCGCGACCATCGTCGGCGACGAGGACCCGCTGCATGCCGGCGGCTCGTACGTCGTCGCCCAGAAGTACGTGCACGACGTGACCGCCTGGCAGGCGCTCACCACCGAGGAGCAGCAGGCCGTCATGGGCAGGACCAAGGTCGACAACGTCGAGCTCGCCGATGCGGAGAGTGGCCAGAAGTCGCACAAGACGCTGAACACGATCCGGGACGACCACGGCGAGCATGCCATCCTGCGCGACAACATGCCTTTCGGGAGCGCCGCGGCGGGCGAGTTCGGCACGTACTTCCTGGGGTACACGCGACACTTGTGGGTGATCGAGCGGATGCTGCAGCGCATGTTCATCGGCGACCCGCCGGGACTGCACGACCGGCTCCTGGACGTCTCGACGCCGAGGACCGGCACGGTGTTCTTCGCCCCGAGCGCCGAGACGCTCGCCTCATGGGGGGACTGATCGCATGGCTGGCATCGAGGCATACCGCGCCGCCCGTGACCGTCTGATCGAGCTGCGGAAGGACCGCGATGACGCGGTTGTCGGATTCGCCTGGCCGGCTGTGGGGGACACCTTCAACTGGGCCGTCGACTGGTTCGACGCCATCGCCCGGGGCAACGACGCTCCCGCCCTGGTGATCGTCGAGGAGGACGGCAGTCGCACCGAGCGCTCGTTCGACGAGATGGCGCGTCGCTCCGACCAGGTCGCGGTCTGGCTCGCGCAGCACGGCGTCGCGAAGGGCCACTCGGTCATGCTCATGCTCGGCAACCAGGTGGAGCTGTGGGAGGCGATGCTCGGCATCTTCAAGCTCGGCGCCGTCGTCCTGCCGACGACCACCGCCGTCGGAACGCGCGACCTCATCGACCGCGTCGAGCGGGGCGAGGTGCAGCACGTCATCGCGACCGGCGCCGACACGGCCAAGTTCGACGAGGTGCCGGGGACGTACACGCGCATCCGCGTCGGCGACGGCCCCGACCACTGGGCCGACTTCGACTGGGCGTTCGCCGAGCCGGCGCCGCCCGCACGCCATCCCCGCACGAAGCCGGACGATCGGATGCTGCTCTACTTCACGTCCGGCACCACCTCGTCGCCGAAGCTCGTGGAGCACACGCAGGTGTCCTACCCCGTCGGGCACCTGTCCACGATGTACTGGATCGGGCTGAAGCCCGGCGACGTGCACCTCGCGATCAGCTCGCCGGGGTGGGCGAAGCATGCCTGGAGCTGCTTCTTCGCGCCGTGGATCGCCGAGGCCACGATCTTCGTCTCCAACTACGCGCGTTTCGATGCGGCGGCCCTCCTCGGGCAGCTCCGCGACAACCGGGTGACGACGTTCTGCGCTCCGCCGACGGTGTGGCGGATGCTGATCCAAGCCGACCTGTCCGCCGGTCCCGGGTCGCTCCGTGAGATCGTGTCGGCGGGCGAGCCCCTCAACCCCGAGGTGATCAACCACGTGGGCGCCCAGTGGGGCATGACCATCCGAGACGGCTACGGCCAGACCGAGATGACCGCAGTCATCGGCAATCCGCCCGGCGCATCGGTGCGCGCGGGGTCGATGGGGCTGCCGCTGCCGGGTTGCCCGGTGGTCCTCGTCGACCCGATCACCGACGAGGTCGCGGAGGAAGGCGAGATCTGCATCGACCTGGCGCGGCATCCCGTCAACATCATGACCGGGTATGTGGGCGACTCCGCGCGGAACGCCCAGGCGACGGCGGGCGGCCGGTACCACACCGGCGACATCGCGCGCCGCGAGGACGACGGACACCTCACGTATGTCGGCCGCGCGGACGACGTGTTCAAGGCGTCGGACTACAAGATCAGTCCGTTCGAGCTCGAGAGCGTCCTGATCGAGCACCCCGCCGTCGCCGAGGCCGCCGTGGTGCCCGCGCCCGACCCGACGCGGCTCGCCGTGCCGAAGGCGTACATCGCGCTCGCGGTCGGACACGAGCCGAGCGAGGAGACCGCCCGCGCGATCCTGCAGTACGCGCGTGACCACTTGGCGCCGTTCCAGCGGGTGCGGCGGGTGGAGTTCTTCGAACTGCCGAAGACGATCTCGGGCAAGATCCGCCGGGTCGAGCTGCGGGAGCGCGAGATCGAGATCCACAACGGGCGCATCACGACCATCGAGTGGCGGGACACGATCCTCTTCGACTGACCTCTCTCGCGTCCTGGCCCGCCGGGCGGGTCACTTCCGGAATCGGTCCGCGAAGCGCGGGTCGTCGAGCCACCAGAGGCCCCCGCCGTCGGCGTCCGGGGGATCGGCGGGGTGGGGCTCGTCGGCGCGCGACGGCGCCTCGACCGCGTCCAGCGGGCGGGCCGCAGGGGGGCTGGCGGCGGCATCCCGAGCATCCAGCTCCGCGTCGATCTGCTTCTGCTCCTCGGCATCGGCGCGCACCCACATGACGACGGTGGCGGCGATCATCGGGATGCCGACGACCTCCGCGATCGCGAGCAGCGCGCCGCCCGAGTACTTGTTGACGAGCAGCATCATGACGAGGCCGGGGATCGCGTCGAACAGGCCGTCCGCGAAGGCGATGAGCGTCTTGACCGCGGGGGTCGCCCACTCGGGCATGAGGTCGTCGCTGAGCAGCGGGAGGTTCACCGCCAGGCCCGTCACGAAGGCGGCGAGCAGCAGCAGCGCCCACGGCAGCGGCTGGGTGAGCGCCGCCTGGTACCACTCCGATGTGATCGCGTACGTGAGGACGATCGCGCTCAGCAGGGAGGCAACGCCGGGAAACATGAAGAACCGCGCGACGCGCCCACGCGCCCAGCCGATGCGCCGGCCGCGCAGCAGCTCGATGAGCTTGACCGGATCGCCGAGCGCGACGCCGAGCGGCAGCACGGCGGCGGACATGCCGATCGAGACGCCGTCCATCCACGGGTTCACGTCCCGGAGGGCCTGCGGGGGACCGGCGAGGGTCCACGCGGCGAGGACGCACGTCACCATCCAGATCACGATGCGCCAGGCGGGCCAGTGGATGCCGCGGCCCCGCGCGACGATCACGCCGACGGCGTACCCGATCGCGGCGAGAGCCGGGATGCCGAGACCGACGAGGCTCGGCGCCCAGGGGCTGAACAGCGCATCCACCCGTGAAGTCTCGCTCATCCGCTCAAGAATCGGCTGAACGGCGGACCGATCAGTGGTCGCCCCGGAAAGACGAGCACCCCGGGTTTCTGGAACCCGGGGTGTTCTGTCGTGATGAGGGTCAGGAGGCCAGGGCCTTGGCCTTGATCTGGTCGAACTCGGCCTGCGTGATGGTGCCGGCCTTCAGCAGCTCGCTCGCGTGCGCGATCTCGTCGGTCGGGCTCTTCGCGCCGGCCACGTTGCGGATGTATGCATCCGTGTCGCGCTGCACCGCGGCGGCCTCCTTCGCGCCGCGCTCGGCCATGCCGTTGCCGCGGGCGATGAGGTAGATCAGCGCCGTCAGGAACGGCACGAAGATCAGGAAGAGAATCCACACCGCCTTCCACCAGCCGCTGAGCTTGCGATCGCGGAAGAGGTCGCCGATGATCGCGAACAGCGCGAACAGATAGGCGACGAAGACGAATACCCACAGGAACCACCAGATGAGGTTCCCGAAGTTGTTCCAGAAATTCATGCTGTGCCTTTCGTTCAGGTCGTGGACGACAGCATAGAAGCCGTCAACGTCCATTTCGACCAGCGATACGCCGATGCCGAGAAGTCCTTTCCGTGTGCCATTCCGGTGTCTCATTCGGTGCACCCCGTCCCGGCACTCGGAATGGCGCGAATGGTCGCCGGAAGTCGCCGGTGGCCGGTCCCCGCTTAGGCTGAAGAGTCATCCCACGCGCATCCCGCGTCGACGAGGATGCGCACGGAGGCGAGGAACGGCATGGGCGAGACGGATGCGGGCAGCGCCGCCGCGAGGCGGACGCCGACGTTCGTCTTCGCGTGCATCGGCATCGGGCTCCTGGCCGGGCTCCTCTCGGGCCTGTTCGGCGTCGGCGGCGGGACGGTCATCGTGCCGATGCTCGTCCTGCTCCTGGGCTTCGATCAGCGGCTGGCGTCCGGCACCTCCCTCGCGGCCATCGTGCCCACCGCGGCGGTGGGTGTGGTCTCGTACGCCGTCCACGGGTCGGTCGCCTGGGTCGCGGGCATCATCCTCGCCGTCGGAGCGGTCATCGGCGCGCAGATCGGCACGTGGATCCTCCACCGGATCTCGGTGGTCGCGCTGCGCTGGGCGTTCATCGCCTTCCTCGGCCTCGTCGTCGTCAGCCTCTTCGTGGTGATCCCCTCCCGCGGGGCTCAGCTCGAGATCACCTGGGGCGTCGGCCTCGCGCTCGGCGCGACCGGCGTCGTCACCGGCATCCTGTCGGGTCTTCTGGGCGTCGGCGGCGGCGTCGTCGTGGTTCCCGCGCTCATGCTCGGGTTCGGCACGAGCGACCTCGTCGCCAAGGGGACCTCGCTCCTGATGCTGATCCCGACCGCGATCTCGGGAACCGTCGGCAACATCCGTCGGAAGAACGTCGATCTCGTCACGGCCGCGATCATCGGTGTCGCCGCCTGCACGACGACGGCACTCGGCGCCTGGATCGCCTCGCTCCTGAACCCGTTCGTCGGGAACATCCTGTTCGCACTGTTCCTCGTGTTCATCGCGGTGCAGATGGCGGTGCGCCTGCTGCGCGAGAAGAGGGCGCGCGAGGCCGCTCGGTAGGATTCCAGGGTGGCAGTGAATCCTGATCTGGTCGGGCGCGCGTTCGCGCCGACCGCCCCCTACCTCGTCGGGCGCGAGAAGGTGCGCGAGTTCGCGCGCGCCGTCTTCGCGGACGCCCCCGAGCACACCGACCTCGAGGCGGCCCGGGCGCTCGGCTACCCCGACCTCGTCGCCCCGCCGACCTTCGCGATCGTCGTGCAGGAGCTCACCCTCCGCCAGCTCATGTCCGAACCGGACAGCGGCATCGCCCTCGAGCGCACCGTGCACGGCGAGCAGCGCTTCCGCTGGACGCGACCCATCGTCGCCGGCGACGAGCTGACCGCCCGACTGTCGGTGGCGTCCGTGCGCGCACTGGGCGCGAACGCGATGGTGACCAGCGAGACGGAGATCACGGATGCCGACGGCGCCCACGTCGTCACCGCCACGTCCGTGCTCGTGATCGGAGGCGACGCGTGAGCGAACTGGCTGTCGGCGACGTCGTCGCCGAGCGCACCGTCCACCTGACCCGGGACTCCCTCGTGCGGTACGCGGGGGCCTCCGGTGACTTCAATCCGATCCACTGGAGCGACGCCGTCGCCGAGCGCGTCGGCCTGCCGGGCGTGCTCGCCCACGGCATGCTGACCATGGGTCTCGCCGTGGCGACCCTCGACGCGTGGCTCGGAGACCCGGGCCGCGTCCTGGAGTATGGCGTCCGGTTCACCCGCCCGGTCCTCGTCGACCAGGAGACTGGCGCCGACGTCCACGTCGTCGCCAAGGTCGGGGCGGTGTCCGAGGGCGAGGCGCGCATCGATCTCACCGTGAGCAGCGGCGAGCAGACGGTGCTCGGCAAGGCTCAGGTGCGGGTGGCGCTGCATCCCGTCGCGCATGCCTGAGGTCGACCCCATCCCGCTGTCGCAGCTGACCACGCTGCGCACAGGCGGAACCCCTGCGCGCATGATCGACGCCCACACCTCCGACGAGCTCGTCGACGCGATGCGCGAGGTCTGGGCCGGGGACGGTGACTGGCTCGTGCTCGGCGGCGGCTCCAACCTCTTCGTCGGCGACGACCCGTTCGACGGCACCGTCGTGCGCGTGCTCACCGAGGGGATCGAGCGGATGCCGGCCTCCCGCCCCGGCTTCGCCCGGCTGCGCGTGCAGGCCGGCCACGACTGGGACGACCTCGTCGCCTCCGCGGTCGAGCAGGGCCTCGCGGGCATCGAGGGGATGTCGGGCATCCCCGGCACCGTCGGCGCCGCGCCCGTGCAGAACATCGGCGCTTACGGCCAGGAGATCGTGCAGACCCTCGTCGAGGTCGAGCTGATCGACGAGCGCACCGGCGACGTGTCGGTCGTGCCGGCCGCCGAGCTCGGGCTCGGGTTCCGCACCTCGGTGCTGAAGGCCCACTACGGCTCGGCCGCCCGGCGTTCGGCCGTGATCCTCTCGGTGACGCTCGAGCTGCCCGAGGTCGGGCACGGTGCACGGCCGGTGGCGGGCGTGCAGCTGCGCACGTCGCTGCGACTCGAGCCCGATGAGGCGGTGACGCTCGCCTGGATCCGCGAGCGGATCCTCGACATCCGCGCGAGCAAGGGCATGGTGCTCGACGCCGACGATCCCGACACCTCCAGCGCCGGATCGTTCTTCCAGAACGCGATCGTGAGCGAGGAGTTCGCGCGCACGCTGCCGCCGGAGTGTCCGCGCTGGCCCGTGACACCCGACCTCGACCCCGTGCTCGTCATCCCCCTCGAGCGGTTCGACGGCTACATCCCGCCGACGGCCACCGTCGAACGCGACGTCAAGGTCAGTTCGGCGTGGCTCATCGAGCAGTCCGGGTTCCGCAAGGGCTTCGCGCTGCCGCGCTCGCGCGCGGGCCTGTCGACCAAGCACGCGCTCGCACTGACCAACCGCGGGGGAGCGACGGCGCGCGAACTCGCCGAGCTGGCGCGCTACATCCGCGGCCGGGTGCAGTCCGAGTTCGGGCTGCTGCTGCATCCCGAGCCCGTGCTCGTCGGCGTCGAGCTGTAAGGCCGCCCACTCCTCCGCGAGCCCGCAATCAATGCGCGAGCCCGCACTCGATTCGCGCGAATCGAGTGCGGGCTCGGCAAAGGGATGCGGGCTCGCGGAGTGGCCGACGCGATGTCAGGAGGCGAAGAGCCGCTGCATTCGGCGGACGCCCTCGAGCAGCTGCTCGTCGCCGAGCGCGTACGAGAGTCGGATGTACCCGCTCGGGCCGAACGCCTCGCCGGGCACCACGGCGACCTCGGCCTCGTCGAGGATCAGGTCGGCGAGCTCGAGCGACGTCGTCGGCGTCTTCCCCGCCCACGTGCGACCCAGCAGGCCGGTGACATCCGGGTACACGTAGAACGCGCCCTGCGGCGTCGGCACCCTCATCCCGTCGATCTTCGACAGCTCGGCGACCATCAGCATGCGGCGGCGGTCGAAGGCCTGGCGGAACTGCTCGACCTCGTCCCGCGGCCCGTTCAGCGCCGCGGCGGCGGCGAGCTGCGCCACGTTGTTGACGTTGCTGCACAGGTGCGACTGCAGGTTGCCCGCGAGCTTGATCGCGTCGGCGGGTCCGACCATCCAGCCGACGCGCCAGCCGGTCATCGCGTAGGTCTTCGCCACGCCGTTGACGAGGATCGTCTGGGTCGCGGCATCCGGCACCGCCTCGACGATCGAGACCGCCTTCACCCCGTCGTAGACGAGGTTCTGGTAGATCTCGTCGGAGATGATCCAGATGCCGTGCTCGACGGCCCATTCGCCGATCGCCTTCGTCTCCTCGGGCGTGTACACGGCTCCGGTGGGGTTCGAGGGCGAGACGAACACGAGGACCGTCGTGCGCGCGGTGCGCGCGGCCTCGAGCTGCTTGACGGTGACCTTGTACTCCTGGTCGGCTCCGGCGAAGACCTCGACGGGGATGCCGTCGGCCAGGCGGATCGCCTCCGGATACGTCGTCCAGTACGGCGCGGGCAGCAGCACCTCGTCACCGGGGTTCACCACGGTCTGGAAGGCCTGGTAGACCGATTGCTTGCCGCCGTTCGTCACGACGACCTGGCTCGGCGAGATCTCGAGACCCGAGTCGCGGAGCGTCTTCGCGGCGATCGCCTCGCGCAGCGCCGGCAAGCCGGCAGCGGGGGTGTAGCGATAGTTCTTCGGATCGGCCAGAGCCTTCGCCGCGGCATCCACGACGAACTGCGGCGTCGCGAAGTCGGGCTCGCCCGCGGCATACGACACGACGGGCCGCCCGGCGGCCTGCAGCGCCTTGGCTTTGGCGTCGACCTTGAGGGTCGCGGACTCGGCGATGGCGGAGATCTTGCGGGAGAGCGGGGCGCGTTCGGTCACGCCACCAGCGTAGTCGCGGGGCTTCCGACGGAAATCGCCCCGGCGTACAGTGCGGTACCGACCGCTGTACGCCGGGGCGTGCCCGTTCAGAGGCAGTTCGGCCAGGCGGATCAGCCGAGGTCGAGCTCGAGCGGCCAGAACGGTCGCAGGTCGATGATTCCGAGGGCGGCCATCGGATGCTTCGACGCGACCTCGATCGCCTCGTCGAGGTCCTTCACCTCGAGGATGTCGAAGCCGGCGATGTACTCGCGCGTCTCGGCGAACGGGCCGTCGGTGACGACCAGCTCGCCGCCGCGGCGCCGAACGGTCGTGGCGTCCGGCGGTGGCCGCAGCCGCTCGCCGGTGATGTCGACGCCGCGGTCGACCATCTCATTCACCCAGCTCTCGATGGGCATGGGCTCGGGGTCGGGGTTCTGCAGGTCGGGGTCGGCGACCACCAGCATGAGGAATCGCATCACGGGATCCTTTCGTCGAAACGGATGTTCTCACCCGGTACGTCGAACGGGGAAGCACCGGATCGACACCACGGCGGAAGAATCTTCCGGAGACCGATGGATGCCGCCACCCGGCGGGTGGCGGCATCCATCGCGCGAACTCAGGTGAACTGGTTCATCGTGTTGTGCTGGCCGCCGGCCTTGAGGGCCGCCGCACCCGCGAAGTACTCCTTGTGGTTGTCGCCGAGGTCGCTTCCGGCCATGTTCTGGTGCCTGACGGTCGCGATGCCCTCGCGGATCTCTCGGCGCTGCACGCCCCTCACGTAGGCGAGCATGCCCTCATCGCCGAAGTAGCCCTTGGCGAGGTCGTCGGTCGACAGAGCGGCCGTGTGGTACGTCGGCAGCGTGATGAGGTGGTGGAAGATCCCGGCGCGAGCGGAGCCGTCGCGCTGGAACGTGCGGATCTTCTCGTCCGCCAGACGCGCCAGCTCGGTGTCGTCGTACGCGACGTTCATCAGGTCGTCGCGGTCGTAGCCGGCGACGTCCGCTCCCTGCTCGGCGAGCTGGTCGTAGGCCTGCTGCCGGAAGTTCAGCGTCCAGTTGAACGACGGGCTGTTGTTGTAGACGAGCTTCGCGTTCGGGATCTCCGCCCGGATGGCGTCGACCATGCCCGCGATCTGCTCGATGTGCGGCTTCTCGGTCTCGATCCACAGCAGGTCGGCCCCGTTGCGCAGCGACGTGATGCAGTCGAGCACGACGCGCTCCTCCCCGGTTCCGGGGCGGAACCGGTACAGGTTGCTCGCGAGGCGCTTCGGGCGCAGCAGCACACCGTCGCGCTTGATCACGACGTCGCCGTTGCCGAGGTCGGCATCCGAGATCTCCTCGACGTCGAGGAACGAGTTGTACAGGTCGCCGAGGTCGCCGGGCTCGTGCGTGACCGCGATCTTCTGCGTGAGGCCGGCGCCCAGCGAGTCGGTGCGGGCGACGATGATGCCGTTCTCGATCCCCAGTTCGAGGAACGCGTAGCGGACCGCGTTGAGCTTCGCGATGAAGTCCTCATGCGGAACGGTGACCTTGCCGTCTTGGTGGCCGCACTGCTTCTCGTCCGAGACCTGGTTCTCGATCTGGATCGCGCAGGCCCCCGCCTCGATCATCCTCTTGGCGAGGAGGTACGTGGCCTCGGGGTTGCCGAAGCCCGCGTCGATGTCGGCGATGATCGGCACCACGTGGGTCTCGTAGTTGTCGATCTGCGACTGGATGAACTCCACCGCGGTCTCGTCGCCGGCCGCGCGTGCCCGGTCGAGCTGCGTGAACAGCAGGTCGAGCTCGCGGGCGTCGGCCTGGCGCAGGAACGTGTAAAGCTCCTCGATGAGGGCGGGCACCGCCGTCTTCTCGTGCATCGACTGGTCGGGCAGTGGCCCGAACTCCGAACGGAGCGCGGCGACCATCCACCCCGACAGATAGAGGTAGCGCTTGTTCGTCGACTTCAGGTGCTTCTTGATCGAGATCAGCTTCTGCTGCCCGATGAAGCCGTGCCAGACGCCGAGCGACTGCGTGTAGACCGATGCGTCGGCGTCGTACTCGGCCATGTCGCGGCGCATGATGTCGGCGGTGTACTGGGCGATCTCCAGCCCCGTGCGGAAGCGGTTCTGCGCCCGCATGCGCGCGGCGGACTCGGGGTCGATGGCGTCCCAGCTCGAGCCGTGCTGCTCTTTGAGCGCGCGGATGGCTTCGATGTCGTCCTGGTAGGCGGTCATTCTTCTGTTCCTTGTCTTGTGAAGCGTTCGGGGATGCCGGTCACTCGGACTCGATGAGGTACCGGTTGTAGGCGGGCAGCGTGAGGAAGGCCGGGAAATCCTGGCCGAGCGCCACCTCGCGGAAGATCTCCGCCGCATCCTCGAACCGGTCGCCGGCGTGATGGGTCACCTCACGGAGCACGCGGGCGATGAGGTGTTCCACGTACTCGCGGGTGATCGGCGTGCCGTCATCCGTCGTGCGGTCCTGGTGGATCCACTGCCACACCTGCGAACGCGAGATCTCGGCGGTCGCCGCATCCTCCATGAGGTTGTCGATGGCGACGGCGCCGATGCCCCGCAGCCACGCCTCGAGGTACCGGATGGCCACCGAGACGTTGTCGTGCACGCCCTTCGCGGTGATCGGGCGGCCGATGTGCACGTCGATGAGGTCGGCCGCGGTCACCCGGACGTCGGAGCGCTGCCGGTCGAGCTGGTTCGGCCGGTCGCCCAGTACCGCGTCGAATTCGGCGCGTGCCACCGGGATCAGGTCGGGGTGCGCCACCCACGTGCCGTCGAACCCGTCGCCGGCCTCGCGTTTCTTGTCGGCGGCGACCTTCTCGAACGCCCGCGCGGTCACCTCGGGGTCGCGGCGGTTCGGGATGAAGGCGCTCATGCCGCCGATCGCGAAGGCGCCGCGCTTGTGGCACGTCTGCACGAGCAGCTCGGTGTAGGCCCGCATGAAAGGCACCGTCATGGTCACCTCGCTGCGGTCGGGCAGCACGAACCGGGCGCCGCGTCCGCGGTAGTTCTTGATGATCGAGAAGATGTAGTCCCAGCGTCCGGCGTTCAGGCCCGCGCAGTGGTCGCGCAGCTGGAACAGGATCTCCTCCATCTCGAATGCGGCCGGCAGGGTCTCGATCAGCACCGTCGCGCGGATCGTGCCGTGGGGGATGCCGACGTACTCCTCGCTGAAGGAGAAGACGTCGTCCCACAGCCGCGCCTCTTCGGAGCTCTCGAGCTTGGCGAGGTAGAAGTACGGGCCCCGGCCGTTCGCGATGAGCTGCAGCGCGTTGTGGAAGAAGTACAGACCGAAGTCCACCAGCGACCCCGACGCGGGAAGGGTGCGGCCGATGCGGTCGGTGAACCGCAGGTGGTGCTCGGGGAGGTGCCAGCCGCGCGGCCGCATCACGATCGTGGGCGTCTCGGTCGCAGTCACCTCGTACCGCTTGCCGTCGGGGCTCGTGAACGCGAGCTCGCCGCGGATCGCATCGCGCAGCGACAGCTGCCCCTCGATAACGTTCGTCCAGGTGGGGCTCGTGGCGTCCTCCTGGTCGGCGAGCCACACCTTCGCGCCGGAGTTCAGCGCGTTGATCGTCATCTTCGGGTCGGTCGGCCCGGTGATCTCGACGCGGCGGTCCTCGAGGCCCGGGCCGGCACCGGCGACCTGCCACTCGGCGTCCTCGCGGATGTGACGGGTGTCGTCGCGGAACTGCGGGTCGTGACCGTTGCCGATCTCGAAGCGGCGGCGCATGCGGTCGGCGAGCCGGTCGTGCCGGCGGGCGCCGAAGCGGTCGTGCAGCTCGATGAGGAACCGAAGCGCGCCGGGCGTCAGGATCTCGTCGTAGCGGGCGCCGATGCGCCCCTCGATCTCGAGCGTCGGCTGGTGGGTCTGGGTAGGGATCGATCCGGTGCGCGTGCGCATCGGGGTGGCGGTTGCAGGTGTCATGTCCCTGTCTTCCTGTGAACGAGTGAGAGTGTGTGAGGGATGCCGCGCCCCGGCGTGTGGGCCGGAACCGGGCATCCCGTGATCCGCGTTCTGGATCGATCGGTCGGGGTCGTGAGTCCACTATCCGGTGAAGTTCGGGGGCCAGCATGACCAAATCGACTGTGAAGATTCAGCGATCTTCTGTTTCTGTGACAGAATCTCGGCCATGACCGACCTGCTCGCCGAGGAAGCCGAAGACATCGACGCGCTCGCGCTGGGGCGCCGCATCCGTCGCCTGCGCACCGAGCGCGGCATGACGCTGGATGATCTCGCCGCCGCGGTGGACCGCGCGCCCAGCCAGCTGTCGATGATCGAGAACGGCAAGCGCGAGCCGAAGCTCACGCTGCTGCAGGCGATCGCGCGGGCACTCGGCACGAGTCTCGACGGGCTGCTCGAGGCTGTCCCGCTCGACCCCCGCGGCGAGGCGGAGCTCGCGCTCGAGCGGGCCATGAAGGGGCAGACGTTCCAGGCGCTCGGCATCCCTGCGTTCCGCATCGGCAAGTCGATCCCCACCGAGGCGCTCACCGCCATGCTCGCGCTGCATGCCGAGATCGACCGCCTGCGCGACGAGCGCGCGGCCACGCCCGAGGAGGCCCGCCGCGCCAACGTCGAGCTGCGTCGGCTCATGCGCACGCAGGACAACTACTTCCCCGAGCTCGAGGCGCAGGCGCGCAGCATCCTGGATGCCGTCGACCATCCCGGAGGTCCGCTGACGCAGCGCACCGCGTCGGATATCGCCGCCCACCTGGGCTTCTCGATCCACTACGTTCCCGATCTGCCGCAGACCACGCGCAGCGTCGCCGACCTCAAGAACGGGCGGCTGTACCTGTCGAGCCGGCTGACGTCGAAGGGCGACCCGCGCACCGCGGTGCTGCAGGCGCTGTCGAGCCGGATGCTCGGGCACACCGAGCCGGCGAGCTACGCGGAGTTCCTGCGCCAGCGCGTGGAGACGAACTACCTGACCGGTGCGCTGCTGATTCCCGAGGCGCACGCCGTGCCGTTCCTCGAGGATGCCAAGCGCGACCGGGCGGTCTCGATCGAGGACCTCCGGGACGCCTACTCGGTGTCGTACGAGACCGCGGCCCACCGCTTCACGAACCTCGCGACGCGACACCTGGGGATCCGTGTGCACTTCCTCAAAGTGCACGAGTCGGGGACCATCACGAAGGCCTACGAGAACGACGACGTGAACTTCCCGACCGATCGGCTGGGCTCGATCGAGGGGCAGATGTGCTGCCGCAAGTGGACGTCGCGGGTCGTCTTCGACGTCGACGACCACTTCAACCCGTACTACCAGTACACCGACACGGGCAACGGCACGTACTGGTGCACGGCCCGCGTCGAGAACTCGAGCGAGGGCGCGCACTCGGTGTCTGTGGGGGTGCGGTTCGACGACACGAAGTGGTTCCTCGGCCGCGACACGCAGAACCGCGGCGTCTCGCCGCACGCGACCGAGGTGTGCTGCCGCCGTGCTCCGGCCGATCTCGAGGCGGCGTGGAGAGGAAGCTCCTGGCCGAACGTCCGCACCCCGCGGACGCTCCTCGCCACCCTGCCGACCGGCGCCTTCCCGGGCGTGGACACGACCGACGTGTACGAGTTCCTGCAGGCGCACGCCCCGGCGTGAGCCTCGAGGGCTCGGCGCCCGAGCCGCATCGCCTCGCCTCGTTGGCGGTGGCGGTGGCGGTTGTGGTCGTCGGTCGCGCTGGTGTTTCGATCATGAGCTGCTGTTTCGGTGGCCGCGTCTGCACCTTTCAGCAGCGCGTGCAGCAACAAGCAGCGCGAGGCGCAGCGCAAAGCGCAGCGAGGGGCAGCGCGAAGCGCAGCGAGAGGCAGGGAGGGGCAGCGCGAAGATCAGTGCTGGCCGGCGATGAGGTCGGCGATGCTCGCGGGCCACGCATCCCGATCCGATGAGCGCGAGGACTCCATGCGGTCGGCCACGCGGTACGCGGTGTAGATCGCGTTGACGGCGGTCCAGCGCAGCGGCTCGACCTCCCACTTCTTCGCGTGATGGCCGACCCAGGGCAGGCGAACGAGGCCGGTGTCGCGGCCGAGGACGAGGTCGGCGAGCGTGCGACCGGCGAGGTTCGTCGCCGTGACGCCCGTGCCGACGTATCCGCCGGCCCAGCCGACGCCGGCCGCGCGGTTGAGGCCGACACTCGCCGACCAGTCGCGCGGCACGCCGAGCACGCCGGCCCACGCGTGCGCGATCGGCACGTCGGCGGCGGCCGGGAAGAACGAGTGCAGGAGGGATGTCAGCGCTCGCACGGTGCGCTCCTGCGTCGTGCCGTCGGTGTCGACGCGTGAGCCGTAGCGGTACGGCACGCCGCGGCCGCCGAAAGCGATCCGGTCGTCCGCCGTGCGCTGCGCGTACATGTACACATGGGCGAAATCGCCGAGGGTCTCGCGGCCGCCCCAGCCGACCTCGTCCCAGAAGGCGGCGGGCAGCGGCTCGGTCGCGATCATCGACGAGTTCATCGGCAGCCAGGTGCGGTGCGTGCCGTCGAGGTCGGGTGTGAAGCCCTCGGTCGCGCGGATCACGTAGTCGGCGCGGACGGTTCCGCGGTCGCTCACGGCGGCGCCCGGACGGATGCTGCGCACCCGCGTGCTCTCGTGGATGACGACACCGGCGCGCTCCGCCGCGGCGGCGAGGCCGGCGGCCAGCTTGGCCGGATGGATCCGGGCGCAGTGCGGATGCCACAGCCCTCCGAGTGCGCCGCCGACGCGGATGCGCTCCGCCGTGGCCGCGGCATCCAGCAGTTCCGTGTCGGTGTGCGGCCACCGGGCCTCGGCGGCAGCACTCGCGCGCAGGCGCGCCAGCTGTGCGGGCGTGCGGGCGACGTTGAGCTCGCCGCCCTTGACGATGTCGGCGTCGATGCCCTCGCGTGCCGCGACCGCGATGACCTCGTCGACGCTCTCGTTGAGGGCGAGCTGCTGGGCCGCGCCGGCATCCTGTCCGTACCGTGCGCGCCCGCCGGTCACGGAGTTCGTGAGCCAGCCACCGTTGCGGCCGGACGCTCCGAAGCCCGCGAAGCGCTGCTCGAGCACGACGACACGGAGGTCCGGCTGCAGGGTCTTGAGGTAGTAAGCGGTCCACAGGCCGGTATATCCGGCGCCCACGATGCAGACGTCGGCGGTCGCATCACCAGGGAGGGGCGGCCGCGTGTGCGCGGGCAGGCCCTCCTGTCGCCACCAGAACGAGATCCCGCCGTTGACCGTCGCCGTCACGTGGTCAGGCTATCGGCCGTCCGGTGCACCACCCGCGGACGGAATGTGCCGTCTTGCGGCCCGACAGGACGTCGTGTCCTCGCACGTCCGTCACGTTGTGCGGCGCCGTGCGTGTGATGGTGACTGATGAGCACCATTCGAGGGGACGGATGCCGCCGCGAGAAGCTCAGCCGACGACCTGCAGCGCGGTCCAGAGCTCGGCGCGCGCGCCGAACGACGAGAGGTCGAGGCCGAGCAGCCGCTGCACGAGGGCGATGCGCGCGCGCACCGTATGACGATGCACGCCGAGGGCGGACGCCGCGGCCTCGATGCGCGTGTCGTTCTCGAGCCAGGCGCGCACGGTGTCGACGAGGGCTGTGCCGTCCTCGGCATCGCTGCGGACCAGGGGCTCGAGCATCCCGGCGGCCAACGCGCGGGCATCGTCGTTGTCGAGGGCGGCGAGCATCCCGGTCGCCTGCACCTGCGCGAAGGTGGACACGCCGTCGCCGCCGCGGTGCAGCGCCGTGCGCGCCTCGGAGTGCGCGCCCGAGAAGCCCGAGTACCCCACGGCCGACGAGATGCCGACCCGGACGTCGAATCGGTCGGCGAGCGCGCCGACCACCCTGGTGTCAGTCGCCGCTGTGACGAGTACGAGCTCGTGGTCGTGCCACCCGAAGGCGAGGTCGCTCCGATGCTCGGCGGCCTGCAGGTCGAGCCATTCGTCGAGGGCGTCGGAGCGGCCGACATCGGCCACCGCCACTGCGATCGGCGCGGTGGGCAGGCCGCCCACGAGGTCGCGCGCGATGCGCCGGGCCAGCGCAGGCTCGTCCGTGAGGAGCGACTCCACGAGTGCGGAGCGCAGCGCCGCCATGGCTCGCGCGAGCCCGCGGTTCTGCTCGAGGGCGAGCCCCGCCATCGCGACGACTGCGGTGACCACCCCGCGGCCCTCGGGGTCGAGCTCGCCCGCGGCGATGGCGATCACCCCGCGCAGGTGCCCGGTGCGGCCGAGGGTCTGGAAGGTCAGGGGAGTGCGGCCCTCGTGGAGCGCCGCGCCGGCGCGCGACCCGCGCCGCAGGAGGGTGGAGGCCTCGTCCGCGGCGATCGCGAGAGTCTGCGCATCCACTCCGCGGGCCGGATGCTCGCGCGTCAGCTGCCCGGATGCGTCGAACAGGCCGACCCACGTGTGCAGCTGCTTGGCGAGCTCGGCGAGGGTCGCGCCGAGACCGTCCGGCCGCAGGGCCGCCAGTGCGATGGCGCGCTGCGCGTCGAGGGCCCACGAGCGCCGGGCGTACGCCTGCGCGGCCACGGCCTCGGCATTCGCGCGGGCGACCGCGATGAAGGGCGTGCGGTACGGCACCTCGAACAGCGGCATGCCGAGCTCGTCGCATGCGGCCACGAGGCCCGCCGGCACGCCCGCGCGCACGACCTGGGTTCCGAAGCCCAGGGCGATGATCCCGCGGCTCACCACACGGCGGACGTAGTCGGCGTAGGCGAGGGAGTCATCCGCCTCGCCGGCGAACTGCGTGCCGGTGGTCAGCAGCACGAGGTCGTCTGCGAGGAACGGCGTGGGGTCGACGAGGTCGCTGTTGTGCACCCACCGCACGGGACGCGACGAGGCCTCGGGGGTGATGCCGCCGATGGGCCGCAGGTGCAGCTCGCGGCGCCCGAGCAGGCTCTGGAGGGTCGGGGCGGATGCAGGGTCGACGGCCATGGCGCTCCTGTACGAGCTGGACAGAATGGATGCCTCGAATGTACACGTGGGCGAGTGCAGCCCGTGAGAGCCGCGGCCTACGCTCGGGGCATGAGCATCGTCGACACCACCGTTCCCGTCGGCGGCCCCACCCTGACCCAGGAGCGCCGCCTCGTCACCGCCATCCCCGGCCCGCGCTCGCAGGAGCTGCTCGACCGCAAGGCCGCAGCCGTCGCGGCCGGCGTCGGACACACCGTCCCCGTCCACGCTGTCGCCGCCGGCGGCGGAGTCATCGTCGACGCCGACGGCAACTCGCTGATCGACCTCGGCTCGGGCATCGCCGTCACCACCGTCGGCAATGCGCATCCGAAGGTCGTCGCGGCCATCCAGGCGCAGGCGGCGCAGTTCACGCACACCTGTTTCATGGTCTCGCCGTACGAGTCGTACGTGGAGGTCGCCGAGGCCCTCAACCGGGTGACCCCCGGCGACCACGCCAAGAAGAGCGCCCTGTTCAACTCGGGCGCCGAGGCCGTCGAGAACGCCGTCAAGATCGCACGCAAGTACACGGGCAAGCAGGCCGTCGTCGCATTCGACCACGGCTACCACGGCCGCACCAACCTCACCATGGCCCTCACCGCCAAGGCGATGCCGTACAAGAGCGGCTTCGGCCCCTTCGCGCCCGAGATCTACCGCGCGCCCCTGTCGTACCCGTTCCGCGACGGGCTGACCGGGCCCGAGGCCGCGAAGCGCGCCATCTCGATCATCGAGAAGCAGATCGGCGCCGACAACCTCGCCGCGATCATCATCGAGCCGATCCAGGGCGAGGGCGGCTTCATCGTCCCGGCGGAGGGCTTCCTCCCGGCCCTCGTCGATTGGGCCCGCGCCCATGGCGTCGTCTTCATCGCCGATGAGGTGCAGACGGGCTTCGCCCGCACCGGCACGATGTTCGCGAGCGAGCAGTTCGGCATCGTCCCCGACCTCATCACGACGGCCAAGGGCATCGCCGGCGGCATGCCGCTCGCGGCGGTCACCGGTCGCGCGGAGATCATGGATGCGTCGCACTCCGGCGGGCTCGGCGGCACCTACGGCGGCAACCCCGTCGCGTGCGCCGCCGCCGTGGCCTCGATCGACGCCTTCGAGAACGACGGCCTGGCCGCCCGCGCGCAGGAGATCGGTGCGATCCTCACCGACCGCCTGACCGCCCTGCAGGCCGCCGACCCCCGCGTCGGCGACGTCCGTGGCCTGGGCGCGATGGTCGCCGCCGAGTTCGTCGACCCGATCACGAAGGAGCCCGACGCCGCCCTGACGGCAGCCGTCGCCAAGGCGTGCATCGCGCAGGGCGTCGTCGTCCTCACATGCGGCACCTACGGCAACGTCATCCGCTTCCTCCCGCCGCTGTCGATCGGCGACGACCTGCTGGGCGAGGGCCTGGACATCGTCGCCGCCGCGCTCGCGGCCCACTGACGCGCATCCGCCCTGGCCGGCCGGGGGGCTCCGGCCGGGGCGGTGCCGTCTCGCCGCCCGTCCACAACCGAACACCCGACTGTCAGGCAACCGAAGGAGTTTGAAATTGACCGAGATCACCAGGGACGTCGTCATCATCGGCGCCGGAGCGGCGGGCCTCACCGCCGCGAACGAGCTGAAGAAGGCGGGCCTGTCGGTCGCGGTCCTGGAGGCGCGTGACCGCGTCGGCGGACGGCTGTGGACGGATGTCATCGACGGCCAGATGCTCGAGATCGGCGGCCAGTGGGTGTCGCCCGATCAGGACGCCCTCATCGAGACGCTCGACGAGCTCGGACTCGAGACGTACGAGCGCTACCGCGAGGGCGACAGCGTCTACATCGGCGAAGGCGGCACACTGACCCGCTTCACCGGGGAGATCTTCCCCGTGAAGCCGGAGACCGAGAAGGTCATCGTCGAGCTGATCGAGAAGCTCGACGCGATGGTTGCGCTGGTCGACCCCGACCGGCCGTGGGAGTCGCCGGATGCGGAGGCCCTCGACGCGATCTCGTTCGAGGAGTGGCTGAAGCAGCAGACCGACGACACGGAGGCGCGCGAGAACATCGCGCTCTTCATCGCGGGGGCAATGCTCACGAAGCCCGCCCACGCGTTCTCCACCTTGCAGGCCCTGCTGATGGCGGCGAGCGCCGGCAGCTTCTCGCACCTCGTCGACGCGGACTTCATCCTCGACAAGCGCGTCGTGGGCGGACTCCAGCAGGTCCCGCTGCTGCTCGCCGAGCGCCTCGGCGACGACGTCCACCTGAACGCGCCCGTGCGCACGCTGCGCTGGGGCGACGACGGCGTCACGGCCGAGGCCGAGGGGATCACCGTTCACGCGCGCCAGGCGGTGCTCGCTCTCGCGCCCGTGCTCTACAACCGCATCTCGTTCGTGCCGGCCCTTCCCCGCCGCCAGCACCAGATGCACCAGCACCTGTCGATGGGCTTCGTCATCAAGGTGCATGCCGTCTACGACCGCCCGTTCTGGCGCGCGCAGGGGCTCTCCGGCACGGCGTTCAGCCCGTTCGAGCTCGTGCACGAGGCCTACGACAACTCCAACCACGGCGACGAGCGCGGCACCCTCGTGGGCTTCGTCTCCGACAAGAACGCCGACGGCGTCTTCGACCTGTCGCCGGAGGAGCGCAAGCAGCGCATCCTCGCGTCGCTGTCGCACTACTACGGCCCCGAGGCCGAGAACCCGGTCGTCTACTACGAGAGCGACTGGGGCAGCGAGGAGTGGACCCGCGGCGCCTACGCCGCGAGCTTCGACCTCGGCGGCCTGCACCGCTACGGCCCGGACCTCCGCGCCGCCGTCGGTCCGATCCAGTTCGCGTGCAGCGACCTCGCCGGAGCCGGCTACCAGCACGTGGACGGAGCGATCCGGATGGGCCGACTGGCCGCCGAGCGCATCGTCGTCGCGGATCGCACCCTGCTCGAGGTCTGACGGCCCGGGCATCCGAAGCAGAGAGAAGGAACGCAATGAGTGCAGAGAACGAGGCGGCCCTGCTGGCGCAGGTGCCCACGGGACTGTTCATCGGCGGCGAGTGGGTCGATGCCGAAGGCGGCCGCACGTTCGACGTGCGCGACCCCTCGACCAACAAGGTCATCCTCACGATCGCCGACGCGAGCCCGGCCGACGGCCTCCGCGCCCTCGACGCGGCCGTCGCCGCGCAGGAGGCGTGGGCGGCCACCCCGCCGCGCACGCGCAGCGACATCCTGCGCCGTGCGTGGGAGCTGCTGCAGGAGCGCAAGGAGGACGCGGCCCTGCTCATGACCCTCGAGATGGGCAAGCCGCTCGCCGAGGCCCGCGGCGAGGTCGCCTACGGCGGCGAGTTCCTGCGCTGGTTCAGCGAGGAGGCCGTGCGCATCACCGGCCGCTACGGCATCAACCCCGAGGGCACAGGGCGCATGGTCGTGTCGCAGCGCCCTGTGGGCCCGTCGTTCTTCATCACGCCGTGGAACTTCCCGCTGGCGATGGCGACGCGCAAGATCGCGCCGGCGCTGGCGGCGGGCTGCACGGTGGTCATCAAGCCCCCGGCGCTGACCCCGCTGTCGACGATCTTCTTCGTGAAGCTCCTCGAGGAGGCCGGCCTGCCGAAGGGCGTCGTGAACGTCGTCGCGACGACCACCTCCAGCAAGGTCTCCGGTCCGATCATCGCCGACCCGCGCCTGCGCAAGCTGTCGTTCACCGGCTCCACCGAGGTGGGCCGCGCCCTCATCGCGCAGGCCGCCCAGGGCGTGCTGCGCGTGTCCATGGAGCTCGGCGGCAACGCGCCGTTCGTGGTGTTCGAGGATGCCGACCTCGACAAGGCGGTGGACGGCGCGATGGCCGCCAAGTTCCGCAACATCGGCCAGGCGTGCACGGCGGCGAACCGCTTCATCGTGCACGAGTCCGTCGCCGAGGATTTCGCCGACCGCGTCACCGAGCGCGTCAGGGCGATGAAGATCGGACGCGGCACCGAGGACGGCGTGGCGATCGGCCCGCTCATCGACGGCGACGCGGTGGCGAAGGCCGTCGAGCTCGTGACCGATGCCGTCGAACGCGGCGCGAAGGTCCGCACCGGCGGGGCGGCCATCGAGGGCGAGGGCACGTTCTTCGAGCCGACCGTCGTGACCGAGGTGCAGGCGGGCAGCGACATCCTCCGCGAGGAGATCTTCGGCCCGGTGCTCGCGATCGCCACCTTCCGCGACGAGGACGAGGCCGTGCGCCTCGCCAATGACACCGAGTACGGCCTGGTCTCGTACGTCTACACGCAGGACCTCGCCCGCGGCCACCGCATGATCGACCGGCTCGAGACCGGGATGATGGGTCTGAACGCAGGCGTCGTCTCCAACGCGGCCGCCCCGTTCGGCGGCGTCAAGCAGTCCGGAGTCGGCCGCGAGGGCGGCTTCGAGGGCATCCACGAGTACCTGTCCACCAAGTACACCCTCATTCCCGCTGACTAATCAGGAGATCAGACAATGAGCGACTACGCAGTCGTGAACCCCGCCACGGGCGAGACCCTGGCGACGTATGACACCTTCACCGATGCGCAGGTCGAGGAGGCGCTGACCCTCGCTGCAGACGAGTACCGCGACTGGTCGCAGCGACCTGTCGCCGAGCGCGCCGAGCTGATCCGCCGCGTCGCGCAGCTGCACCGCGAGCGCCGCGACGACCTCGCCGCGATCATCGTGCGCGAGATGGGCAAGCCGCTGGCCGCGGCCTACGCCGAGGTGGACTTCGCCGCCGACATCACGGAGTTCTACGCCGACAACGCCGAGACCATCACGGCCGATCAGCCGCTGCAGATCCTCGGCGAGGGCACCGCGGTCATCCGCAAGGCGCCGATCGGGGTGCTCCTGGGCATCATGCCGTGGAACTTCCCGTACTACCAGGTCGCGCGCTTCGCCGCCCCGAACCTCGTCATCGGCAACACGATCCTCCTCAAGCACGCGCCGCAGTGCCCGGAGTCGGCCGCCGCCATCGAGAAGATGTATCTGGATGCGGGCCTGCCGAAGGGTGCGTACGTCAACGTGTACGTGACGAACGACCAGGCGGCGACCATCATCGCCGACCCCCGTGTGCAGGGGGTCTCGGTGACGGGCTCCGAGCGCGCCGGCGCGGCCGTGGCCGAGCTGGCCGGGCGCAACCTGAAGAAGGTGGCGCTCGAGCTCGGCGGGTCCGACCCGTTCATCCTCCTGTCGACGGACGACCTGGATGCGGCGATCACCGCCGCGGTCGACGCGCGCCTCGACAACAACGGCCAGTCCTGCAACGCGCCCAAGCGCTTCATCGTGGTCGACGCCCTGTACGACGCATTCCTCGAGAAGTTCACTGCTGCGATGAAGTCGCAGGTCGTGGGCGACCCGTTCGCCGACGACACCACGGTGGGCCCGCTCTCGTCGCTCCTCGCGGCCGAGCGCCTGGCGGCCCAGGTCGACAGGGCGGTCGAGGAGGGCGCGACCCTCGTGACCGGCGGCACCCGCGACGGGGCCTACTACACGCCGACGGTCCTCACCGACGTCACGCCGGAGATGAGCGTGTACCGAGAGGAGCTGTTCGGGCCGGCATCCGTCGTCTACAGGGTTGCCGACGAGGACGAGGCCGTGCGCCTCGCCAACGACACGAGCTACGGCCTCGGGTCCTACGTGTTCACGACCGACCCCGAGCAGGCCGACCGCGTCGCCGACAAGATCGACGCCGGCATGGTCTACGTCAACGTCACCCTCGCGGACAGCCCCGAGCTGCCGTTCGGCGGCGTCAAGCGCAGCGGCACCTCGCGCGAGATGGGTCTGCTCGCCGCCGACGAGTTCGTCAACAAGAAGCTCGTCCGCGTCGGCGCCTGATGCGGATCCGAACAGCACCCCCGCCGGCGCCAGGCCCGCGGGGGTGCTGTCGTCCGGGTCTATGCGAGCTGTGCGAGCGTCTCGGCGATCGCCTCGTCGGCCCACCGCACCTGCTGCGGCGTGCCCCAGCGCTCTGCGGCATCGCGTGAGGCGACGAAGGATGCCAGCGCCTCGTCGTAGCGGCCCGCGTCGAAGCGCGCCCACCCGCGGTTGTTGTGGAGGCCGACCCGCCAGCGGAGGGTCCGCTCGTCGGTCACGCCCTCGAGGACGCGGAGTGCGGAATCCGTGGCCGCATCGGCGTCGTCGGGCGATGCGATGGCGATCATGTGCAGCGCGTCGACCTGCAGGAACGTCAGTCCTGCCGCCGCTGCAGTCCGCTCGGCGTCGGCGAAGAGCGGGACGGCGGCGCTCGGGTCGCCGGAGGAGTTCCGCAGCCGTCCGCGCTCGAGCGCCACGCGGGTGCGCACGGCGGCATCTGCAGCCCCGCTGGCAGTGACCGCGTCGAGCACCGCGTCCGCCTCGTCGAAGCGGTCCTGCAGTCCGAGCGCGCGGGCGACCTGCGTCAGGAGCTCGGCGCGCTGCGCGCCGGTCTCGGCCTCAGCAGCCTCGCGGAGCCGCTGCTCGGAGGCCGGCGCATCGGCGAAGTCCCACAGCTCGTCGAGCTGCGTCTGGGTGAGGGGCATGTCGGGCATGCTACGCGTCTGAGCAGGGCGCGCTCGGTTCGCGCCCCGCCGAGCCATGCCGTAGACTGGACGACGCAGTGATTGTCTGCATTCTTTCGCCGTGCCCGTCAGTGGAGCGGCCCCCGAAACTCAGGTGACGGGGAGGGATGCTGGCTCCCGAGGCCTCCGGGTCTCTAGGGCGGTAGCTCAATTGGCAGAGCAGCGGTCTCCAAAACCGCAGGTTGCAGGTTCGATTCCTGTCCGCCCTGCGCGTCAGCGAACGCTGGCACATGGAAAGCAATACGGGTGGTTCGATGGTGCAGGACGAGAGGGGCGAGGTCGTCGCGGCAAGCGACGCGCCCCGCACGAAGAAGCCGGGCTTCTTCGCACGCGTGAGCACCTTCATGCGTCAGGTCTTCGCTGAGCTTCGCAAGGTCGTCACACCGACGCGCCAGGAGCTCGTGAAGTACACGGGCGTCGTGCTCGGATTCGTCATCGTCATGATGGCGCTCGTCTACGGGCTGGACGTGCTCTTCGTCTGGCTCACGACGGTGGTGTTCGGCACTCCGGGCAGCGCCGCATCCTGACCGCCGACACGGATCGGGCCGACGCGCCCGGTTCCGCGAACGGAAGAGAAGCAAGTGTCTGAAAAGTATCTCGACGACGCCGATTGGGCGACCGCTGCCGAGCAGTCCAGCGAGGACGACGAGGCGCAGGAGGGCAACATCCTGTCCGCTGAGGAGCGTTCGGTGCAGTCGGCTGAGACCGCTGCGATCCACGTCGTGGACGACGAAGCCCCGGACGACTCCGACCTGGAGGACATCGACATCGACGACCCGGAGGCCGACGCCATCGTGAACGACGCGCTGAACATCGACGAGGCCGCTGAGGCCGAGGCTGCGGCCGAGGTCATCAACGACTCCATCGCCGACGAAGTCGCCGAGCGGCTCGCCGAGGCGGCCGAGGAGGTCGCGCCGTACGACGGCCCCGCCCCGGACGACGGCGAGGAGGAGTCCGAGACCGACGACGCCGAGCTCGACCCGTTCGAGGCGTTCCGCGCCGAGCTGCGCTCGCTGCCGGGCAAGTGGTACGTGCTGCACTCCTACGCCGGGTTCGAGCGCAAGGTGAAGGCCAACATCGAGCAGCGCAAGTCGACGCTCGAAGTCGAGGACGACATCTACCAGGTCGAGGTCCCGATGGAGGACGTCGTCGAGATCAAGAACGGTCAGCGGAAGATGGTCAACCGCGTCCGGATCCCGGGCTACGTGCTCGTGCGCATGGAGCTCAACGAGGACACCTGGTCGGTCGTGCGCCACACGCCCGGCGTCACCGGCTTCGTGGGCAACGCCCACAACCCGACGCCGCTGCGCTTCGAAGAGGCGTACAACATGCTCAAGGCCAACGTGGAGGTCAAGGAGACCCCCGCGACCAAGGCCGCCGGCGGCAAGGGTGCTCCGGCCGCTGCGCGCAGCGTGATCACCGAGGTCGACTTCGAGGTCGGCGAGACGATCACCATCAAGGAGGGCTCGTTCGCAGGCCTGCCCGGCTCGATCAGTGAGATCAAGCCCGAGAGCGGCAAGCTCACGGTGCTCGTCTCGCTCTTCGAGCGCGAGACGCCGGTCGAGCTCTCTTTCGACCAGGTCACCAAGCAGATGTGAGACTTCCCGGCGCACGTCGCCGGGAGAACCGCGGTCCGGAAAGGCCGGACGCGCGGGAGAACGGATGCGCACCGCATCCGCTCGATGAAAGGAAAGAGAATGGCACCGAAGAAGAAGGTGACCGGCCTGATCAAGCTTCAGATCAACGCCGGTGCAGCCAACCCGGCGCCGCCGATCGGCCCCGCGCTCGGTCAGCATGGCGTCAACATCATGGAGTTCTGCAAGGCGTACAACGCCGCGACCGAGTCGCAGCGCGGCAACGTCATCCCCGTGGAGATCACCGTCTACGAGGACCGCAGCTTCACGTTCATCCTGAAGACCCCGCCGGCAGCTGAGCTCATCAAGAAGGCCGCCGGTGTGCAGAAGGGCTCGAAGACGCCGCACACGGTCAAGGTGGCGAAGCTCACCAAGGAGCAGGTCCGACAGATCGCAGAGCAGAAGATGCCCGACCTGAACGCGAACGACATCGAGGCCGCCTCGCTGATCATCGCCGGCACCGCCCGCTCCATGGGCATCACGGTCGAGGGCTGAGGGGGATAACGACAATGGCTACCAAGTCCAAGGCTTACGAAGCAGCCGCCGGCAAGATCGAGGCCGGCAAGTTCTACACGGGTTCCGAGGCTGTCGCCCTCGCGAAGGAGACCGGCTCGAAGAAGTTCGACTCGACCGTCGAGGTCGCGCTGAAGCTCTCGGTCGACCCGCGCAAGGCCGACCAGATGGTGCGCGGCACCGTCATCCTCCCGCACGGCACGGGCAAGACCGCCCGCGTCATCGTCTTCGCGACGGGCCCGGCCGCCGAGGCCGCCATCGCCGCGGGTGCTGACGAGGTCGGCGGCGCCGAGCTCATCGAGAAGGTCGCCGCCGGCTGGACCGCGTTCGACGCGGCCGTCGCCACGCCCGAGCTCATGGGCCAGGTCGGTCGTCTGGGCAAGGTCCTGGGTCCGCGCGGCCTGATGCCGAACCCCAAGACCGGCACCGTGACCCCCAACGCGGCCAAGGCCGTCGAGGAGATCAAGGGCGGCAAGATCGAGTTCCGCGTCGACAAGCACGCCAACGTGCACTTCGTCGTCGGCAAGGCCTCGTTCACGGCCGAGCAGCTGGACGAGAACCTGAAGGCGGCGCTCGAGGAGATCGTCCGCCTGAAGCCGTCGAGCTCGAAGGGCCGCTACATCCAGAAGGGCGCCGTGTCGACCACGTTCGGCCCCGGCATCCCGCTGGACGTCGCCGCGATCTGACGCTGAAGCACTCGAGAAGGGTCCCGCCCCACGGCGGGGCCCTTCTTCGTCTTCCGGCGGCGCAGCCCTGCGTCGTGCGCACTGCTCTCAGGCGGTCGCCCGCACCTCGAAACCGCGGCCCCCGGCCGGCGGGATCTCATCGACCTTCGCGTTCGACGGGCGCGAGCCGGGAGGTCCCTCGGCCATCCACGCGAGGACCTCGTCGACCTGGTCGCCGGTCCCCTCGACCTCCGCCTCGACGGAGCCGTCGCGGCGGTTTCGCACCCATCCTGTGACGCCGACGTCACCCGCGACCAGGCGCATCGTGTAGCGGTAGCCGACGCCCTGCACATCGCCCGTCACGATCACATGCACCCGCCGCATGCCCCGATCATGCCAGGATGCGGTCATGGGGACGATCACGATTACCTCTCCGGGCTCGAGCCGCGCGATCGCGAGGTCATCGCGCACGCGTACGCCGTCGCGGGCGAGGGCATCGAGGCGGTGCAGGGAACGAGCTACGCGATGCCTGCGCTGCTGTATCAGGGCAAGGCGCTCATCTCCGTGATGCGGACGAAGAAGCACATCGGCGTCTACCCCTTCAGCGGGCGGGTGCCCGAGGCCGTCGCCGACGCGCTCGAGGGATTCGAGCACGACAAGGGGACGATCCGGTTCCAGCCGGAGCATCCCTTGCCCGACGAGGCGATCCGCGCCATCGTCGCGGCGCGCATCGCCGAGATCGAGGACCCGGGATTCAGGAGCCGAGCGCGAGGTTGATCGCGATCGCGACCATCACGACGGCGATGACGCCGTCCAGGATGCGCCACGCCCGCGGCGTCGCGAGCCACCGTCCGAGGTAGCGCGCGCCGTAGGCGAGTCCGAAGAACCAGATGACACTGGCGGTCATCGCGCCGCCGGCGAAGGCCCAGCGCTCGTCGCCGTGCGAGTTGGCGATCGAACCGAGCAGGAACACCGTGTCGAGATACACATGCGGATTCAGCCAGGTCAGAGCCAGGCACGTCAGGATGACGGCGCCCAGACGCTGAGCGGCGACCGTCGCCGTGCCGCCGGGGCGCGCGTGCGAAAGGGGAGCGGGCGACGATGCGTCGGCGACGAGCACCTCACCGGACGGACGCACGGCGCGCCACGCGGCCATGCCCGCGTAGACCAGGAGGAACGCGGCGCCCACCCAGCGGACGACGCCGACGAGCCACGGAGTGGCCTGGAGCGCGAGCCCGATCCCCGAGACTCCGAGCGCGATCAGCACCATATCCGACAGGGCACAGATCAGCGCGACCGCCAGCACGTGCTCACGACGCAGGCCCTGCCGCAGGACGTAGAGGTTCTGCGCGCCGATGGCGACGATGAGCGAGAAGCCGAGGCCGAGACCGGCGAGGACGGAGGTGGGCACCCTTCGACGGTAGGGGCCCGCATCCATTCAGTCCAGCTCATGATTCTTCAGATGCATTAGCGTGACTGTTGATGAGGATTCCGTTCGAGCTCGCCGAGACCGTCGCCGCCGTCGTCGACGAAGGCACGCTGGATGCCGCGGCCCGCAGGCTGCACATCACTCCGTCGGCGGTCAGCCAGCGCATCAAGGCTCTCGAGCACGAGGTCGGGCGCGTCCTGCTCGTGCGGTCCAAGCCGGTACGCGCCACCCCGGCGGGCACCGTCGTCATCCGGCTCGCGCGGCAGCTCGCACTCCTCGAGCACGATGCGCGCACGGCACTCGGCGGGGAGGGCGAGGACGACGCGCCGCGCGTCACCGTGCCGCTCGCCGTGAACGCCGACTCGCTCGCGACGTGGTTCCTCCCGCCGCTCGCGCGGCTGGCGCACGAGCATCCCGTCGCCTTCGAGCTGCACCGCGACGACCAGGAGTACACGACCGGCCAGCTCGAGGAGGGGCTCGTGATGGGCGCCGTCACGTCGCAGGCGGAGGCGGTCGCGGGATGCAGCGTCGTTCCGATCGGGACGATGAGCTACCGTGCCGTGGCTGCGCCGGCGTTCGCGTCGACCTGGTTCCCGGAGGGCGCGACCGCCGTCGCGCTCGCGCTCGCTCCGGTCGTCGACTTCAATCGCAAGGACGAGCTGCAGACCGAGTGGCTCGTCGCCCGCGGCGCCGATCCCGCCGCTCCGCCCCGGCATCACGTGCCGTCGTCGGCGGACTTCGCCGCGGCTGTCCGGCTCGGGATGGGGTGGGGGATGCTGCCGCCCTTCCAATGCGACGACGATCTGGACGCCGGACGCCTCGTCGACCTCGGCGGGCCGCCCATCGACGTGCGCCTGTACTGGCAGCAGTGGAATCTGCGCTCCGGGCTGCTCGATGCCGTGGGCGCGGCGATCGTCGAGGAGGGGCGTCGTGCCCTGCGCTGACCGGGCCCGTCCGTCGGGATCCGTCGTGACGGGGCCCGTTCAGCGCGCGGGCGCCTGCTCGCTCAGCAGCGCGTGCATGAGGCGGGTGAGCTCGCGGATGTCGTCGATGTGCCACTCGGCCAGTGCGTGGGCGAGTCCGTCCTCCTGCGGGACACGGGCCGCCTCGAGGCGAGTGAGCCCCTCGGCGGTGGGGGAGAGGATGCTGGAGCGCCCGTCTCGTGGATCGGGCATCCGCGTGATCAGGCCGAGCTGCTCGAGCTCGCGGACCGTGCGGCTGAGCTGGCCCTTGTCCATCATGAGCATCTCGGCGAGCGCCGACATGGTGGTGTGCTCTCGCCGGACGATCGTCGTGAACACCTTGTAGGCGCCGGGCAGCATGCCCGGGCTCACGCGATGCGCTGCCTCGGTGATGAGGCGACGGAAGCGGGCGATGAGCTCGCCGAACTCCGCCTCGAGAGCCTGGACGGCGTGAGCGTGCTCGTCGCCCGCAGAGGCCCGCGCCGCGTGGGTGCGGACCTCTGGGGTCTGGGTCGTGACCATGGGAATGAGGCTACTTCTCCGAGTCGATGCCGGAGGTGTGAGCATCCCGTGCCCCCACGGTCGCCAGCGAACCGGTGGCGGTGAGAACGGCCATGCCCTCGTCGACCGAGACCGTCGCGAGATCGGCCTCCCCGGCGTGCAGGCGCTCGCTGGTCGTCATGCGCGTGAGCGGCTTGTTGGGAAGGAAGATGATCGCGATGAGGCTCACCACGGCGAACGGCACCGCGATCAGGAACGAGTGCGAGATGCCCTGCGCGTAGATGTCCTCGAAGATCACCTGGAGAGCGTGCGGCATGGCCGACACCTTGGGCAGCGACGACGACTTCAGCACGGCGGCCCAGTGCGGCGCGTCCGCCCCGAGGCTCATGACCGCCTTGATGAGGTCGTCCTTCGCATCGCCGAGCAGCTGTGTCACGCGCGAGGCCAGGGCCGCGCCCATGAGCGAGACTCCGATCGTTCCGCCGAGGCTGCGGAAGAACGTGACACCCGAACTTGCGACACCGATCTCGCTCGGCTTCGACGAGTTCTGGACGACGAGCACGAGGTTCTGCATCGTCATTCCGACGCCCGCGCCGAGGATGAACATGTAGACCGAGACCAGCGCGAAGTTCGTGTTGTAGTGGATGGTCGACAGCAGGTACGCGCCGGCGGTCAGCAGCACGGCTCCGACGATGAGGTACGGCTTCCAGCGCCCGAACTTCGTGACCAGGCCGCCGATGCCGACGGATGCCACGAGCAGGCCGGCGATCATCGGGATCGTCATGAGGCCGGCCTGGGTGGGCGTCGCGCCTCGGGCGAGCTGCATGTACTGGCTGAGGAAGACGGATGCGCCGAACATCGCGATGCCGGTCGCGATCGATGCGATGACAGCCAGGCTGAATGTGCGGTCGCGGAAGAGGGTCAGCGGGATGAGCGGCTCCTTCGAGCGCAGCTCGACGACGATGAACAGGAGCGTGGCGAGGATCGCGCCGCCGACCATGAGGACGGTCATGAGGCTCCACCAGTCGTTGTTGGCGAGGTCCGACCACTCGCCCGCAGTGGCGGTGCCCGCGTTCGTGACCCAGATGAGCAGAAGCGACACGGCGGCCGACAGCAGGACGATGCCGAGGTAGTCGATCGACACCGCGCGCTTCGCGCGGGCCGGGAGGTGCAGTGTCTTCTGGACGATGATCAGCGCGACGATCGCGACCGGCAGGGCGACGAAGAAGTTCCAGCGCCAGCCCCACGCGTCGGTGATGACACCGCCGAGGAGCGGGCCGCCGATCGTGGCGAGCGCCATGACCGCGCCGAAGAGGCCCATGTATCGACCGCGCTCGCGGGGGCTGATGATGTCGGCCATCAGCACCTGGCTGAGGGCCGCGAGGCCACCCGCGCCGACACCCTGCAGAGCGCGGGACGTGATGAGCATCTCGGGGTTCTGCGCGAATCCCGCGGTCGCCGTCGCGACGACGAAGACGACGATCGCGAGCTGGAACAGCAGCTTGCGGTTGAAGAGGTCGGCGAGCTTGCCCCAGATCGGGGTCGAGATCGCCGTGGTGAGCAGGGTCGCTGTCACGACCCACGTGAATGCGGCCTGGTTGCCGTCGAGGTCGTGCACGATGACCGGCAGCGACGACGACACGACGGTCGACGCGAGCATGGACACGAACATGCCGAGCAGGAGACCGGACAGTGCCTCGAGTACCTGGCGGTGCGACATCTTGGGTGCCTCGACGGCGGATGAGGTGGACATGGTTTCCTTCGCGAATGCGGGGCCGCGGCCCCGAATGCGGGGCCGCGGCCGCGCATGGTTGATATCTGTCAACAGTTGAACTGAGTCAACTATATTCAGAACCGTTGACGAAGGTCAACTATTCCCGCGGCGGCGCATCGCAGGTGCGTCGCTACCGAGCATCGGCGCCTCACACGTGGCCGTGCGCCGTCGTCGGGCGAGCGCCGGCGAATCGGAAGAGAGTGACCGGGCGACTCAGGCGGAGTCGGCGAGGGCGAGCGACCGGTACATCTCGCGGGATGCGTCGACCCGCGGCATCCCGTCGCTGCGCCCGTGCTGCGTGCGCAGGTACAGCTCGTCGATGAGCGCGGTCGCGAGACTCACGAGCTTCGCGATCTCGGCCTCGTCGCGGTCGACCCAGGCGCACCGGGGCTCGTCGTCGACGGGCACGAACTCGGTGTGCTGCTCCCACGCGACGAGGGTGCGCTCGGCGCCGAGGACGTGCTGCTGCCACCACACCTGACGCAGATACGACCGGGGGATCGATCGCCAGGCCTTGTTCGTGGTCTTGATCTCGGCGAGGAGGACGTGACCGTTGGCATCCACCGCGATGCCGTCGGGCGTGGCGAGGTGCCGCTTCTCGACCACGGCGTGGAAGAGGGCCGAGGACGGCTGGATGCCATGCGTCGCCGCGACCCAGGCGGCGATCTCCGGCTCCCGCCGCCTGCCGTGGTCGGTGAAGGCGTTGCCCGAGAATCCGGAGCCGTGGAGCTTCGCGTCGGCCGCCCGCGAGATGGCGCGCGCACTCGTGAGGGTCGCGACATCCGTCGCCGTGATGCCGCGCGAGCGCGCCCGCACCCAGGCCACCCTGTCACGCGAGTCCGCGACGATGCGAGCTGCCAGTTCCGGGGTCACCCGTCGAGCGTACGCCGGAGCACGGACGCCCGCAGGCTGCGACGCGGGTGTGCGCGGCATCCACGCGCGAGACTGTCCTGTCCAGGGCCTTGCGATCGGTCTGTGCAGTGGCATCGTCGGATGCATGGACACCATCACCCCTCAGGAGTTCCGCGCGCATGACCGTGTCGAGGACTGGAACCCGACCGGATCGGGGGCCTTCGCCACCTTCGAGACTGGCGACTTCGCGACCGGGGCGCGACTCTTCTCCCAGATCGCGACGCTCGCCGACGCGGCCGATCACCATCCCGACGTGGACGTCAGGTACGGAACCCTGCGGGTTCGGCTCTTCACGCACTCCGCGAACGGGCTGACGGAGGCGGATGCTGCGCTGGCCGCCCGCATCTCGCTGGCGGCGCAGGACATGAAGCTCCACGCGCGCCCTGACGACGCCCACGGCATGGGATGAGAACGAGCGCCCGCCCCGATGGCGCCCGCCGGCGCCCCCGTGCGACGCGCACCGCGAGCGACCGACAGCCCCCGCGGGCCCTCGATTTGGGCAGGCACTGCGCATCCCGTACACTTGATCGAAGCCGAAGACCGCCGGTCATCGTGGCGCGCGAAAGCGCAAGACGATCGAAGCTCTGCGAAGCAGGGGCCCGCGCAGGTGACACGAATGAGATTCGAAAGGATCCGAGCTCCGTGCGCTTGCGCCGGAGCTTTTCTGTTTTTCCGGGGCCGGCCGGCACCGAGGCTCACGAGCCGCCACTGCGGCGCGTGACGTACATACAAGGAGTGACCATGGCGCAGAAGGATGCATCGGTCGCCGAGCTCACGAAGAATTTCGAGAACTCGAACGCCGTACTGCTGACCGAGTACCGCGGTCTGACGGTCGCCCAGCTCAAGCAGCTGCGCAACAGCATCCGTCAGGACGCGGAATACGCCGTGGTGAAGAACACGCTGACCAAGATCGCCGCGAACAATGTGGGGATCACGGCGCTGGACGACGACCTGAAGGGTCCGTCGGCCATCGCATTCGTGCACGGCGACTTCGTCGCCACCGCGAAGGCTCTGCGTGACTTCGCCAAGGCCAACCCGCTTCTCGTGATCAAGGGCGGTGTGTTCGAGGGCAACACCCTCAGCGCCGACGAGGTCAACAAGTACGCCTCGCTGGAGAGCCGTGAGGTTCTGCTGGCGAAGGCCGCGGGCATGATGAAGGCGACGATGGGCAAGGCTGCCGCGACCATCGACGCGCTTCGCGAAAAGCTGGAGGCCGCCGAGGCCGCGTGAGCGACCGGCGATCTCTTCCACAAACCCCCATCTATCTAGGAGATACACCATGGCGAAGCTCACCACTGAGGAGCTGCTCGACCAGTTCGCTGGTCTGACCCTTGTCGAGCTCAGCGAGTTCGTGAAGGCGTTCGAGGAGAAGTTCGACGTCACCGCTGCCGCTCCCGTCGCCGTTGCCGGCGCCGGTGGCGCGGGTGCCGAGGCCGAGGCCGAGGAGGAGAAGGACTCGTTCGACGTCATCCTCGAGGCTGCCGGCGACAAGAAGATCCAGGTCATCAAGACCGTCCGCGAGCTCACCTCGCTGGGCCTCGGCGAGGCCAAGGCCGTCGTCGACGGCGCCCCCAAGGCCGTCCTCGAGGGCGCGACCAAGGAGGCTGCCGAGAAGGCCAAGGCCGCTCTCGAAGAGGCCGGCGCGACCGTTACCCTGAAGTAACGACGCCTTTTCGAAAGCCCCGGATGCGACGCATCCGGGGCTTTCGTCATGCCTGAGCCGCCTCGAGCGGAGGCGCGGTCGAATTGCGCACCACGAGCCGCGCCTGCGGCTGCGGGACGGGGACGACCGGCGCGCCGGGTTCGGCGGCGATGCGGCGCAGCAGCAGGTCGACGGCGACCGCTCCCTGGCCGCGCGCATCCTGAGCCAGCGTCGTCAGCAGGAACATGCCCGCGTACTCGTGGTCGTCGACGCCGATGATGCTGAGGTCATGCGGGATGCCGATGCCGAGACGCTGCGCCGCGATGATCGCGCCGATCGCGACCTCATCGGCCAGGGCCACGATGCCCGTCGGCCGGGCGCGCAGGTCACCGAGGATGTCGGCCGCCGCCGCGTAGCCGCCGGGGACGGAGACGTCGCAGCGCACATGGGTCACACGCTCGCCGAGGCCCGCGGCATCCATCGCGGCGCGGTATCCCTCGAATCGGCGGCTCTCCACGCTCGTCTTGCGTGCGGTCCCGCCGCCGAGGAAGAGGATGCGTCGATGCCCGAGTCCGAGCAGGTGCTCGGTCGCGCGGCGCGACACATCGATGTCGTCGATCGCGATGTCGGCCGGGAAGCCTCCGCTGGCGACACTCACGACGGGGCATCGGATGGCCTCGATGCGTTCGAGCTCCGCGTCGTGCGGCTCCACTCCGACGGCGATCAGGCCGTCGAAGCGGCGGCGTGCGAGGAAGTCGTCGAAGATGCGCCGGCGGCCGGGGGTGCCGATGCGGGCGTCGTAGAGGACGAGGTCGAGCCCCGCAGCCAGAAGCGACTCCTGGATGCCTTCGAGCACCTGGGCGAAGAACCACCGGGTCACCCCGGGGAGCACGACGCCGACGCTCCTGGTGCGACCGCTCGCCAGGCTCACGGCTGACGCGGACGGCACGTAGCCGACCTGGGATGCGGCGGATGCGACTCGCCGCCGGGTCTCCTCCGACACGTACCCGCCGCCCGACAGGGCGCGGCTGGCGGTCGACTTCGATACGCCCGCAACCCGAGCGACCTCCGCGATCCCGTTCACAACGCCGCCTCCCTCGCCCACATGCTACGCCGCGGCGCACCGAAAAGGGAACCGGTTCCAGAAAGAATGCCGAGTGGCTGGGAGCGCTCTCCGCCATGGGTTATGGACTTGTGATCCAGTCACGTTGTATATCCGGGATTTATCCAATACCTTTGCGTGGAATCGGTTCCTGAGTTCAGAAGATGAATTCATGGGCCGGACACTCGAAGAGGAGGAATCACATGGGGAATCCGCAGCGCCGCCGCATCCTGGCTCCGCTGGCCCTGGCCGCCGCGGCGGGCATCGTGCTCGCCGGTTGCTCGGGCAACACCGGCGGAAGCAGCTCCGGTGACAACACCGTCACCGTGTACGGAACGATCGTCGGCGACGAGGCGAAGCTTCTGCAGCAGTCGTGGTCGGACTGGGCCAAGAAGAACGACATCAAGATCAAGTACGAGGGCAACCAGGAGTTCGAGAAGCAGATCGGCATCCGCGCGCAGGGAGGCAACCCGCCGGACGTCGCGATCTTCCCGCAACCCGGTCTGTTCGCCGACTTCGCGACGCGCGGCTACCTGAAGGCGGCACCGGACTCGGTGAAGACCAACGCCGAGAAGTACTGGTCGAAGGACTGGCAGAACTACGGCACCGTCGACGGCACCTTCTACGGCGCACCCCTGATGGCGAACGTCAAGGGCTGGGTCTGGTACTCGCCGGCCAAGTTCCAGGAGTGGGGCGTCCAGGTCCCCAAGACGTGGGACGAGATGACTGCGCTCACCTCGACCATCGAGGCGAAGACGGGCAAGCCCGCGTGGTGCGCCGGATTCGGATCGGACGCGGCCACCGGCTGGCCGGGAACCGACTGGATCGAGGACTACATCATCCGGTTCGACGGCACGCAGGTGTACGACGACTGGGTGAAGGGCAAGATCAAGTTCACGGACCCCCGTATCAAGGAGGCCTTCGACGCGATCGGGAAGATCCTGCTCGATCCGAAGAACGTCAACGCGGGCATCGGCGACGTGAAGTCGATCAACTCGACGCCGTTCGGCGACGTCGCCAACCCGGTCGTCAAGGGAGACTGCGCGCTCACCCACCAGGCGTCGTTCTTCGATGGATTCCTGAGCCAGGCCGGCGGTCAGGTCGGCCCCGACAAGGCCATCTGGGCGTTCATGACGCCTCCGAAGGAGGCCGGCGGCCAGGCGATCACCGGTGGCGGCGAGATCGTCGGCGGCTTCAGCGACAAGCCGGCGGTGCAGAAGTTCCTGACCTACCTCTCGAGCCCGGAGTGGGCGAACTCGCGGGTCAAGCTCGGCGGCGTCATCTCGGCGAACAAGGGCCTGAACCCGGAGAACGCCTCGAGCCCGATCCTGAAGGAGTCGATCAAGATCCTCCAGGATGACAAGACGACGCTCCGCTTCGACGGCTCAGACCTGATGCCGGGCGCTGTGGGCGCGGGCACGTTCTGGAAGGGCATGGTCGCGTGGGTGAACGGCACCCCCGTCGACCAGGTGGTCGAGCAGATCCAGGCCGGCTGGCCGTCCGACTGAATCGGCGACGGGCCGCCCCGATACCGGGGCGGCCCGTCCTCACTCTCGAAGGGGCGAGATGACTGCTCTGTTCACGTCGATCGGGACGCTGCATCCCATTCTTCAGGCGATCGTGGTGGTGCTTGCCTTCCTCGTCGTCGTGGGACTGATCCTGTTCCTCATCGACATCGCGCCCCGCTCGGGCACGCGCTATACGTGGATGCGTCTCGGGATGTGCGTGCTCATCCCGGTGGTCGTCGCCACCGCCTTCAACTCCCTGCCGTGGGCGGTCGTCGTGGCCGCCGTGCTCGGCGCCGGCCTGTTCCTGCTCGACTTCCGCTCGCGAGCGGGCCGGGGCTACCTCATCCAGCTCATCGCGTTCCTCACCCCGGCGGCCCTGCTGCTGCTGGTGGGCCTCATCCTCCCGTCGATCAAGACGTTCGTCGCCTCCTTCATGAACTCCGCCGGCAACAAGTTCGTCGGCCTCGACAACTTCGTCTGGGTGTTCACGCAGCCCGACGGCATCCGCGTCGTCGTGAACACGATCGTGTGGGTCCTCGTCGTCCCCGTCGTCTCGACCGCGGTCGGACTCGCTTACGCCGTGTTCATCGACCGCACCCGCGGCGAGAAGGTCTACAAGGTCCTCGTCTTCATGCCGATGGCGATCTCGTTCGTCGGCGCGAGCATCATCTTCAAGTTCGTGTACGCGTATCGCGGCGAGCAGTTCCCGCAGATCGGCCTGCTCAACCAGATCCTCGTGTCTCTCGGTCTTCCGCCGCAGCAGTTCCTGCTGAACTCGCCGTGGAACACGGGCTTCCTCATCGTCGTGCTCATCTGGGTGCAGACCGGTTTCGCGATGGTCGTGCTCTCCGCATCCATCAAGGGCGTGCCCACGGAACTCCTCGAGGCGGCCCAGCTCGACGGCGCCAATGCCTGGCAGCGCTTCCGGGCGGTGACGGTCCCCGCCATTCGTCCGGCGATCATCGTCGTCCTCACGACCATCTCGATCGCGGCGCTGAAGGTCTTCGACATCGTCCGCACCATGACCGGCGGCAACTTCGAGACGTCGACCCTCGCGAACGAGATGTACACCCAGTTCACGAACTTCGCGGCGGGGCGCAGCGCCGCGTTCGCCGTGATCCTGTTCATCCTGATCCTGCCGATCGTCATCTACAACGCACGCCAGATCGCGAAGCAGAGGGAGATCCGATGAGCGAGGTCATGCCGATCGACCTGCCTCTCGACGAAGAGACGCAGGCGAGCCTCACCCGCGGTGAGCGTCGCATGGAGGGCACAGCCCGACGCACGCGCAAGACCCTTTCCAAGCCGTGGGCGTCGGCCGCGGCGATCGTCATCGCCGTCGTCTGGACGATTCCGACGTTCGGCCTGTTCGTGTCGTCCTTCCGGCCGCAGGTGCTCATCCAGACGACCGGCTGGTGGACGTTCTTCCAGAACCCGCAGCTGACGCTCGAGAACTACATCAAGGTCCTCGACGCCGGCAACACCCAGTTGACGATGGCGGACGCCTTCATCAACTCCATCGCCATCACGGTGCCCGCGACGATCGTGCCGCTGACCATCGCCGCCCTCGCGGCCTACGCGTTCGCGTGGACGGACTTCAAGGGACGCAACATCCTGTTCGTCTTCGTGTTCGCGCTGCAGATCGTGCCCATCCAGATGGCCCTGGTTCCCCTGCTGAGCTCGTTCTCGCGCGGGCTCAACCTCTTCGGGCTGCAGGTCACGGGACCGCTCGGCATCGCGGGCGGGTACGCCCAGGTGTGGATCGCCCACTCGATGTTCGCGCTGCCGCTCGCGATCTACCTGCTGCACAACTTCATGGCCGAGATCCCCTCCGAGATCATCGAGGCCGCTCGTGTGGACGGCGCCTCCCGCGGCCAGGTCTTCTTCCGCATCGTCCTCCCGCTGACGATGCCGGCCATCGCCTCGTTCGCGATCTTCCAGTTCCTGTGGGTGTGGAACGACCTGCTGGTCGCCCTCATCTTCGCGGACGGAGAGGTCGCCCCCATCACGAAGCTCCTCGCCGAGATCACCGGCTCGCGCGGCAACGACTGGGCCCTTCTAACGGCGGGTGCGTTCGTCGCGATCCTCGTTCCGCTCATCGTCTTCTTCTCGCTGCAGCGCTACTTCGTGCGGGGCCTGCTCGCGGGGTCGACGAAGGGCTGAGCACTATCGTGTGACGCATGGATGCCGTGACCCTGGACGGACTCAGTTCAGCCGAGGTCGCGGAGCGGACAGCTGCGGGGCAGACGAACGCCTTCGAGGCCGACACCAGCCGCACGTGGTGGAACATCGTCCGTGCGAACGTCTTCACGCTGTTCAACGGCATCGTGATCGGGTGCTTCGCCGTCCTCCTGCTCCTCGGTCATTGGCAGGATGCGCTCTTCGGCTTCGCGGCGATCTTCAACACGCTGATCGGCTGCTACCAGGAGATCCGCGCCAAGATCGCGCTCGACCGCCTCGCGCTGCTCCACGCGCCTCGGGCGCGGGTGCGTCGGGACGGCGCCGACGCAGAGGTCGCCCAGGGCGAGGTGGTGCTCGACGACCTCCTCGTGCTGCGGGCCGGCGACCAGATCGCCGCTGACGCCGTGGTCCGCGGCGAGCGGGGGCTGCAGGTCGACGAGTCCATGCTCACCGGGGAATCCGACCCCGTGGACAAGCGGAGGGGCGACGAGCTGCTGTCCGGATCGATCGTGGTCGGGGGAGAGGGCACGGCGCAGGCGACCCGGGTCGGCGCGGACTCCTACGCCAATTCGTTCGCCCACGAGGCTCGCTCGTTCTCGATGATGCGGTCGGAGCTCAAGCGCGGGATCGATCGTGTCCTGACGTGGGTCGGCTGGGCGATCGGGCCGGTGGCCCTGCTCGTCACCAATTCGCAGGTGCAGGTCCAGGGCGGGTGGCGCGTCGCCCTGGAGACGGGCGGATGGCGGGATGCGGCGGTCTCCTCGATCGCGATCATCATCGCCATGATCCCGCTGGGTCTCGTGCTCATGACGAGCATCGCCTTCGCGGTCGGCGCCGCCCGCCTGGCGAGCCAGCAGGTGCTGGTGCAGGAGCTGCCCGCCGTCGAGGGTCTTGCACGGGTGGACGTCATCTGCCTCGACAAGACCGGCACTCTGACCTTCGGCGACATCGCCTTCGACGCCGACCATCCGCTCGCCGAGGTCGACGGCTGGCTGGACGTGCTGGCGTGGTTCGGTGCGGCGCCGGATGCCAACGCGACGGCACGCAGCATCGGCGAGGGGCACCCGGTGATACGCGCGCTGACCGAGGAGCGCAGCATCCCCTTCTCCTCCGCACGAAAGTGGAGCGCGGTCTCGGTCGCGGAGATTCCCGGCACGTGGGTCCTCGGCGCCCCGGGCCTGGTCTTCCCCGATGCCGCGAACACCGTCGTCGACGACGGGGTTCGGCTCGCGGATGCGGTGCGCGAGCTCGCCTCCCAGGGCAAACGGACACTGGTCCTGGCGTACGGCAGGGCGGTGCTGGACGACGCCGACGTCGAGGCCGAGCGGCTGCCGCCCGTTGCTCCGGTCGCGCTCGTCACACTCATCGAGCAGGTGCGTCCGGATGCTGCGCAGACCCTCGCGTACTTCGCCGAGCAGGAGGTCACCGTGAAGGTGATCTCGGGCGACAGCCCGGACACCGTCGCCGCGATCGCGCGGCGGGTCGGGCTGGAGGTGGATGCCGGCATCGACGCGCAGACGCTGCCGGACGATGTCGACGCGCTCGCGGAGGCGCTCGAGGCGCACACCGTGTTCGGTCGCGTCTCGCCCGATCAGAAGAAGGCGATGGTGGCCGCTCTGCAGAGCCGCGGACACACGGTCGCGATGACGGGCGACGGCGTGAACGACGCCCTCGCGATCAAGAACGCCGACATCGGCATCGCGATGGAGTCCGGGTCCGCCGCGACCAAGGCCGTCGCCCGTCTCGTGCTGCTCGACGGCAAGTTCTCGCACCTTCCCGGCGTCGTCGCCGAGGGTCGGCGCGTGACGGCGAACATCGAGCGCGTCTCCATGCTCTTCCTGTCCAAGACGACGTACGCGGCGGTGATCGCGGTCCTGTTCGGCGTGCTGCTGCTGCCCATCCCGTTCCTGCCGCGCCAGCTCTCGCTGACGGATGGCCTGACGATCGGCATCCCGGCGTTCTTCCTCGCCCTGCTGCCGAACGCGAGCCGGTACCGGTCCGGATTCCTGCGGCGATCGCTGAGCTTCGCCATCCCGGCCGGTGTCATCATCGGCGTCGCGATCACCTCGTATTCGCGGATCGCGGGGGAGGAGTGGCACGTGGCGACCGAGCTCGTGCGCACGGGCGCGACCCTCATCATCGCGTTCCTCGGGCTCTGGGTGCTCGTGCTCGTCGCGCTGCCGTTCACGTGGATCAAGGCCGCGATCGTGGGCGCGATGGTGATCGGGCTCGGGCTGGCGCTCGCCATCCCGTTCGTCGCCGACTTCTTCAAGATGACGCCGCCCTCGGGGGACGCGCTGTCCCTCGTGTGGTGGATCTCGGCCGTCGGCATCGCGCTCATCGGGATCGCGCGCGCGATCCAGCTCGCGTGGTTGCGCCGCACCGAATCGTAGCTGTTGGCACCGGTCACATTCCGCTATCCTGGATCTTTGATCGAATCGATTCGACGCCTTTCGGCAGATTGACCCTCCGTGCCCGACACCACGACCATCCCCGTCGTCCCCGCCTCCGCACAGATCATCCCGCAGCCCCCTGCTTCCGCCCCTGAGCGCATCCCCACGCCCACCCCGGACGCCGCAGACGCGCAGACCGGGGCGTCCGCGCGCGGGGACGCACAGACCGGCTCGATCCGGGTCCCCGGTTCCACCGGAGCCATCCGCACGCTGGGCAGCAATCCGGCCACCGCCCCGATCATGCTGCACCCGGGCGATGCGATCCCGCACGCCCGACGCGTCGTCTACGTGATCCTGCTCGGTGCGCTCACCGCCCTCGGTCCTTTCACGGTCGATCTGTACCTGCCCGCGTTCCCCATCGTCGAGAACGACTTCCACACGACGGCCGCGATGGTGCAGCTGACCCTCACCGCGACGATGATCGGCTTCGGGCTCGGGCAGCTGATCGTCGGCCCGCTGAGCGACAAGGTGGGGCGTCGCATCCCGCTGCTCTCCGTGACCGCGCTGCACATCCTGGCAAGCCTCGGCGCCGCGCTCGCGCCGACGCTGGTGCTGCTCGGCACCGCGCGGGTATTCCAGGGGATCGGCGCCGCCGCCGGCGGTGTCGTGGCCATGGCGATGGTGCGCGACCTCTTCGGCGGACGGCGGCTCGTCGTCATGCTGAGCCGCCTGGCGCTCGTCTCGGGAGTCGCCCCCGTGCTCGCGCCCCTGGTGGGATCGACCCTCCTGCTCGTCATGCCGTGGCGGGGAATCTTCGTGGTGCTCGCGGTCTACGGGGCGCTCATGCTCATGTGCTCGCTGTTCATCCTCCCCGAGACGCTGCCGAGAGCGCGCCGACACGATCGCGGTGCGACGACGGTCTGGCAGCGTTACCGGAGCGTGCTCAGCGACCGGGTGTTCATCGGCGTGCTGATCATCGGCGCCATGACCTTCAGCGGGCTCTTCTCGTACCTCTCGAGCTCGTCCTTCCTCTTCCAGCAGGGGTACGACTTCACGCCACAGCAGTTCGGGCTGCTGTTCGCGGCGAACTCGCTCGGGGTCGTCACCGGCGTGCAGTTCGCCTCACGCCTCGCGGCGCGCTTCGGACCGCAGTGGGTGATGGCGTGGTCGACGTCCGTGCTCGTGCTCGCGTCGGCATCCATCATCGTGACCGACCAGCTGCACCTCGGCCTGTGGGGCACGATCGTGCCCCTGTTCGTCTTCATGACGGCGTGCGGATTCACGTTCCCGTGCGTCCAGGTGCTCGCCCTCGACCGGCACGGCAAGGCCGCGGGAACGGCGGCATCGCTCATCGGCGCGTCGAACAACGCGATCGCGGGGCTCGTGTCGCCGCTCGTCGGATGGCTCGCGCGAGACTCCGGCATCACTGCCACCACGATGGCGAGCGTCATGGTGGCCTGCGCGCTGATCGGCGTCGCATCGCTGTGGCTGCTGGTGCGCCCGCGCTCCGTGCCGATGCTGACGCCCTGACGATCAGACGGGCTGCAGCCGGAAGAGCCGCACGGTGCGGCCGGAGTCCCGTTCGTAGGCGCGATATCCGGGCCACTGCGCCTCGATGCGCGCCCACGTCGCGTCGCGCTCGGCGTCGGGGACGAGTGCGGCGCGCACGCGGAGCTCGCGGCCGCGGACGGTGACGGATGCGTCGGGGTGCGCGAGCAGGTTCGCCGTCCACGCGGGATGCCTCGCCCCGGCGAAGTTCGTCCCCGCCACGATCGCCCGGCCGCGACCGTCGGGCGTGTACATGAGCGGAACGTCGCGCACCTCGCCGCTGCGCGCTCCGATCGTATGCAGGACGAGCGAGGGGACGAGCAGAGCGCTCAGCTGGACGCGACCTCCCGTCAACGCCGTGAGCAGCTGCTCGATCGGCGGCAGCAGAGCGGGTGCCGCCCACCGGAACAGACGGGTCCGGGTGAGCGGAGCGACGATCGAGCGGACGACGGAGACGACACCGGCCATGCCTCGATTCTGCCCGTGCCCAGGGGGTGCCCGTGCCCCGGGGGTGCCCGTCAGTAGGCTGACGTCCATGACGGACGTCGCTGTCACCGCCGCAGCAGCCGAGCTCGCCCGCCTCCGCGCCGAGGCCGCCAGGGCGCGCACCGCGGCCAGCGGGCAGGACTCGAAGCCCGAGGCATCCGTCACCGGGTACTGCGGCACCGGGCGGCGCTGAGTGGCGCACATCCGTCCCTTTCAGCCAGGGGACGAGCCCGCGTTGTCGGACATCTGCACCAGGACGGGGGATGCCGGCGCAGATGCGACCGGCCTCTACTCGAGCGACGACCTCCTGGGCGCGATCTTCGTCCTGCCCTACGTCGCGCGTCACCCGGACTGCGCGTGGGTCGTCGAGTCGGACGACGGGCGGGTCGTCGGCTACGTGGTGGGCGCTCCCGACACGCGGGCCTTCGACACGTGGTTCCGCGACGAATGGTGGCCGCGCTATCACGAGCGGTTCCCGCGGCCTGCGGCCCTCGAGTCCGAAGAGGACCGCATTCTCGACGGCGCCTACCGTCGCGCCTTCGATGCCGCAGAGGACGCCTTGAGCGACTACCCCGCCCACCTGCACATCGATCTGCTGCCCGAGGCGCAGGGGCAGGGGTTCGGCCGGGCCTTGATCGAGACGCTCGTGGACCGGCTCTGGGATGCCGGCGTCCCCGGCGTCCACCTCGTGGCGTCGGCGCGCAACACGGGCGCAGCGGCGTTCTATCCGCGCGTCGGCTTCACGCTCGTACCGTCGGAGCCCGGCATCCTGGTGTACGTCCGGCGGCTCTGATCCGGCGACGCCTACGCGAAGTCGAACACCGGCGGGAAGACGACCACGACGATCGTGGCCCACGCGAGGTAGACGGGCAGGAACCCGGTCTGCCAGCGCTCCAGTCGCCCGATCCCGACGCGTCCGCGGACGAAGCCGAGCTGCATCCAGAGCGATCCTGCGAGATTCACGAGCAGGATGACGTTGAGCCCGAGCGAGGCGATCTTGTTGGCGCTCGCGCCGAACGCTCCGATCCTGCCCACCATCGCGATGAGCACCAGCAGGTCGACCACGATCGCGGCGGCGACCAGCAGAACCTGCAGGCGGTCGAACCAGCCGGGGCGCAGCTCCGGGCCGCGCGCGGAGAGCGCGTACAGGAGCAGTCCCACCACGACCACGAGCACCAGATCGAAGATGATCAGCACCTCGCGCTGCGCATCCACGAATCCACCGGTCGAGACCGCCTGCACCGCCGCGGCGACGATGAGGGCGAGCAGCAGCAGCGTGAACAGCGGCGTGAAGACCTTCGTCAGCACGGGTGCGATGTTCTCGATGACGGCCTGTTTCGCCTCCACGAGCCAAGCCGCGACGACGATGGCTCCGGCCGCGCCGCAGGGCACCAGCCAGTTCCCGACGAAGGAGCTCGCGTCCACGCCGACCGCCGAGAAGACCCCCATCGTGAGGGCGACGAGGACGCCGCCGCCGAGCGCGATGAGCGCGTAGTAGACCACCCATTCGCCCGTGAAGCGGATGAAGTCCATCCGGGCGCGCTCGCTGCGCCACTCGCCGCGGGCGTACGCGATCCCCGTGACGATCCAGAGCGCGACGGCGCTGTGGACGGCGGCGAGCACAACAGTCACCCCGTCGGGCACGAAGGGGTAGACGTTGAGGAGCACCGCCGCGGCGACGAACGGCACCGCGACCGCGATGATCGTCGCCGGCGACGCCCGCCGGCAGACGAGGAAGTAGGCGGCGAGGGCGGGAAGCAGCAGCACCGCGGCGTTGCGCGCGATGTCCGGCGTCGGCACGCCGAACAGCGACGGCGCCTTGACGAGCACGGCACCTGCGACGGCGAACGCGAGGGCGAGCCACAGGCCCGTCCCGCGCCGCATCGGCTCGGCGCTGCCGACGACGAGCTGCTTCCACAGCCGGTCGCTGTGCTCACGCGCGAACTCCTGCGACAGCTCATCGAGCCTGCCCATGCGCGAGACCGCGATCAGAAAGGCCTCATCGTCGGAGAGCCCGGATGCGACGAGCGCGTCGATCTGGTCGCGCAGATGCGACTCGAGTTCGTCGACGTCGGTGCCGATCGCCTCGCGCTTCGCGACGAACCCGCGCCATTCGATGATGCGTTCTTCCACTCCCATGTCACGCCCCTGCCGGTACGAAGGAGGATCGGTCGTCCCACACCCGCGAGAGGGCCTCGCTGACGACGGTCCACTGACGGTGGTGCTCGGCGAGCGCGGCCGCACCGGACGAACTGAGGCGATAGTGCTTGCGCGGGCGTCCGGTGGGCGAGGCCCCCCACGCCGCCTCGATCTGGCCGAGCCTCTCGAGACGGTGCAGCAGGGGATACAGCATCCCGTCGCTCCACTCGAGCTGTCCGTTCGACAGCGCGTTCACGCGCTGCAGGATGGCGTAGCCGTATGACTCGCCCTCCGTCAGGATCCCCAGCACCAGGGGCGTCGCGGCGGCCGCGACCAGGTCCTTGCCGATGTGCATCGCATACCTCGCAGTTCTATGTACCTTGCAGCACAAGGTATCACGATCCGCCCATCGGACCGCGCCTACGATGGAAGGCGAACGAGGAGGTTCTGCGATGGCCCGCAAGGCACCGACCACCGACATCGACGAGGCGAAGACCCGTGTCACCTCGCGCAAGAAGGTCGCCGTCGGCGTTCCGGCGGTCATGCACGCGCTCGAGATCTCCTACGACCAGATGGGCGTCTCCCGGAGCGTGCAGACACTCCTCCGGGTGAACCAGAAAGACGGGTTCGACTGCCCGGGATGCGCGTGGCCCGAGGCCGATCACCGGCACATCGCCGAGTTCTGCGAGAACGGCGCGAAGGCCGTCGCCGAGGAGGCGACCGTGCGCCGGGTCGGCCCGGAGTTCTTCGCCGAGCACTCGCTGGCAGACCTCGCCGGCCACGACGACTGGTGGCTCGGCCAGCAGGGCCGGTTGACGCATCCGATGATCCTGGACGAGGGCGCCACGCACTATCGCCCCATCTCCTGGGACGACGCCCTGCGAGAGATCGCGGACGCCCTGCGCGCGGTCGAGCCTGACGAGGCCGTCTTCTACACCTCCGGGCGCACCTCCAACGAGGCCGCGTTCCTCTACCAGCTGCTCGTGCGCGGGCTCGGCACGAACAACCTCCCCGACTGCTCCAACATGTGCCACGAGTCCTCCGGCTCGGCGCTCACGCAGACGCTCGGCATCGGCAAGGGCACGGTCTCGCTCGAGGACGTGTGGAACGCCGACCTCCTGATCGTCGCCGGCCAGAATCCGGGAACCAACCACCCGCGCATGCTGACTGCGCTCGAGAAGGCGAAGAGCCGCGGCGCGACAGTCATCGCGGTCAACCCACTGCCCGAGGCAGGTCTCGTCAGGTTCGAGAACCCGCAGACGGTCAAGGGCGTGATCCTCGGCGGCACCAAGATCGCCGACCAGTTCCTCCAGATCCGTCTCGGCGGCGACCAGGCGCTGTTCCAGGCGATCGGAAAGCACCTGCTCGAGGCCGAAGAGAGCCGCGGAAACGTGCTGGACCACGAGTTCATCGATGCGCACACGAGCGGCTTCGATGAGTACAGCCAGGCGATGGCGGATGCGCCGTGGTCCGAGTTCGTCGCCGCCACCGGTCTGCCCGAGCAGACGCTGCGTCGCGTCGGTGAGGCGGTGCGCACCTCGCCCTCCACGATCGTGTGCTGGGCCATGGGCCTCACGCAGCACAAGCACGCGGTCGCGACCCTGCGCGACGTCGTCAACCTCCTGCTGCTGCAGGGCAACATCGGCCGTCCTGGCGCCGGCGTGTGCCCGGTGCGGGGGCACTCCAATGTCCAGGGCGACCGGACGATGGGCATCTACGAGAAGCCCTCCGAGACGTTCCTGGCCGCGCTCGACCAGGAGTTCGCCTTCCAGGCGCCGCGCGCGCACGGCTACGACACCGTCGAAGCCATCAAGGCGATGCGCGATGGCGCGGTGCGCGTGTTCATGGCGATGGGCGGCAACTTCGTCTCCGCGACCCCCGACACGAACGTCACCGAGTCCGCGCTGCGCTCCACCGACCTCACGATCCAGGTCTCCACGAAGCTCAACCGCTCGCACGTCGTCGTCGGTCGTCGGGCGATCATCCTCCCGACCCTCGGCCGCACCGACCGCGATGTCCGCGGCGGCGTGGAGCAGAAGGTCACGGTCGAGGACTCGATGAGCGCCGTCCACTCCTCCCGGGGCCGGCTCGTGCCGCCCACCGGCGACATGCTGAGCGAGGTCGCGATCCTCACGCGCCTGTGCGCGCTGACCTTCGAGGGCGACGCCGATGCCCCCCAGGCGGACTGGTCTGCGCTCGAGACCGACTACACGCGCATCCGCTCCCACATCGAGGCCGTCATCCCGGGCTTCGGCGGATTCGAGGGCAAGATCGACAAGGGGCGCACCTTCGTCCTGCCGAACGGCCCGCGCGACGAGCGCACCTTCGCCACGGCGACCGGCAAGGCGATGTTCACCGTTAATCCGCTGGAGTATCCCCGCATCCCGCGCGGGCGTCTGCTGCTGCAGACCCTGCGCTCGCACGATCAGTACAACACCACGATCTACGGCAAGGACGACCGGTACCGCGGCATCCACGGCGGCCGCCGCGTGATCCTCGTGAACGCGCACGACATCGGCGCGCTCGGCTTCGCGGAGGGCGACGTGGTCGACCTCGTCTCGGAGTGGCAGGCGCCGGACGGCACGACCGAGGAGCGAAGGGCGGAGGAGTTCCGGATCGTCGCGTACGACACGCCTCGCGGCAATGCCGCCGCGTACTATCCGGAGACCAACGTCCTCGTGCCGCTCGAGTCGGTCGCCGACGTCAGCGGAACCCCGACCTCCAAATCGGTCGTCGTGCGGCTGGAACGGCGCGCCGCTTAGGCTTGGCCGGTGCGATACACCGCGGCCGTCATCACCGTCTCCGACCGCTCGGCAGCGGGAACGCGAGTGGATGCCGGCGGCCCGCTGGCCGTGTCAGCCCTGCGCGAGGCGGGCTTCGACTGCGACGACGCGTCCATCGTCCCCGACGGAGCCGAGAGCGTCGAGGGCGCCCTGCGGTCGGCGCTCGCGACGGGCGCGCGTCTGATCGTCACCACGGGCGGCACCGGCGTCGGCCCACGGGATCGCACGCCGGAAGGCACGCGCCCCGTGCTGGATCGCGAGGTGCCGGGCATCGCCGAGGAGCTCCGTCGCCGCGGGGCGGAGGTCCTGCCCGCAGCGATGCTGACGCGCGGCCTGGCCGGCATGGCCGCCACGGCGCTCATCGTCAACCTGCCCGGGTCGCCCGGAGGCGTACGAGACGGGATGCCGGTCATCCTCTCGGTCGCGGCGCACGTCCTGGCGCAGGCCGACGGCGACGATCACGGCTGAGGCCGCTCGGGGCGGCCTCCTCTCGGTATGCGGCTGCGCGTCGGGCGGGGTTCCCGGTGCGTCAGGCGGGTGTCCCGGGCGCGTGGACCCAGTCCGCGGCCATGCGGGAGATCTCAGCGACCGTCTCGCGGACGCTCTCGGGGCTCCCGCCTCGGCGCTCCGCGACGAGCCCGGCGACGTAGGCGCTGAAGGGCGCGGCGGGCCGGGCGACACCCCGTGAGACGTCTCCCGCGAGATCCAGGATGAGCGCGATCGGCACGTCCTCCGTCGCGAGCCCGAACCGCTCGCACAGCGCCGCGGCCCAGTCGTCGAGTGCTTCCGGGGGCAGGTGGTTCTCACTCATGGCGGTCCTCCTCGATCTCCTGCAGATCCTCCCACGTGTCGATGTCGCGCGCGGCGCGCGGAGCTGTGACGACGGCGATCGCGAGCTCGTCGATCAGCGCGCGGACCGGCGCATCCCGTCCGCGATCGGGGAGGGTGGATGCCGCCTCCCGCAACGCGCCCGTCCGGTAGAGGCCCGTGAGCCACTGCGGCCGGCTCGATCCGTCGCCGAGGCACACCCCGTCGACGTCCGCGGGAAGGATGCCCATCGCATGGGTCAGCGCCGCGACCGCGTCCTCCACGAACGGAAGGTCGCACGCGAGGACGTAGGTCCAGTCGCTCGCATCGATCAGGCCGACGGCGGCCACGATCGCGGCGGCCGGTCCGCCGAACGGCGGATCCTCGCGCACCCACACGGGCTGCTCGCCCTCGATGGGGGATTCCGGCCCGACGACGACGATCGGGGAGCAGCCGTGCACGGCATCCACAGCCCTCTGCAGGAGGGACCGTCCGCGCACCTCGACGAGCGGCTTGTCGATGCCGCCCATGCGCTCCGCACGTCCACCTGCGAGAAGGATCGCCGCGGCCCTCACGCGAGTCCGCCGAGCAGGATGGTCTCCACAGGATCGCCGGGATGCACGGCGGTATCCGGGGGGATGACGGCGAACCCGTCGGTCACGGCGAGCACAACGCTCGAATGCCCGTGCGCGGAGGCCGGACGGACGGCCCACCCTGCACCGCGGTCGATCGCGACCGGCACGTAGCGCCGGAACCCCGAGCGTGCGCCCCAGCCGGCTGCAGCGGGCAGCCGCAGCATCGGGTGCTGCAGGTCCGTCCGCCCCTGCATGGCGAGCAGCGCGGGCCGCACGAAGACCTCGAACGAGACCGCGGCCCCGACCGGCGTGCCCGGAAGTCCGAACACGAGCTCCCCGTTCGGCAGCCGGCCGAAGCCCTGTGGGCGACCCGGCCGCATCGCCACGGTCACGAAGCTCATGGGGCCGTCGAGGGCGATGCGCACCACCTCGTAGGCGCCGGGACCGACGCCTCCCGACGTGATGACGGCATCCGCGCGCGCGGATGCGGCGGCGGCCAACGCCTTCTGGAACGCCGCAACGTCGTCGGGAACGGTCGCGGTGTGCACCACGATCGCACCCGCTTCCTCAGCCAATCCTGAGAGGAGCGGAACGTTGGACTCGGGGATCCGCCCACGCGTCGGTGCCTCTCCGGCAGGCGCCAGCTCCGACCCCGTGGAGATGACCGAGACCCGCGGCCCCGGAGCGACGGTCACTTCGCTCACCCCGGCCGACGCGAGCGCGGCCAGCTGCAGCGTGCCGAGGCGTGCACCGGCGGGCAGGATCTCGGCGCCCGCCCATACGTCCTCGCCCGCGCGGCGGATGTTGGCGCCCAGCGCGGGCGCTCGCACGATCTCGACCTCGCCGGGGTGGTCGAGGCCGCCGATCGTGTGCTCGAGGGGGACGACCGCATCCGCGTCGGTCGGAACCGGGGCCCCGGTCATGATGCGTGCCGCCTCACCCGGCCCGAGCACGGGGTCCGACCCGGTGCCGGCCGGCAGGTCCGCCACGACCCGCAGCCGTGCCGGCGCGTCCGGCGCGGCGGAGGTCGCATCCGATGCCCGCACAGCGAATCCGTCCATCGCCGAACTGTCGAAGGCGGGCCCGTCCACACGCGCGTGCGCGGCACGAGCGAGCGTGGAGCCGACGGCGTCACGCAGCCCCACCGTGACAGCTTTCGGAGGCGGGATCTCCGCGAGGATCTCCGCGAGGTGCTCGTCGACGGTGCGGTGGGCTCTCGCGGGCATACCGCCAGCGTAGTTCCGGTGTCGGCGCAGGAGTTCGGGCATAGGCTGTCGCTTATGGGACGCCTCACGATGCGGCGCCCGGTGCGCCGGATCACCGTGGATGCGGGGGAGACCCGCCGCGTCGACACGCTCGCCGTCGAAGAGCCCCTCGAGATCCGCGTGGGCGGCGAACCGCTGTCGGTCACGATGCGGACCCCGGGCCATGACGTCGAGCTCGCCGCCGGCTTCCTCGTCTCCGAGGGTGTCATCTCGCGGGTCGACCAGTTCCGCTCCGCCATCCACTGCGGCGGCCCCGGTACCGGCGGGGCAGAGAACACCTACAACGTGCTCGACATCGCCCTCGCCCCGCATGTGCATGTCCCGCTGCGCGATCTGGCCCGCAACGTGTACACGACGAGCTCCTGCGGTGTGTGCGGCAAAGCCTCGATCGACGCTGTCCGCACCGAGTCCGCCTTCGATGTGGCGTCGGATGGGACGACGGTGGATGCCGCGCTCCTCACGACCCTGCCCGACGCCTTGCGTGCGCACCAGGAGGTGTTCGACAAGACGGGCGGTCTCCATGCAGCCGGCCTGTTCGACGCCCAGACCGGCGAGCTCCTCGTCCTGAGAGAGGACGTCGGCAGGCACAACGCGGTCGACAAGGTCGTCGGCTGGGCGCTCCTCGCGGGTCGGCTCCCACTCCGGGGCACGGTCCTCATGGTCTCCGGACGCGCGGGGTTCGAGCTGGCGCAGAAGTCCGTGATGGCCGGCATCCCGATCCTCGCCGCCGTGTCGGCTCCGTCGTCGCTCGCCGTGGAGCTGGCGGTGGATGCCGGTCTCACCCTCGTCGGATTCCTCCGCGGGCCCTCGATGAACGTGTACGCCGGCATGGAGCGGGTGCGGGTGGATGCTGCCACCCCTGTCGCAGTGGAGGAACGAGTATGACCGCCTGGACGCCTGCCCTCCTGAGCGCCCTGGGGTCCGCGCCCCAGGCCTTCCTGTCGGCGCGCGAATCCGACGGCACTCTCAGTGCTCCGGCACCGGTGTGGATCGCCCGCGCCTATGACGAGCTCTACGTCCGGTCGATCTACGGTGCCAACGATCCGTTCTTCCTGCGCGCGATCGGGACGGGCCGCGCATCGATCCTCGCGGGGAAGGCGCAGCAGGAGGTCCTGCTCCAGCAGCTCTCCATGACACCCGCAGAGTTCACCGTGGTGGATGCCGGTTTCCGCTCGAAGTACGCCGTGTCACCGCCCGCCATCATGGGTGCTGTTGCGGGCGGTCTGGCAGCTCAGGCGACCCTCCGGATCGTGCCCGCGTGAGCGCGACACGCCCGGGTGAGCGGCTCGATTTGTCCTGCCTCGGGCCGTCACGTAATGTTCTTGTTGTTCGCCCCAAAGGGTAGAGCGAAGGGCCGGAAGGCCTGGCTCCCCTCAAGCAGTGAACAGAACCCCTTCTGAAGCTCCGTCGCCTTGTGCGGCGGGTCGCCTCCGGGCTAGGATGGGTGCTTCCCCTGTTGTTCTCGTGGCGCTTCGGCGACTGCGGATGAGCGAGGATCGCGTTTTGACAGAGCGATTCGGTCGGGGTAAGCTTGAGAAGTTGCCCTGCGGGTCTGGCTGAGAGGTCGGGTTTGTGGGTGCGTCCGATCCTTGAGAACTCAACAGCGTGCACTTGTCATATGCCAAATTATCCTCGTCCAATCCTTTTTGGGTTGGTTG
>NZ_JBWAXO010000011.1:0-125100 GCF_056135325.1 Microbacterium sp. sgz311019 | reverse complement strand
CCGACGAATGGGTCGAAGGACGCCGCTACCTCGGCCTCGAGATGCTCGCGAAGTCCAGGCTCACTCTCGTCGCCGACACCGGAATCGAGGTGAACACCGACACCCTCCTCGAACTCAGCGCCTAAGCATCAAACGAAGAAGGATCACCGACCGCTACACCACGCCCCGGGGCTTGACCGTCATCACCTGCTGCAGGGGGAAGTTCCATGGGGTGATGGCGCCCACCACACCGACCGGCTCACGGACGAGAAGAGCGTTCCCAACGTTCTCGGTCCATGCGATCTCAGGCTCCAGGTCCGCCGTGGCCGCGGTCACGAGCACCGGGAAGCCTGCTTGACCCATCCGAGAGAATGAGATCGGGACCCCGATCTCGGCGGTCACTGCCTGCGCGATGTCCTCGATACGCGAGGTGAGTTCTTCAGAGAGACGACGCAGGGCGGAGGCGCGCTCGGCGGGCTCGGTCGCGGCCCATCCGGGAAGCGCAGCTCTAGCCGCAGAAACAGCGTGTGCGACGTCCTGACCTGTTCCGGACGGAACTGAGGCCACGAGCGAGCCATCGACGGGGCTGATGACGTCGGTCGTCCCACCCTCCCCGGGAACAACTGCTCCACCGATCCAGTGCCCCGCCACAGTGAGATGTTCATGCGTATATGTCATGACTCAGACTCTCGAGCCTCGCGCCCCGAACAACCATGCTCGGTTAATCCTCGGACCTCAGCGCTGACCGGTATCCGAGGATGATCTGTCCCTGGATACTGCCGACGCTCTCGGTCGATCATCGGGAGGGGGCAATGCTGGTCCGCCCCTGTACCGACCATCGGCCGATGCCTCGCAGGTAGCGGTGCTGTCGGAGCGTCGAGACCGAGCCCCCGGGGATTGAGCAAGAGGAGAATTGAGCGGTGGATCGCAACCAGCTGGCCGAATTCCTCCGGGCACGGCGGAACGCTCTTCAACCGAGTGATGTGGGGCTGGCCCCCGGTTCGCGACGCCGAACGGCTGGGTTGCGCCGGGAAGAGGTCGCTTCTCTGAGCGGAATCTCGGTCGACTACTACAGCCGCATCGAGCAGCGTCGTGGTCCGATGCCTTCTGAGCAGGTCCTCGCGGCTATCGCGCGCGGACTCCATCTCACGATGGATGAACGTGACCACTTGTTCCACTTAGCGGGACACGCGGCGTCACGTCGCATCGACAGGAACGACCACATCAATCCGGGGCTCATGCGCGTCTTAGACCGCCTTGACGACACGCCTGCACAGGTCGTCAACACGCTCGGTGAGACCCTGATCCAGACGCGCCTGGCGGTCGCGCTCCTCGGAGACGAAACCGCGTACGTCGGGATGGAAAGGAGTCGCGCCTACCGATGGTTCACGCGGGAGTCAGAGCGTGTTGCGACACCCCCCGAAGACCACACCAGGCATTCACGTACTTTGGTGGCCGGTCTTGCCGACACTGCCGCGCAGCGCGGGCGCCATTCTCGAGCGGCTGTGCTCATTTCTTCGCTGAAAGAACAGAGCGAGGAGTTCCGGGAGATCTGGGATGAGCATCCGGTCGTTGGACCGTATTGCGAACCCAAGCGTCACATTCATCCCGAAGTGGGATTGATCGAGCTCCATGGTCAGACTCTTCTGGATCCCGACCAGTCACAAGCGCTCATGATCTTCACCGCCTCGCCAGGCACCGAAAGTCAGGAGAAGCTCCAACTTCTCTCAGTGATCGGTGCGCAGAGCATCTGACGACGATGTCCAGAACCCGGGATCGTCCGGGGTCCATTCTGGTACGACGGTCCGTCGTCAGGGTGCGGGCTTGACGTGGTCGCTGCTGCGCAGCCACTCGTCGAACGTGATGACACCGTGAACGGCATCATGACCGCCACGCAATAGCCCCGATGCGAGTCCCGCACCGTATGCGCCGGGGAATCGAATGTCGAGAACCCTGCGTCTGACACCATCGAAACGCAGTTGGCAACGAGCGAGGTGGGCCAGCTCCTCGTCGTGGGGTCCGACCAGATCGCGGGCCCGGCCGGCGGGCCCGGTCTCGGCGACCCCCACGAGGTGCGCACCGATCTCACGGCACGCGACGGGTCGCATAAGCATCCTGGGCATGATCGCGACCGGCCCCTTCATGCTCGCGAGGAGCTGACCGGTGAACTCATGGAATTGGGATACTCGCGCGATCGTGTACGGCACGGGCCCCTCGCGCACGACTCGTTCCTGGGCCAGTTTGCCCGCGTAGTACGACGCGTCGATGTCATCGATGCCGACGATCGAAACCGCGACATGATGCCCGACTTTCGCCTGTACGCCGGCGTGCACGAGGTTGCGGGTGGCGCCCTCAAAGAAGCGCCGCGCTCTGCGGGCTGACGTCGTGAACAGGTTGGTGACGTCGATGACGGTATCCACGCCGTCCAGTGCTTCGACCAACCCCGTGGCGGCGATGACGTCAACACCGCTTTCTCTTGTAAGAACGATCACGTCGTGGCCCGCAGACTTGGCCGCTTCGACAACGTGCCGACCGAGTGTGCCAGATCCTCCCGCAACCGCGATCTTCATCTCTGATCTCCGTTCCTTCTCGTCGAGGGTCGTCGGTCGCCCATCGCGATGCCCGATTGGTGGCACGGTGACTTTTGCGCTGCGGACGCAACGGTGATGACCGCGTCGACGAACGCGTGAGGCTGTTCGGCCGGGAGATTGTGGCCTGCGCGAGGGACCTGTCGATGTTCGCGGGGACCCGAGAACAGCTGTGCCTGCTGGGTGCCGTCTGTCGGCGGGAAGTTGCCGTCCGCGAGGCCATCGAGGGTGATGGTGGGCACGGAAATGGTCGGCTGGAGTGCGAGACGATTCTCGAGGTGCTCGAGGTGCTCGGCTCCCGGAGCGAGACCGAGGCGATGACGATAGGAGTGGATGACGACGTCGACGTAGTCAGGATTGTCGAATGCGCTGGCGACGCGGGCGAGCTCATCGATGCTGTGGTTCCACGCGGGTGAGTTCCGTTTCCAGATGACTTCGGCGATGTCCCGGCGGTTGTCCTCCAACCCGGCACGTCCGCGTTCGGTAGAGAAGTACCAGAAGTACCAGAAGCCGGCTTCGAGGTCGGCGCGGATGGGGGTGTTCGCGGCGGCAATGTTCTGGATCAGGTACCCGTTGACGGTGACGAGTCCGGAGATGCGATCGGGCCAGAGGGCGGCGACGACACAGGCGGCGCGGCCGCCCCAGTCGTATCCCGCGAGGGTCGGTGCTGGCAAGTCGAGGGCATCGATGAACGCGAGCAGGTCGGCGCCGAGTGCCGCCTGCTGTCCAGAGCGCGGCGTCGCGGGGTCGAGGAATCGGGTGGGGCCATGTCCGCGGAGATATGGCACGAGGACGCGGAAGCCGGCGTCGGCGAGGAGGGGGATCACGTCGACGTAGCTGTGCACGTCGTACGGGTATCCGTGCAGGAGGATGACAGGGTGGCCGTCGGGGTCTCCGGCATCGACGTACGCGACGGACAGCTCGCCGGCATCCACGCGGCGGGTCGGCAGCAGGTTCAAGGACATCGCGGTGCTCCGGGTAAGGCCCGGCGGCGCCTTGGGGGGCGAGGCGCCGCCGAGCGGTTCGGTCAAGCGTTGGCGTTCGCGATCTGGCTGGCGAGATACGCCCTGCCGGCCTCGGCGATGGCCGCGACGATCGCTCCCGGCTGGGAGACCGGGGTGGCGTGGGACGCTCCTGCGATCTCGGTGGTGCCGCGGGAGGACGCGCGCTCCGCGCCGGCGCGGAGGACGGCGACCGGGATGTTGCGGTCGAGGTCGCTGAACACGTGCCAGGACGGGATGTCCTGCCACGCCGGGCGTTCGGTCGTCAGGCTATCCGACAGTGCCGCTTGGGTGATGGGGCGCTGCGTAGCCGCCATCAGCGAGGTCTGGGTCTCGGGCACGTCGGCTGCGAACTGGCCGTGGAACAGCTCCGGGCGGATCACGAACTCGTTTCCACCGCTGGCGACGGGGTATGCGGTGAGTGCGTCGCCGAGCGTGCTGCCCGGTGCGCTGACCGAGAGGGTGGACGCGCTGTCTCCGGTCTCCGGGACGAAGGCGTTCACGTAGACGAGCGCGACGACCTGCGGGTTCTGCGCGGCGGCCTCGGTGATGATCATCCCGGCGTAGGAGTGCCCGACGAGGACGACAGGCCCGGTGATGGAGGCGATGACGTCACGGACGTAGGCGGCGTCGCCGGCGAGGCTGCGCAGCGGGTTGGCGACGGCGATCGCGGTGACGCCGTGCTCGTGGAGGTGGCCGATGACGCCGTTCCAGGAGGCGGACTCGGCGAACGCTCCGTGGACGAGGACGATGGTCGGTTTCTGATCGGTCATGATCGTTCCTTTTCTAGGGGTGGGGATTTCTGAGGAAGGGAGGTGTCAGCGCTGTGCGAACGCGGTCCGCAGAACCTGGATGGCCTGTGCGATCGCGGAACTGCTGGCCGCGGTCGGGCGGACGGGATTGAGCATCATGAAGTCGTGCAACGTGTTGTTGTAGCGGACGACGGTGGTGCGAACACCCGCTTCGACGAGCTTCCGGCCGTACGCCTCGCCCTCGTCGCGGAGCACGTCGTTCTCATCGACGACGAGGAACGCCTCGGGTAGCCCGGTGAGCTCCTCACGAGTGGCGCGCAGCGGGGACGCGGTCGATTCGCTGCGCCGCGTGTGGTCGGGCAGGTAGCTGTCCCAGAACCAAGCCATGGCCTTCGCGGTGAGGTGGGGACCGTCCGCGAACTCGCGATAGCTGTCGGTGTCCTGCGCCGCATCGGTAACCGGGTAGTACATCGACTGGTGGATGAACGCGACATCCCCCCGCTTCTTGGCGAGGATCGTGACTGCGGCAGTCATGTCACCGCCGACGGAGTCGCCTGCGATGGCCAGGCGGCCGACGTCAAGCCCTTCCTCGGCGCCGCTGTTCACGATCCACCTGGCCGTGGCGTATGCCTGCTCGATAGCGACGGGGTACTGGGCTTCGGGGGATCGGTCATATTCGACGAACACCACCGCGGTGCGCGCGCCGACGGCGAGCTCACGGACCAGCCGGTCGTGGGTGCCGGCGTTGCCGAGCACCCAGCCACCGCCATGGATGTACAGAAGCACCGGAAGGACCCCGTCAGCATCGACCGGCTTGACGATGCGCACGCGCACATCGCCGACCTCGGCGGGCACGGTGATCCACTTCTCGTTGATCTCCGGCTTGTCGACCGGTCCGGACTGGACGTCGTCGAGCAGCTTGCGTGCCGCGTCCACGCCGAGATCGGCGAGACGGGGCGGCTTGGCGGTCGCGTCGGCGAAGGCTTGAGCCTCGGGTTCGAGGACATGGTCGGTCATCAGTTCTTCCCTTCATCTGCGGCGGGCGGGTCCCGGTGTTGAAGTGGAGACCGGCGAATGCAGGAACCTGTGACGTCCACGAGGAGATTCACTCGTGGTGTCACATTCGACCCGGCTGCCCGGTCAAGATGATTAGGAGCATGGCGATGATGGTCGTGCGCGTCGGAGGGGTGAGGATCACGGACGATCAGATGTCTGGTGGATGGGTCAACCTCGACTGCGCTGCGGACGTGTTCGCGCAGGAGCGTCGACGACTTTTCGGTATCGCCTACCGCATGCTCGGAAGCGTCGCCGACGCGGAGGACATCCTGCAGGAAGCCTGGATTCGCTGGCAGCACACCGATCGGTCTGTCGTGAAAGATCCGAGGGCACTTCTGACGACGGTGGTCACCCGCCTGTGCATCAACGAGATGCAGTCGGCTCATGCCCGTCGGGAGACCTACATCGGTCCGTGGCTTCCAGAGCCGGTGAACACCGAGGATGATCCTCTGCTCGGTGCGGAGCGTGGTGAAGCCTTGGACATCGCGGTGCTGCTGCTGCTGGAGAAACTCAGCCCCACCGAGCGGGCGGCATACGTTCTCCGTGAAGCGCTCGACTATCCCTACGAGCGGATCGCGGTCATCGTGCGTTCCTCGGTGCCCGCGGCTCGGCAGCTGGTGAGCAGAGCACGCAAGCATCTCGCAGACAACAGGCGCAACGCGGTGCCTGCGGGAGAGCACCGCCGGCTGCTCGAAACGTTCCTCGTCGCGGCCCAGACCGGGGATGTCGCCGCGCTCGAGGACCTTTTCTCGTCCGATGTCGTCAGCTACACGGACGGCAACGGGGTGAAGCTCGCTGCGCGCATCCCCGTCATCGGCCGCACGCGAGTGGCGAAGTTCGTCGCGGCCTTCGCAAGCCACTTCTGGACCGGAAAGCGGATCGGCTGGGTCGAGGTGAATGGGCAGCCGGCAGTGACCCTGTCCGAGAATGGAGTCGTCACCACAGCGCTCTCGGTGACGACCGGCTCTGACGGCATCGTCCAGCTCCTCTGGGTGATGAGCCCTGACAAGCTGCGGCACCTTGCGTCGGCCGGAGCATGACCCCTCGGTCAGCATCGCGCTCCCTCGGTCATCTCTGCCCGCGAAGCGCACGCCGTCAGAATTCCCGTGTGGAATCGATCCGTCGAATGCTCGCAGAGGGTGATCCCGTTCGGCTCGCGAAGAAGCTGCGTCGCGGGGTCACGCTGCTCGTGGACAGCGGAGGACGGGGGGTCGCCCCGAGGATCCCCGTGCTGGGTCGCTCCGAGGTCTCAGACGTCCTGGTGAGCCTTATGGGGCCGGCAACCGGGTGGAGCTCGACGGTTGTGGACGTGAACGGCGCACCGGCGATGGTGTTCCGTGACGGAAGCCGGGTCGCTGCCGTACTCAATGTCCGCATGCAGTTCCGCCGAGTTGCCGGGCTTTGGGCGGTTCTCAACCCCGACAAGTTGCGGCACTGGAACACGCCCTGACGACGTCACAAACGGGACTGCCTTTCGGTCACTACTGACGAGGCGTCGACATCGGCGCCCCCGCAGACGAAAGGCAAGGACATGGCGAAGATCGTTGTGATCGGCGGTACCGGACTGATCGGGTCGAAGGTGGTCGCAAAGCTGACTGCACACGGCCACGAGGCCGTGGCGGCATCCCCCAACACCGGTGTGAACGCGTTGACGGGAGAAGGACTCGCCGACGTTCTGGTCGGCGCCGATGTCGTCGTCGACGTCTCGAACTCTCCCTCGTTCGAGGAGAACGACGTGCTGAAATTCTTCACCACGTCCACCCGCAACCTGCTCGCCGCGGAGGCGGAAGCCGGCGTCGGGCACCACGTCGCGCTCACGATCGTCGGCACCAACCGCCCGCAGAACATCCCCTACTTCCGGGCGAAGACGGCACAGGAGAAGCTGATCCGCGAGTCCGGGATGCCGTACTCCCTGGTGCACGCCACGCAGTTCTTCGAGTTCCTCGGCAGCATCGCGGACATCTCCGTCGGGCCCGACGGTGCCGTGCACCTGCCCGGCGCGCTCATTCAGCCGATCGCCGCCGAGGATGTGTCCACGGCCGTCGCACGGACTGCCGTGGGGGAACCCCTCAACGGCGACCGGGAGATCGCAGGACCCGAGCTGTTCGCGATGGACGAGTTCGTCCGCCGTGGCCTCGCATTCCGCGGCGACAGCCGCACCGTGGTGCAGGATCCCGACGCGCAGTACTACGGTGCTCACATCGAGGAGCGCACCCTGATCCCGGTCGATGGTGCGATCATCTTCGAGACCACCCTCGAGGAGTGGCTGCCCGCCAACCCGCCCCGCAGCTGATCTGTTGGGGCGACACATGCCCCAACAGATCACGGCCACTCCGACGTATCGCACGTCTGGGTGGCCGTGGCCGTTCTCAGATCCGTCACTGGATCGACGGCAAGCGCTCGCTCAACGTGCACACGAACCAGGCAAAGCAGAGGGAGCAACACCCATGGATCTGAATCTGAACGGCCGCACGGCCCTTGTATGTGCATCGACGGCTGGACTGGGTGAAGCGATCGCCCGGTCACTCGCAGCCGAAGGCGCGAATGTTGTGATCACCGGCCGCCGAGGCGAGCTGGCCGCATCCATCGCTGCGGAACTGCCGTCTGCGATCGGTGTCGGCGTCGATCTGCTGAGCGAAGACGGACCTGCGCAGGCGGTCAGGGCCGCTCTCGACGCATTCGGCAAGGTCGACATCCTGGTCCTGAACGGACCGGGCCCAAAGGCCGCATCCGCGCTGGACGTCACAACGGATGACATCGACAGCGCCATCGCGACGCTCGTCCGCCCCCAGCACAAGCTCGTATCGATGCTCATCGACGGCATGCGAGAGCGCGGCTGGGGAAGGATTCTTTACGTCGGAGCCACGACCGTCGTGGAGCCGCTTCCGGCCCTGGCGTTGGCGAACATCGGCCGCGATGCCCTCGCTGGCTACCTCAAGACTCTCGCGACTCAGGTCGCACCGGACGGGGTCACGGTGAACCTCCTGCTTCCCGGTCTGTTTCGAACCGAACGCCGCGATCAGATGGAGATCGCCAAGGCCCAGCGTTCCGGCAAGACGCCTGAGGAGATCCGGGAGGAAGAGGCCGCCGACATCCCTATGCGACGCTATGGTGATGCCTACGAATTCGGCGCAATCGGCGCATTCTTGTGCAGCGACCTCGCGTCGTATGTCACTGGCACGGCAATCCGGGCTGACGGAGGTTTCGTCCATAGCCTCTGATCAAGCCCTCGGCATGGCCCCCATCGCTCCAGCGATGGGGGCCATGTTCGTTTGCACTCACATCGAAAAGTCATCGGCGCCTCGCGCTCCGGCTCGCTATCCGGTCGTACGGAGTGGCAGGCAACAACAGCATGAAGCTGGCTCTGGTTCACCGCGTGCGGCTGTTGACGCTGTTGTGGTGCCAGCGTCGCCGGCGTTTGCGCTGGGCCCCTGAGCCGAGCGACCCTGCATCGGGCGCGTCGTTGACGGTGATGTCTGCGCGGCACGGCTCGCTCAGCTAGTTGCGACGGATCGATGTCAGCGACGGATCGACCGCCCAGGCGTGTCCCGCAGCGGTGACGTTCGGGGTCAGCGCCCAGTCCAGGACGAAGTCGGCGACGGTCGTCCAGTTCGGTGCAGCGATCAGCAGGTGTGGACCGTCGAACTCGATGTGCTCGGTGATGGCATCGGAGTTGTAGCGGCTCGCGTTCGCCTCGCCGACTTTCGGTGGGTAGAGGAGATCTCGCCTGCCAGAGACGAGCAGTAACGGAGCACGCGTGTCATTGCGGTAGTCGACATGAATGCCGTCGCGACCAACGCCGATGCTCGCCAGCGTGCTGTCCCACACCAGCCGACCCGACGCCGGGATGTGGTGGCGCTCGTAGAGCCCACGCGACTCCTGCTCCGTCATCGTATTCGTGAAGATCGTCGACCATTGCTGTGCGGTCAGCGACCCGGGACGGTGGCGGTCGGCGAGGCTTCGCAGCACGGGCAGGGATGGGGCGACCCCAGAGAACGGCGTCACGCCCAAGGGTTGGGGAGGTGCCGAGTTGATCGCGATTCCGGCCTGTCCGAGACCACGATCGAGAAGAATCTGAGCGAAGGCGCCGCCGGCCGCATGACCGATGATGATCGGCGGCTCCTCGAGCCCTCTGATCAGCTGCTCAAGGCTGGTGACGATGTCCCTGACATTGAGCCGCTCGATCGGCGCAGGATCGGCACGCAGCGCCTCGACGTCGGTACCGAGGCCCGGGTACGCAGGAGTGAGCACCCGGTAGCCCTTCGCCTCGTAATGCTCCTTCCACTGCTCCCAGATCAGCGGGGTGACCCAGAACCCATGGATCAGGACGATCGTGGGCACCGTTGATCCCCCCACGGTCATGACCGCGCCCCTCCCGTGGAGACGCCTCCGCGGGGCAGCAGCGGCGCCGGCGTCGGCGGCGTTGTCCACGTGCCCGTGAGCGGATCGAGCGCCCGCCCGCCATTCGCGAACCATTCCTCATACGTCGTCGGAGCGAGCGTGGCGTCAGGACCCGGAAGCAGCTCGTCTTCCTCGAGCTGCGCACCGAAGTAGCGAGCCAGCGGATCGACGACAACCGATCGCATGTCCGTGCGCGCCCGGAGCGTCCGGTGCACGAGTTCATCCAGCCGGAACCGCTCCGGGCCGGCGAACTCGACCGTGGTGTTCTTCGGATCCCCGACAGCAACGCCGGCGACGGCCGTGGCGACATCGGCGGCAGCCATTGGCTGGAACAGTGCATTCGCCAGTCGCACGACGTGATGATCAGCGCCGGCATCAGCGATGAGCGGGATGAACTCGAAGAACTGGGTTGCATGCACGATGGTGAAGGGATGACCGGCTGAGCGGATGAGCTCCTCCTGCATCGCCTTCGCGACGAAGTACCCGCCCTCCGTGCGCGCCAGTCGATCGGTGCCGACCACGGATAGCGCCACATGGTGAGTGACCCCGGCCGCGGCACCGTAGGTGATCAGGTTAAGGGTGGAGTTGTAGAAGAACTCCTTCGCCGCAGCCTCGTCTTGATATCCCTCGTTCGAGACGTCGACGAGGACCTGCGCACCGTCGAGCGCCTCGGCCAGTCCCTCGCCGGTGTACGAGTTGACGCCCGTCGACCGGGCGGCGGTCACCACCTCATGGCCGTCGGCATCCAGAGTCGCAGCGACCTGAGAGCCGATCAGCCCGGTGCCGCCAATCACCGCGACACGCATGCTGTCCGCCTCTCCGGCCTGAGCGCCCCGCGCGTCGATGTGCTGATGACATTCATGGTCCATCCTCCTCAAGCGGCGAGGATCGCCCCTCGAAGAAGATGACCGGCCAGGGGCTAGATGCGTGACAGCCACCACCCCTGACGGTCACAGATCGGCGATGCCAGCGGCCAGCCTTCTAGGAAGCGGTGCTCCTCAGCCGCAGAACGGAGTCCTCGTGTGGAAGACGTCGCGCTCCCCGCACCGGCCGACGGTCGGGCGGCTCGCGCCGCCCGTCGCATCACTGGAGAAGCCCTGTGCTCGTGAGGCGGTCGATCTCGGTACGCCAGCCATACAGGGGTAGCTCGAGGCGCGCCGACCTTCTTTGAGGTCAGAGGATGAATTCTCGGATCGAGCGAGAAGATCTCCGGATCAGTGAGAACCTGCCGGATGGAGTGGGAACGGACACCGGCGTGTGTGTTGCACTCGATCAATGCGCAGTTCGCCGCGCGATTTGGGTAGAGACGTAAGCACTCAATGCGGCTGACCTCTGGCTGTTTCCACGAAGGATCAACGGCTAGCTGCCCGTCAGCCGCGACGACAAGAGCGCCCCGCGGCCGACGACCAGCCGAATGCCGCTCAGCTCCTCAAACGGGAAGATCGGCCGACTGCATCGAGTTCCGGGTACAGGTCAGCGAGCGAGGAAAAGCGTACTTGTCACGACCCCGCTACTCCGGACGGGGCACATGCCATCTATCACGCACGCTCATCGCAGGCGAAGGTCGGGGGTCGCCGGCAGCAGGTCGACGAGCGTGACATCAAGCGCTTGGCAGAGCGCGAGTAAGGTACGGATGGTGGGGTTCGCCGGCATCCCAGGCTTCGACTCACCCTTCTCGTACTTCTGGTACGTGTACCGGGTGAGGCCCGCGGCGTAGGCGACGTCCTCCTGGCTCAAGCCGCGCTCGAGACGGATCCGGTGGAGATTCACCGCCAAGTCGCTCGCGTACGCGCTCCACGCCGCCTCGTCGGGCCGGGTGCGCTTCGCCATCCATCCAGCGTTTCGAGATGCGTGCTCCCGTATGGCCTAGTCGGTATGGCATAATCCAGGTGGCCATACGAAACAATCTCTTCTTTCTCGACCGCCGCGCTCGCGCGGAATGTCGGCTTGCACGTGTGCTGCTGCGACCCGCCGACTGAGGCCGACCGTCGGGCCGCAGCTCCTGCACCGTCGGCCGTGATTGTCGAGGTCTTGGTGGCTATCGATCCGCGTCCGGTCTGGTGGAGGTCTGTTGACGGCCCGCCGCCGACTCCCTGGGTAGACGTGTTCGCGTCCTTCACCGGAACCGACACTGCCGACGAGTGGGGATTGGCTGCCGCGATCTTCATCGCCCAGACCCGACGTCGCACAGGCATGGGGCCGACGTTCTCGGAGCTGTTCCTCGAGCTCATGCCCGACACCGGCGGCATCCCGTCGTCCATCGCTGACGAGTTCGACTACCGCGAGCGACGCCAGCTCATCGGAGACTTCCGGATTCACGCCGCCATCGAGTGGAGGCGACGCGGCTGGATCAGCTGGGAGCGCGGCGTCGAACGCAGTCTGCGGGTCGGCAAGGTGTTCCGCGCTCACTCGCGACGGTTCCAGGCCGAGCGGGCGGCGAGGATCCGCGCGTGGGAGGAGATGACCGCAGAGGAACTCGCGCTCGAGGGACCCGATCCTCAGCCGGGAGATCGCACCCTCTATGGCGCGGAGGCGGCGGAGTTCGGCGCGCGGCTCATTGAGGAAGCTCTCGAGGACGATGACAGATTCGAGGACAGAAGCCACGGCGACTGATGGTCAGAATGTCCACGGAATCGGTAGTGTTTTGACGTGGCATCGAATGCACTGGCCCGGGACGTGCTGTGGGAGGCCGCGTCGGGTCAGCACGGCTACGTCACCGCAAGCCAAGCAGAAGGACTCGGCGTCACCCGCCGCGCGCTCAATCAACTCGCCGTTCGCGGCACCCTTGAACACGCCTCGTACGGTGTCTACCGGTTCGTGAAGTACCCGTTCGACCAGGCCGACCCCTACATGCGGGCCGTGCTGTGGACCGGCGCTCCGGAAGCTGCCCTGAGCCACGAGACCGCGCTGGATCTCTTCGAGGTCAGCGACATCAACCCGGGACGGATCCATGTCACCGTCGGCGCGCAGCGAAGGATCCGACGAAGTGGCGGGGTCCAATACGTGGTTCGCCGCCAGGAGCTCCGCGCCGAGCAGATCACCTGGTGGCGTGAGGTGCCGATCGTGAAATTGGCGACGGCGATCCGTCAATGTGCGCGTTCCGGGACGCCGACCTACCTGCTCCTCCAGGCCATCTCCAACGGGCACCGAGACGGTCGGCTCGCGACCGCGGAGCGCGACGAGCTCACAGCGCTCGTAGACGCTCGATCGAACGCGACGGCGAGTGTAGCGAAATCTAGTGCGGTATAGCGGAACGCTAGACTTCAGCGGCCCGCCGGATGCTCGACTTCGGACACGGTGTCCTTGTCGGCCGCGTGCGTGGGGCAGAGAGTCCACGCCCACAGGCGGATCACGTACTGGGCGCCTTGCGCACCGCATTCCTCACAAGTGCGGGTGCTTTCCCACTCGGCGGCGCGGATCGCCTCGACGAACTCCTCGTTGTAGACAGAAGGATCATCGCTTGGCTGCGCGTAGAAGCTCAGGGCGCCGAACTTCGACTTGCATTGGTGGAGTACGTAGTTGGGTGCGATCTCGCACAGACGGCGGTCCAGCTGGATGAGCAGCGGGCTCCATCCCGCGCCAACGTCGAGAAGCGGAGGCCAGTCGGGCGCGAACCTGTCCAGGAGCGCTCGAAGCTCCTCCGGTTGCCCGGTCGTCTCTGCTTCCGCATTCAGCCCCACGTGAAGAATCATGCACCGCCGCCACGGCGATGCGAACCCCGACTTACCGGTGGCACTGACCCGATGCGACCGCTGACCCCGCCCAGTCGAGGGCGCTGCGATCGACCTCACGCGTCGGCGATTGCGCGGAACTCGCCGCTCGACAGCAGAGGATCGATGTCGGGTTTGAGGTTGGCACGGTTTAGGACGCCGGTCGGCGGAGCAGGCCACCAGAGGGGTGTTTGCCACCCGCTGGGAACGCGAACGGTGTCGAGGTGGCGGAGCAGGCATGCACGCGTGGAGCGGGCGGAGGCGATCAGCGCCTTGTCGAAGTCGCAGCGGATGGTCTTCACGCCGTAGCTTTTCACGGCTCCGTAGGCGATCATTATCGCCTCGCGGCTGCGGTCGACGACCATCGTCGCGGTCTCGTGCAGGGCACGGCCACCGACGCCGTGGAGGACGCCGGCGACCGCCGCCTGCATGATCTCGACCTGATCGACGGCGGTGAATCGAGGCGTGAGGAGGCAGCGGAGGAACTCGGGATCGATGAGGATCCCGGTCAGCGCAACCGCTTCCGGATAGGCGCAGAGCAGAGCGTCCTCGTACGAGCCGTCGAGGGCGACCTCGAAACCCATTGCCCGCCGCGCGGGCGCGGCCATCCCGTCAACGTCGTCGAGAGCGGCGAGAATGAGCCGTACGGCGAGTTGCAGTTCGCCGGTGTGGAGGGCGATGCCCCGCAGCCAGAGCTTCCCGCTCAACCAACGCTCCGCGCGGCCGTACTCGGGATGCTCCCGAAGGTCGATATCGCGGCCGTCCACGTGCCAGCGCCGATGGTGAAGACAGACCGCTCCCCCGCGACGCCGTGTCGTTGTGGCCGCGCCCGCCGCGCACCGGCGACACTCGGTCCGCGGCGTCTGCGGTCGTGAACACGACCGGCAGCGGGACGGCCGCCACTCATAGTGGCTGCATCGTACGCACATGCCGTGCCGACGCGCATCCGTGGCGAAGTAGCCCTGTGGGAGCCCGCCGAGCGCTTCTACGATCTCGGGAACCCTCTCCACGTTGGGTTTCGTGACCGACAGTCCGCCCAGGTCGCGGATGTGCAGTTTCAGGTCCTGGAACGAGAGCGCGTTGGCGTGCGCGAGCCGGCCGGTGTACCCCACCACCGTCTCGCCGGGAAGCGGGCGGACCGGGATGGGCAGGCGGGGTGGGAGCTTCATGCCACCGGGACCAGCTCGGGTTCTCGGGCCGCTCGCCGGCGACGGTCGTCATCGATCACGGTGCGGAGTCGGGTGAACCGCAGCCGCTCGGTGCCGGACTCCATTGCCTCGATAGTCGCGAGCTGGATGATTCCTGCGACCTCCCCGACGCACCCGTGCGTTGCATCCCACAGCAGGGCCGCGTCGTCGAGGATCTTGCCGGGCGACTGGCTGACGAGTTTCGTGTTGGCCTCGAGGTCTTCCAGCAGCGCCGCCCACCGGTCGAAGCTTCCCTGGCCCTTCAGCGGCGGAGGAGTGAGGTCCATGATCCGGAACCGTGTCGCGACCTGCGCCGCCCACCCGCCGTCCAACAGCCCTGACTTCTCCACGTTCGCACCGGCGTACACGAACGTGGCCTGGCACTTCTCGGACAGCTGCTTCAGATAGTTCGTCGCGTCCTTCGCGCCCGGCCGGTTCTGCTTGAGGTTGTGGATCTCGTCGATGACGATCAGATCGGTGTGACAGTCCGCGACGACCTCGGCGAGATCGTTCAGCAGCTCCGGCGCGGTCATCCGCGGCCGTGTCGGCCGCCCCAAGAACGCGTGGAACTCCTTAAGCAGGGACTTCGGTGTGCAGTCCGCCGGCGTGGACACGTAGATCACGGGGATCGGGCTGTTCATCCCGCGCGGGTTCCCGCGTTCCCGACGGCGGATCTCGAACTCCTTCGCGAGCCAGGTCACCGTCGTCGACTTCCCCGTGTTCGGTACCCCGTTCACGATGATGCCGAGCTTTCCCCCACGCTTACTCGCGTTCGCGACCATCCTCAACCGGAGCTCGTCGCGGATGTTTCGCACCTGCGCGGTCAGGGAGATGCGGCCGTTCTCCATGTACTCCAACCGCCGCATGCAGTAGTCGATCCGCTGCGAATCGGTCAGGGCGTCGAGCTGGGTGCGGGTGAGAAGCCCGGGCTCGTCGAGGCGTTCGGCGACGAAGTCCGCCCACCCCTCCTTGGTCTGCCAGTTCGGTTTCCGCAGGGTCGCGACGTCGAGATCAATCATCGAGACGCTCCCGCACCGGATCGCTCTGACCGGTGAACCCACCCGACTCCACCCAGAGGGCCTCGTCGCCGGGGTCCCCCACAGCCGCCGCGTCCCCGGCGCCGTCGAGGAAGCCGTTGCCTCCCGTGCGGCGGAACCGCGGGTCGGGTGCCACTTCTTCGTCGTCGTCGCCAGCCGTCGATCGGGCGGGCAGTGTGTCATGGATGTGGCTGGTGAGCGCCATCGGGTCCGTCATCGACGCCCGCGCCCGCGTATCCGCACGCGCGGCAGTCGGGTCACCGTATCTGCCGCGACGCAGACCCTCCTTCAACGCCGCCGACTCCCGTGACGTGTCGACGCGGGCTGTCCCGTCTGTCGCGCGGAGGCTGCGAAGGACCTCGTCTCGGAACGGCATCTGCACGTCGCCCGACGTCCACGTCAACGGGACGAACTCTTCGCCGAACTCAAGCCAGATCGTGTAGATGTTGAACGGGTCTCGCCGCAGCGTCCACTTGCGGCCGGCGACCTTCGGGGTGACCGCTGCGATATCCCTCAGCCGTGGTGATGTGTACCGGCGCAGCCCGACGTTGATGCCGTAGTCCTGCAGGGTGCGTTCCTCCCGCGGCAACAGGCTGATGTACTCTTCCCGCCCGAACGGGATCGGCAGCTCCGGAGTGATCTCCCGCAGCATCTTCACTGTCTCCATCGGGGTCATCTTCCGCTTCGGGCGCAGCGGGTCGCGCAGCCCGTCATGCGGGCGGTGCATCCAATGCACCGCGATCCAGTCGTCCAGGAGCTCCTGCACCTGCAGCAGTGTGGGCGCGGGATGCGGGGCGGTGTCCTTTCCCCGGTGCTCGACGCTGCGGCCGACATGGCTGTGCAGGTACTGCGCGAACTGCTCACCGATGGTCCCGAAGTTCGCCTCCACGTGCGGCTTCCCCGTCGGGGTGTACGGGTTGCACTCGATGATCGAGATCCCCAACCGGGCGCACGCTTCCGTGAACGCCCGAGACGTGAAGATCTTCCCGTGATCCACCGTGATGTTCTCCGGGAAGATCACCGGCATCATCAACCGGAACCGATCCAACTCCTCCTGCGAGATCCCATGAGGGTCCGCCCACGCGGCGGACACCAATTCCCGAGTCTCCCGCGCCCCCTGCGGCCGCAGCTCGTACGGCGTCAACGCGCGAGCCAGCAACGTCACAAGATCAGCCGCTTTCGTTCCGCCCGCCCGGACCACTGCCGCGAGCGGTGTCCGGCTACGGATTTCGAGCAGGATCGTCAACTCCGGACGCTCCGTGCCGCCACGCATCGTCACACGGCCGTCATCCAGCATGATCTCCGCATCGAACTTCGTCGAGTCGATCTGCACGTGCTCCCCCAGCCGAGGCGACTCGTGCTGGCCGAACGCGTCCCGCGGACGATTCGCGAGCGACGCACGCGTCTTCGCCGATCGCGTCAGGTGCTTCGCGCGAGGCATCTCGCTGACGATCCGCCGCAACGTGCGGTCGCTAGGAACCTCGAAAGGGGGGCCATCGGCGTAGCGATCAGCGATCGCATAGCGAATGTCGTCGGCGATTCGCCCCTGCGTTCCGGTGGATTGCTTGTCGGCCTGCCTGCAGACCTCGGCGACGATCTCAAGCAGCAAGGGGTCTCGCCGGAAGGGCGTCTTCTCCCGATAGCGCTTGTTGACCAGACCGAGGGCACCGAACGAGCGGTACGCCTCCAGCTTCCGCCAGACCGTCCGCATGTCGACCGATCCTGCCGGCAGTCGAGCGCCGACCTGCTGCGCGATCTCGCGGACGAACAACATCCGCTCGCCCGCGGTCCGTCGGTTCGTCCTCAAAAACTCGTCAAGCCGGACTACGTGTGGCAACCAGATCTCCACCTTGCGCCGCTGCTCGGGCGGCAACACAGCCAGCTGCTTGTCGTCGAACGTGCGCACCGGCCTCAACGAGGTACCCGGCCATTCAACCGTGGGATCGTGTTGGAGTTCGGAGACGAGTACCTCGCGTATGAACCCTTCATCGGTCGCCCGCAAACGCGCGGCTTTCGCGTCGATTGCGATGAGCTCGAACCGGACCCCGTCCCACACGAGCTCGTCACCCAGCTGCAACTTCACTCCCAACCCCTCCCGTTGCACATCGCAGAAGCCTCGAGCTCGAGTCGTCGTGACAGATCCACCTCAAGCGCGCCATGCCAGATCGCCCCGAGAAGCAGCCCTCTCCCCCGGCCGGGCTCCTCGTCGAACATCGGCATCCAGTCCGCCAGCGCCCGCGTCTCGCCGCGATGCGCAGCCAAGGTCACCGCAAGGGAAGTAGGACACGCCCAGCGCGAATACCGGTATCCGGACAGCAGCCGAAGGTTCCAGTCCTGCACCTGCGTCAGATCAGCGAAGAGTCGATACTCAATCCCGAGAGCGGCCGCCCACCCGCTCGTCAACGCGAACAGCTCGGCATCGCGATCCTTGATCCGCTCCCGCGGCCGGACATCCACGACAGTCAGCGAGCCGTCGCCTTTTCTCACGAGGACATCTGGTACGTGCGACCGCCTCAAGCTCGCCCCGGCGAGTCTGAACGGCTGCGTGACAATCTCCACCACCGACGGATCTCGGTCCAGCGTCATCAGCGCGGTCTTCTCGTGCAACGATTCGAACCAGTGATGACGCCCGGTCGTCCGCGCCCAGTACACGCCTGAATAGTTCTTCCGACCCGGGTACGCCTTCGACATCCGGACCGGCTGCAACTGATCCAAAGCGAACTCGCCGACCTGGGCTGCGTCGATGTCACGCAGTCGACCGTTGTGCTTCACCTCGACCGCCGCACCGCGGAGTTCCGACCTCGTGTGGTCGGACGGCGCGACGGTGGTCAGAATCACCTGCCGGAGTCCTCTCAGATCGAGGATGGTGAGCCCTGACAACACGTGTTCGGTAACGCGCTCGTGGCCGTTACCGTACGCCCACCGCCGACCCGCGACACTCGCGACGCGCCGTCCTGCGACAAACCACATGGCCACGGTGACACGCTCATGGCCACGCTGACAGAATCCCTGGCCCCGGTGACAAGTTCGGTGGCCACGGACAGCCGCCGCTCAAGAAGTCACGAAAACATAACGCCGACCTCTTCCCCTCGTTACCGTTCCGTTATAGAGTGTGAACACGGTAGTTGTTTTGCTGTGGCAGCTGCCGACATGTGATTGCAGGACACTCTTGGTGCAAGGGACAAGGGCCGATCGGGAGCCTCTCCGATCGGCCCTTTCTCATGTCCTCATGTGGGCTCGTGCGGTCATCCCGCGGCGGTGAGTGCTAGACGCGCGCGCAGGAATGCCGCCTGCTCGAGCCACTGGTAGGCCTGACCGCCCTCGTGGTCGTTGTACGGATACACCGAGATCTCCCGCGCTCCGGCGTAGCGGTTGAAGGCCGCGTAGACCGTCGACGGAGGGCAGGTCTGATCCATCAGGGCCACCGAGAAGAGCGCCGGCGCGGACGCGCGGCGCGCGAAGTTCGCGCCGTCGAAGTACGAGAGCGTGTCGAAGATCCGGGATGCCGCACCCCGGTGCACGGCCAGGTAGCGGACGATCTCCTCATAGGGGAAGTTGTCCGTGAGACCCACGGCGCGCTCGAAGTGGCAGAGGAACGGGACATCGGGCATGACGGCGACGAGCCCATCGCTGAGTGCCCCGGCCGCGAGGGTGATCCCGCCGCCCTGGCTGCCTCCCGTCACGGCGACGCGAGCAGGGTCGACCTGGGGCGTGGTGCGCACGGCATCCACCGCACGGACCGCATCGGTGAAGACGCGACGGTAGTAGTAGTCGGCGGGGCGCTCGATGCCCCGCGTCATGAAGCCCGGCGTGGAGGGGCCCGCGCCGTGCGGATCGGGCGTGTGACCACCCATCCCCCATCCAGAGCCCTGGCCGCGCGTGTCCATGAGGAAGTACGCGAAGCCCGCGGCGGGCCACTGCAGGCGCTCGGTGGGCAGACCGCGGCCGCCGCCGTACCCGAGGAATTCGACGACCGCCGGCAGCGGCTCGCTCGCGCCGGCCGGCACGATGAACCACCCCTTGACGGGGTCGCCGGCGAAGCCGGGGAAGGTGACGTCGAAGACGTCGAAGGCGGTCAGCGGCGTCTCGGCGCGCTCGACGACGACGTCGCCGCCTGCCGCGCGCGCGTCGGCGATCGTGGTCCGCCAGAAGTCGTCGAAGTCCGCGGGCTCACGCACCTCGGGACGGTAGGACTCGAGTTCGGGAAGGGTCATCTCCAGCCACGGCATGCATCCAACGCTAGCGGCGTCGCGACCCGCGCGATGCCGCAGCTACACCCCGCCGCCGCCCCCACCACCACCGCCGCCGCCCGCGCCGCCGCCTCCGCCGGAGCCGCCGGACGTCGACGACGAGGATGCCGCGGCCGCCGACAGCGTGCCGACCTGGGACGAGAACGTCGACGCGTCGAAGCCGTTCATGCCGACGTACCAGTACGGACCGGCGACACCCGTCGCCGCGTACAGCACGACGAGCTGTCTGGCCCACTCCTGCTCCTGGCCGAAGATCACCGCGAACGGCAGGAGCTTCTCATAGAGCTTGAGCATCTGTGCGGCGTCGTTCACGTCGATCGGCACGCGCTCTGCACCGCGCGGGGACTGCAACATCCGGATGCGGTCGGCCTCCGCCCACTCGATGAACACGCGCAGGCCCTCGAGGTGGTCACGGGCCTCGGCACCGGCAGCCGACAGCGGCCGGCGGGAGAGCAGGCCCGCCGTCACGACGGCGCACGCGACCGACACGATGATCGCGGCGATGACCCAGATCCCCGCCACTCCCGCCCCGATCGCCGCGATGCCCGAGACGATGACGACGGCGGCGAAGAGCCAGGCGAGCAGGATCGGGACCGCGCGCACCCGAGGCGGCACCGCCCGCCGCAGACCCCGCGAGCGCAGCTGCGCCGACGCCCACGACGACACCTTGCGAGCCGCGGCGGCGAAGGCGCTGTTCTGTCTGCCGAATACGAACACGGTATCGGAGCCGAACATGCCGTCCAGAAGCATCCGACCGTCCACATCCGCGCGCGCTCGATCGATGAGCTCCGCCTGCAGCCGGGTCCGGCCGAACACCCCGTGCTCGACCTCGACGATCCGGATGCTGCCCGCCACCGCCTGCTCGAGCACCTCGGCGGGGACGACCTTCGACGTCCGGGTGAGAAGGGCCGCGCTCAGTGCCGCGTCGAAGCCCGCAGGGGGCTCGTACTCCGCGATGATGGTCGGCCGTCCCGGATCGTCGCGCAGCCGGCGGATGCGGACCACCACGGCTGCGACGAGCATCCCGAACACGCCGACGAGTGCCACGAGCTGGATCCAGCCCCACGGCGATCCGAAGGGCGAGCTGTCGAAGAGGACGAACGTGCCTTTGGCGAAGCCGACGGCGATCGTGAGCGTCTCGTGCGGCGGCACATCCGCGATGCCGGCCGCGGCCGTCGCGCCGCCCGAGGTCTTCGTCACCGTGATGTCGCACCGATGGGTCGACCCCTGCGGACCGTGGTAGCAGGCCTGCTGCCCGGTGAGCGCCGCGGCGAGCGACGCATCCATCGTCAGTGTCGTCGTCACGCGGCCGAACGTCTGCGGCCAGTCGACGCCGTTGACGTCCCAGTAGAACTCGTCGGCTCCGGTGTCGGCGAAGGTCCACGTGACGTTGCGCAGCGTGTAGGTGAAGACGTAGGTCTGCGGCCCGTGCACGAACTGCGGCGAGCGCGAGGTCATCGTGAACGTGCCGTCGCTGCTGTCGGTCTCGGACTCGCGCGGGTTCCCCTGCCCGTCGGTGATCGAGACGAGCTTCGGGAACAGCGGCTGGCCGTTGTACGAATCGGGGATGCTGCGCCGCATCCCGTGGTTCTGATCCGTTGCCGGGAAGTCCGCGACGAACGTCTCGACCACGGTGAGCGTGCTGGTGCCGTCCTTCGCGCGCCCGAGCGTGTACCGGGCGTCCATGCTCGCGAACGAGAAGTCGTCGACCCCCGCGACGACCACACCCGCGGATGGGGTGGTCCGCGCGATCGCCGGCGACGTCAAGAGGGCGATGGATGCCGCCACCCCCGCGACGACGGCGAGCCACCGCATCGCCCCTCGAGCCGCCCGAAACCGCCGCATCCGCTGCATGGGTCCATGCTAGAGAGGGCGCCGCTACAGTGAATCCATGACCGACCGCCGCCTCGCCGTCGATGCCTGGGAGAGCCTCTTCCGCGCGCAGCACGAGGTGTTCGAGGAGATCTCAGCGGACTTCGAGGGCACCGAGCTGTCGCAGGGCGAGTACGACGTGCTGCTGACGGTCATGCGATCCCCCGACACGACCGCGCGCCTTCGGACGGTCACCGCCAACATGCTGATCAGCCAGCCGAGCGTGTCACGCCTGGTCGAGCGGATGGTCGCACGCGGGCTCCTCACCAAGTGCCCCGATCCGGAGGACGGACGCGGCGCCCTCGTGACGGCGACGGAGGAGGCGGCCGACCGCTTCACCGCCCTCGCGGCCCGGCACGGGGTCACGATCGCGGCCCGGATGTCGCGGCTCGACGACGCCGAGCTCGCCGATCTCCAGCGCCTGACGGCGAAGCTGCGGGTTCCGCGCGACGAGCGCTGACCGGCCCCGGCTTCAGCGCGTGGCGGACGCGCGCGAGTCGCTGTCGAGCAGCACGACCGTCTCCTCGAGCGTCGCCGGCACGGATCGCACCTCGGCGGGGATGCCGCCGAGCGCCTGCGCGACGCGGCGACGCAGGGAAGGGGTATCGTCAGCGCGCCCCGCGACCCGGATGTCGCGGCCGCTGAGCATGATCGGCATGTCCGACCTGTCGAGGGCGGCGAAGGCCGCCTGCCAATCGGCACTGCGGACGAGCAGGGCCGTCGCCGAGCCGACGAGATCCGCGACCGTGCCATGCTCGGCGACGCGGCCGTTCGCGAGCAGGACGAGCCGGCTGCACTGCTCGGCCTCCTGCAGATAGTGCGTCGTCACGATGACCGCACGGCCGGCTTCCGCCTGGGCGTGGATGGTGTCCCAGAGTCGGGCGCGCCCGATGGGGTCGACGCCCGAGGTCGGCTCGTCGAGCACGAGCAGCTCCGGGCTGTGGCTGAGTGCCAGCGCGAATGCCAGTTGCCGCTCTCGGCCGAGCCCGATGCCGGCGACGACGCTCGACCGCACCTCGCGCAGCGCGGGCGGGAGCTGCGGCGCCCGAGCCCCGTAGACGCGCGAGAGGAAGGCGGCGTTCTCCTTGACGCTGAGGCTCGTGTAGAGGCCGAGCCCCTGCGGAACGTAGCCGAGCCGTCGGCGCGAGGCGTTGTCCGGAGCGCGCCCGAACAGGGAGACATCGCCCCCGTCGGCGCGTTCGAGCCCGAGCAGGATCCGCAGAAGGGTGGTCTTGCCTGCACCATTGGCGCCGATGAGCCCCACGATCTCGCCCGGGTGCACCTCGAGGCTCACGTCGTCGACCGCGGTCATGCGTCCGAACCGCTTGACCACCTCGCGCGCGGTCGCCGTCGCCCCGCCGCCACGGCGCGTCTCGCTGGGGGCTGCGGCCTCGTGCCGGCCCTCCCGCGAGCCCTCGGGGTGCGCCGACCGCCACGCCGCCCTGCCCACCGGAGCCTGCTCGACCTGCGCGCCGCCGCCGCCTCCGGTCGCGAGCGACAGCGCGATGAGGGAATCCTCGAAGTCCGGCGGATCGAGGATCGTGGCGCCGTCGGCATCCACCCCCGGGGGGATCCAGACGTGACGTGCTCTCCCCCGCCGCCACGCACGTCCCGCCACAGCGGCGGGCGGCGCGGCAGACGAAGGGAGGAGTCCGACCCGCCCCGGCACTGCGGCGACGATGTCGTCGGGCGTGCCGGATGCCAGCATCCGTCCGCCCTCGAGCGCCAGGACGGATGCCGCCCGCTGCGCCTCGTCGAGATACGTCGTCGACATGACGACCGTGGTCCCCTCGCCGGCGGTCGCGGAGATGAGGCGCCACAGCTCGACCCGGCTCACCGGATCGACCCCCGTGCTCGGCTCGTCGAGCAGCACCAGGTCCGGCTCGTGCAGGATCGCCAGCACGAATCCGAGCTTCTGCCGCATCCCTCCGGAGAGCTCTCTGCCGAGCCTTCGGCGCGCACCCTCGAGCCCCGCGCGTCCGAGCAGCAGCGACGACCGCGACCGGATCGCGGATGCCGCCATCCCGTACGACCGGCCCACGAACGCGACGTTCTCGTCCACCGTCATCGACGGCCACACGCCCGAGGTCGCGTGCTGATACCCGATGCGGGAGCGGTCGACGGTGCGCACCTCCCCGACGTTCGCACGGACGCGGTTCGCGAGCACCCGGAGGAGGGTCGTCTTGCCCGCGCCGTCGCCGCCGACGACCGCCGTCACCTCACCGGGATGCGCGGCGAGTGTGACATGGGTCAGGGCGTGCACCTGACCGAACCGGACGCCGACGCGCTCGACGCCGAGGATCACGCAGTCACCTTCTCGGTGGACTGCTCGGGGGCGTGCCCGGCGACCTTCCTCTGATGCACCGGAGAGATGCTGCGGCCGAGGCGCACGACGGCCAGCCCGAAGATGACGATCGCCATCACGGCGAGGATCATCACAGGGAACCACAGGGAGTCCCATCCCGCGCCGCGGATCATCACGCCCTGCGAGACCATCGTGAACCACGTCAGCGGCAGGAGGTAGCCGATCCACCGGACGCCGGCGGCCATCGCCGACAGCGGGAAGATCATGCCGGACAGGAGGATCTGCGGCAGCAGGATCAGGAACGCGAGCTGGATGGCCTGCCCCGTCGTGCGCGAGACCGACGAGATCAGCACGCCGAGCCCGAGCACGACGAACAGGAACAGTCCCGCCCCGACGGCGAAGATCCACGGGCTGCCGTTGAACGGCACGCCGAACAGCAGCAGCCCGAGCGTGGTGATCAGCGCCATGTCGAAGCACGCCAGCAGGAAGTAGGGCGTGATCTTGCCGAGGACGACGGAGCCGGCTCGCAGCGGCATGACCGCCAGCTGCTCGAACGTGCCTGCCTCACGCTCGCGCACGAGGCCGATCGACGTGATGATCGTGCCGATGAACGTCAGGATGAGGCCGATGATCGCCGGGATCATGACCCACGAGGTCTTGAGGTCGGGGTTGAACAGGATGCTGACGGTCAGCGTCGGCACCGGCACCGTGGTCCCGGGCGGGGCGGATGCCTGCGCCTTCGCCGTCTGCATCGCCAGCTGCTGCTGCACCTCGGCGAAGATCGTCTTTGCCGCCTGGGCGGCGAACAGGTTCGAGCCGTCGATGGAGACGTCGGCCGTCAGAGCGCCGGAGCCCGGCACGGCGTAGATCGCGACATCCGCCTTGTCGTCGCGGAGCTCCGTCGTCGCGTCGTCCTTGGTCCCACTCGGGTCGGTGACGACGACCGTGAGGTGGTCCTTCAGCTGCGCATTGCCGTCGATGAGCTTCGTGACGTCGTCCGCACTCGGTCCGTAGACCGCGACGCTCAGGTTCTCGACGGTGAAGTTCGCCGCATAGCCGAAGATGATGAGCAGCAGCAGCGGCATCACGATCAGCAGGGCGAGCGTGCGCCGATCCCGGCGCAGTTCCTGGAACTCCTTGAGCATGATCGCGCGCATGATCGCCTCCGGCTCAATAATTCACCGCGTGATGAATTGGTTCAAGGGGACGGCGCATCCAGGTACCGCTGCACACTCGGCGCGACCCATGCGACGAGCTCGTCGACGGAGGCGTCGGCCAACGGCGCGAGCCGGAGGACGTACCGCGCGAGGAGCAGGCCGGCGACCTGGGTCGCGACCAGCGAGGCGCGCAGCTCCCCATCCGGGACGCCGATGCCCGCCGCGATCCGGCCCAGCAGCTCGCGGTTGAGGAATCCGGCCAGCAGCGGGGTCGCGACCTTGTTGCCGATCGCGGTGCGCATCACGAGGATGCCGCGGCGACGGGCCTCGGGCTGCTCCCACGCATCCAGCACGTATCGCACGATCGCCTCGCCGACCTGGTCCCGCGGACCCGCGAGGATCTCGGGGATCTTCAGGTCGGGACGCATCGGCGCACCGACGATCTCGCCGAAGAGGTCGGCCTTCGTCCCGAAGTAGTGGTGGAGCAGGGCAGCATCCACTCCCGCCCGCCCGGCGATGCCGCGCATGGTGGCGCCGTCGTACCCGAGGTCGGAGAACTCCGCCGTCGCGGCCGCGACGATGCGCTGCCGGGCATCCGACCTCCCACGAGGCCGGCCCCGGCGCTTCGCCGGCGCGGCGTGTTCGGGCATGGGTTCAGGGTAACCCTGGACCCTGCCGCGCGCGGTGTCCCTTACGTGGTCTTCCCGGCGCGCGCCCAGATGCCGAATGCGTTCGGCAGGCTGTCGACGTACGGTGCGAGCTCCGGGCAGTGGCGGGTCAGCACGGCACCCATGGATGCGTCGCGCACCCACTGCATCCCCTCCGGCGTGTACACGTCGTCGGTGAACGCGTCCGTGAAGAACCTGTCGCTGTTGAGGCGCCGCGACGCCATCAGCACGAAGATGCGGAACGCCGTGTCGCTGAAGGCGAAACCTTCCGGCAGATCCTCCGCCATGACGCCGGGGATGAGGTCGAGGTCCTCGAGCTTGCCGTCGTACGCCTCCTCGAGTTCCGCGGCCCACTCCTTGTTGCTCGTGACCTCGCCGAAGGTCTCGGGCACGGTCAGGTGCAGCAGCCGGCGGAACTCGCAGTAGCGGGGAACGCCGAGTTCGCGGCAGCGCGTGATGTCGAGCGCCGCCATGTCCATGATCTTGCCGTCCGGCCGCGTGTACTGCTGCAGGCCGCGAGGGAAGTTGTGCAGCGTCACGAGCCCCGGGTTCATCGTCCCGAACGTGTACAGAAGGTCGCCGAGCGAGATGTTCTGCAGGATCGGCACGGCGTGCGGTCCGGTGAGCTCGGTGAACTGCTTCGCTCCGAGCGTGGGGGCGTCATCCTTCGCCGCGCGGAAGTCGTAGTCGTCGGGCACGAGCGGATGCATGCGGTAGACCGCGACGAACTCCTCGGTCAGCGCGTACGGCACGCCGTAGTCCTCGGTGTGGGTGCCCGGGATGCCGCGCAGCGCCTCGTTCTTCGAGAACGCGGCGACGAAGTCGTGCAGCTTCTCGCCGGCGAGCCCGTACCAGTTGACGTGGAGCGCCTCGGCGGCGGTGGGATGCGCCGTCACCGCGGGCGTCCATTCGACCGTGTGGATCTTGGCGATCACGGCGCAGGTGACCAGCCGCGCCTTCTGGAAGAGCGTCTCGTCGTCGAAGTCCGGGTGCGTCTTGGCGAGGTGGTCGGCGACGGCGTTGTGCTCGCGGGTGAACAGCGCCTGCAGCATTCCCAAGCCGAGCCAGAAGCCGGGAGTGCGGGTCGGGTCCTTGGCCGGATCGTCCGGGATGGGCGGGAGCCCATTCACCAGTCGCAGGCGGCCGCCCGCGCCCTCGCGCAGGAACATCTGCGTGGGAAGGTCGTTGCCGTAGATCGACGAGCCGTCCCACCAGTGGGTGTTCGTGTTGATCCAGGTGCGAGGTCCCGTGGCGTCCGGCGGCGAGGTCGGGTCGTCCGGCACGCGCATGACCTGCACCGGCGGAGTCGGCCACGTGTCGCCCTCGACCGGCGGCATGACCCAGGGCCGGTCGGTGGGGCTCGTGCCGTGGCGGAACCAGTCGTGGATCATGAACTGCAGCCACGAGGCGATGATCGCGTTGCCCGCGGTCGCGGCATTGAGCTTGTCGCGGGTCATCAGCTTGAGGCTGAGGGCCCGGGGGTTCGGGATCAGCATCCGTTCGTCGTCGCGCTCGGTGTTCTCGAGCGGGACGTTGCGGCCGAAGCGCGTGTTCGCCATGCCCATCTCGGGGTGCTCGAGGTCGTTCCAGCTGCCGTCCGGCGTGCGCTCGGTGAGGAACCGCTCCTCGAACGGCGGCGCCGTCGTCGGGTTGACGGCAGGGAGCCGGCTGGTGTCGTAGAGGTTGTGCTGGCGGAGGGTGTCGCGGATGCCGATGAGCTGCGCCAGACCCAGCGGCTTCGGCAGCTCGTACCACGGCTTCTCGCGCGACCAGTCGTCGGTGACATGGTCGTACCAGCGCTGAAACGGCCCCGGTTTGTCCGGCTCGTCCGCGGTGCTCTCGTACTCGGCGACGCGCTCGTCGGTCACTCCCCTCCCGACGGGCGGTCCCGACTCGGCCGGCGCCGCAGGCGGGGCGGAGGGTGAATCGAGGGTGGGGGCTCCGGCGACCGGCGCGCTCTCGTCCTGGGGTTCCATGGTGCGCTCCTCTCACGGTGAGGAGCAGGATGCACGCCCCCTGATACGGCTTAGCACTCGATGACGTTCACGGCCAGACCGCCTTCGCTCGTCTCCTTGTATTTGTGGGACATGTCGATGCCGGTCTGCCGCATCGTCTCGACCACCGTGTCGAGTGACACGTAGTGCGATCCGTCGCCGCGCAGGGCCAGACGGGCCGCCGTGACGGCGGTGGATGCGGCGATGGCGTTGCGCTCGATGCACGGGATCTGCACCAATCCGCCGACCGGATCGCACGTGAGGCCGAGGTGGTGCTCCATCGCGATCTCGGCCGCGTTCTCGATCTGCCGGTTGGTCCCGCCCATGACGGCGGTGAGACCCCCGGCCGCCATCGCGCACGCCGAGCCGACCTCGGCCTGACAGCCGCCCTCGGCGCCCGAGATGGAGGCGTTGGCCTTGAACAGCGAGCCCAGCGCGGTTGCGGTGAGGAGATAGCGGCGGATGCCGCGGCGGCGGTTGGCTTCGGCAAGCTGCGCCGGGTCATCGATCGCGCCGACGGCGGCGAGCGAGGCGTGCGCGCCGAAGCCGAGGAGGGCCGAGCCGACGAGCTCGCCGTAGGGCGTGACCGCGTTCTCGGCGCCGAGGCCGGCGTCGGCGAGGAACCGCCACCAGTACATCGCGACAGCCGGGACGATGCCCGCCGCCCCGTTCGTGGGAGCCGTCACGACCCGTCCGCCGGACGCGTTCTCCTCGTTGACCGCGAGCGCGAAGGCGCCGAGCCACTCCCCCGGCAGCTCGCGATGCCGGTGCGCCTCGATCGAGTCCAGCTGCTCCCGGATGGATCCGGCCCGGCGCTTGACCTTGAGCATGCCCGGCAGCACGCCGTCCGCGTGAAGGCCGGCGTCGACGCATCCCGACATCGCATCCCAGATCGCGTCCAGGCCTGCGGCGACCTCGGCCTCGGAGCGCTGCGACTCCTCGTTGCGCCGCGCGACCTCGGCGATCGTCCAGCCGTTCAGGTCGCACAGCTCGAGAAGCTCCTCCGCGCTGCCGTAGTCGAACGGATAGGCGTGGGCGTCGAGCTTCGGCGGCTCGCCGTCGCGACGGATGAAGCCGCCGCCGATGGAGTAATACGTGTCCTCGGCGACGACGGCGCCGTCGGCGTCGAACGCCTTCAGCGTCATCGCGTTGGGATGACCCGGGAGTCTCGTCCGGGGGACGAAGGCGATGTCGGCCTTCGCGAACGGCACAGCGTGCACGCCGTCGAGCAGGAGCTCGCGCCCCTCGGGCCAGTCGGTCCACGCCGACCGCACGGCATCCGGATCCACGGTCTCCGGCCGGAGTCCCTGAAGCCCCGCGACGACCGCGTCCGGGGTGCCGTGACCCAGTCCGGTGGCGCCGAGCGACCCGAAGAGGTCGCATGTCACGCGGGAGACACGGTCGATGACGCCCGCCGATCGCAGACGGACGGCGAAGTCGACGGCCGCGCGCATGGGGCCGACTGTATGGGAGCTCGAGGGTCCTACGCCGATGGAGAACAGCTCGAACGCCGAGACGTAAGCGCTCACCCACCAAGGCTACCCGGGCGCGACCAACCGGATGCGCGAAGGCTCTCGGCTGAACCCTGTGCGAGTCATAGGGAATCCTTGGCGAGCGCTGAACGTGTTGATCGGAACCGCTCCTAGTTTCCTCATTGGAACTTCTTTGCCCGAAAGGTCCCCGATGACGAGTCCCGACTCTCCGCCAGCGCCCTCCCCCACGAAGCGGCCCTGGTGGCGCCGGCCGATCACGATCGTCAGTGCGGTCGTGGTCGTGCTCCTTGTCGCAGGGGGCGTGACCGCCTTCGCCATCATGCGGCCCTCGGCCGCAGCCGCCGATCGCACCTACACGGTGACCACGGGCACCGTCGAGCAGACGGTGAGCGCGACGGGGACGCTGGAGCCGGCGAACCAAGCCGACCTCTCGTTCGCGTCGAGCGGCACCGTGCAGACCGTCGACGTCAAGGTCGGCGACACCGTCACGGCGGGGCAGACGCTCGCCACGATCGACCCCGCCACCCTGCAGGCCGATGTCGATCTCGCGCAGGCCACGCTCGCCCAGGCGCAGGCGCAGGTGTCCGCCGCCTCGGGCTCGACGGCGGTCGCCGCCGCGAACGCGCAGCTCGCGTCCGCGCAGGCGAAGCTGACCCTCACCCAGTCGGCGCTGACCGGGGCGACCATGACATCGCCGATCGCGGGGATCGTCGCATCCGTGAACCTCACCCCAGGCACCACCGAGAGCGGCTCGAGTGGCTCGACGGGCGCCACCGGGTCGACGGGCTCGACCGGCTCCTCGCGCGCCGGCACCGGCTCGACCGGCGGCGCCGGCTCGACAGGCGGCACCGGCTCGACGGGCTCGAGCAGCGCGCAGATCACGGTCATCTCGCCGACCGCGTGGGTCGTCGACGCCTCCGTCGGAAGCAGCGACCTCGCATCGCTGAAGCCCGGACTGCAGGCGCAGATCACGCCGACCGGCGCCCGCCAGGCCCTGTTCGGCACTGTGCAGACGATCGGCATCGTCGCAACCGCGTCGGGCACCGGCGCCGCGACCTTCCCCGTGACGATCGCCGTCACGGGCGCGCAGAGCGGGCTCTATTCGGGCACGACCGCGTCCGTCTCGATCGTCGTGAAGCAGCTGGGCGACGTGCTCGCCGTGCCCACGATGGCGCTGAGCTCGGCGAACGGCAAGACGACGGTGACGGTGCGCAAGAACGGCAAGGACTCCCGCGTATCGGTGACCGTCGGCGCCGTGTACGGCGCCGAGACGCAGATCACCTCCGGCCTCAGCTCCGGCGACGTCATCGTGCTGCCGAGCTTCGTCGGCACCGGCACGACGGGAACCACCGGCACCACGGGTCGCGGGTTCGGCGGGGGCGGCTTCGGCGGAGGAGGGTTCGGCGGAGGAGGCGGCGGGGGCGGCCAAGGCGGGGGCACGGGCAGCGGCATCCGCACGGGAGGCAACGGATGAGCGGCGACCCGTTCGGCGGTCTCGGCATCCCCGAGACGCCCGAGGCCGTGGAGTCCGGCACCGGGCCGGGCACCGAGCACCCCATCTTCGAGCACCCCATCATCGAACTCAGCGACGTGCGGAAGACCTACCTCGCGGGCCAGCTCGCGGTCGATGCCCTGCGCGGCATCACCCTCCGTGTGGATGTCGGCGACTACGTCGCCGTCATGGGCCCGTCGGGCTCGGGCAAGTCGACACTGATGCACATCCTGGGCTGCCTCGACGTGCCGACTTCGGGCACCTACCTGCTGTCGGGTGAGAACGTCGGAGACCTCGGCGAGGCGCGGCTCGCCGAGATCCGCAACCGGCGCATCGGCTTCGTCTTCCAGCAGTTCAACCTGCTGGCCTCGATGACCGCGCTGCGCAACGTCGAGCTGCCGCTCGTCTACGCAGGCGTCGGCCGCGAGGAGCGTCGCGTCCGCGCGGCGGCGGCCCTCGAGAGCGTCGGCCTCGGCAACCGCCTCGATCATCGCCCCGGGGAGCTGTCCGGCGGCCAGCAGCAGCGCGTCTCCGTGGCGCGGGCGCTCGTCACGGAGCCGAGTCTGCTCCTCGCGGACGAGCCGACGGGAAACCTCGACTCCGCGTCGACGGACGACATCCTGAACCTGTTCGACGACCTGCACGGGCAGGGCCGGACGATCGTCGTCATCACGCACGAGCACGAGGTCGCCGCGCGCGCCGCGCGCACGGTGCTCATCCGCGACGGCGAGCTGACCGATGCGGAGGTGGCCGCGTGAACGTCGGCGAGACCATCCGCACCGCACTCGACGCCATCCGCAGCCGCCGGCTGCGCTCCGCCCTGACCGTGCTCGGCATCCTGATCGGCATCGCCGCGGTCATGCTGACCGTCGGTCTCGGCCAGGGCGCCCAGCAGAAGGTGACCGACCAGATCAACTCCCTCGGCTCCAACCTGCTCGTCGTGACGCCGGGCAGTACGACGAGCACGACGGGCGTGCGCGGAGGTTTCGGCTCGGCGTCGTCGCTGACCTCCGCCGACGCGACGCTGCTCGCCGATCAGAGGGTCGCGCCCGACATCGCGGCCGTCGCGCCGGTCTCCACCGGGCAGCAGCAGGTGGACGCCGGCGCGCAGAACTGGACGACCTCGGTCGTCGGCACGACCCCCGCATGGGAGCAGGTGCGCGCCCGGAGCACGAGCCAGGGACGCTTCTTCACGACGCAGGAGGTGAACTCCGCGGCCCGCGTCGCGGTCATCGGATCGACCACCGCGAGCCAGCTGTTCGGCATCCGCAACCCGGTCGGCGAGACCGTCACGGTTGCCGGTGTGCCCTTCACCGTGATCGGGATGCTGAACACCGCCGGCTCCACGATCGGCGGCGACCAGGACGACCAGCTCGTCGTGCCCGCCACCACGTACGCTGCCGCGTTCTCGTCGTCGGGCGGCGCATCCGTGTCATCGATCTACGTGGAGGCGGCGAGCCAGGACACGCTGTCTGCGGCCTACCAGGAGGCGTCGAACGCCCTGATGACCAGCCACGGGCAGTCCGCGGCGACGGCGGACTTCACCGTCAACAGCCAGGCGTCTCTCGTGCAGACGGCCACCGCGACCACGGCCATCCTGACCGTCCTCCTCGCCGGCATCGCCGCGATCTCGCTGCTCGTCGGCGGCATCGGCGTGATGAACATCATGCTCGTGTCGGTCACCGAGCGGGTGCGCGAGATCGGACTGCGCAAGGCCCTCGGCGCGACGCCGCGGGCGATCCAGCGGCAGTTCCTCGTCGAGGCCAGCATGCTCGGGCTCGTCGGAGGCGCCATGGGCGTGCTCGTGGGCGTCGTCTTCGCGCTCATCCTCACCCCCGTGATCGGCTTCCCGGTCGCGATCTCGCTCCCCGCGGCGCTCGGCGCGCTCGTCGTGTCGCTCGGCATCGGCGTCGTCGCCGGCGTCTACCCCGCACGGCGTGCCGCCAGGCTCGCCCCCATCGACGCACTGCGCAGCGAGTGAACGCTGCGAACGGATCCCCAGGAGTGATGACATGAACACCCGCAGACTCGCCCTCGTGGCACTGGTCGTGGCCGCAGGCCTCGGACTCGCCGGATGCGCCGCCGGGACGCCCGCACCCGCTGCCTCCGTCGCACAGGGCCCGCGCGGCTACGGCTACGGCGGCGGACAGGGCGGACAGGGCCGCTTCCAGGGCGGCGCCTTCCCCGGCGCCGTCGGACGGGTCGCCGCTGTGTCCGGCAGCACGGCGCAGGTGCAGAGCACGACGCGACAGACCGCCGTCACGTGGACGGCGTCGACCACCTTCACCACGCAGGTGAGCGCTTCGTCGTCGGATCTCAAGGCCGGCGACTGCGTCGTCGCGCGCCCCGCCGTCCCGTCCGGCACGGGCGCGAAAGGCGGCACGAGCTCCGGCGGCTCCGCGACCACGGTCGCGGCGGCGACGATCGAGTTGTCGGCGCCCGTCGACGGCACGTGCAGCGTCGGTATCGGCGTCGGCGGCAACGGCCCGGGCCAGCGCCCGAGCGGCGCACCTACGGCGGGCCCGGGCACGGGCACGGGCAGCGGCTCGACGCGCACTCCGCGCGGCTTCGGCGGCTTCGGTGCCGTCGGCACGATCACGTCCGTGTCGGACGGCTCGCTCGTCGTCGCCGAGAAGCGCGGCAGCGCGACCGGGAATGTGACCGTGACGTGGGGCTCGTCCACGACCTTCACGAAGCTGCAGGCGGGCGCGGCATCCGACGTCGTCGTGGGCGTGTGCGTGCTCGCCCAGGGCAAGACCGACGACACCGGCGCGCTCACGGCGAGATCGATCGCGGTGAGTCCCGCCATCGACGGCACCTGCGCGACGGGCTTCGGCGGACGCGGCGGCGGGCAGGGCGGTCCCGGGAACGGCGCGACGCCCGGCACGGGCACGGGGGGAAAGAATGCGTGACCTCCGGCGCTCGAAGCGGCCGTGGCTGATCGGCGGCGCGGTCGCCGCCGTGATCGTCGTCGCCGGCGCAGGTCTCACGGCGAGTGCCCTGGGGGGCGGCGGCACCGGCAAGCGGACAGCCGTCGCCGACACGGGCACAGTCGAGCAGACGCTGACGCTCAGCGGCACGATCGCCCGGCCGAGCGAGGTCACAGCGTCCTTCCCGACCACGGGGACCGTGACCGCGGTCTCGGTCTCGGTCGGGCAGACCGTGCAGGCGGGGACGCCGCTCGCGACGATGGATGCCGGCCCCCTGAACGCCGCGGTCCTCTCGGCGCAGGCGACGCTCGCGCAGGACGAGGAGACCCTTGCCCGCGATCAGACCACCACGGGATCAGTCGGATCCTCCGCCTCGGCGAAGTCCGGCGGTGCATCGGCGTCGAGGTCGGGCGGCGGCACGACACAGGCGCTCGCCAAGCTCACGAGCGCGCTCGAGGCGGAGCAGACCGCGTGCGCGCCGGTGCTGAAGTCGGGCTCGGGCGCGCGGGGCACTCCCGCGGACTCCGGCACCGCCGCATCGGGAACGGCGGGGGCCGGGGGAACAGGGGATGCCGCCGGCAGCGGAGCGGCAGGGGATGCGACGCCCGCGCCGACGGCATCCCCCACGGACACCCCCACGCCGTCGCCCACCCCGATCCCGAGCCCGTCGCCGTCCTCGGGATCGACCGGAGGCGCCAGCAGCGGCGGCACCGTGACCGCGGCCCAGATCGCGGCATGCCAGGCGGCGCTGGCCGCCGCCGACCGCGCACTGCAGCAGGCCGGCGCGGTCGTGCAGCAGGCTCTTTCTTCGGCGACGCAGGCGGCGACGGCCGCTGCGACGGCGTCCCGCAGTGGGAGCGCGGGCAGCGCGGGGAGCAGTTCGAGCGCCGCGACCGCCTCGCGCGTCGCGGCCGACCAGGTCGCGATCCTCCAGGACCAGGCGGCCGTGACGCAGGCGCAGACGAACGCAGCCGGCGCCACCCTCACCGCGCCGATCGCCGGAACGGTGGCCCGCATCGATTACGTTCCCGGCCAGCAGGCGACGTCGGGCGCCGGCGTCGTCATCGTCGGGCCCGGTCCCGCGACCGTCACCGTCCAAGTGCCGCTCGCCGACATGCCGCTCGTCGCGGCGGGCCTCACGGCGACGGTCACGCCCGCCGGGGCCTCGGCATCCGCCGCCGGCGCCGTGACGAGCGTCGACCTCGTGCCGTCGTCGAGCTCCGGCTCGACGCCCACCTACCCGGCGCAGGTCGAGGTCGCGACCCCGACGGCGTCGATGGCTCCGGGCTCAGGCGCAGTCGTGGTGATCGGCATCCGCACGGTCAGCGACGCGGTGCGCGTGCCCGCCTCCGCCCTATCCGGGGTGAGCTCCGGAAGCAGCACCGTCACCGTCATCAGCGGCTCCGGCAGCACGGTCACCCGCGTGGAGGTCGGCGCAGTCGGAGGCGGCTGGGCGCAGATCACCAGCGGGCTGAAGGCCGGTCAGCAGGTGCTCCTCGCCGACCCGTCGCAGGCTCTCCCGTCGAACAACCCGGTCGGGCGCGTGGGCGGCGGGCTCGGCGGCGGGTTCGGGGGCGGCGGGTTCGTCCGCCGCGCCACCGGGGGCTGATCCGCCCGCGAAACGGGCCGTGGGAAGCGGACGGAGGGATGCCTCGGCACGCTGTGCCGAGGCATCCCTCCGTCGTTCGCGCCGCGGTCAGCCGCGCTGGGCTCCCGCGGACGCCACCTGGAGCGCCGACTCGTGCAGACGCTCGAGCGCCCCCGCCCCCTTCAGGTCGGCCCAGCCCGCCGACGACGCCTCGAGGGCGAACGCGAGGCCGAGGGCGTAGTCGATATCGCCCTCGTCGTCACCCCGGTGCGGTGCGGGCGGCCACGGGAACGGCGGCCACCGGCGCGGCGGGCAGATGTCGTCGCCGGGCTCGAACGCGACATTGAGCACCTGCGCGTAGCCGGCCGCACGCACCAGCTCGGCGCCGACCGCGGCGCCGTATGCCATGGCGGGAGGCATGTGGACCTCCGCCTTCTCCACTGCGAAACGCTGACGCAGACCGCCGCCGATTCCCCCGCCGACGATCTCCCAGATCTGCGGGTATCTCCGCGCGATGATCGCGATGATCGAACTGCTGAGCGCCATCCTGTACTCCTTCGACCCGCCGGTGCCGCTTCAGGCGTCCCGGGCTGCCTCGGCGGCTCGCAGGTCACGGGTCGCCACAGCGAAGAGGCCCGGCGCGGGTCAGGTGATACGGATCAGGGCAACTGGAAGGCGACGAGCCCGACGAGGTTCGACTCGGAGTCGCGGATGAACGCCTGCCACTCGTCGTGCCCGGCTGGTCCGAGAGTGTCGTCGTCGTGATGGAAGATCACGTGCGGCGGGGTCACGACCTCGACGTCGCCGGGCAGGCGCTCCAGCGCCTCGTGGACGTTCTCGACGTGGAGATAGAGGAGGGATGTCGGCGCCCCGCGGTCCAGGAGCAGCCGCACACCTCCCAGGTCGAAGAACAGCAGCCCGGGCGGATCGAAGCGAGCCCTCGGCTCGGCGTCGAGCAGCCGTCCGTAGAACGCCGCGGCACGGTCGAGGTCCTCGGCGCGCTGCGCCACCTGAACGAGTCTCACACGCCGATCATCCCACCGCCCCGGGCGGGACGCGGCGGTCTATCCTGTGGCTGAGCGGAGGAATCCCGAGGCCGGCCGTCTGCGCTGGCCCCTCTCGCGAATGGAGTCGCCATGGTCCCGCGCGTCGCGCTCTCGAACGGGATGCTCATCCCCCAGATCGGCCTCGGTGTCTACCTCGTCACCGATGTGGAGGTATGCGAGGCGAGTGTCATGACGGCGCTGAAGGACGGCTACCGGCTCATCGACACGGCCATCCTCTACCGGAACGAGCGGGCCGTCGGCCGCGGGATCCGAGCCTCGGAGGTGCCGCGCGACGACATCCTCCTGACGACGAAGATCTGGCCCTCCGACTACGGCTACGACAAAACCCGCGCCGCCGTCGCAGGCTCGCTCGAGCGGCTCGACTGCGGTCCGATCGACCTGCTGCTGCTCCACCAGTCCGTCGGCGACATCCTCGGGGCGTGGAGGGCGCTCGAGAAGGAGGTCGAGGAGGGGACGGTCCGCGCCATCGGCGTCAGCAACTTCCGGGTGGAGGACCTCGAGAAGCTGCTGCCCGCCGCGAACATCCCGCCCGTGGTCGACCAGGTCGAACTGCACCCGCACTGGCAGCAGCCCGAGCTCCTCCCCTACCTCTCGACGCACGGCATCGTGCCCGAGGCCTGGTACCCGCTCGGCCACGGGTCCCCGAAGCTCCTCGCCGAGCCGGCCATCACGAACGCTGCCGCGGCGCACCGCAAGTCACCGGTGCAGGTCATCCTGCGCTGGCACGTGCAGCGGGGCATCGTCGCGATCCCGAAGTCGACGAATCCTGCGCACATCGCGTCGAACCTCGAGGTCTTCGACTTCACGCTGACGGATACCGAGATGGCCGGAATCGACGCGTTGGGGCGTGACCGACCGATGTTCCGGGTGCCGCGCTGGATGCTCGCCGGGTCGGCGAAGATGATGCGGGTGCGGCCTCTGCCGTGAGCCTAGGCGACCCCGTCGCGAACGTGATGGTCGCCGAGCGCACGACGGCCCGGCCCCCGAAGGGAACCGGGCCGCTGCGAGCCGATCAGCCGTGGCAGGTGCCCGAGGCGGAGTCCGTGTAGGCGAGCGACGACGCGGGCTGCCCCGCGCCCGCCAGCGCCGGGGAGTACGAGGACTCGTAGCCGTGCGGGGTGAGCGTGAGCTTCATGACGCCGTAGCCCTGGTCGTAGCCGGTGACGACGTTCGGGTTCGCGAAGGTGCCGTCCGCGTTCCTGGCCAGGCTGTCGAGGGCCTCGCCGCCCGTGCCGACGACGATCTCCGGGATGCCCCTCGTGGTGTCGACGGCGCCCGTCGGATCCATCGGCTGGAAGCGCGAGTAGGCGTGCTCGTGGCCGTTGAGGACGAGCGTCGCGCGGTCGGCGTACAGCAGCTTCCACCAGGCGTCGGTCACGCCGCCCTCCTGGCCGCCCGCACCGGGCGCGGAGGCTGGCACCGTCGCGGTCGACGCGGTGGTGGCGCTGAAGGTCGGCTGGTGCCAGTACGCGAGCGTGCACTGATGCCGGTCGTTCTTCAGGTCGTCGGCGAGCCACGCCGTCTCCTGCGCGAGCAGGCTGCTGCCGGTCGTCGAGCAGTCGTTGCCGAAGGCGACCGAGTTGCACTCCGCGTTCAGCGAGATGATGTGCCAGTTGCCGAGGTTGTACGAGTACCAGCCCTGGGTGTCCGCCGTGTCGTCCCCTGCCTGTCCGGAGGCGTTGGGAGTGCCGCTCTGGTCGTGGCCGTTGAAGTAGGCGAAATAGCCGGCGCCGTTCTGGCCGGCCTCGTTGTCGCCCTTCTTCGTGTACGGGTAGTACTCGTGGTTGCCCGGCGCCGGGCGCTCGAGGAACCTCAGCCCGCCCCACGCCTGCTCGAACGACGCCTCGAAGTCGCTCAGCTTGCCGACCTGGTACTGCTCGTCGCCCAGCAGCGCGATGGCGTCCGGCTTCATCGCGAGCGCCTGTTTCGCGGTCGCGAACTCGGCGTCGTAGCCGCCGAGGCTCGGGCTGCCGCACTTGAGGGCCGCAGGGTTGCTCGCGTTCTCGGCGTCGTTCGGCTCGCAGGCGATGTCGCCGACGGCGGCGAGTGTGTAGGTCTTGGCGTGGTCCGCCGTGAGCGCCTGGTCATAGGGCCAGCCGTGGTCGATGAGCGGCGCCGCGACGGCGGCGGCTCCGCCGAGGAAGGTCGCGGCGACGACTCCCGCGGCGATCAGGGTGAGTGTGCGGGTGCGAGAGCGCATGGAGGGTCCTTCTGGCGGGCGCGGACGGGGAGGCGAGGAAGACCGTACCGAGGCGCGGAGGCCCAGATGGTTAACCGAGGTCAACTTCCGGATGAACCCTGCGTGTCGACGCGGTTCCTCGCACGGAGCCGGCCGCGCGGAGCCCCGGGAGCGGACACTGGATGCATGCGAGGACGACGGATGCTGCGTGCCGCGGCGCTGTGCGCGGCCGTGCTCGCGCTCGCCGCGTGCAGCGCGAGCGGCGGTTCGACCCCGGCACCGACGCCTGATCCGCCCGGCCCGGCGAGGACGCCGAGCGGGTCGGCATCCCCCGCGCTGTGGGCGGGCTATCACGGCGACGCGACACGCACCGGCTCTGTCGCGGGCGCGGTCGCCGATCCAGCCCGAGATCTGTGGAGCACCGATCTCGGCGCTGCGGTGTACGGCCAGCCGGTCGTGACGGGCGGCACCGTGATCGTCGGGACCGAGTCCGACGAAGTGGTCGCCCTCGACAGCCGCACGGGGCGCCGCCTGTGGTCGTACCGACTCGGCAAGCCCATGACCGACATCGTCGGGCGCACCGGATGCGGCAACATCGACCCGCTCGGCATCACGTCGTCGCTCGCGATCGACGCCGCGCGCGGCGAGGTGTTCGCGGTCGGCGAGATCCTCGGCACGGGCGGCGCGGTGCACCATCGCCTGGTCGGGCTGGATGCCACCACCGGCAGGCAGCTCCTGAGCGAGGACGTCGATCCGCCCCTCCCTGCGGGCGAGAAGGCGGTGAACCTCCTGCAACGGGCTGGCCTCGCCATCGGCAACGGCCGCGTCTACATCGGCTACGGCGGCAACGTCGGGGACTGCGGCCACTACCACGGGTGGCTCGTCGGAGCGTCGGAGACCGCAGCCGGCGATCTCGTGAGCTTCGAGGTGGCGCGCGACGGCGAGGGCGGTGCGATCTGGCTGTCCGGCGGAGCCCCGGCGATCGGTGCGGACGGGAGCGTCTACGTCACCACCGGCAACGCGAACCCTTTTCCGCCGGGATGGGACGAGTTCGAGCACACCGAGAGCGTCGTGAAACTCTCCCCCGACCTGACCGTGCTGGCCGCCTTCAAGGATCCCGACGCCGGCGGCGACGAAGACCTCGCCACCGGCAACCCGGTGCTGCTGCCGGGCGATCTCGTCTTCGCGGTCGGGAAGACGGATGCCGGCTACCTTCTGCGGACGTCCGACCTCTCGCGCGCGGCCGTCGTCCGTGACGTATGCGGCAGCGACCCGGACGGCGGGCCCGCCTACGACCCCGCCACGCAGCGGCTGTTCGTGCCGTGCCGGGGTGGGGGCATCCAGGTCGTCGACGTCGCGCGGCGCAGACTCGGCCCGCGTCTCAACGGCGCGAACGGCGCGCCCATCGTCGTCGGCGCAACGGTGTGGGCGGCGTCGTACCCCGGCGGAGGCCTCACGGCCTTCTCGACGTCGTCGGGAGCGCAGACGCAGAAGGTCGGCACAGATCCGGTGCCGACCTTCGCGACGCCGTCCTACGCCGACGGCATGCTGTTCCTCGGAACGAAGACGGGCGTCTCAGCCTTCGGAGGCTGAGACGCCCGTCTCACTGGTGTGTGTGGCTTACGCGTCAGCGCCGGCGGTGACGACCTGGGTGCGCAGCGGCATGAGGGCGCCCGCGACCTGCTCGATCGTCTCCGGAGCGACGCCTGCCTCGGACAGCGCCTGCGCGGCGTATCCGATGACATTGTCGAAGTCCTCGTCGGTGATGCCGCGGCCGGCGTGCGCAGCATCCAGATCCAGACCCTTGTAGCCGTTCGGGCCGCCGGTCGCCGCGGCGAGGAAGAGCGCCATGTGGCGCTTCTGCTCGACGAGTCGGGTCGTGGCGAAGTACGGCGCGAGCGTCTCGTCGCCGATGATGAGCTCGTACAGCCGGTCCACCACGGTGGCGATGCCGGCTCCTTCGCCGAGCTGCTGGTAGAGCGTCGTCGCGTCAGTCAATCGTTACTCCGATCATTGGGGGGAGAGTGCGACACAAGCGTGCCACGAGTCGGGCCGTGGCGCCGCCCGCGAGGATCACTCGGGCGGGTTCACACCGAGGCGCCCGAGCTCACGCTCGATCGACTCGAGGAGCGAGTGGGCCTGCGCCGCCGCCATCCGCGTGAACTGGCGGGCGCGCACGACGTCCTCGGGGCTCGCCGGTCCCGCGGCCGCGAGATCGTCGGTGGCGAAGGCGGCAGCGGGCGACCGATCCGCCGACCATCCTGCGCCCTGCGGCGCGGCCGACGGCACCGGCGATGCGGCGGGCCGGCTCTGCGGTACCTCGACGGAGGGGGCGGATGCGGCGCGCGGTGCGCCGGCTTCCTTCTCGATGTTGTGCGCGGCCTGCTGGGCACGCTCGACGATCTCGCGGTACTGCTTGCGCGCAGTCTCGATGAGGTCCTTCGAGTACGCCTCGGCCTCGGCGACCGCATCGTCGGCGATGCGCTGAGCGCTGCTGAGGAGGAGGACGGCGCGGCTCGAGATCTCAGTGTCGTCCGCGGTCAGACCCGCGGTGAGATCGTTCTTCTCGCGCCACGCGAGCTCGAGCGCGTCCGCGGCGGCGGAGAGCAGCGCGCGCACCTCGTTGCGGTCATAGCCCTCGTGCTCGGTCGAGAACGCCACATTGCGCAGCTGTTCCGGGGAGATGGAAACGGATTGAGTCCCTGACATGTCCTACCGCCTCTATTGGATGCCCAGCCCGACGCCCGGCTGGATGACTTCGTGGGGGCCTGCCTGGCTGCCCGCGTGGATGCTCTGTTGAGTGAAAGGGTCTTCGTACTTCTCGCTGCGGATGCGCTCGGCATCCATCCCCGCGGCCACGAGGGCCGCAGTCGCGTGGTCGACCATGCGGGGCGAGCCGCAGACCATGACGACGTATCCGTCCCACGGGCCGTCGGCGGCGGCGATGTCGCCGATGAGGCCGCGCGGTCCGGGATACGACGGGTCGTCCGACACCGCCGACCGGGTCGTGAGCCAGGGGGCATCGGCGTACTGCGCGAGCTCCGGCTTCGCGTAGAAGCCCCACGGATGCCGCGCCCCCAAGTACAGGGCGACGCGCGGTCCGCGGCCGGTCGTGCGGTGCCGCTCGGCCACCTGGTCGACGATCGCCAGGAGCGGCGCGAGGCCGGTGCCTCCGGCGACGAGGAGCAGGTCGGGCCATTCCTGGTCGTGCGCGAGGGTCAGGAGCTCGCCGATGGGCGGGCCGAACCTCACGCGGTCGCCCGCCTTGAGGTCGCGGAGGATGGCGCCACTGACCTGGCCGCCCGGCACGAGCTGCACATGGAACGTGATGGTGCCGTCCGCGCGGGGCGCGTGGGTGGGCGAGAGGTAGCGCCACTGTCGTGGGCGGTGCGGGACCTCGACCGAGATCGACTGTCCCGGGAGGTAGCGATAGTCGTCGTCGGGCTGGACCGTGAAGGTGCCGACATCCATTCCGCGCCGCTCGGTCGCGATCACCTGGGCGCTCCACGTCGCGGGCTGGTCCTCGGCCTCCTCCGCCGCCGTGATCATCGTCGTCGCGATGAGCCCGTACGCCTCGGCCCAGTCGGCGGCCAGCTCCGGGGTCCAGTCATCGCCGAGGAAGTGCTTGAGCGTCACCAGCAGGGACGCGCCGACGGCCGGGTAGTGCCCGGCGATCGTGCCGAACTTGCGGTGATCGCGGCCGAGATCCTGGATGTAGCCGACGACGTCTCCGACGTTGTCGACGTTGCTCACCATCCGCCCGAGCGCCGTCACCAGCCGATCGCGCTGGGCAGCCATCGCGACCGGGAACATGTCGCGGACCTCGGGGTGCGCCAGGAACAGGTGGGCGTAGAAATACCCGGGGACCGCATCCCCGTGTGCCGCAACCTGAGCCCAGCTGCGCTTGAGCGCGTCTGCATCCACCTGTGTCGTGTCCAATCCATCGGCATTCGCCGATCCCGGCCGACGCTAACCCGCGCTGCGGCGATGCCACAAACCGAGACGGCGCCGGGCCGCCATCTCTCACCGACTTCTCACGAAGCAGCGACTGTCTATGGCCACGGTGGCATCACTCGGCGCTCAGCGCAAGGCGGCCTGACCTGCTCGTAGCAGAGGCTCAGCCCTGGAGACGGCCCGGAGTGCCGAAGGCGTGGCGGACGCGGATGCCGGCGGTCGCCTCCGAGGCGAGGAAGTCCAGGATGCGCCGCGCCGTGGCCGGGTCAACCGACGTCACCGCCACCGCCCCGGAGAACACCGTGTCGATCGCGCAGTCCGGGGGGAGGACACCGAGGATGCGGATGCCCGGCTGCCCGACGAGCTCGCTCAGCTGCTGGAAGCCGAGGTCGATCTCGCCGTCAGCGAGCAGCTGCGCGACGGGGACGCCAGGCCTGGCTTGCACGAGCCGGCCGTCGAGGCCGTCGGTCATGCCCCACTCGTCGATCATGCGCACGAGGGCCGTGCCGCTCGGTCCGGTCGAGTAGCCGATGCGGCCGGCATCCCCGAGCGCGTGCCGCACACCCTGCGCATCGGGAAACGCCGTGCCCGCCGGTGGCGAGCCGACCGAGTCTCGAGCGGGGACGGCCACGGCGACCTGCGAGACCAGGAGCGGAGTGAGGGATGCCGCATCCACGTGCCCCTCCGCAGCCAGCCGGCGCAGTGCGTCGTCCGCGAGGAAGACGAGGTCGAACGGCTCTCCGGCTGCGACGCGGGAGGCGGCATCCACTCCCCCGACCGATTCGATCTCGACCGGCGGAAAGCCCGCGTCCACGGCCGCCGACAACAGCGCGACGAGCACGTGCCGCGTCGCCATCGATGAGATCGCCCTCACGCGACGACTCCCCCGCGCGGAAGGGGCAGCGTCACGCCAGCTGCTCCTCGAGGGCGCCGAGCACCCGATAGCAGTCGATGACCTGGCGGATCGACGAGTTCGGCTCGCGGCCCTCACGGATGGCGGCCACGAACTCCCGATCCTGCAGCTCGATCCCGTTCATGCTCACCGCGACGTTCGAGACGTCGATCGGCTCGTCCCGGCCGTTGACGAGGTCGTCGTAGCGGGCGATGTAGGTCTCGGTGTCGCCGATGTAGCGGAAGAACGTGCCGAACGGGCCGTTGTTGTTGAACGACAGCGACAGCGTGCAGATCGCCCCGGTCTCGCTCTTGAGCTGGATCGACATGTCCATCGCGATGCCGAGCTCCGGATGGATCGGGCCCCGGATGGCGTTGGCCTGCACGATGCGGCCGGCCTGGTAGGCGAAGAGGTCGACCGTATGGGCGGCGTGATGCCACAGCAGGTGGTCGGTCCACGTGCGCGGCTCGCCCTTCGCGTTCGTGTTCGTGCGGCGGAAGAAGTACGTCTGCACGTCCATCTGCTGCACCGCGAACTCGCCCGCGGCGATCCGATTGTGCACGAACTGGTGCGAGGGGTTGAAGCGTCTCGTATGGCCGACCATCGCGACGCGGTCGGTCGCCTCGGCGACCGCGAGGGTCTGGAGGGCGCCGTCCAGCGAATCGGCCAGCGGGATCTCGACCTGCACGTGCTTGCCGGCCTCGAGCACGGCCTGGGTCTGCAGGGCGTGCTGCTGCGTGGGTGTCGCGAGGATGACGGCATCCACGTCGTCGCTGTCGAGCACCGCGTCGAGACCGATCGCGATGTTCGCCACGCCGTACCTCTCGGCGACGGCCCGCGTCGGCTCGGGGCGGGTGCCGCTGACGACGGTCACCTCCGCATCCGGGATGTTCGCGAGTCCGTCGAGGTGCTTCATGCCGAAGGCGCCGGCGGCGCCGACGACCGCGACGCGGACCTTGTCACCGCTCATGCGCTGACCTCCTTCTGCTCGCCGATGCTCTCCGACTGCTCCGGCCGGGGTGCTGTGGGGTTGGTCAGCACCAGGTGGCCGACCGCGGTGTTCGAGGCGGGCACGTGGTAGAAGCGGTGGTGCGTCTCGGGGCTCTCGCCGCCGAACTGGTCGTCCATCGCGCCGCGCGCGATGAGCCAGTCGACGAGCTCGATCCCCTCGGACCCGGCCTCGTCGACGTACTCCATGTGCGGCCACTCGGTCAGGCCCAGCGGGTCGGCGATGAGGTGGTCGAGGAACGCGTTGTCCCACTCCTCGTTGATGAGGCCTGCCCGCGGACCCTGCAGCTGGTGGCTCATGCCGCCTGTACCCCAGATCTGCACGTTCAGCGGCTCGCCGTCCCACTTGTCGAGGGCGCGGCGGATGGCCCTGCCCAGCTCGTAGCAGCGGCGTCCCGACGGCACCGGGTACTGCACCACGTTGACGGGCAGCGGGATGACCTTGCACGGCCACTCCTCGACATCGCCGAAGACCAGCGACAGGGGCACGGTCAGACCGTGGTCGACGACCATCTCGTTCACGAGGGTGAGGTCGAAGTCATCCTGGATCACCGACTGGGCGATGTGGGCGGCGAGCTCCGGGTAGCCCTTGACGTCGGGCACCGGACGGGGCCCGTAGCCCTCGTCGGCGACCGGGTAGTGCGCGCCGGTGCCCAGGACGAAGGTCGGGATGATGTTGGAGTCGAAGGCGGTGGCGTGGTCGTTGTAGACGAGGATGATGACATCCGGCGTGTTCTCCTTCGCCCACTTCCGCGTCCACTCGTAGCCCGAGAACACCTTCTTCCAGTACGGCTCCTCGGTCTTGCCGAGGTCCATCGCCGCACCGATCGCCGGCACGTGCGACGTGAACAGCGCGGAGGTGAAGCGGGCCGGAGCATCCGGCCGCATGACCTCGGCCTTCTCCGTCGACGGAGGCGCCCAGCCGTCGAGGTCCTTCAGGCGATTGCCTTCGGGGCGCCGACCGCCGCCGACCATCATGTCGCGGTAGGCGGCCTCGGACATGCCGGTCATGGAGCCGGCCATCTGCTGGAAGCTCAACCCGTGCGTGGCGCCGATCTTGGCCAGGAAGTAGATGTTCCCGCCCTCCTGGATGCACGTGTTCAGGTCCAGGTCGAGAACGGCCTGGCGCTGCACCGGGTTCAGCGGCCACTCGTCGAGGTACGCCTCGCGGTCCGCGAGATAGCGCTCCCGGTTCTCCGGCTTCATCAGCGACATGCAGAACTGGTTGAGGTGGTAGCCCTTGCGGGCCTGCTCGGCGTCGAAGATCGTCGTGCCGGGGATGTCCGTGTACGGCTTGTCGAGTGCCATCGTCATGCTCCTGCGGTGTGTGGTGAGTCCGCCCAGTAGAGGCGACGCGGATTGTCGACGAGCAGGCTGCGCTGCAGCTCGGGGGTCGTCGCGATCTGCGGGATGTAGTCGACCAGCAGCCCGTCGTCGGGCATGTGGTCCTTGAGGTTGGGGTGGGGCCAGTCGGTGCCCCACAGCACGCGGTCGGGGAACTCCTCGACCACGCGTCGGGCGAACGGCACCACGTCGGTGTACGCGTGCTGTTCGCCGTCGAGTGCGCGCGGACCGGTGACGCTGAGCCGCTCGGGGCACGACACCTTGGTCCACACGTTCGGGTTGTCGCGCAGGAACTGCAGGAACAGCGCGAACTCGGGCCCGTCCGGGTCCTTGGTCACGTCGGGCCGGCCCATGTGGTCCACCACGACGTCGGTCGGGATCGCCGAGAAGAAGTCGTACAGCTCGGGCAGGTCCTCGGCCTCGAAGTAGATCACCACGTGCCAGCCGAGCGGCGCGATCTTCGCGACGATCTCGTCGAGCGAGTCGGTCGGCACGCGATCGACGAGGCGTTTCACGAAGTTGAAGCGCACGCCGCGCACGCCCGCCGCGTGCAGCTCGGCGAGCTGCTCCGCTGTGACGTCGCGACGCACGGTCGCGACACCGCGAGCGCGGCCGTCGCTGCGGCGCAGGGCGTCGACGAGCGCGCGGTTGTCGGCGCCGTGGCACGTGGCCTGCACGATGACGTTGCGGTCGAAGCCGAGGTGATCGCGCAGGGCGAAGAGCTGCTCGGCCGACGCGTCGCAGGGCGTGTACTTGCGCTCCGGCGCGTACGGGAACTGCGCGCCCGGTCCGAAGACGTGGCAGTGCGCGTCGACCGCACCCGCGGGCAGCTTGAACGTCGGGGTGCGGGGTCCGTCGTACCAGTCCAGCCAGCCGGGGGATTTCACGAAGTCGCCGGTGGTCTCGCCGTGTGTCATCTCAGTCCTCCACATACTCGAGGCCCGCCCGAGCCAGCGGCTCACGCATGCCGTAGAGATCGAGCCCCAGGACGCCCTCGCGGAACTTCTGGCGCTTCGACTCCTCGTTGTCCTCGCGCTGCTGGGATGCGTCTGCCACCGCCCCCACGAGCTCCCGCGGCACGACGACGACTCCGTCGACATCCGCGACGACGACATCGCCCGGGTTCACCAGCGCGTTCGCGACGACCACGGGGATGTTCACGGAGCCGAGGGTCGCCTTCACGGTGCCCTTGGCGTTGATCGCCCGCGAGAAGACCGGGAAGTCCATCTTCTCCAGGTCGGCGACATCGCGGACACCGCCGTCGATCACGAGGCCGCGGCATCCCCGAGCCGTCAGCGAGGTCGCGAGCAGCTCGCCGAAGAAGCCGTCCTCGCTCTCGGTCGTGCACCCGGCGACGAGCACGTCGCCTTCCTGCACCTGCTCGGCGGCGACGTGGAACATCCAGTTGTCGCCCGGCTGCAGCAGCACAGTGACGGCCGGGCCGCACAGCTTCGCCCCGGTGTAGGCGGGACGGATGTAGGGGCGCAGAAGCCCCACGCGGCCCATCGCCTCGTGGATCGTGGCGACCCCGAACTGCGAGAGCCGGGCGACGTCGGCCGGATCGGGGCGCTCGATGTTCGTGCGGACGATGCCGAGGTTGTTCAGGCGCATTCCGGTCTTCTCCTCCGGGCCGATGATTCAGAGTCCGCGAGCGGTCAGGGCCCGGTCGACGCGCGGGTACACGCGCCGGGCGTTGGTCTCGTACACCTGGGCGCGCTCGGCATCCGTCAGATTCGGCGTGGCGTCGATGTAGCGCCTGGTGTCGTCGAAGTGGTGGCCGGTGCGCGGGTCGATGTCGCGCACGGCGCCGATCATCTCGCTCGCGAACAGGATGTTCTCCACTGGGACGACCGTCGTCAGGAGGTCGATGCCCGGCTGGTGGTAGACGCATGTGTCGAAGAACACGTTGCCGAGCAGGTGCTGCTCGAGCTCGGGCTTGCCGAGCGCCATCGCCAGTCCGCGGAATCGTCCCCAGTGGTAAGGCACCGCGCCGCCGCCGTGCGGGATGACGAGCGTGAGATCGGGGAAGTCGCGGAACAGGTCGCCCTGGATCAGCTGCATGACCGCGGTCGTGTCGGCGTTGAGGTAATGCGCGCCGGTGGTGTGGAACGCCGGGTTGCAGGACGTGCTGACGTGCACCATGGCCGGCACCTCGTACTCGACGAGGGCCTCGTAGATCGGATACCACGACCGGTCGGTGAGCGGCGGGGCGGTCCACTTGCCGCCGGAGGGGTCGGGGTTGAGGTTCACCGTGACGGCACCGAGCTCCTCGACCGCGCGGCGAAGCTCCGGCACGCTGGTCGCGGGGGCCGCGCCCGGCGACTGCGGCAGCATCGCGCCCATCAGGAACCGGTCGGGATACAGCTCGCTGACCCGCGCGCACAGATCGTTGCAGATGCGGGCCCAGGTCTCGCTGACCGAGAGGTCGCCGATGTGGTGCGCCATGAAGGATGCGCGGGGGCTGAAGACCGTGAGGTCGCTGCCGCGCTCGTCCATGAGCTTCAGCTGGTTCGCCTCGATCGTCTCGCGGATGTCGTCGTCGCTGATGCGCAGCGCGGACGGGTTCGGCGCATCCCCTGGTCCCTCCGCGAACGCGACCTGCAGGTCGCGCCACGCGCCGAGCTGCGGCGGGGCGGTCGTGTAGTGGCCGTGGATGTCGATGATCATCGGGAGTCCTGGTCGTCTTCGTCTCTGGGGCTCTGTCATGACGACCGTAGGACGGCGCGGAGCTATAGTCCAATAGATATACGGCGCACCATGTATAGAGGTGATCGATTGACACTCGCCGACCTGAACCAGTTGCGCACGTTCGTCGTGCTGTACGAGCTGCGCAGTCTCACGGCCACCGCGGAGCGCCTGCACGTGACCCAGCCGACCGTCAGCTACACGCTCGGGCGACTGCGCCAGCGCTTCGGCGATGATCTGTTCCGCCGGGAGGGGCACGCGATGGTGCCGACCGCCCGCGCGACCCAGCTGTTCGGCCCGCTGCACGAGGCGCTCACCCAGATCGACACGGTCGTCAGCGACCCCGACGCGTTCGATCCCGCGACCTTCCGCGGCGAGCTCGCGCTCGGACTCACCTCGATCGGCGAGCAGACTTTCCTTCCACCGATCATGGCCGCGCTCGCCCGCGAGTCGTCGCAGATCCACCTGAAGGTGGAGCGATTGGATGCCGACCAGGTGGAGGACCAGCTCGTGCGCGGGGTCATCGACCTCGCGATCACGGTGTCGCTCATGGGCACGCCGCGGCTGTGGCGCACGCGGGTGCGAAGCGTCGAGTACGTGGCGCTGTCGGCGCGTGTGCATCCGCTTCCCGCCACCGGGCCCGGGATGTTCGCGGGCCGCCGATTCGTGCGGGTCTCCGCGCGCGGGGGTCATGTGTTCCCCGTCGAGGCGCTCGTCGCGCACGGCCTGATGCGGCAGGTCGCGCTCACGGTCGAGGAGTACTCCACGGTTCCGGCCGTGCTGGAGACGACCGACCTCGTCGTGCTCCTCCCCCGGCATGTCGCCGAGGTGTTCTGCGGCTGGTTCGCCGGCCTCGAGATCGCCGAGCTGCCGTGGCCCGGAGACAGCAGCCCCGTCGCGCTCTACACGCGACGCGAGGTCAGCCTCTCGCCGGCGCAGCGGTGGTTCCGGTCGCTCGTGGTCGACGCGGTCTCGTCCGGCGAGTACGCCCCCGACGCCGACGACGTGGATTAGCTGTTCGGTCTGTTCCAGCTCGCCTTCGCCGGCGCGAAGGGACTGCGCACGTGGATCGACCACGACGAGTGCGGGTGGATCGAGAGGATCGCGCGCTCGTACCAGGCACGCGCCTCCGGTGAGAGCTTGGGAAGTACGGCGTCCTTGTCGACGTCGTCCTGCGGGCGCGGGCGCAGCGCCTTCCAGACAAGCTGCACCTCGGGAGCGCCGGTCGGGATGCCGCCGATGTCCAGCACGGCCCGATCCCACGGCAGCTGCAGCCGCGGGTCACGCCGGTACAGCCACGCCGTCGGGGTGCCGTCCTCGACGTTGAGCTGCAGCATCCACGTACCCTGCTCGTCATCGTGGATGCGCAGCGGTTGCAGATCGGCGTCCTCCGGCGCGGCATCCCACCGCACCACCTCGTCGTCGACCGTCGCCCACGTGCTGTACCGACGGGGCAGGCTGTCGAGCAGCACCCCGACGTCGGCAGAGGTGGTGCTCACATCCGTGTTCGGCCGCTCGCGGATCGTGCGTCCGAGCCAGTGGTCGAGCGCCGCGCCACCCGACAGCCACCAGCGCCCGGTCGTCCCACCCAGCAGTTCGGCGACGCGCTGTGGCGCCGGGACCATCCAGGTCGCGTCGGGGTCGGGGGTCTGCGAGGCCATGGACCGAGGCTACTCGGGGACCTGCATCCCCTCTCGGAGTCCACCGCTTCGGTCTTCGCGGCCGCAGCGACGGGAGATTCCGATGACCTACCGGGAATTGATCGCCGCCGCCGACGCTTTCACCACGCAGTGCGTGTCACGCGTCGACGGCCATGGCAAGAACGCCGTCAAGCGCCGGCGCACGGAGGCCGAGCTCGCCGACGCGTTTCGTGACGCGTCCGCGCTACGAGGCGCGTCGTACATGCGCGGCCAGCCGGCGTTCGGGCTGGTCGACGAACAGGAAGGATGGGGGATGCCCCAGAGCATCGGCACGGCAGAGGTGTCATTCGTGCAGGTCTCGCCCACGGACGAGCGTGCGGCGATCCTGCTCGCCGATCTGGAGCGCGAGTACGACGAGCGCTATCACGACCTGCTCGATGAGGGCGCCGAGGAGGAGATCAACCGGTATCCGGCCGAACGCTTCCTGCCGCCGGACGGCGCGTTCGTCCTCCTGCTGCTCGGCGGCGAGGTTGCGGCCGGTGGGGCGTTCATGCGCTACGACGAGGACACCGCCGAGTTCAAGCGCATCTGGACGCATCGTGATCACCGCCGTAGGGGCCTCAGCCGCGAGGTCCTGACCGAGCTCGAGGCCGAGGCCGCGCGACGCGGCTATTCGCGCGTGTTCCTGACCACGGGACCCCGCCAGCCCGAGGCGCAGGCCCTGTATGCGACGAGCGGATACACGGTGCTCGACGTCGTCGAGGTCGAGCCCGGGTTCCTCGTGCACCCGTTCGAGAAGGCGCTCACACCAACCCGGTGAACGTCGCGCGCGCCGCGGGCAAGATCGACTCCTCGTTCGCGCCCGAAGGGGCGGCGGCCGCTCCGGTGCTTCAGGTTCGTCGCGCGCCCGCGCGCAGCCCGACGAGGAACGCGATCGCGACGAGCCCGATCGTCAACAGGACGAAACCGACGATGGTGGTGCGTGACACGATCACACCGGGACTGGGCGGCGTGAACGTGGCATTCGCGAGCGGCTGGTAGGCGAACCACCCCATCGCGACCGGCGTCACCATCGCGACCGGCGTCGCGAGTCCGATGGCGAGGGTGACGAGCCCTGCCGCCGTGAGAGCGCCAGCGGACACCCACGCCACAGTCAGCCAGACACGTGGCATCATCGTCCCCCGATCGTCGTGTGAGGGGTCATCTGCCCGAGATGAGCTTGGTGGTCACGTCGAGACTTCCGAATGGGAACGGCCCGAGCCACGTATTCGGCTCCGGCCAGCCGTCGATGGGCGAGGCGAAGAACCAGACGTCGGCGACGAGCGCCGAGCAGGCCGCGATCAGCACCACGACGAGGGAGGCGCGTCCGAACGCTCGAACGGCCGTCGCCTCGTCGGCGACACGGTTGAGGACCCGGTGCATCGCGTAGAGGAAGACAGCCGCAATGGCCAGGAAGACGAGCGGGCTCGGCCGGAGCGTCAGGTTCACCTCGAACACGGGAACGTCGGGCTCGGTCGGCGTGGTGGTTCCCCCGTGCGATCCCGTCGTCAAGAACGAGTACACCGCAGAGGCCAAGAGGCAGGTGATCAGCGACCGGCGGGCGGCTCGCAGGACGGTACCCCAGGGCCTCTCCGTTGTGGCGGGATGCGGCGATCCCTGCGTGGCGCTCGTCGTCATCGACCATCCTCCGGTGAGTTTCTCTCACATTGGCATGAATTCGTCCCCGGGGACAGATGGCGACCCGTCACTCGATCCCGAACCCGCCTCCTCGAAATGGTCGGGCGACGCACATGACTCGGATCGGCCGGCGCATCACAGGCCCGGGGCGGGCGCGCTCATCCGGGGGTGACCGTCGTGAACGGCTCGTAGCAGTCGAAGGTCTCGTGCCTGACGATCACTCCGTCGCGGACGGTGAGCATGGCAGCGACGTGCGCAACGAGCTCCTGCCCCTCCTGGAACGGACCGATCGACGCGCCCACCACACCGCGCCAGGTGACGCGGGCTGCGGCCCTCTCCCCCTGCGCGATCACCTCGTGCACCGTGAAGGCCTGCTCGCGCAGCAGCGACTTTCCGCGGCGGAAGCCCTCCAGACTCTCGGCAAGGTCACGCTCCGCACCCGCCGTCGTGAGCGCGTTGGGGTGCTCGATGATGATCACCTCCGGCGCCAGCACTCCGCGGAGGTCATCCTCGCTCGAGGACAGGTCCGAGACGATCTCGTAGTAGCGACGCACGACGTGCTCGACGTCGACCCGCTCGGCGGTTTCATCCATGTCATGAGTATTACACAACCATAGTTGTGTAATCTAGATCCATGTCCGCCAGCAACCCGATTTCCCCCGAAGACCTGGATGCCGCCACCCTGCTGTCACTCGCGGGCTCTCTGGCCGACCAGGCCGTGCTCGAGGCGATGCGCGCGGGCGGCTATCGCGTCACCCGCGCCCACGGCTATGTCTTCCAGCGGCTTCTGACAGGAGACCAGACCATCACCGCGCTGGCGGCGGATCTCGGCATCACCCAGCAGGGGGCATCGAAGCACGTCGACGAGCTGGAACGCGCCGGCTTGGTCTCGCGACGCATCTCTCCCTATGACCGTCGTGCGCGCGTCGTGGCCCTCACCGACGAAGGGAGAACCGCCATCCGCACCGCGCGCGCGGCCCGTGCCGCCTTCGACGAGCACGTGCGCGAGGTCGTGGGCGACGAGCTCCTCATGGCAACCCGGCGTGCGCTCGCCCTGCTGCTCGATGACAGCGGGACGTCGCAGCACATCGCGGACCGAAGCATCCCCTGGGCCGAGTGATAGCCGCGTCCGCCCTTGTCGCTTCTCAGCGATGAGTGCGCGGCTCCTTCCACGCGATCGGCGTCTCCCACCGCCGTCTCGCGCCCGTCCCGTGCGGCGACGGACTACAGCGCCGGCGTGACGGTGTCGGTGTCCTGGCGGGGGCCCGCGATGGCGTCCAGCTGCGTGACGATGGCCTCGATGACCTTCGCCGCCGTCGCGCTCTCACTGTCGCCGAGCGAGTCGATGACGCTGACGATCGCGGCATGATGGTCGTGGTAGGCGGATTCGACGAGCTGGACCGCCTGCGGCGTCGGCACGAGGTAGTGCGCGCGGCGGTCCCGAGGGTGGCTCACCCGGGTCACGTAGCCGCGGCCCACGAGCCGCTCGATCACGTTGGTGACCGTCGCGCTCGACGTGTTGAGCATGACGATGACGTCCTTCGGACTGATCAGCCGCTCGTCCCGCTGCGCCTGCACCAGGTAGCGGAGAGCTGTGAAGTCGAGGGTACCGAGCCGCGTGGAGTGCAGTGCCCGGTCTGCCTGCGCATTCTCCGCACGGCGGAGCGCAAGCAGCGCATCGCTCAGCCGGCGACCGATCTCGGTCTTGGGCTCCTCGGCGTACAGGTGCTGGCGTTCATGGAGGACAACGGTCTGCGGCACGACTACTCCCAGTGGTGAACGGAATCAGAGGCAACTCGCCAGGTGGCGTCGGGGTCGTTCACTCATTCGTGATCCTACCACGGTCATGTGTATCTCGACGTGAATCCAATTGTCTGGATTACTCGCTTGACGAATCTCTCACCTCATGTGATAGTTGTTTCTCGTAGCGATCTCGGACACGAGATTTTGCCGTACAGCAAAGGAGGCCACCGTGGCCACGCTCGACAACAGCCAGATGCTCCGCAGCGACTTCCGCGATGTCCCGGCGCGTGAAAGCGTCGCCGCGGCGACTGCACCGCTTGACCTGGTTCCCCGCATCCGCCCGCTCTTCAGCGGCGGATACAGCGACATGCTCGCCATGGCGCGGCACCGTCGCCGCGAGCACGTCCGTCAGCTCAGCGCGCTGCGCGCCGCCTGAGGCTGACCCCAGCCCACCCCCCGAAGAACCTCGCTCGAAAGGCAAGACAATGGGAATCCTCCTGATCATCGCCGCCATCATCGCCATCATCCTGCTGGTCACCGGCGGGCTCATCCACGCGCTGAACTTCCTGCTCTGGGTCGGCGTCATCCTTCTGGTGCTCGCCGTCATCGGCTGGCTGGTGCGCTCGATCAGCGGACGCCGAAGCGTCTGACCCAGCGGAGAAGACCGGTTCTGAAGGACACCCTCACGAAGTAAGACCCGCGCTCCAGCACCCCCGGGCGCGCACCGCGATCACCGCGGTGCGCGCCCATCCGCCTTTCCGGCGCATCGCACGATCGAGCGCCGGGCGAAGGTCCTCCGAGCTCACCGGTACGAGTCGAGCGGCTGCAGGGGCGGCTGGCTGTCAGGATGCGTCACCGCAACAGCGCCGACGGCGCACGCTATCCTCAGCGCCTCCTCGTCGCTCACCCCCGTTCGCAGGGCGAGGACCAGGGCCGCGCAGAACGCGTCACCCGCACCGACGGTGTTGACGACCTCGACGCGCACCGCAGGGACGCGCGCCACCTCCACGCCACGCTCGATCATCGCAGCACCGTCACCGCCGTACGTCACGGCGACCCGCTTCGCGGTGGCGAGCTCCGGCAGCAGCGCGTACTCCGTCTCGTTGACGATGAACAGGTCCACCCGATCGACGACCGACTGCGGCAGATGCTGCGCGGGCGCGGCGTTGACCACCAGGAACCCGGGGTGGCGCTCGGCGAGCTGCGCGATGACGTCGAGGTCGATCTCCAGCTGCGTCAGCACCGTGTCGTCCGGATCGATCCGCGCGCCCTCGATGCGGACATCGGCGTTCGCGCCCGTGCACACGATGATCTGATTCTCGCCGACGCGGTCGACGCCGATGAGCGCCGTCCCCGTCGGGTTCGCCGCCACGGCGACGCCGGTCGTGTCGACGCCGGCGGCCGCCAGCTGCTGCAGCGACCACGCGCCGTCGCCGTCGTCGCCCACGGCCCCGATCATCCGCACGTCTGCGCCGAGCCGCGCGGCTGCCACGGCCTGGTTGGCACCCTTCCCGCCGGGTGCGCGGCGAAGGATGCCGCCACCCACGGTCTCCCCCGCTCCCGGCAGCCGGTCCACGGTGGCGGTCAGATCGACGTTGATGCTTCCGACGACGACGAGGTTCACCCTCGACATCCTGGCCCACTCCGCACAGGTTCGCCCGGCATCCGATCAGAATGGGCTCATGGATTCCCGCCTCCCGATCTACCTGGACTGCGACACCGGCATCGACGACGCCCTCGCCATCGGCTACCTGCTGCGGACGCCGGCCGTGGAGATCGTCGGCATCGGCACCGTCAGCGGCAACACCAGCGCCGAGCAGGCCGCGGAGAACACGCTGCGTCTGCTCGGCACCGCAGGACGCCCGGATATCCCGGTCGCCGTCGGGGAGCACGACTGGCTTGCACAGCCGTATGGGGGTGGATCCGCGCACGTCCATGGCGACAACGGCGTCGGGGGCACGGAGCTCCCGCCGGCGGCGCACCGGACCATCGACGAGTCGGCCGTGGACCTCCTGCTCCGGCTGTCGCACCAGCACGCGGGCACGCTGCGGATCGTCGCCACCGGACCGCTCACGAACCTCGCCCGGGCGCTCGAGCGCGACCCGTCACTGCCGGAGCGCATCGCCGAGGTCGTCGCGATGGGCGGGGCCGCGCTCGCGCCCGGGAACATCACGCCGGTCGCCGAGGCCAACATCTGGCACGACCCGGAGGCCGCGCAGGCGGTCGTGTCGGCTGATTGGGACGTCATCCTGGTCCCGCTGGACATCACGATGCAGCACGTCTTCGATGAGGGGCATCAGCGCGCCCTGGCCGACTCGGGCGATCCGCTCGCGCGCGCCCTCGCGGACATGCTCGGCCACTACTTCGACTACTACCAGGGCGTCTTCGGGCGGCGCAGCAGTGCGCTGCACGATCCGCTCGCGGCGGCCATCGCGACGGGCGCCGTCCGTCTCACCCGGGCGCCGGCTGTGCCGGTCGAAGTCGACACGACGGGCGGCCCCGGTCGCGGGCAGACGATCGTCGACATGCGGATGCAGCGGGCCGGCCACGTCGACCACCCCGAGGTCAGGACGCGTGTCGCCTTCGACGTCGACCCGGCGGACTTCGCATCCCACCTGCTCGAGGCGCTTCTCGGCGACAGGAGCGTCAGCCCGCGTTCATGAGCACGCCGATCGGCTGGTTGGGCTCTGCCGCGTCCTCGTCGATGTGCACGACGACGGGCTGGTGACACTGGACCTCGGCCGCCTCGTAGTCGGCGTAGGACATGACGATCACCACGTCGCCGGTGTGCACGAGGCGCGCCGCCGCGCCGTTGATCTGCACCACGCCCGAGCCCGGCTCGCCGGCGATGGTGTACGTCTCGAACCGCGCGCCGTTGTTCACGTCGACGACGTGCACCTGCTCGTGTTCGACGATGTCGGCGAGGGCCAGCAGGTCGGCGTCGATCGTGATCGACCCGACGTAGTTCAGGTCGCTCCCGGTCACCGTGGCGCGATGGATCTTGGACTTGAGCAGCGTGCGGCGCACAGAGACCTCCGTCTGATTGTGGACTGCGTCCAAGAATAGGCGAGGCGCGATCGGCGACCTGGAATGCGGGCGTACGCTTCCCGAGGGCGAACGTGAGGAGGCCGTATGCGGACGGTGGCCGTCAGCCTCGTGCTCATCGCCCTGGGCGCGATCGGGGTCGCGACCGGTCTCCTTCCCGTTGCCGACGTCGTCCGGCTGTGGGACCGTGTCTGGCCGATCCTCCTCTTCGTGACGGCGATCACCGTCGTCGCCGAGCTCGCCGCCGCGGCCGGCGTCTTCACGGTGCTCGCCCGTCGGGTCGCACGCTGGGGCCGCGGGCGCGCCTGGCTGCTGTGGCTGCTCGTCGTCGCGGTGGCCGCCCTGAGCACGGTGTTCCTGTCGCTCGACACCACCGCCGTCCTCCTCACCCCCGTCGTGGTCGTGATGGCCCGCCAGGTCGGCCTGAACCCGCTGCCGTTCGCGCTGACGACCGTCTGGATGGCGAACACCGGGTCACTGCTGCTCCCGATCTCGAATCTGACGAACCTGCTCGCGCAGCAGGCGATGGGCGATCTGCCGCCGGTGCAGTTCGCCGCGCTCATGTGGGCGGCGGCGCTCGTGGCCATGGTGATCCCGATGGCCGTCGTCTTCCTGCTGTCGCGCCGCTCTCTTCTCGCCCGCTACGGACCAGCCACCTCGAGCCGCCCATTGGACGGCGTGCTCTTCTGGATCGCCGTCGCCGTGCTCATCGTGCTGGTCCCGCTGCTTGTGTCCGGAATCCCGGTGTGGATGACATCGACCGCCGCCGCACTGGTGCTGGTCGTGGCGTTCCTCGTGCGGCAGCGGGCGGCCGTCCGGCTCGGCCTGATCCCCTGGCGCCTGCTGCTGTTCGCCGCCGGGCTCTTCCTGTTCGTCGCGGCCCTGCAGTCGGCTGGGCTCGGCGCGGTGCTCAGCCGCATCTCGGGACAGGGCGAGTCACCGCTCGCTCTGCTCCGTCTGTCATTGACCGGGATGCTGAGCGCCAACGCGATCAACAACCTCCCGGCGTACCTCGCGCTCGAGCCGGTGGCGGGCAGCCCCGTGCGCCTCGCTGCGCTGCTGATCGGCGTCAACGTGGGACCGCTCATCACGCCGTGGGCGTCGCTCGCGACACTGCTGTGGCATCAGCGTCTGACGGCGATGGATGTCGGCATCCGGTGGCGCCGCTACATCCTGCTGGGTGCGGTCGTCGCGCCCGTCACGGTCGTCGCAGCCACCCTCGCCCTCGCCCTGACGGCCTGACCGGTCAGAGCCCCTGTGCGAGGCGGTAGTACGCCTGGTTCCACCGCAGCTCCCGCTGGAAGCCACGGGCCGTCGTGTCGTCGTCGATGACCAGCAGCTCGGTGCCGGCGATCTCGGCGAAATCGCGGAACACCTCGATGCCGACGGCCGTCGTCATGACGGTGTGGTGCGCCGCACCGGCGGCGAGCCAGCACGCGGCCGAGGTCGCGAAGTCGGGCTGCGGCTTCCACACCGCGCGGCCGACGGGCAGGTTCGGCAGGTCGGGCGCCTCGACGTTGTCGACCACGTTCGCCACGAGCCGGAACCGGTCGCGCATGTCGCTCATCGCGACGACCACCGCGGATCCCGGGTCGGCGGTGAACACCAGGCGCACCGGGTCGCCCTTGCCGCCGATGCCCAGCGGGTGGATCTCGAGCCGCGGCTTCGCGGTGGTCAGCGACGGCGAGACCTCGAGCATGTGCGCCCCGAGGATCTTCTCGTCGCCGGCCACGAGGTCGTACGTGTAGTCCTCCATGAGGCTCGCGCCGCCGGGGAGGCCGGCGCCCATGACGCTCGCGACGCGCACGAGGATCGCGGTCTTCCAGTCGCCCTCGGCACCGAAGCCGTAGCCCTCGGCCATGAGCCGCTGCACGCCGAGTCCCGGGAGCTGCTTCAGCGCGCCGAGGTCCTCGAACGAGGTGGTGAAGGCGCCGAAGCCGCCCTCCTCGAGGAAGGAGCGCAGGCCCAGCTCGATCGCCGCGCCGTCGCGCAGCGACGCGTGGCGGTCGCCACCGGGCCGCAGCTCCGGCACGACGTCGTACTGCTCGAGGTACTCGTCGACAAGGGCGTCGACGTCTGCGGCGGACGCCGCATCCACCGCCTCCGCCAGCTCGTTGACGCCCCACGTGTTGACCTGCACGCCGAAGCGGAGCTCCGCCTCGGTCTTGTCGCCCTCGGTCACCGCGACATAGCGCATGTTGTCGCCGAAGCGGGCGAGCTTGAGGCCGCGTGCCGCCGCCCACCCAGCGGCGGCACGCTGCCAGTCTTCGATCTGCTGCCGCACGACCGGGTTCGAGACGTGCCCGACGACGGTCTTGCGGGCGACGCCCAGGCGCGTCTGGATGTAGCCGAACTCGCGGTCTCCGTGCGCGGCCTGGTTGAGGTTCATGAAGTCGAAGTCGATGTCGGCCCACGGCAGCTCGACGTTCGCCTGCGTGTGCAGGTGCAGCAGCGGCTTGCGCAGCGCGTCGAGTCCGCCGATCCACATCTTCGCGGGGCTGAACGTGTGCATCCATGCGATGACGCCGATCACGTCGTCGCGCGAGTTCGCGTCGAGCGCGAGACGACGGATGCCGTCCGCCTCGATCAGCACCGGCTTGAAGACCACCCGCACGGGCAGCTCGGACAGACCGGATGCCACGCCCCGCGCCTGCTCAGCCACCTGGCGCAGCGTCTCCTCGCCGTACAGGCTCTGGCTGCCGGTGACGAACCACACCTCGTAGGCGTCGAGGGAGGTCGAGAGTGCGGTGCGGGTCATGCGGACGGTCCTTTCGGTTCCGGCTCAGCGGCCGGTGGCGAGGTGTCGGGCGGCGGCGGACTCGACGGCGAGCCCGGCACGGTAACGGTCGAGGTAGGCGGAGAAGCCGGCGACATCCACCGGGTCCGGTTCGGCGAGATCGATCGCGGCGTTCCTGAAGACCTCGTGCTCGAGGTATTCCGCCAGCGGCATGCGGGAGACGGCGGCCGTGTAGGCGGCGAGCACCGCGATGCCCCATGCCCCGCCTTCGCTCGCGCTGTCGCCGACGGCGACCGGGGCGTCGAGCGCCGCGGCGAGGAACCGCTGCGCGACCCCGGCCGTGCGGAACAGGCCGCCGTGCGCGAACATGCGGTCGAGCTCGACGCCCTCGGCATGCAGCACGCGCATGCCGAGCGCGAGCGTCGCGAAGACGCCGTAGACCTGGGCGCGCGCGAAGTTGCCGAGTGTGAAGGCGCTGTCGGGCGTGCGGACGAACAGCGGACGGCCCTCGTCGAGCCCGACGATCGGCTCGCCTGCGAGCTGGTTGTACGCGAGCAGCCCCCCGGCATCCGCGTCGCCGTCGAGGGCCTCGTTCAGGAGCACCTCGAACACCGCGTCCCGGTCGACAGCGGCGCCGGCTGGTGCTGCGGAGGCGTCGGAACGCGCGGAGCGCAAGCGCCCTGAAGATACCTCGGAGAACCGTCCGAACAGCGCCGCCCAGGCCCCGAGCTCGCTCGCGCCGTTGTTGCAGTGGACCATCGCCACGGCATCCCCTGACGGGGTCGTCACCAGGTCCAGCTCGTGGTGAACGCTCTCCAGCGGCCGCTCGAGCACGACCATCGCGAAGATGCTGGTGCCCGCGCTGACATTGCCGGTGCGCGGCGCGACGGCGTTCGTCGCGACCATGCCCGTGCCGGCATCGCCCTCGGGAGGGCAGAACGGGATGCCGGCTGCCAGCGCACCGGTCGGATCGAGGAGCGCCGCGCCCTCCGCCGTGAGCATCCCGGCGGCCGACCCGGCGGTCAGCACGTGCGGCAGCAGGGTCGACAGGCCGGGGATCCGGCCGGCGGCGAGGCCGTCGTACGTGGCGAGCAGGTACCCGTCGTAGTCGCGCGTCGTCGAGTCGATCGGGAACATGCCCGACGCGTCCCCGATCCCCAGCACCTTCTCGCCCGTCAGATTCCAGTGCACGTAGCCGGCCAGGGTCGTGACGAAGCGCACGTCGGGCACGTGCGCCTCTTCGTCGACGACGGCCTGGTGCAGGTGCGCGATCGACCAGCGGAGCGGGATGTTGAGACCGAACAGCTCGGTGAGCTCGGCGGCCGCCGCGCCGGTGTTCGTGTTGCGCCATGTGCGGAACGGGACGAGCAGCTCTCCGGCCTCGTCGAAGGCGAGATAGCCGTGCATCATCGCGGAGACGCCGATCGAGCCGAACGCCGTCGGCCGCACGCCGTGGCGGGACTCGGCGTCGCGGACCATGTCGGCGAAGGAGGCCTGCAGCCCGGCCCAGACGTCTGCGAGGTCGTAGGTCCAGAGGCCGTCCGCGAGCCGGTTCTCCCAGTCGTGGGAGCCGGTGGCGAGCACGGTCGCAGGGTCGTCGGCATCCACCAGGCACGCCTTGATGCGCGTCGAACCCAGCTCGATGCCGAGGGCCGTGCGGCCCGAGGCGATGACGTCGGACGCGGTCATGACGCGGTCCACCTGGCGTCGGCGGCCTGACCGTACACGTTCTGATAGCGGCCGTACAGGCTGTCGATCGCCTCCTGCGGGATGGGGATGAGGGGCCCTGCCTCGCGTGCGATGTGCACGGTGCGGGCGACGTCCTCGACCATCACCGCGGCCTTCACCGCATCCTTCGCCGACACCCCGATCGTGAACGGGCCGTGGTTCTGCATCAGCACGGCGCGGGAGCGATGGCCTGCGAGCGTCTCGACGATGCCGCGACCGATCGAGTCGTCGCCGATGATCGCGAAGGGCCCGACGGGGATCGGGCCGCCGAACTCGTCCGCCATGGCCGTGATGACGCACGGGATCTCCTCGCCGCGCGCGGCCCACGCCACCGCGTAGGTGGAGTGGGTGTGCACGACCCCGCCGACCTCGGGCATGTGCCGGTAGACGTAGGCGTGCGCGGCGGTGTCGCTCGACGGGCTGCGGTCGCTGCCCGGGCTGCCCGGCACGACGACGCCGTCGAGGTCGCAGAGGATCATGTTCTCCGGAGCGAGGTCGTCGTACGAGACACCTGACGGCTTGATGACGAACAGGTCGGCGCCGGGCACGCGGCCCGAGACGTTTCCGCCGGTCCACACCACCAGGCCGTACCGGACGAGCTCGCCGTGGAGCGCGGCCACTTCCGCGCGGATCCGCGCGATCGCGGCCTCGGTGCTCGGGTCGAACGTGGTCACGCTGCCTCCTTCGGTGCGTCGATAGCTATGTTACCGGTAACACTCCGTGAACACCACGTGGTGGGCGCGGTGATCCGGCGAATATCGGGCGGATTCGTCCGAATCGCCCGATATTCGCCGGATCACCGGGCCTCGGCCGGATCCTGCAGCAGCACGTGCCTTCAGGCCCGTACTCCGGTCTCGACCGCGACTGCGACCGTGCGTCCATCGGACGCGCTCAACTCGTGAATCGGGCCCGTCAGCCGCATCGTCGCCGACGTGTCCCGCTCCTCGCATGAGGGGCCGACCCACAGTTCGACGTCCCCCGGCTCGACGACGCGGATGCCGCGGCGATCGGTGAAGGCGAGTCGCGCCGTGGGCACCCGGAACCGGACGACGGCCCGCTCTCCTGCCTCGAGCGGCACGCGTGCGTAGCCGACGAGCTGCGCGACAGGTCGGGTCACGCTCGCATAGACGTCGCGCGCATAGAGCTGGACGACGTCCACGCCCGCTCGAGCGCCGGTGTTCTCGACCTCGACGACGACGGTGAAGTCGGCGTCCGTCGCGGACTCCATCGGCGCCGTCAGGTCCGCGCGCTCGAAGGTCGTGTAGGTCAGTCCATGGCCGAACGGAAGCACGGGGCGGCTGTCGGCGCTCGTGATCTCGGACGGGCCGCCCAGGATCGGATGCAGATAGCTGAACGGCTGCGCTCCGGCCGAGCGCGGCAGCGACACCGGCAGCCGACCGGACGGCGCGGTGCGGCCCGAGAGGATCTCGGCGATGGCGGCACCGCCGGCCTCTCCCGGGAAGAACGCCTGGACGACGGCCGCCGGGGCGGCCGCCCCGGAGAGCGCCCACCCGATCGCGTACGGACGCCCGGAGAGCACGACCATGATCGTCGGCACCCCGGTCTGCACGACCTCCTCCGCGAGCCGCCGCTGCAGGCCGGGAAGCTCCAGGTCTTCGACGTCGTTGCCCTCGCCCACCGTGCCGCGGCCGAACAGCCCCGCGCGATCTCCCACGACCACGATCGCGACATCCGCCGCCCGTGCCGCAGCGACGGCCTCGGGGATGCCGCTCGCATCATCGCCCTCGACAGCGCACCCGGCGACGACATCGATCTCGGCATCCGGCAGCTCCGCCCGGAGGGCGTCGGACAGGCTCGGCAGCTCGAGACCGAGCGGGACCTCGGGGTGATGGGCGAGAACGTGGTTGACGAACGAGTAGCACCCCATGAGCGCCTCGGGCGAGTCGGCGTTCGGACCGATCATCGCAATGCGGGCGTTCGCGGGCAGCTCCAGCGGCAGGACCCCGTCGTTCGACAGCAGGACGATCGACTCGGCCGCCAGGCGTCGTGCGAGGTCGCGATGCGCCGGCGTGTCGAGGTCGATCTCGGCCGGAGGCTCGTCGAAGGTCGCGTCGAGCAGCCCGAGCTCCTCCTTCTCTGCGAGCACGCGCAGGACCGCGCGATCGACCAGAGACTCGTCGACGCGGCCATCGCGCACCGACTGGGCGAGTGGCGCCGTGAACGCATCGCCCGTGGGCAGCTCGATGTCGATGCCCGCCGCGAGCGCCATCGCGGCCGCCGCCCCGAGGTCCTCGGCCACGCCGTGCATGGTGTGCAGGAAGGCGACGGCGAAGTAGTCCGCGACGACGACCCCGTCGAACCCCCAGCGTTCGCGCAGCACTCCCGTGAGGAGTTCCTCCGAGCTGGCCACCGGCACTCCGTCGACCTCGGCGTACGAGTTCATGACCGAGCGGGCGCCGCCGTCGCGAACCGCCATCTCGAACGGCGGGAGCAGCACGTCGGCGAGCTCGCGCGATCCCGCATGGACCGGAGCATGGTTGCGTCCGGCCTGCGATGCCGAGTACCCGACGAAGTGCTTGAGGGTCGCATGGATGCCGGCATCCTGCAGTCCTCGCACGTACGCGGTGCCGATGGTGCCGACGACATACGGGTCTTCCGCGATGCATTCGTCGACCCGGCCCCACCGAGGATCACGGATGACGTCCAGCACCGGGGCGAGGCCCTGATGGATGCCGAGCTGACGCATCGAATCCCCGATGAGTCGGCCCATCTCTTCGACCAGCGCCGGATCGAACGATGCGCCCCATGCGAGCGGCGTCGGGAAGGTCGCCGCCTTCCAGGCGGCGAGACCCGTGAGGCACTCCTCGTGGACGATCGCCGGGATGCCGAGACGCGTCTCCTCCTGCAGGCGGCGCTGCTCGCGCCACAGCCACGCGGCGCGCTCGACAGGGTCGACGGGCCGGGTGCCGTAGACCCGGGTCAGATGCCCGATGCCGTGGACCGTCGCATCCTCGTATCTGGTGGATGTGATCATCTCGCCCGCCATGGGCGCGACGAGGTCATCGCCTTGATCGACCCAGTACCCGACGAGCTGCGCGACCTTCTCGTCGAGGGTCATCCGGGCGTGCAGAGACCGCACCCGCTCCGAGACCGGCGGGAGTCCGACATCGCTCATCCCTTGACCGCTCCCGTGAGTCCGCCGACGATGCGGCGCTCGAACAGACTGAAGAACACGAGCGCGGGGATCATCGACAGCGACGTGAAGGCGAGCACCTTCGCGGTGTCGACCGAGTACTGCGATGAGAACGCCTGCACGCCGAGCGGCAGGGTGAACGTCGCGTTGTCGTTGAGGAGATACAGGGGCAGCAGGTAGCTGTTCCAGCTGCCGATGAAGGCGAGGATGCCGACCGTGATCACTCCGGGGACCGCGAGCGGGATCACCATGCGCCAGAAGAACGCGAGGCGTCCGCATCCGTCGATGAACGCCGCCTCCTGGATCTCATCGGGGATGGCGCGCAGGAACGGCACCAGGATGATGATCGTCGTCGGCAGCGCGAAGGCGATCTGGGGCAGGAAGACCCCGGGGAGCGAGTTGATGAGCCCGAGGTCGCGGACCACGATGTACAGCGGTGTGATGGCGACGGTGATCGGGAACATCAGGCCCGCGGCGAACACCGCGTACAGCGCGCCGCGGCCGCGGAACCGGTACCGGGCGAGCACGTAGCTCGCCATGAGTCCGAGCACGACCACGCCGACCGTGGTCGCGACCGCGACGATGGTCGAATTCAGCACGAGGGGCCAGAACGTGCCTCCCGTGAGGACGTCGATGTAATTCGTGAACACCCACGGTTTCGGCCAGCCCGCCGGATCGACGGTGATCTGCGAGTTCGAGCGGAAGCCGCCCAGGATGATGTAGAGAACCGGGCCGAGCATCAGCGCGATCACGATGAGCGCGACGAAGTACACGGCGGGCGTCGCCGCCCGGAATCGCGAGCGCCGGGGCAGCGGCAGCTCGATCGTCTCAAGAGCCGCGGTCATCGGGCGGTCCTTTCGGTGAGCGCGCCGGCCGTGTCGCGACGCAGCACGAAGCGCTGGTACACGAGGGCGACGACGAGGGAGATGAGGAAGATCACGACGGCGACGGCGTTGCCGTACCCGAAGTTGCCGGCGTTGCGGCCGTTGGCGACCATGTAGGTCGCCATGGTCGAGGTGCCTGCCACGGGAGCGACGTACTGTCCCCAGATGATGTACACGAGGTCGAAGAGCTGCAGCGCGCCGATGATCGACAGGAACGCCCAGATCCGGAGCGTCGGGCCGAGCAGCGGCACGGTGATGCGCCACTGGATCTGCCAATACGTCGCGCCGTCGATCGCGGCCGCCTCGTACAGCTCGTCCGGGATGCCCTGCAGACCGGCGAGGAACAGGATGACGGCGAACCCGACGTACTTCCAGGTGAGGATGGCGATGAGCGTCCAGATTGCGATGCTGGGGTCCGACAGCCACTCCCGGGTGAGTCCGGAGAGCCCGAGGTTGTCGAGCAGGCCGTTGAGCGCGCCGTTGGTCGCGAGCATCAGGCTGAAGCCGGTGCCGACGACGACCTCCGCGATGACGTAGGGCACGAAGATCAGCACGCGGATGAGCGACTGCCCGCGCATCTTGCGGTTCAGAAGCAGAGCGAGCAGCAGTGCGATCGGCCCCTGGATCACCAGCGACATCACCACGATGAAGGCGTTGTGACCCAGCGCCTCCTGGAAATCGGGATCGGTGAGGATCGTGACGTAGTTCTTGAGGCCGATGAAGTCGGTGGCCGGCCCGTAGCCGTGCCAGTTGTAGAAGCCGTAGTAGGCCGCCATGATGACGGGGAAGATGACGAAGCCGACGAAGAAGAGCAGCGCCGGCCCCACCAGCACCGCGACCTCCAGACGGCCGGACCAGCCGAGCCCGCGACGGCCGGGGCGCGGCGACGCCGGGGGCGGCGGCATGTCGCCGCCCCCGGTCCGCTGCGCGAGATCCGTGCTCGGGCGATCGTCCGTCTTCGGTGTCTCGCGTATGGTCATGCGGAGTGCCTAGCCCTTCGCGCCGGCCTGGTTGGCGGACTGGATGAGCTGCGCAGGAGTGCTCTTGCCGGCCAGCATGTCGACGACGGCGACGTTGAGCGCGTTGCCGACGTTCTGCCCGAGGACGGTGTCGAGCCACTGCGAGACGTACGGAGCCTTGTTGTAGGCCTCGAGGATCTGCTGGAGGTAGGGCTCCGTGACCTCCTTCTGCGCGACCGTGTTCACGGGCGGCGAGTTGTAGGCCTTGTAGTACGCGATCTGCTGATCGTTCGAGGCGACGAAGTTGAGGAAGTCGGCGCACTCCTTCGGAGCCTTGGCCGAGCACGAGTACCCGTCGACACCGCCCATGATCGAACCGGGCTGGCCCTTTCCGCCGGAGACCTCCGGGAAGGGGTACCAGGCGAGGTCGGGGAGCGGCTTCTGGTCGGGCGTCAGCGACGCGATCACGCCGGGATCCCACGCGCCCATGAGCTCGCCGGCAGCCTTGTGGTTGGCGACGAGACCTGCGGAGCTGCCTGCGCCCTGCTGGGCGGAGGTGGTGAGGAAGCCGTCGTTGAACGGCTTGGTCGCGGCGAAGTCGTTGACATCCTTGGCGGCCTTCAGCCAGCACGGGTCGCTGAAGTTCTTCGAGTCGCCGGTCTTCTCCATGACCGACGGCGCGCACTCGCGTAGCGCGAACCAGTAGAACCAGTGCGCGGCAGGCCACGCATCCTTCGCTCCGAGAGCGAGAGGAGCGACGCCCGATGCCTTCAGCTTGGCGTTGGCGGCCTCGAACTCGTCGACCGTGGTCGGGAGCGCAGTGACCCCGGCCTTGTCGTAGAGGTCCTTGCTGTAGAAGATGCCACCGGGCAGCACCGACAGCGGCATCGCCCACACCTTGCCCTGATAGGTCTCCGCCTTGAAGGAGCCCGCGGAGATGTTGCTCTTCGCCTCGCCCGCGACCTTGCCGGTCAGGTCCATGAGCTGGCCCGCCTGCACCATCGCCGCCATCTTGCCGCCGCCGCGCTGCAGGAAGATGTCCGGCGGGTCGCCTGCGTTCAGAGACGTCTGGAGCTTGCCGTCCAGGTCCTCGTTCTGGATCGACTGCATCTTGATCGTGACGTTCGGGTTCTTCTTCTCGAACGCCGAGATGGCGTCCTTCCAGAACTGCTGACCGGGACCGGTCGTGGAGTTCTGCCACAGCGTCATCTCGACCTTGCCGTTGGTGCTCTGACTCGAGCCGGCCGCACTGCAGCCGGCGAGCGCCAGGGCACCGACGACGAGCGCGGCAGAACCCGCGAGGATCCTGTTGACTTTCATGTGATTCCCGTTCTCTTCTTTGAGGAGCACCTCTGCTCCGGGGTGCGGTGTTCCGCGCGAGGGGGATCGCGCACATGCTGGGACGGCGGTCCAAGCTGTAAAAGTATGCGCCGACAACAAATGTGTGTCAAACGTTTTCGAAAACGGTTTCCAACCGTTATGCTTTCGAAATCATGAAGCACCGCCCGACCATCAACGACGTCGCCGCCGCCGCCGGCGTCTCGGTCTCGACCGTCTCGAAGGCGGTGAACGGCCGCTACGGCGTGTCGAGCGAGACGCTCGACCGGGTGCTCGCCGTCGTCGACGAACTCGGCTACGAGTCCAGCCTCATCGCCAGCAGCATGCGCTCGCGCACGACCGGTGTGATCGGGGTGCTCGTGGCGGATTTCGAGCCCTTCAGCGCGGAGATCCTCAAAGGCGTCGGTCAGGCGCTGCGGCACTCGCGCCATGATCTGCTCGCCTACTCGGGCTCCCACGGCTCCGCGGACGGGTGGGAGCGCCGCTCCCTCTCCCGGCTGAGCGGGACGCTGATCGACGGCGCGATCATGGTGACCCCGACGGTGGTGGATGCGGGCACCGAGGTGCCGGTGGTGGCGATCGATCCGCACACGGGCCCCGCCGATCTGCCGACGGTCGAGTGCGACAGCTTCGGAGGCGCCCTGCAGGCGACGCGTCACCTCATCGAGCTCGGACACACCCGCATCGGCTTCATCGCGGGCCGGCCGGATCTGCGCTCGTCGATCGCTCGGGATGCGGGGTACCGCCGCGCCCTGACGGAGGCCGGACTGGCCGTCGACCCGATGCTCGTCGGATCGGGCAGCTATCGCGAGGACACGGTGCGCGAAGCGGCCCTCGAGATGCTCGGTCGTGTCGACCGCCCGTCGGCGATCTTCGCGGCCAACGACATCACGGCGATGGAGATCATGCGCGTGGCCGCCGAGCTCGGGCTCGACGTTCCCGGAGACCTGTCGATCATCGGCTTCGACGACATCCCCGAGGCATCGAAATCGATCCCGGCGCTGTCGACCGTGCGCCAGCCGATGCAGACGCTGGGCGCCGAGGCCGCCCGCCTGCTGCTCGCGCTCATGCGCGGCGAGACGCCGGAGGCCACGCACATCACGCTGCCGACGCGACTGGTTCCCCGCGCGACGACCGCACCGCCGCGCGCGGGCGCGGCCGCCGCGCGCTGATCGCTATGCCGCGGGTGCCGTGGTGGACGCGCGGACGACGAGCTCCGGTGCGCTCGGCATGCCGTCCGGCTCGTCGCCCATCGCCGCGGCGACGCAGCGCCGCGCCTCCCCGGTGATGTCGAGACGCACGGTGGTGAGCGCCGGCCGGTAGTACGCGGCATCCGGGTTGTCGTCGAAGCCGGTGATGCTGACGTCGCCCGGAACACTGAGCCCGCGCTCCGCGAGCCCCGCGATCAGACCGAGCGCCATCTGGTCGTTCGCCACCGCGATGGCCGTCGGACCATCGGGTGCGCGCACGGCCGCGGCGATCTCGCTCGCGCGGGAGGCGGCATCCCTCGCCGACCAGTCGCCCGACCAGTGCGGACCGGCGAGGAGACCAGCGGCGGCGAGGCCGGCGTCGTGACCGGCGGCGCGGGCGCGCTCCTCGATCCAATCCGCCGGGCCGCCGAGGCGTGCGATGCGCGTGTGGCCGAGCGAGGCGAGGTGCGCGACCGCGAGCGCGGCGCCTTCGGACTGGCGGGCCGCGCCCGGTCCGTCGTGCATCGCGACGAGCGGGACACCGGGACTGCGCGCCGCGAGCGCCTCGAGCGTGCGTGCGTGCGGCGCGACGACGACCACACCGTCGACGCCCTGACCGAGCACGTGGGTGAGCGCGTCGTCGACGGCGGCCGCATCATCCGCCTGCGCGTACGCGGTCGCCACCCACCTCCCCCGCTCACGCGCGGCGAGCGCGAGCGCGGCGATGGCGAAGGCCGGACCGAACAGCGTCGAGTCGGATGCGATCACCCCGAGGGTCCGCGTGCTGTTGGTGCCGAGCGTGCGCGCGGCGTTGTTCACGCGGTAGCCGAGCTCCTCCATCGCGACCTCGACCTTGCGGCGGGTGTCGTCGCGGATGTGCGGGTAGTCGTTGATGACCCGCGACACCGTCTGCGTCGACACTCCCGCGGCCTGCGCGACGTCCCGCACCCCGACGCGGCCCGAGTGCTGCCGTGGCTTCGTCATGCGTCCTCCGCTGAACACGGTAGCGCCGCGGGAACGGCGGCCTGCGCACGCCGGCGTGTCACCACCACCAGGAGCGACCGCGCAGCAGGTCACCGAAGTCCTCGGGCGAGCCTCGCCACGCCTGCCGCGAGCCGAGGTAGCTGTCGACGACGGCCCGCCCGAGGTCGTCGAGCTCGGGCGCCACGACCTGGCCATGCGCGCGCTGAGCCAGGGCGTCCATGAACCGGGCGAGACCGGGGTCCTCGCCGAGCCGGAAGAACGTCGTCTGCGTGCCGAGTCGCTGCACGTTGTCGAGCTCGCGGACCGTGATGGCGACCGTGCGGGGGTCCGGCGGGTAGGCGAAGGCCACCTCCCCGTCCGACTCGAGGTGCGCCGTGGGCTCACCGTCCGTGACGATCAGCAGCACGGGCTGCGCGGCCGGATTCCGGCGGAAGTGCCGTTGTGCGAGCAGCAGGGCGTGGTGGAGGTTCGTGCCCTTGTCCCACACGGCATCCCTCGCCGTCAGCTGCTCGATGTCCATCACCTCGGCGTAGCGCGAGAACGCGATGAGCTGCAGGTTGTCGCCGCGGAAGCGGCTCGAGATGAGGTGGTGCAGCGCGAGCGCGGTGCGCTTCATCGGCACCCAGCGGCCGTCCATCGCCATCGAGAACGACGTGTCGACGAGCAGGGCGACCGCAGCCGTCGTTCGCTGCTCGGTCTCCACGACCTCGACGTCCCGCGTGTCCAGGTGCACGCCGGCGGAGGCGTCTCCCCCGTCGGCGACCGTGCGCAGGACGGCGTTCGACACCGTGCGCGGGATGTCCCACGGCTCGGTGTCGCCGAAGGCCCACTCGCGGGTCGAGCCGGTGCGATCGCCCGCGGCGCCCGCCTGGCGGGTGTCGCGCTGGCCGGTGCGCCCGGACTGCTGGGTCGCGATGTCCCGCAGCAGCGCGCGGCCGAGCTGGCGCATCGCGCGCGGTGTGAGCCGCAGCGCGCCGTCGGATGCGCGCTGGATCATGCCGGTGTCCTTCAGCTCCTGCTCGAGGTCGCGCAGCGCGCGGGCGCTGATCCCCGCATCCTCGCCGATGAGGCGCGCGAGCGCATCGAGGTCGATGTCGTCCATGCGCGCGCCGGGGTAGTTCTGCGACAGCTGGTCGCTCAGCGAGTCGAGATCGGAGAGATCCTGCATCACGCCGGTCGCCTCTCCGAGACCGGCGGGCTCATCACCCGAGAAGGATGCCGAGCCCGTCCAGTCCTCGCCGGGGCGCAGCGAGCGCAGGTTGTCGTCGAGTCGCGAAAGCCCTTGCATGAGCTCCGGCGAGCCGAAGGCCTGGGCTGCGAGGTTCATGAGCTCCTCGCGCTGCTCGGGCGACATGGAGTTCAGCATGCGCTGCGCGGCCGCCGAGCGCTCGGCGAGGGTGTCCATGAGCTCGTCGAGGTTCTGCGGATTCTCGGGGAACTGGTTCCCGTGCTTGCGCATGAACTCGTCGAAGTCCTCCTGCGTGTCCTCCCCCATCCGGCGCTTCTCCAGGAGGTCGTTGAGGTCGTTCAGCATGTCGCGGATGGCTTGGCGGTCGTCATCCGTCGCGTTCTCGAGGGCGTTCTTCATGCCGGCGAATCGCTGGTCCAGCAGCTCGCGGCCGAGCAGCTCCTTGATGCGCTCGTAGTCGGCGCGCGCCGCCGGGCTTCTCCACTCGTAGTCGGCGAGGTCGTTGACGGCCGCCGCCGTGCTCGGCGGCAGGTTGTCCATGCGCATCTCGGCGAACGCGCGGGCGTCCTCGTCCATGTCGACGTCGGTCGCGAGGCGCTTGCGCTCCTCGAGCACCGCGTGGTCGAGGAGCGCGCGGATCTCCTCGAGCGTGCCGTCGAGGCGGTGGCGGCGCAGCAGCTCCGAGCGCCGCTCGCGCACACGCCGGGCGAGGTCGTCGAGACCCTCCCGGTTGCGGTCGCCGCGGCGGAGGTACTCGCGCATCGCGCGCTCGGCGGATGTGCCCGACATCACCTCGGCGCCGATCGCCTCGAGCGCGGCCTGCACCGGAACGGGCGGCTCGAGCGGATCCCCGCCCGAGTACCTGCCGTAGCGCGAGGTGTGCTGCGGCGCACGGTGGAAGCCGCGGACCATCAGACCGCCTCACTCCTGCCGGGGGCGACCGGCATCCCGTCATCCATAGACCGTCTCCCCCGCCGCGCTGTCCTTGCCGATCCGACGGTCGAGGTAGAGCGCCTCGAGCAGCAGTTCGAGAGCGCCGGCGCGCTCGCCCGCCGTGGCGGCGTCCAGCCGCTGGGCGACCATGTCGTAGAGGTCGGATTCGCCGAGCACGGGCATCGCCTCGAGCACATCGGCCGCCGGCACCTGCTCGCCGGTCATGACGGTCGCGCCGTTGCGGACGGCCTCCACGAGCAGGCGCGTGTCGAGCCCCGCCAGGTGCGCCCGCGCCGTCTCGGCGACCGCCGTGCGCAGCAGGTGCTCGAGGATCGCGCGTTCGCGCCCCTCCTCGCCGGTCTCGAACTCGATCTTGCCGCCGAGGACGTCGACGGCGGTCTCGAGGTCCACCGGGCGTGCGACCGCGATCTGCTCGTGCTGCCGTGTCGCGCGGTGCAGCGCGGCCGCGGCGATCGTCTCGGCGCCGGCGATCGCGAAGCGTGCGGAGACGCCCGCGCGCTGGTCGACCGCATCCGACTCCCGCAGATTGCGGGTGAACCGGGCGAGGATCTCGAGAAGGTGGTCGGGAACCTGCGCGACGAGCTCCGCCTCCTGGCGGATGACCGCGATCTCCTCGTCGATCGTCTGCGGGTAGTGGGTCCGGATCTCCGCGCCGAAGCGGTCCTGCAGCGGCGTGATGATGCGACCGCGGTTCGTGTAGTCCTCGGGATTCGCGGTCGCGACGATGAGCACGTCGAGGTCGAGGCGCAGCACGTAGCCGCGGATCTGGATGTCGCGCTCCTCCATGACGTTCAGCAGCGACACCTGGATGCGCTCGGCGAGGTCGGGCAGCTCGTTGATGGCGACGATGCCGCGGTGGCTGCGCGGCACGAGCCCGAAGTGGATCGTCTCGGGGTCGCCGAGCGACCGCCCCTCCGCGACCCGGATCGGGTCGACGTCGCCGATGAGGTCGGCGACCGACGTGTCGGGGGTCGCCAGCTTCTCGGCGTACCGCTCGCTGCGGTGGCGCCACGCGACCGGCAAGTCGTCGCCCAGCTCGGCGGCGCGACGGAGCGAGGCGGGCGTGATCGGATGGAACGGATGCTCGCCGAGCTCGGAGCCCTCGATGACCGGGGACCACTCGTCGAGCAGGCCGACGAGACTGCGCAGGAGCCGGGTCTTGCCCTGGCCGCGCTCGCCGAGGAGCACGATGTCGTGGCCGGCCAGGAGCGCTCGCTCGAGCTGCGGGATGACGGTCGTGTCGAAGCCGTGGATGCCGGGCCACGGGTCGCTTCCCTCGGCGAGCGCGGCGAGGAGGTTCTCGCGGAGTTCGACGCGCAGAGGGCGATGCGTGTGCCCCGAGGCACGCAACTGTCCGGTCGTGGTGATCGCGGGAGGCGGCGTTGTCATGTCCAGAGGCTAAGACGCCTGGGACCCGCTGTGGGCCGGATCGGCGACATCCGTCCCGATTTCACCGCGCCGTGATCGCACCCGCCGCACACGGGAGGGACCCGCGGTCGCGGGTCCCTCCCGTGCCGACGGCGCTCAGCTCGCGACGACCTCGAATCCCGCGGCAAGCAGCACCTCTGCGCGGGACGACGGTCCGACGAGCATCTCGAACGCTCCCGGCTCCACCAGCCGGGTGCCTGCGGCGTCGACGATCGTGCACTCGGCGACCGGCAGCTCGATGCGCACTCGGGCCGAGGCGCCCGGCGCGAGATCCACCTGACGGTAGGCCTTCAGCTCCTTGTCGGCCCAGCTGACGCTCGTGACCGCGTCGCGCACGTAGACCTGCACGGTCTCGCGGACCGGGCGCTCGCCCGTGTTCCGCACGGTGACCTCGGCGATGACGGTGCCCCCGATGTCGAGCGTCGTGTCCGCGAGGGTCAGGTCGGCATACTCCACGGTCGTGTACGAGCGCCCCTCGCCGAAGGCCCACGCCGGCGCCATCGTGAGGTCGGCGTAACGGTCGCCGTGCTGCCCTCGGATCTGGTTGTAATACGTCGGCTGCTGGCCGACATGACGCGCGAACGAGATCGGCAGGCGTCCGGAGGGCTCGACGCGTCCGGCGAGGATCTCCGCGATGGCCTGCCCACCCCGCATGCCGGGGCTCGCGACCCAGATCACGGCGGCGGCCTTCGCCACCGAGGGCGGCAGCACGAGCGGCTTGGACGCGAGCAGCACGACGACGACCGGCTTCCCGGTCGCGATCACGGCGTCCAGGAGCGCGACCTGACCGCCGATCAGTTCGAGCGTCGCCGTGGAGCGGCCCTCGCCGACGAGCTCGATGCGGTCTCCGACGACCGCGACGACGACATCGCTCGCCCGTGCCGCGACCACGGCTTCATCGAGAAGCTCCTCGTCGGGCGCACACGGCACGACGATCGGCGGCCGAGGCTGCCCGTCGGGGAACGCGGCGCCGCGCGGGTCGTCCTCGAGGGTGAGGATGTCGGCGCCCCGCGCGTGCTGCACGCTCCAGCCCTCGATCCCCGACAGGCCGTCGAGCACGGTCGTGATCATCTCGCGCGGCTGGCCGTCGAGCCATCCGGCCTGACCCGATCCACCCGCCCAGTCGCCGAGCTGGGTCTGCGCGTCATCGGCGAGCGGACCGACCAGAGCGACCCGCAGCGGCGCGGAGTCTGCGAGCGGCAGGGTCCCGTCGTTCTCCAGGAGCACGATCGAGCGGCGCGCGATCTCGAGATTGAGCCGGGCGTGCTCGGCGCTGCCGACCACGGTGTCGAAGTCCGGGCGAGGAAGCCGCGGGTCCTCGAACAGACCGAGATCGAACTTGAGCCGCAGGATGCGTGCCACGGCGTCGTCGAACGCATCCTCGGCGAGCAGCCCGCGGGCGACCGCATCCAGCGCGCCCTCGTAGAAGAGCGGCGTGCTCATGACCATGTCGTTGCCCGCCTTCACGGCGGCAGCCGCGGCATGCGCGTAGTCGGGCTGCACCCGCTGCTCCCAGACCATGCGGCCGACGTTGTCCCAGTCGGTGATCAGCGTGCCGGTGTAGCCCCATTCGCCGCGCAGCACGTCGCTCAGCAGCCAGTCGTTGACCGTGATCGGCACGCCGTCCGTCGTCTGGTAGCCGAGCATGAACGTGCGGCAGCCCTCGCGGGCGACCCGCTCGAACGGCGGCAGGAACCAGCTGCGGAGCTTGCGCCGCGAGATGTCGGCCTCGCTCGCGTCACGCCCGCCCTGGGTCTCCGAGTATCCGGCGAAGTGCTTCGCCGTCGCCAGGATCGCCGTCGGGTCGTCGAGACCCTCTCCCTGGTAGCCGCGCACCATGGCGCTCGCGAACTCGCCGATGAGGAACGGGTCCTCGCCGAACGTCTCGTCGATCCGTCCCCAGCGCAGGTCGCGGGCGACGCACAGGACGGGCGAGAAGGTCCAGTGCACGCCTGTCGCGGACACCTCTTGCGCGGTGGCACGGGCGATGCGCTCGATCAGCGCGGCGTCCCACGACGCGGCCATTCCGAGCTGAGTGGGGTAGATCGTCGCACCGGGCCAGAAGGAGTGCCCGTGGATGCAGTCCTCGCCGACGAGCAGCGGGATCCGCAGGCGGGTCTGGGCTGTCAGCGCGTTCGCCTCGACGATCCGCTCCGGAGAGGTGTGCAGGATCGAGCCGACGTGGCGTCGCAGGACGACGTCGCTCAGGTCGTCGCGGGCGTCGAGCTGGAGCATCTGCCCCACCTTCTCCTCGACGCTCATGCGTGCGAGGAGGTCGGCGACGCGCTCTTCGGTCGTGAGCTGCGGGTCCTGGTACGGAAGGGGGATCGTGTGCGTGGGCGCGGCGCTCCCGAGCATCTGCGCCGAGGTCATGCGGTGGGGCCGCCGTCCGACGACGTTCCGGCGATCGCCGCGGTGGGTGAGGCCGCAGGCGACGGGGTGCGCACCTGGGTGACGGCGGCGTTCGCGTTCAGACCCTTTCGCTTCATCGCCCGCGCGCGCTCACCGGCGGAGCGCAGACGGGGGTTCACGTACTCATCGATGCCGAAGTTGATCAGCGCCAGCGACACTCCGAGGAGCGCGATGCACAGTCCCGCGGGCACGTACCACCACCAGTAGTCGGGGAACGCGCTGTTCTGCTGCGCCCAGAACAAGATGGTGCCCCAGTTCAGGTTCGACACCGGGATGACGCCGATGAACGCCAGGGTCGTGAGCCCCAGCACGGCGGCGGTCATGGTCCCGACGAAGCTCGAGGCGATGATCGCCATGAGGTTCGGCAGCATCTCGACCAGGATGATGCGGTGCAGCGGCTCTCCGTTGGCCCGCGCGGCCTGGATGAAGTCACGGTTGCGCAGCGACATCGTCTGCGCCCGCAGCACGCGCGCACCCCAGGCCCATCCGGTGAGCCCCAGGACGGCCGCGATGACGATGAGCGGCGGGTCCTGGAACTGCGACGCGATGATGATCATCAGCGGCAGCGCGGGCAGCACCAGGAACACGTTCGACAGCGCCGACAGCGACTCGCTCCTCCACCCGCGCAGGTAGCCCGCGGTGACGCCGACGATGATCGCCACGATCGTGGCCATGATCGTCGCGAGGAATCCGACCACGAGCACGCCGCGCGTTCCGTAGACGATCTGGCTGAAGACGTCCTCGCCGATGTGTGTGGTGCCGAGCGGATGCTGGAACGACGGCGGCTGCAGCGTCTGGTCCAGATGCTGCGCGGTCGGATCGTACGGCGCGATCAGCGGGGCGAAGAGGGCGACCAGCACGAAGATCCCGAGGATGATGAGGCCTGCCGCCGACTTGCGGTTGCTGAACATCGCCAGGGACGCGGAGAGCTGGCTCCAGAACGTCTTCTTCTTCTTCTTCGCGACGGATGTCGTCTCTGCAGGAGAGCTCGTGTTCATTTCAGGCCTCCGTCTGACGGGTGCGGGGGTCGAGGATCGCGTAGGCGATGTCGGCGATGATGTTCGCGATCAGCACCGCCAGGACGAGGACGAGGAAGATGCCCTGCATCAGGGCGTAGTCCTTCGCACTGGTCGCACTGAGCAGCAGCAGCCCGATGCCGGGGTAGGAGAACACCATCTCCATGACGATCGTGCCGCCGACGATGAAGCCGAGCGCGAGGGCGAAGCTCTGGATCTGCGGCAGCACGGCGTTTCGGGCCGCGTAGCGCCAGAGGACACGACTGTTCGGCATCCCCTTCGCCTGGGCGACGGTGATGTAGTCCTCATCGAGGACCGTGAGCATCATGTTGCGCATGCCCAGCACCCAGCCTCCGATCGAGGCGATCACGATCGTGACCATCGGCAGCGCGGCGTGCGAGAGCACCTGGGAGATGAAGTCGGCATTCCATCCCGGGTCCACGCCCACCTCGTAGGCGTGCCCTGCCGGGAACCAGCCGAGCAGCGTCGAGAAGATCGCGATGAAGATCAGGCCGAGCCAGAAGTAGGGCACGGTGCCCATGAAGGTCGTGATCGGCACGAGCGCATCCAGGCGTCCGCCGCGGCGCCAGCCGACCACCGCACCGACTACGGTGCCGACGAGGAACGAGACGACGGTGGCGAATCCGACGAGCCCGAGGGTCCAGGGCAGCGCGGCGGCGATCGCCTCGCTGACCGGGGCCATTCCGGTCGAGATCGAGGTGCCGAGGTCGCCGTGCAGCAGCATCCCCCAGTAGTCGAGGTACTGCCGCCACAGGGGCACCGAGGTGTCGAGGCCGAAGAGGGCCCGCAGAGCCTTCTCCGCCTGCGGCTGCAGCTGGCCCTGACTGCGGGCCATGTACGCGTCGACCGCATCCCCCTTCATCATCCGCGGGATGAAGAAGTTGATCGTGATCGCGGCCCAGGCGGTGAACACGTAGAAGGCCACGCGGCCGCCCATGAAGCGCCAGGGCACGCGGATTCCGCCGCGCTCCGCCCGGGTCGCGGTGGTCCCGACGAGGGTCGGGTCCCCGGGAGCCGCGGTCGCCGAGACCTGCGCGGCGCGCGTCGGATCGGCCGCGTCGGGGCTCGGCACGGCCGCGCCCGGGTTCGGCACCGCCGCGTCGGGGTTCGGTGTCTCAGCGCTGCGCCGGCTGATGGGCGTGGACGTGTCGGCGCTCATCGCACACCTCCGGTGGTCTGTGCCGGCACGGTGGAGAAGAACTCCTCAGGGTCCGGCGAGGCGGCGCGCAACTCCCGGGTGTACGGGTCGCGCGGATCGAGGATGACGTCGTCGGCGGCGCCGTGCTCGACGACCCTGCCCTGGTTGAGCACCATGATCTCGTCGCTGAAGTGGCGTGCCGTGGCGAGATCGTGCGTGATGTAGAGGACGCCGAGGCCCTCCTCGCGCTGCAGATCGGCGAGCAGGTTCAGGACGCCCAGACGGATCGACACGTCCAGCATCGACACCGGCTCGTCCGCCACGAGGAGAGCGGGGCGGGATGCGAGTGCCCGGGCGATCGCGACGCGCTGACGCTGTCCGCCGGACAGCTCGTGCGGGCGCCGCTCGATCACGGCATCCGCATCGAGCCGCACCCGCTGCAGCAGGCGCCGCACCTCGTCGTCGACCTCCTTGCGGGGCACGACCTTGTCCAGTCGCAGCGGACGCTCGATGTGATGGCGGATCGAGTGGTAGGGGTTCAGCGAGGCGAACGGGTCCTGGAAGACCATGCGCAGCTGCTGACGGTACTTCCGCAGCCCCCTGCCGCCGCGCGGGATGGGGACACCGTCGAGCAGCACCTCGCCGCGGGTGGGGACCTCCAGCTGCGTGAGGATCTTCGCGATCGTCGACTTTCCGCTGCCGGACTGGCCGACCAGCCCGATCGTCTGACGCGAGCTGAGCGTGAAGCTCACATCGTCCAGGGCCTTGATCTGACCGGAGCCGCGGACGTTGTAGATCTTGGTGACGTTCTTGAACTCGAGAGTCGTCATCGCACGACCACCCCTCTCTCACCGGTCAGGCGCGGGAACGAGCCGAGGAGGCTCCGCGTGTATTCGTGCTGGGGGTCGGTCCAGATCTCGTCCGCGGTGGCCAGCTCCACGATCGCGCCGTCGCGCATGACGGCGATGCGGTCGCTGATCTCGAGAAGGAGCGGAAGGTCGTGGGTGATGAACACCACGGAGAATCCGAATTCGTGCCGGAGCTGGGAGATCTGCTTGAGGATCTCGCGCTGCACGAGCACGTCGAGCGCGGTCGTCGGCTCGTCCATGATCATCAGCTGCGGGCGGAGCGCGAGCGCCATGGCGATCATGACCCGCTGGCGCATGCCGCCGGAGAGCTCGTGGGGGTACGAGCGCACGCGCTGGCCGCCGACCTTCACGATCTCGAGCAGCTCGATCACCGCGGCCTTGCGCTCCGCGCGGTTCATCCGGGGGCGGTGGACGCGGAACACGTCATCCAGCTGAGCGCCGATCGTCGCCACCGGGTTGAGGGCGTTCATCGCCCCCTGGAAGACCATCGAGATCTTGTCCCAGCGAAAGCGGCGCATCCCCTCTGCGTCGAGGGCATGGACGTCGATGTCCTCGCCGCTCTCGTCGTGGAAGACGACGCTTCCGCTCGTGATGACCGCCGGCGGCTTGAGCAGTCGCTGCACTCCGTAGGCGAGGGTGGTCTTCCCACTCCCGCTCTCGCCGGCGAGTCCGAGGATCTCGCCCCGTTTGATGTCGATGGTGACGTGCGTGACCGCCTCGACGGGCGGATCCACGTCGTACACGACCGAGAAGTCGTGCACAGAGAGAAGGGAATCAGTCATTCGGCACCGCTTTCAGGCTCGCAGCGCACGGCGAGGGTGGACGGGGTCGGGTGCCCCGTCCACCCCCGCTGTGCGGGGTTCTACTGGACCGGCTTCAGCTTCATCAGCACCTGGACGGCCGACGGCTGCGTCGGGTCGGCGGTCGCATACTGGTCGCTCTCACTCGGCCAGCCGGTGTACTTCCGGGTGTTGTACTCGGCCAGCTGCGGGTGGGTGCCGATCGCGATCGCCGGGACGTCGTCGACGAAGATCTTCTCGATCTTGTTGAGCGCGTCGGTGCGCGTCGCCTCGTCGGACGCCTGCGCGTACTCCTTCAGCAGCGCGGTTGCTTCCGGGTTGTTGTAGCGCCCGAAGTTGTCGGACACCTTGCCGCCGGAGGCCTGCTCGAGGTAGGCGCCGTTCATGACGTCGTCGTAGATGTGCCACGGGTTCGAGCCCGAGCCCGACCAGTGCAGCGCCGCGTCGAAGCTGCCCGTGGCCATGTTCGTGAACCAGGTGTCGGCGTCGGGCGTGGCGACCTTCGCGTCGGCGCCGAGGGTCGTCTTGATCTGCGTCGCGACGAGCTGGATGCCGGTGACGTAGTCGTTCCACCCCTGCGGGTCCTGCAGCGTGAAGGAGACGGGCTTGCCGGACGGATCCATCAGGGCGCCGTCCTTCCAGGTGTAGCCCGCGTCGGTGAGGACCTTCTTCGCGCCGGCGACGTCGACCGTGAAGTTCTGGTCCTTGTGCTCGGCAGAGATGTACTGGTCACCCGTCGGCTGCGGGATGCCGGTGACGTTCTTCAGCTCGGGACCGGCGTTGCTGCGCGCCTTCTCGGCGTGCGCCTTGCGGTCGACGACCATGTTGACGGCCTTGCGGAACGCGACGTTGTCGAACGGAGCCTTCGTCGTGTTCACCAGGATCATGTCGGGGCTCAGGACGTTGGCGCCCCAGAACACGTTGTGCTTCGGGTCCTTTGCGACGTAGTTCGTCTGGTAGTCGGTGATGAAGATCTGCGCCCAGTCGGTCTCCTTGTTCTGGAGAGCGCGGAGCAGACCGGTGTTGTCGTTGTACTCGAGGTACTTGAGCTGGCCGACGGGGACCTTGCCGCCCCAGTAGTCGGTGCGCGCGCCCAGCACGACGCCCTGTGAGGAGAAGCTCTTGATCTTGTAGGGGCCGGTGCCGACGGCGTTCGTGACCGGGTCCTTCGACGGGTCGGAGAGGCTCTTCCACTGGTGCTCGGGAACGATCACCGTCTGCAGGACATCGCCCTGCTTCACGAACTTCGACTCGCTGAAGGTCATGACGACGTTTCCGCCGTCCTTCTTGATGTCGGAGAGCTTCAGACCGGCGAGATCCAGAGCCGGGGTGTTCTTGATCAGGTTGAACGTGAAGATGATGTCGTCGGCGGTCAAGGGCTTGCCGTCGCTCCACTTCACGCCGTCGCGCGGCGTGACCGTGAGCTGGGTGTAGTCGCTGTTCCACTCCACCTTCGAGGCGAGCCAGGGCGTCGTCTCGTTCTTGCCGACGGGGTTCACGATCGCGAGCGGTTCGTAGATCATCCGGTCGTAGCCCAGCGACATGCCCGAGCCGGTGGTGATGAACGGGTTGTTGATCTGCGTCGAGAGGATGGCGGCGCCGTCCGGCTTCGCGATCGTCAGCGAACCGCCGCCTGCCGCCGACGACGACGAGCCGCCGCTCGATGAGCATCCGGTGAGCGCGACGGTGCTGAGTGCGGCGATCGCGGAGCCCACGATCAGGTACTTCTTGAGCCTCATTGCTTCTCCTTGAGAGGGCACGTCCGTCGTGCCCGTGATGGTGCAGGTGTGCCGGCGGACCGGCGATTACTTACTGGCGAGTCAGTAAGCTGAGGTGAGGTTACTCGATGGTAAGTTCAATGACAAGCCGAGGGGGCGATGCACACGATGAGCACGGGCACGCATACCGGCACTCGCCCTGAGACGGAGCGCAAGCGGACCGAGATCCTGCACGCCGCACTGGAGATCTTCGGCGCCAAGGGCTCCGCGAACGGCACCCTGGCCGACATCGCCGAGCAGGTCGGGATGACGCATGCCGGCGTGCTGCACCACTTCGGCTCCAAGCAGAGGCTGCTTCTCGAGGTGATCGAGTTCCGCGACCGGGACGACGTCGCCGACCTGGCCGAGCGTCACATCCCCGGTGGGCCCGCGCTGTTCGTCCACCTCGTCGGCACCGCCATCCGGAACGCACTGCGCCCCGGGATCGTGCAAGCGTATACGGTGCTTTCCGCGGAATCGGTGACAGACGGGCATGCCGCGCGCGAGTACTTCGAGGATCGGTATCGCACGCTTCGCAGCGACGTGGACGGCGCCTTCCGCGCGCTGTGCGCGCAGGAGGGCGTGAGCGACCCCGCCACCATCGGCAAAGCAGCCGCCGCCATCCTCGCGGTCATGGACGGACTGCAGCTGCAGTGGCTCCTGGACCCCGCGGCTGTCGACCTCGCCGACGCGACCGAGTTCGCCATCCAGGCGATCGTGAACGGCGTGCTGCATCCCGGGCCGACGCTGTCGTCCTACGTTCACGACGCCTGATCCCGGGGCGGGTCCCGCACGGCCTTCCGGCCGAGGCTCTGCAGGTTCGCGGTGATGCGACGATGCGCGTCTGGTCCCCGTCGCGGTCGAGGACTAGGGCCGCGGCGGACGCCGACGCCTCCGGCCTCGCCGAGGCGTCACCGACCGGTGATCGCTGCGCGGATGCGTTCGATCGGGAGCTTCGGAAGCCGCTGCGCCGTGAGCAGTCCGTTCGTCTCCTGGAGCGTGTCGGTCAGCTGCGTGTAGCAGAAGCCCTGCAGGGCGGTGCTCGCGTGGACGGCCGCCATCAGCGCTTCGAATCGTGCGGCGAAGTCCTCGGGGTTCGTCGCCGTCGTGTATCCCCACGCGTCCTCGTGCGCATCGACGTCGAAGGAGATGCCGCCGAACTCCGTCAGCATCATCGGCGCGTCCGAGACATCCCCCGAGAGGATGAGTCGCCGCCCCGCGGGGCCGACCGTGTCGATGAGGTGCTCGATCGCCGCCCGGTCGGCATAGCGCGCGCGGACGACATCCGCGTCGCCCTCGTAGTCGTGGATGGCGACGATGTCGGTGTCGACCTGCTCCCACCCGTCGTTCGACACGACGGGGCGCGTCGGGTCGAGGGCCTTGGTCAGATTGACCAGCGCGCGGGCGAAGCTCTGCATCCGGGTGTCGTGCGAGATGTGCTGCACGCCCCAGCTCTCGTTCAGGGGCACCCACGCGACGATCGAGGGATGCGAGCTGTCGCGCCGGACGATCTCCAGCCACTCCCGGGTGGTCCGCTCGACAGAGGCGGACGAGAACTCGAACGCCGCGGGCGCCTCTCCCCAGACGAGGATGCCGAGGCGATCCGTCCAGTAGAGGAACCGCGGGTCCTCGAACTTCTGGTGGATCCGGGTCGCGTTGAACCCGAGGTCCTTGATCAGCTGCGCCTCGACACGCAGGGCGTCTGCCGAAGGCGCGGCCAGGTGGGTGTCCGGCCAGTACCCCTGGTTGAGCACGGAGCGCAGGTAGTACGGCCGATCGTTGAGCCAGAAGGCCCCGCTTCCCACCCGCACGGTGCGCAGCCCCAGATAGGACGACACCGCATCGTCGCCGACCGTCACCACTGCATCGATCAGGCGAGGATGCTCGGGCGACCACAGGAGTTCTTCGTACCCCTGGCCGTTGCCGAGCGCCGGCACGGGAAGGTGGACGGTCAGCGAGGGACGTGTGGCGACCGTCGAGACATCGGCGAGGACTCGCCCCTCGAACGACAGGCGGACGCGCACGGGCAGGGACCCGTCCGGGACACGCGAGAGATCGATCTGGGCCGTGACCGAGGCAGAGTGCACGTCGGTGACCCAGTGGATCTTCTCCACGGCGACCGCCGGGACCGTCTCCATCCACACCGGCTGCCAGATTCCGGTCGTGCGGTGGTACCAGACGACGTGCGGATGCTCGAGCCAGTCCTGCTTGCCTCGCGGCTGCGCGAGGTCGTGCGGATCATCCTCGACGCGAACGACGAGAGAGTGCGCCTCGCGGCCGACGGCGATGTCGGTGAGATCGACCGAGAACGGGGTATGACCGCCCTCGTGGTATCCGACGACCCGTCCGTTGAGCCATACGGTGGCGCGATAGTCCACCGCACCGAAATGCAGCACGACGCGCCCTGCGTCCTCGAGCAGGCCCAGCGCAGCGAAGTCCTCCGAGCCGATGTCGCGCTGATACCAGGCGACGGCGTGGTGGCCGGTCTCCGCGATGTCCGACGCGGCTGACTCCGGCGGGAACGGCACCACGATCCGGTCGTCGAGCTTCGGTCGCTCGTACCAGCGCTCCGCGAGGCCGCGATCAGCGTCGTCGAATTGGAACGTCCACTCCCCGCTGAGATCGCGCCAGCGATCGCGGACGAGTTGAGGCCGCGGATAGCCCACCGGCGCGTCGTGCACGGCGCTGCGAGTTCGGGAGGTCTGAGACATGCTCCATAGCATGCCGCAAATTTTCAGCGCTGTAAATCTGGAATCGCAGGTGCACTCTCGCGGAACACGAGCCGGTGGGGGACGATCACGTGGCGACCCATGCCGTCATACCCGTCCACGCGCTCGATGAGCATCTCGAGGGCGTGCTCCACGAGGACCCCGATGTCGGGCGCCACGGTCGTGATGCTCGGAAACATCACCGCGCTCAGCGGGATGTCGTCCCAGCCGATGATCGCGATATCTTCGGGCACCCGCATCCCCCGCTCCTGCACCGCGCGCAGCGCGCCGATGGCGGCGAGGTCGTCGCGACAGAAGAGGGCGTCGAACTCACCCCCGGCGTCCAGCCTCTCGCCGACGGCGCGGGCGGCCTCGATCGCGGAGATGGCACCGGACTCGATGAGCAGCCGCGGTGCGACCTCCAGCCCGGCTTCTTCCAGCGCCTGCTGGTATCCCGCGATGCGGAATCGCGAGGTGTTCGTCAGGCCGCTGCGCTCGTGGCCGACGAAACCGATCCGCCGGCGCCCCAGAGCGATCAGATGCGCCGTCGCCTCCCGCGCCGCCGCGACGTTGTCGACCATCACGCGGTCCATCGTGAGGGGAGCGGCGGCCTCACCGAGAAGGACCATGGGAAGGTCTCCGCGATGCTGCGCGATCTCGATGGACGACATGACGCTGGGCTGGAACAGCACGCCGTCGACGAGGCCGGCCTCCGAGCTGGAGACGAGCGCCCGCTCGCCCTCCAGCGTGCCGTCCGTCTCTTCCAGCAGCAGGCGGTAGCCGCTTTTCAGAGCAGCCCGGGAACTCTCTCGCGCCAGTTCCGCGAAGTAGGGCACACCCACATCCGCGAAGGCGAGCGCGATGAGGCCGGTGCGGCCGGTGGCGAGACGTCGACCCATGGCGTTGGGGCGGTAGCCCATGTCGTCGATGGCGAGCTGCACCTTCGCCCGCGTCTTCTCGCTCACGTGCGGACGGTTGCGCACGACGTTCGAGACGGTCTTCATCGAGACGCCCGCACGCAGCGCGACATCCTGAAGGGTGACCCCTGCCATCAGACCTCCCGGCTGTGCGCGATGGTTACACACTATCCAGCCTTCGCCCTTGACACGACCTTTTCTAGCGCTGTAAATTCCGAGCAACTGGTGGTTTGAGTGACCTCGCCTGATCGGCAGGCGAGGAGCGACCCGGACTCAAAGGAGAGCGATCACATGAAGAAGGCGTTCACCAGAGCGCTCGGCATCGCCGCCGCAGTCGCCCTGGGCGTTGCGCTCAGCGGCTGCTCCGGCTCATCGAGCAGCGGCAGCGGGGTGTCCGGCGACAATTACAGCGGCCCGAAGGTCGAGATCTCATTCTGGAACGGATGGACCGGCGGCGCAGCCCCGGTGCTCGTTCCGAAACTGATCGCGAAGTTCAACGCGACGCACAAGAACATCGTCGTGAAGGACGTTCCGCAGGAGTGGGGCGACATCGCCAAGAAGATGCCGCTCGCGATCAAGGCCGGCAAGGGGCCGGATGTCGCCGTCCTGCACGGTGACGATCTCGCGACGTACGCGGCTCAGGGGCTTCTGCTGAAGGCCGACAACATCGTCAAGACGCTCGGCTACTCCGCCGGCGACTTCCCGCAGGGCGTGTTCGAGAAGGGCCGCTACAAGGGTGTGCAATACGCGGTGCCGTGGAGCGTCACCCCCTTGGGTCTCTTCGTCAACAAGACGGTGATGCAGAAGGGCGGCGTCACCGAGATCCCGACGGACAAGACGTCCTACCTCGCCGCGCTCAACGCGCTCAAGGCGGTCGGCGTCCAGGGTGCGTGGGTCGACGGCTACGTCTTCACGGGCACGTTCGAGTTCGAGAGCCTGCTGTGGCAGAACGGCGGCGATCTGTACAACAAGGACGTCACCGAGGCCACCTTCAACTCGGACGCGGGGGTTCAGGCGCTGACCTGGATGTCGGACCTGATCAAGAACGGCTACAGCCCGGCGAACGTCGCCCAGGACGGCGACATCAAGGCGCTGCTCGCGGGGCAGAACGCGTTCAACTGGAACGGCGTCTGGCAGACGACCAACACCGCCTTCGACGGCGTCGACTGGGCTGCCGCGCCGCTGCCGCAGATCGGATCGGAGAAGGCGGTCTGGTCGAGCTCGACGCACTGGGTCTTCCCCGCGAACAGGGGCGAGGACAAGAACAAGACCGCCGCGGCGGCCACGTTCGTGAAGTGGATGAACGACAACTCCAGCGGCTGGGCGGAGACGGGCGAGCTGCCGGCAGCGAACAAGGTCCGCAACGACCCCGCGCTGGTGCAGAAGTACCCGCACCTCAAGCCCTTCATGGAGGAACTCCCCTACGCGCACTACGAGACCGTGTCTCCTGGCATCGCCGAGGCGAACGCGGTGATCACCACGGCGATCAACGAGGCCCTGACCGGGTCCAAGACGCCGAAGGCGGCTCTGGATGACGCGAAGGCGAAGGCCGACGTCATCCTGAAGCAGAACCAGGCGAAGTACGGTGGTTGACATCGTCACCACCACCGCTGCGACTCCCCGGCGCACCCGCGCCGGGGAGTCCGGCGGGACTGCGCCCGTCCGTCGTCGTCACGGTGGGCGTCGGACCCTCGTCGCGTATCTCTTCCTGGCGCCCTTCCTGATCCTCTTCCTGACGTTCGTGGTCGCGCCGGCGATCTTCGGCCTCTGGATCAGCCTCACCGACTGGAGCCCCTTCCGCGACGTCCAGCACTTCATCGGGCTGCAGAACTACATCGACCTCTTCAGCCCCGGCAGCACGACCTCGGCGGACTTCTGGCAGTCCATGGGCGCGACGGCCATCTTCGTCGTCATCTCGGTGCCGTGCCTGATCCTCGTGCCCCTCGGCGTGGCACTCCTGCTCAATCGGAAGATTCGTGCGGCCACGACCTTCCGCACCATCTTCTTCGCGCCGTACGTTCTCGGCGTCGCCGTCATCGGCGTCATCTGGGGCTACATCCTCGACACGCAGTCCGGCGTCCTGAACCACTTCCTGGGTCTCATCGGACTCCCCGACGACATTCCGTGGACCGTGAACGTCCCGTGGGTCTGGGTGACGCTCGTCGGCGTGACCGTCTGGTGGACCATGGGGCTGAACACCGTGATCTTCCTCGCCGGGCTGAAGGGGATCAACACCGATCTCTACGAGGCGGCATCCCTCGATGGCGCGGGCGCCTGGCGCAGCTTCACGGCCGTCACCGTCCCCGGGCTGCGTCCGGTGATGCTGTTCATCACGACGACCACGGTGCTGGCATCCGCCAACATGTTCGGGCAGTCCTACCTGCTGACCAAGGGCGGCCCGGGCAACGCGACCCGCACCGCCATCATGTACATCGCCGATCAGGGTCTGTCGCAGAACAACATGGCACCCGCGGCAGCGATGAGCTACGTGCTCTTCGCCTTCCTCGCGATCATCAGCATCGTCAACTTCCGCCTGCAACGGGAGCGCGTCGAAAGGACCGCCGCATGACCGCCACGGCGATTCCCGCCACCCGTCGCCCCTCGAGGCGGCGCATCGCCGGGACGACGGTGCTCTACATCGTCCTCGGCATCCTGGCCCTCATCATCATCCTGCCCCTGCTCTGGATGCTGATCACCTCGTTCAAGACGGATGCGGACGCCGTCCGCAACCCGTACGGCTGGCCGAGCCCGTTCTCGTTCGACGCCTACCGCACCCTTCTCGCGAGCGACCAGCAGCCGATCTTCCTCTGGCTGTGGAACAGCTTCGCGGCGGCCACGGTCCAGACGATCCTCATCCTCGTGACCGCCTCCATGGGCGCGTATGCGCTGGCGCGGATGGAGTTCGCGGGCAAGAAGGTCGTCTTCGGAGTCATCATCGCGACGCTCCTCGTGCCGCCGGTGGTGTTCCTCATCCCGAACTACCTCATCGTCCAGAACCTGGGCTGGCTGGACTCGATCCTCGCGATCACCGTTCCGGGGGCCGCGGGCGCATTCGGCATCTTCTTCCTCAGGCAGTTCTTCGTCGCGCTGCCCACGGAGATCGAAGAGGCAGCGCGCATCGACGGGGCCGGCGACTTCCGCATCTTCGCGCAGATCGTCCTGCCGCTCGCCCGGCCGGCACTGGCCACGCTCGCGGTGCTCTCGTTCCTGAACAACTGGAACGACTTCCTGTGGCCGGTGTACGTGCTGCTCTCCCCTGAGAACATGACGCTGCCGCCCGGCCTGTCGATGCTCCAGGGCGCGTATCGCACCCACTTCGCGATCGTGATGACGGGCGCCGTGATCGCCTCGGTGCCCGTGCTGGTGCTCTTCGGCATCGCCCAGAAGCAGATCGTCGAATCGGTCGCGGGCGCTGCCGTCAAGGGCTGAGGCGCCCCCGCGACTGCGGCTCGGGGTCTCGGCAAGCCCGGGGGGTTCAGTCTTCCGGTCCGCCTCCCCGCGGACCGTAGACGATGATCGCGGTCACCGGGATCAGCAGGAAGAAGATCCAGCTCCACGCCCAGGAGTTCTGCATCCCGACCAGGAAGAACAGCGCGACGGCCACGAACGGCGACAAGGCCACCAACGTCGTCCCGAGGCGGCCGCCGAGCGGCCGCCTCGGCCGGCTCGCCTCATCATCACGACTCATCGGATCCTCCGCTCCTCGATCTGCCGACCGCACGGGGATGCCGTGACGGCCACCCCCAGCATCCGACGTCGCACCACGATGCGGGAGGGACTTTCGTCACCTCCGCGCACTGCGCGATGCGGATGCGGCGCGCGTCGCGACCTGCTCGCGCACGGCGTCATCCTCCATCGGCGGCGGCGGGCGTTCGTTCCGGGAGGAGGTGCCCGGCGAACCACGCAGCCGCAAGCGCAGCCACCTGTTCCAGCGCTCCGGGTTCTTCGAACAGGTGCGTGGCCCCCGGCACGATCTCGAGCCTCGTCGGGCACCGCATCCTCGACTGCGCCAGCCGGTTCAGTTCCAGCACCTCCGGGTCTGCTCCCCCCACGATGAGCAGTGTCGGCGCGGCGACGTGCACCAGCATCGGGCCCGCGAGGTCGGGGCGCCCTCCCCTCGACACGATCGCCGCGATGTCGGCCCCGGGTTCGCCGGCAGCCGCGAGCGCCGCGGCCGCCCCGGTGCTCGCCCCGAAGTAGCAGACCCGCAGACCCGCCGTCCCGTCATACTCGCGGACCCATGTGGTCGCGGCCGCGAGTCGCTCGGCGAGCAGGTCGATGTCGAAGACGAGCCGGCGGTCGTGCTCCTCGTGCGGAGCCAGCAGGTCGAGCAGCAGCGTCGCGATGCCGCGACCGTTGAGAACGGATGCGACATACCGGTTGCGGGGACTGTGCCTCGAGCTTCCGCTGCCGTGAGCGAACAGCACGATGCCCGTCGCATCCTCCGGAACGGTGAGCGATCCGGCCAGCGTCACGGCTCCGGCCGGCACGAACACCTCGGGATCGCCGGCTGCACCGCTGCCGGCGGAGGGCGCTGTGCGCGCCGCAGCCCGGGCGAGCAGCCGTTCGACCTCGTCATCCGGCGTCTGCGAGAAGTCGCGGTAGGCCTGACCGACCGCGTAGTAGTCGGCGGGCTGGAAGAGGCACACGACCTCGTCGGCGTCGGCACGAAGACGCTGAGCGGCATCCGGTGGTCCGACCGGGGCGGCCAGGATCACCCGGACGGCCCCCAGGGCATGGGCGACCCGACACGCCGCCCGGGCTGTGGAACCCGTGGCGATGCCGTCATCCACGATGATGACCGTCTTCCCTGCCAGCGGCACCGCTCGCCGACCATCGCGGAACCTCGTGACGCGCCGCTCCAGCTCGCGACGCTCCCGCCGTTCGACGTCATCGAGCTCGTCCGGTGACACCGCCGCCATCCGGATCACATCGTCGTCGATCACCCGGACGTCGTTCTCGCCGATCGCTCCCATCGCGAGCTCCGGCTGGTAGGGGACGCCGAGCTTGCGCACGACGAGGACGTCGAGCGGCGCGTGCAGCGCGGCGGCGACTTCGAAGGCGACCGGCACACCACCCCGCGGAAGTCCCAGGACGACGGGGCGTTCAGCGGCGAGCGCGCTCAGCCGCCCGGCCAGGAGGCGGCCTGCCTCGGAACGGTCCTTGAACACGATGGGCTCGCTCTCCTCATGCGCGGCGACCGTCAAAGGCACCACGCCGGTCGCGGACGCGAACGATGGTCATGCCGATACCCTGCACGGCGGCCACCGGCGGCGGCGGGACTTTCGACCCAGACGATGGATGGCTGGGCGCCTCCGTGCTTCAGGGCGCCGGGTCCGAGATCACCTGAGCATCCGCATCAGCGGGGTTGGATCAGATATCCGAGCGCGAACAGGATCCAGAACAGCGTCGGCGCCGCGCCGATCGCTAAAGCGGTCCAGGAGACCCAGCGGCGGTCGCGCCGCACGATCGCCCACACCGCGTCGGTGACAGCGGCCATCGACAGCACGACCGAGATCTGAGCCGAGTTGACGGCCGACCCGACAGGTCCCGGGAGCGCGAGAGGCAGGAACAGTCCGCTCGTGAGCGCGATCGCCGCCGCGATAGCGAGACCGAACGATATCCAGGCCAGGGCGCTGGGCCTCCTTCGCTGAGTCATCGCATCGATGTGCGGGCTCAGCAGCACGGCGATGGCTGCCCCGACGATGACACCGAGCACGACTCCGATCGCGATGCTCATGACTGTGCGACCGCCTCCCCCAGACCTGCTCCGAAGGAGTTCAGCGTAGGCGGAGGGACTCAGCCGCCCGGGGGCCATAGGTCCCGTCGTCGCGCCGGCCCGTCACCGGCCGGAGGGAGGACACGCGGCCGTCGATGCCCGCACCCGCAGGTGGGGCCGGGAGCGGCGAGCGGCCGCCGCAGGAGAGCGTGCAGCACACGCGCTCGGCATTCACATCGGACTGATGGAGGCTACGTCAGCAGCCCTGCGCTCCCCATGATCCGGTGGGGCACGATGTGGATCGCCACCCGCCGGGGGTTCTCCCGCGGCTGGCGATAGCGCTCGGCGTACAGGGTGACCGCACGGGTGACGTCGGCCGGGTCGTCGTGGATCGAGGCGGTCCCCTGAAACGCGATCCATCTCGCACCCTCGACCTGGCTGATCGTCGCGGTCGGATCCCGGCGCACATTGCGCACCTTCTGCGAGTCCCCCGATGCGATGATCCGGAGGATGCCGTCGTGGAAGGTGAACCCGACCGGCACCGCGTGGATGCCGCCCCACGGCGCGAGCGTCGAGAGGGTCGCGAGATGGCGCTCTTCGACGAAGGAGGCGCCGCTCTCGGTCAACTCACGCACAGCAGCCACGCTACCGTCGCCCGGCGAGAGCCTTTACCGGATCCTGACATGGGGATGACATCGGTCGAACGGTCACCTCGGACACTGGTCTCGAGCACCGCATCCGCGGCGCCACGAGACCAGGAGAATCCCATGAATCGATCCCTGCGCACAGCCATCGTCTCCGTCGGAGCGGCGACGGCGCTCGCGGTGGGCGGCGTCGCACCGGCGTTCGCCGCCACGGGCGCGCCGAACCCCTCGGCGACGCACGGACCCGCATCCCTGAGTGCCATCCAGCAGCGCGGCGCGACGCTCATCGCCGCGCGGCTCACCTCACTCGGGACCGCGATCACCCGGGTGACCGCGGCGAAGGATGCCACCGCATCCGACCGCACGAAGATCCTGGACACCCTCAACTCCGACAAGACCGGCCTCACGTCGCTCGCGGCGAAGATCCAGGCCGATACGGATGCCGCGACCGCGCGCGCGGATGTGGCGACGATCTTCACCACCTATCGGGTCTACGCGGTCGCTCTCCCCCAGTCCTACATCGCGATCGGGGCGGACCGTATCGGTGACAGCGCCGTGCCGAGGCTGCAGTCCGCGCACGACCGTCTGCAGGGGCGCGGGGCCGACAACGCGCAGCTCGCGGTGATGCAGAACGACATCAACACCGCAGCGCAGGATGTGAAGGGCCTCGACTCCGAGGCGCTCGCCGTCACCCCGGCCGCGTTCAACGCCGACCACTCCGTGATGTCGGCGCTGCGCGCTCGGCTGAAGGACGCCATCGCGCACATCAAGGCGGCGGCGAAGATCGGCAAGGGACTCGTCGGCCAGAAGGCTCCGCACGCGTCCGGTCCGGCTGCCCCGAGCCCCGCTCCCAGCACGCCCGGCGCGTCCTGATGCCGCGACACAAGGCGAGCCTCGCCGCGGTGGCCGTCGTCGGCCTGTCGCTGGCTCTGGCGGGGTGCGGCTCCACGCACCCCGCCGGCTCCAGCGGTCCGGCCGCCCCGGTGCAGACCTCGGCATCGACCCCATCCGCCGGGACCTCCACGGATGACGTGGCCCAGGACCTCGACTCGGCGCTCTCGTCGGCAGATGACGCGGATTCCGACGCGAACTCCGCGCAGCAGGCGACGGACACCCCCGACGATCGCTGATCTCGAAAGGACTGAATAGGCAGTAACCGCCAATTCTTGTTACAGTAGGTGCATGGCACAATCTACGGGGCAGGAACTCCTGTCTGCGCGCCACCTCTCGAAGGTGTACGGAAAGGGGCAGAGCGCCTTCCAGGCGCTCTCCGACGTGTCCATCGCGATCGACCGCGGCGAATCGGTCGCGATCGTCGGGAAGAGCGGGTCCGGCAAGTCGACCCTGATGCATCTGCTGGCGCTGCTGGACACGCCGGATGAGGGCGGCGTCTTCGTCGACGGCGCCGATGCGGCCACCCTCTCCCGGGGAGCGGTCAATGAGCTGCGGAATCGACGCTTCGGCTTCGTCTTCCAGCAGTTCTTCCTGACCGCCGGCACATCGGTGCTCGACAACGTGACGCTTCCCCTGAAGATCGCCGGCGTGCCCGGCGCCGAGCGCCGCCGGCGTGGCCTCGACGCGCTGGCCCGGTTCGGCCTCGAGGAGAAGGCGAAGAACCGGGCCAGCGACCTCTCGGGCGGGCAGAAGCAGCGGGTCGTGCTCACCCGCGCGCTCGTGACGGAACCCGACGTGATCTTCGCCGACGAGCCCACGGGCAACCTCGACAGCGCCACCGGCGCGCTGGTGGCGAACGAGCTCTTCGCCCTCAATCGAGACCGCGGCATCACCCTGGTGCTCGTCACGCACGACGAGGACCTCGCCGCCCGGTGCGATCGGCGCGTACTCATCCAGGACGGACGGGTCATCGACTCCGGGAGGGCCGCGGCATGAAGGCCATCGATCTGATCACGACCGCTGCGGCTGACACCTTCCGCAGCAAGCTGCGGACGACCCTGACCGTGCTGGCCCTGTTCGTCGGGGCCTTCACGCTGACCCTGACGACCGCCCTCGGGGCGGGGGTCTCGGATTACGTCACGAAGCAGGTGGCCTCGCTCGGGGCCGGTGACGTGCTGCTCGTCTCCAAGAGCGGGGCCGCCACGGGGTCCGGGTCCGGCCCGCAGAAGTACGACCCGCAGAGCTCCACCGCATCCAACGGGACGAGCAACCCCCTCACCGGGTCAGCCGGCGCTCTCACGGACGCCGACATCAGCAACCTGAAGGGAATCGATGGGCTGACCCGTGTCGCCCCGGTATCGGCTGTCTCGATCGACTGGGTCAGCGGCCCGGGCACGGAGAAATACCAGTTCGCGATCGCGCCCACGTCATCCATCGCACGTTCCGACCTCCTTGCAGGTGATCAGCTCGACGCGAACGCCGACGAACGTCAGATCACGCTGCCAGAGGACTACGTCGAGCCGCTGGGCTTCGCCAGCGCGGAGGATGCCGTGGGCGAGACGGTCACGCTCGGGTTCACTGACGTCCTCGGCGGCGCCCACGAGATCACGGCCACGATCGTCGGCGTCTCGAACACGAGCCTGCTGAACTCGGGCGCCGGCGGCAACAATGCCCTGGTCGATGCGATCGCCGTCCAGCAGAAGGCGGGTTCGAATGCTCCGGATCGGTACCAGGTGGCGGTCGCCCATGTCCCGGCAGACGCCACCGACGCGCAGATCGCCGACCTCAAGTCCGCGATCGCCGACAAGGGCATGACCGCGCAGACCATCAAGGATCAGCTGGGAGTCATCCAGACCGTCATCTCGGGCATCACCGGCGTGCTCAACGCGTTCGCGATCATCGCCCTGATCGCCGCGGCGTTCGGCATCGTGAACACGCTGCTGATGAGCGTGCAGGAGCGCACGCGCGAGATCGGACTGATGAAGGCGATGGGAATGAGCAACGGGCGCGTCTTCGCACTCTTCAGTCTCGAGGCCGGCTTCATCGGCCTGCTGGGCAGCCTCCTCGGCGTCGTCGTGGCGATGCTCGTCGGGCTGCCGCTGAACTCCGCATTGACGAACGGTCCGCTCTCGGGCCTCGCCGGATTGAATCTTCTCCTGTTCCAGCCGGCGGGCATCCTGGGTGTCATCGTCCTCATCGTCGTGATCGCACTCCTCGCCGGCACGCTTCCGGCTCGTCGAGCCGCCCGGAAGACCCCGATCGACGCTTTGCGATACGAATAGACCATGGCACCCTCGATGAGCTCGCACGGCAACGCCCGCGGAAGGGCGACCATGCGCGCCATCGAGACGGCGGCAGTGCGGCTCGCTCTGGAGCACGGGGCAGCCGCACTGACCGTCGACCAGATCTGCGCGGAGGCAGGGATCAAGCAGCGCACCTTCTTCAACCACTTCGCGACGAAGGAGGATGCGCTGCTCGGGTCCGCCATGCCCACCATCGACGAGCAGCGCACGCGCGAGTACCTCAGCGACCCGCGCATCCCGATCTTGAGCGGCGCGCTGCGTCTCATCTCGCTGCCGACGGATGCGGGCGACGACCTCGCCAGGTCGCGCCTGCAGCTGCTTGCCACGTCCCCGGCCCTGGCCGAACGACAGGCCGCGAGGCTCATCCCATTGGCGGAAGAGGCTCGGACGATCATCCGGCTCAAACTCGCCTCCGTCGGCCCCGACGAGCCGCCGGAGCGCCTGGACGCATCCGCAGCGTTGATCACCAGAATCGCGAGCGCGGTCTCGCTCCAGCGGCGACTCCGCGACGACCCGGACTCACCCCTCGATGAGCTCCGGTGGGTGTGGGATCGGCTGATCTGAGTCACGGGGCACCGCTCGTCGCCTGAACCCGGCGACGAGTTGACGTGCGTCAGGCGCTGCGGGGGAAGGCGAGCAGTGCCCTGTGCGCCACTCGCTTCAGGTCGTCTCTCGTGGCCCCGGCTGCCGCCTGTACGGCGAGGCCGCCGGAGACGGTGGTGATGTAGCGCGCAAGCTCGTCGGGGTCTTCGTCCGGCGCGAGATCGCCGGCTTCGATGGCGGCCGTGAAGCGTGCGGCGAATCGTGCTTGTCCCTCCGCGCGTCGCTCTTCGAGGTAGCGGACGATCCCCTCGTCCTGCGGTGCGCTCGAGAGGCCTCCCTGAATGGAGAGGCAGCCGGGCGGGCGACCGGGCGTCGTGATCGCCTCGATGTTCTCGGACAGGTATCTGCGGGCGGCGTCGTAAGCCGTCGACTCCGCGAGGGCATCCGCGACATAGGCCATGTCGATGCGCGCGTACCGGTCCACCGCAAGCTTGAAAGCGCCCTCCTTGCTCCCGAACGCGCGGTACAGGCTCGGGCGGTTGATGCCCATGGCCTGGGTCAAGTCGCTGAGACTCGTCCCCTCGTACCCTTGTCGCCAGAACACCTCGATGGCACGGTCGAGCGCGTCGTCCACATCGAACTCTCGTGGTCGGCCCCTGCTGGCCATGTACGCCCTCCTCACCTCGGGAGACAGTCCCAACGTAGGGGAACTGTCTGGAGTATCTCGATCGCCCGGCCGACTGTCCGCACGCCGAGGGCTGCGAGCAGCCGCCCCGGCGCGCGGACCACGTCGCGTGTCAGATCTGGCTCGCGCCTCCGTCGACGTACAGCTCGGCGCCCGTCACGAAGGAGCTCTTCGGAGAGGACAGGTACAGGACCGCCTCGGCGATCTCTTCGGCCGAGCCCAGACGGCGCATCGGAACACCCGCTGCGAGGGCGCCGAGGAGCGCGTCGGCCTGCGCCGGGTCGGTGGCCAGTCCGCTGAGTCCGGGCGTCGCGATGGGTCCGGGGGCGACCGAATTCACGCGGATGCCGCGGTCGACGAGTTCGGCGGCCCAGCTGCGGGCGAAGCTGCGGATCGCGGCCTTGGATGCGGCGTACACGCTGAACGACGCGCTGCCCTTGACATCGATGTTCGAGGACGTGAGAACGATGGTCGCACCCTGGTTGAGGTGCGGCAGCGCCTTCTGCACGGTGAACACCGTCCCGCCCACGTTGGATTCGAACGTCGAGGTGAAGTGATCCCAGGTGATGTCCTCGATCGAGGCGAACTCACCGCCACCGGCGTTCGCGAACACCGCATCCAGTCCCGCTCCGCGCTCGCCTACCGCGGCGAACACCCTGTCCAGGTCGTCGAGACGCGAGACGTCTGCCTGGACGATCGTCACGGCATCCCCGAACTCGGCCTTCACCTCATCCAGCTTCTGCGCGGTGCGTCCCACGACCACCACGTGCGCGCCCTCCTGGGCGAAGCGGCGGACGACGGCCAGTCCGATGCCCGAAGTTCCGCCGGTGACCAGCGCGGTCTTGCTCTCAAGGTCTCCCATGATCCATCCCATCTAATTCTGTACCGATCGGTACGCTATGGGAGAGGACAACAGGATGCTCGGGCCATGTATTCCGTACTGAACGGTAGAAAGTCGCTGGCGACCGCGTCGCGTTGTCGCGGAAGGCATTGTCAACGCCTCATCCCGCGACTAGATTCACCTTGTCCCCGACGGAAGGACCAACCTATGAGCACCCACGATCGTTGAAATACCAAAGCGAGCCCCCGCCGACGCAGTCGGCGGGGGCTTCGTCGTCGCGCCCTCGTCTGGAACGCTGCTGTTGCAGATGCGGCCTGCTACGCCCAGCCGAGCTCCTGCAGCCGGGCATCGTCGAGCCCGAAGTAGTGACCGATCTCGTGCACGAGCGTGATGCGCACCCGCATACGAAGCGCGTCGAGGTCGGCGCTGTGCTCCTGGATGTTGTTCTTGTACAACGTGATCCGGTCCGGAAGCTCCCCGAACCCATAGACCCCGCGCGTCGTCAGCGGATGCCCTCGGTACAGCCCGAACAGTCGCGGTCGTTGCCCCACGGGCTGGTTCTCGATGACGATGCCGACGTTCTCGAGCCCGCGGACCATGTCGTCGGGGAGCGCGTCGAACACGTCGGACACCAGGCGCTCGAAGTCGTCGTCCGAGATCTCGACCATGGTCCAATCCTGCCCGCCCGCGACGCAGCAGGCGCCGCATCCTGCTGCGCACCGCCTGCGCTCAGGGCCGTGCCATGCGCGCATGCCCCCTGCCGACGGATGTCACCTATAGTCGGTCGACATCGATCGAGAGCACTCATGGGAGGGCGAAGATGACGTTCACCACACCCGACGGCACTTACGGCATCCGGATGAAGCCGAACCGGATCATGAAATGGTTCATGGCCCGGCAAGCCAGAGCCATCCGCCACGGCAGGCAGAAGACGATGGGCATGACCGCCCTCGCACTCATCACGACGGGCCGCACGTCAGGCAAGACCTACGAGACGCCGGTCGCGTACTGGGCCGAACCCTCCGGCACGTGGCTGATCTGCGCTTCGGCCGGGGGTGCCCGGAGGCACCCCGCCTGGTACCGAAACCTCGCCGCATCCCCGGGCACCGCGAAAGTGATCATCGCGGGACGAGAGATTCCCGTTGTCGCGGAAGAGCTCCACGGTGCGGAACGCGACGCGGCCTGGACGCACATCGTCCACTCCGCACCCCGTTTCGAGGAGTACACGAAGAAGACCGACCGCGAACTCCCGGTTATCCGGCTCACCACACGCACCGCATGAGGCCGACGCCGACGTGGTCACAGCTCACGCCGCATCACCCAGCGCTGCACTCCGCCGGAATGGGCGTCGGTCGCCTGAACCCGGACGAACCCGTGGGCCTCGAACAGGGGAACCGTTCCCACATAACCGCTGATCTGATCCACCCGTTCAGCGGTATCGACCGGATACCCCTCGACGATCGTCGCGCCGCCGGACCGAGCATGATCGACCGCCCCGGCCAGCAGGTCGTGCATCAGCCCGCGCTTGCGGAACCCGGCGCGGATGACGAAACAGACGATGGACCACGGATCGCGCTCCTCATCCAGGTGCGGGATCGTGCGTGAGCTCATGAGCCGCCGGTACGTGGATTTCGGAGCAACCGAACACCAGCCGGCGACCTGGTCGTCGGCGTAGACAAGGACTCCCGGGCCCGGCTGCGTCGAGCACTCGGCGCGCATGTACGCGATGCGCTCCGGCATCCCCAGCCGCGCGTCCCGGTACGCCATGCAGACGCACCCACCGGCGCCCGGTTTACGCGGCACCATGAAGGTCGCGAAGTCATCCCATCGGCCGGTGGCGGGCAGCACCTGAACGGACATGCACAAACGCTAGTGGACGCCACCGCGCGTGCAATGGCCGACCGGCTCCGCACGCCGGTCCATCCTTCCGTCCTCGCGCCGGGAGGCTAAGGAGGGTCGCCCTGACCGGCTTGTGGATCTACGCGGAGCGGCTCGGTTTGCCAGGTGACGCGAATGATCTGGAGGATGTCCTCGAGGTGGAGGTCCTCCCGCCGTGAGACGTCGATGAGGTGGCGCACGGAGTGGGCGACGTCGATGGAGATCGCGGAGGCGTGTGCGCTGACGCGGGTGCCGGCACCGATGCGAGTTACGATGAGGCGTTCTTGCTCGAGCTGCTTGTAGACCTTCGCGATGGTGCCCGGGGCGACGTGCAGGTCGGCGGCGAGTTGCCGCACGGACGGCAGGCGTTCGGTGGCGGCCAGCGCGCCGGTGGTGATCAGGCCGCGGATCTGGTCGTGGATCTGTTCGGCGGGAGTGCCCCCGGTTGGGGACAGCGCGATGATCATGATGCGGGTTCGACGCTCGCCCGGGCACGGCTCAGTCCGGGTGCCGCCGCCAGCGCGACGGTGAGGCAGACGGCCACGGCGATGCAGGCGACCAGGAGGCCGCCGGCATGAAGGACAGGAGCGAGCGCGGCGAACGGCGAATGCACGGTGATGTCACCGGCCGTGGCGCTGGGCACCGTTCCGGTCAGGGATGCCGTCCCGGCGAGGGATTGCAGGACGACCGCGAGGTGGAACGCGATCGCTGCGGTGATGATCGCGGCGACGTTGCCGCTCCGCGTGCGCCGTGTGGCAATGTCCCGGTCGCGCGCCTGGGCGATCGGTGGGCGGGCGACGAATGAGAGTGCCGCCCATCCGGCAGTGATCAGGATGACGAACAGGATGAGGGCGGGTGCGGAGGAGCGCCAGCCGTAAACTGTGGTTGCCACCGTCATTGTGCCGATCGGGAAGCTGAACCAGTCGCCGTCACCTGCGGGATCCGATGTCGATAGGAACCCCGCTGCGCAGGTCACGACGAACGTGACGGCGGTGACCGCGGCAACGGTGATCACCCAAGGGCGCGGTAGGAACGTGAACGCGGTCCGCCGGGCGATATCGGCCGTCGGCGCGAGGCGACTGCGTCGCCCGGGAATGCTCAGTGTCAAGACGCTGAGGATCCCTGCCACGAGAGGCGCGACGAATCGGGCGTCTTGCACCAGCGAGAACACGTCGGGTCCGAGCGGAACGAACAGATCTACGGTGACTCCGGTCGTCGCGTACCAAACAGCGACGAGCACGGGCAGAAGCCCGGCGATGACGGCAAGCGCAGCCAGCCGGCCCGACAGCGAGACGCCATGCCGACGCGTCGCCGCCCACACGAGGACAGCCACCAGGAAGCCGAGCACGAACGGCATCCACATGACCAACAGGATCCACCCCACCGCCACCTCCAGGTGTATCAACCGAGTGCCACATAATGTAGCAATCGACTGTTACACCAGCAAGGCGGTGAGGTGAGAACTGGGACGCCGAACAGCTTCAGAGCGCGGACAGCGGCGTGACCGAACTCGCCGTGACCCGCCACCGGACCCGGACTCGACGTCCATATGGCTACGGTCGCGCAACCATCGCATCCGCAGCGCCACCTGATCCATCCAGGGACGCCGCCCGTCGTCCCTGGGTCGGTGACAGGTGGATGCGGAATCGCCACGTGTAGAGACCGAACAGAGCCCCGACGAGGACTCGGCGCCCCAGCTCAGCGGCATCCAGCGGCCCGTCCACCGCCCGCTTGCGGGCCTTGTCGTCACGTATCAGACGCAAACCCGACCACGTCGCACCCAACGCAACACCGGACTCCGCAATCAGCAGCGCCGCCGGAAATACCTGCAGTCGGTTCACCGCGCCACGCGCGATGAGCACCACGTCGCGGACCAGCAACCCACCGGACAGACTTGCCACCACGATCGCCCCAGGACGACCTCCTGCACGGATCGCCAACTGCGTGAGCGGAAAGCCGAGCCCGCTCACGACGAGCACCAACCGCCCGGGCCAGCGAGCCATCGATCGAGGTTGCGTCGCCGTGTCCATCTCGCTTGCCATGTCAGTCTCGCTCCCTCCGCATCTCCTCGGCACTCCCCCGCGCGTGCGCGCTCGAGTGCGGCTAAAGACCCGCCTGAGTCGCCCCGGCATGGCCGACGACCTGACCCCTGCAAGGATCGTCTTCGTCGCATATCCGAGCAAGTATCCGCGCGAGCTCCGTGGGCGCGCGGCATGTCCTGCCGCGCAAGCCGACGAAGGCGATCGCACCCGATCAGAGCACCCCAGAAACAAGAAAAGACCCGGCTGACCGGGTCTTTTCTCGTTTACTGTCTCAACACAGTGCGCGCCTGGAGGGACTCGAACCCCCAACCTTCTGATCCGTAGTCAGATGCTCTATCCATTGAGCTACAGGCGCATGGTCCGCCGCGCGGGCCTCGTCTACATTACCCCACGACACGTCGAACTCACGAATCGGCACCCGACGCGACGTCGTCCGACGGCGAATCCCCCGCGCGGATCTCCTCCAGCCTGCGCTTGTGCGCGGCGAGCCGCGGAAGGTCGACGAGCCGCAGCGACTGCATGCGCGCCTCGCGCATCTTGTCGTAGTCCGGCTCGAGGTCGGGGCGCGCCGCCTCGATGCGCAGCGTGCGGTCGATGTTGCGGGCGACGTCGGCCCAGGCGGCCTCGCGCGCCGCCTCTACGAGCTGACGGAGTTCACCGTCGTCGGATGCCCGAGTGCGCAGCTCGGCGGCGACGCGCTCGGCCTGCTTGCGACGACGGCGCAGGTTCCTCACGTCGCGGCTGCTGTAGTCGTGCGAGCCGTACGGATCGCGGAAGCGGCGGCTCGCCTTCTTCTGGTCCAGCCGCGCGCGCACCCCGTCGGCATCAGCCTCGGCAGCGAGCGCGAGCAGGGTCTCCCGCGCATCCGGCAGGAAATGGTCGACATCGAAATCCGCGCCACCCGCGAGGATCTGGACGAGGATCTTGTTCTTCAGCGCGAGCCGTGTCGCCGCAGCGGCGACGTAGACGCCTTCGGCGACGAGATCCCGCACGCGCACATCCTCCCCGAGCACGCGGTATGCACGGTCCCCGTCGGGTGCCGGGGGCGGCGCATCCTGCGTCTTCGTCTTCTTGCGTGCCAAGAGCATCCGTCCGCACTACACGGGCTTCGTGTAGGTCGACCTTCCGAATCCGAGGATGAGGACCCCGATCACGCCGACTGCCCTGGCGGTGAATGCGCCCGGGTTCGTCGCGATGCTCGTGATGTTGTCGAGGCCGACCATGCGCTCATCCTAGGGGGCGGCGATGACGCCCGCCCGCCGTCATCCGGTGGCCCCCGGAACGCCCGCGAGCAGCTCCGCGAACACTTCGGCCGCGGTCCCGCCGCGCGAGAGACCCGCCGCCTGTCCTGCCCACAGCGACAGCAGGTCGCCGTCGCCCTTCGCTCCCGCGGCGGCGCGGAATCCGCCGGTGAGCCAGTTCTGCGCCGGGAACGGAGCGATGACGCCGCTCGCCTCGATCTCGCGCATCGCGCGGTTCGGGATGCCGCGGGCCAGCCGCCCGCTCATCGCCCGCGTGAGAACGGTGGAGGTGTCGGATGCGGCCGCGAGCGCCGCCCGATGCGCATCGGTCGCCGCCGACTCCCGAGTCCGCAGGAACGCCGACCCGACCTGAACGCCCGAGGCGCCGAGGGCGAAGGCGGCCGCCACCCCGCGGCGGTCGGCGATCCCGCCCGCCGCGATGACAGGGGCACGGACCGCGTCGACGACCTGCGGGATGAGGGCGAACGTTCCGACGAGGGACTTCTCCGCCGGGGCCGCGAACGAGACGCGGTGCCCGCCGGCCTCCGAGCCGCTGGCGACGATCGCGTCGACGCCCGCGGCATCCAGCGACACCGCCTCATGGACGGTCGTCGCCGTGCCGACCACGCGGATGCCCTTCGCCTGCAGCCGCTGCACGACGTCGCGCGGAGGCACCCCGAACACGAGGCTCAGCACCGCGGGTGCGGCCTCCTCCACGGCCTCGAGCTGCACCCGCAGGTCGGGCAGGAAGGCCTGCGGCACGGTCGGCGGCTCGAGTCCGAGCTCCGCATACAGCGGTGCGACCGCATCGATGAACGGCCCGAGATCCAGCCGCTGAGGCACCACCTCGTCGCCGGTGGGCAGCCACAGGTTCACCGCGAACGGGCGGGACGTCGCGTCCTTCAGCTGCGCGATCGTGTCGTGGATGCGCTGCGCCGAGTATCCGTACAGGCCGTATCCGCCGAGGCCCCCGAGGTCACTGACCGCAGCGGTCAGATCGATCGAGGAGAGCCCGCCGAAGGGGCCGAGGAGGATGGGGTGTTCGACGCCGAGGATGCTCATGCCCGCGACGCTACTCCGCGGGTCCGAACCGGGCTCCGGGTGCCGCGGGTCCTCCCCGGTACGATGGAACGCTTGGCCCGGATTCGGAAAGGAGGCTCCATGACTCGGAAGAACGAGCCGAGCCTCATCCGCGCCACGGGCTTCGCCTACTTCCCCATCGCCCTCATCGCCCGCTTCCCCTACGCGATGATGGTCGTCGGCGTGCTGACCCTCGTCGTCTCCGGGCGCGGATCGCTCGCGCTCGGCGGAGTGAACTCGGCGATGGTCGGCCTCGGCGCCGCGATCTGCGGGCCGCTCATCGGCGTCGCCGCCGACCGCTGGGGGCAGCGCCCCGTCGTGCTGGCGACGGCGATCGCCAACAGCATCGTGCTGCTGACCCTCGCGTGGGTCGTCTACAGCCCGCTCCCCGATCCGGCGGTGCTGCTCACCTCGCTCCTTGTCGGAGCGACGGCCCCCCAGGTGTCGCCCATGTCGCGCAGCCGACTCGTCGGCATCATCGACCGGGTGTTCCCGCGAGCGCGGCGACCCCGCATCCTGAACGGCACGATGGCGTACGAGTCATCGGCCGACGAGATCGTCTTCGTCTTCGGTCCGGTCGTCGTCGGCGTGCTCGCGACCGCGTTCAGCCCTGCCGCGCCGATCGTCGCGGCCGCGGTGCTGACGGCCGCGTTCGTCACCGCATTCGCGCTGCACCGCACGGGGCGCACCACCGTCCCGATCACGCGCCCGGAGGGCATGCCGCCGGCGACGGCGGACATCGCGACGCAGGCTCCCGCGCGGGAGCTGCTCGGCATCCGTCTCATCACGATCACCGTCGGAGCGCTCGGAATGGGCCTCTTCTTCGGCGCGATGCTGACGTCGCTCACAGCTTTCATGACCGATCGGGGCGCCGCGACCGAGGCGGGACTCGTCTACGGCGCCATGGGCGTGGGCTCGGCGATCTTCGCGCTCGGGGTCATGATCCTGCCGCCGCGGTTCTCACTGCGGGCGCGCTGGCTGGTGTTCTCGGGCATCGTGCTGATCGGAAGCCTCTCGCTCCCCTTCGTCCGCGACGTGCCGCAGATGGCGTGGGCGCTGCTCATCATCGGCGTCGGTATCGGGCCGACGCTCGTGACGCAGTACAGCCTCGGCGCGGCGTACAGCCCGCGCGGACGCTCGGCGACCGTCATGACGATCCTCGGCTCGGGTGTGATCGTCGGGCAGTCCGCGGCATCGGCTGTCACGGGAGCCGTCGCGCAGTCGATCGGAACCCCCGCGGCCCTCGTCGCGCCCATCGTCGCGGCGGCGGTCGTCGCGGCGGCCGGCGTCGTGAACGCGGCGCTCGGCTCGCGGCACTGAGCCGGCCTCAGGCGGTGTCGTCGACGACGGGATCGATGGATGCTGCGACCCCCCGCATCCCCATCGCCTCCGTGAGGCGCTCGAGCGCGTCGCGGGCCGTCGTCACGGCGACGAGCGCGTAGACCACGAGCGACGACTGGCGGGTGTCGGTCTCCACGTGCAGCTCGGCGTCGTTCTTCGCGAGTGTGAAGCCGAAGTGCGTCAGGTCGCTGAGGGCCGTCCAGGCGACATGCGGCAGGCTGCCGTCGCCGTAGGCCTCGGCGACAGGCACGGACGGCGGCAGCTCGCGACGCACCGCACGGGTCGTGACCCCCGCCGCGTGTGCGGCGGCGTCGATGTGGGCGAGAGCCGCCTCGCCGTGCTCCGCCAGACGCGATGCCAGCTGGTCGTAGAGCTGCGGCGGGATCGACGCATCCCTCGCCTGCGCGAGACGCTCATGGTCGGCGGCGAACCTGCCCACGTCGGCGCGCAGAGCGCGCGCGAAGCGCTCGAGCCGCTGCTGCCGGGTCTGCGGTGAGAGCAGCCACGCGAGGGTCGCCGCGTTCTCGATGGCTCCGCGCAGGAGGGGCGGAAGCAGCACCAGGTCGAGCGACACCTCGCCGGGACGCGTGCGCAGCGCCGAGCGGTGCAGCTCGTCGAGATAGCTCGCCGCCGCAGCGGCTCGCTGCTGCACGTACGCCACGAAGGCGAGGCGTCCCTCGGCGGTGCGGGTGGCATCCTCGTCCCGGCGGAGGCTCGCCTCGGCGGCGACAGGTCCCCCGCCGAGAGAGCGCAACGCGTCGGAGAGCTCGCCGCACGTCATGAACGCGCGCCGCAGAGCCGCGGTCATGTCTGCGGCGGTGTCATCCGGCACGGCGGCCTCGGGCATGCCGTCAGTATGCCCGACGGCGGGAATGCCCCTCCGTCACCTTCTGTCGTGCGAAGCCGCCGAACGTGACGGAGGGAATGACAGTGACAGCGGCGTCGTCGATGAGACGTAGGATCGACCGACCCGACCTTCAGCCGGAATGGACGCATGCTCGACCTGATGCCGTGGGCATGGGCCCTGCTCGCCCTCGCGGCGGCGATCGTCGGCGTGTCCAAGACGGCACTGCCCGGGGCGAGCACGATCTCGGTGGCGATCTTCGCCGCCTTCCTGCCCGCCCGCACCTCCACGGGCGCCCTGCTCATCCTGCTGATCGTGGGCGACGTCTTCGCCCTGCTGACCTACCGCCGGCACGCCCACTGGCCGACGCTCCTCCGGCTCGCCCCGCCCGTGGCCGCGGGCATCGCTTTGGGCGCGCTCTTCCTCGCGTTCGCGAGCAACGCGATCGTGAAGCCCGTGATCGGCGTCATCCTCCTCGGCATGGTGGCGATCACGCTGTGGCGCAGGCGCTCCGCATCCACCGACGCCATCACGCACGCGAACGTCCCCGCCACGATCGGCTACGGCACGCTCGGCGGCTTCACCACGATGGTCGCCAACGCCGGCGGACCGGTGATGTCGATGTACCTGCTCGGCATGCGCACGCCCGTCAAGGTGTTCCTCGGCACCGCGGCCTGGTTCTTCGCGATCGTGAACATCGTCAAGCTGCCGATCCTCGTCGGCCTCGGCCTCATCACCCTGCCGGTGCTGCTGCTGGATGCCGTCCTCATCCCGCTCGTGGTCGCCGGGGCGCTCGTCGGCAGGTGGATGATCCCTCGCATCCATCAGGCGCTCTTCGACCGGATCGTGCTCATCCTCACGATCCTCGGCGCCGCGTACCTGCTCGTCCCCTGACGGCGGGGCCCTGGCAGAGACCGGAAGATCCCGCAACCCCCTGACGCCGGCGAGCTCTGGTGGAACAATCGAGGGGTCGGGGATGCATCCGAGACGAGAACGCTCCCCCGGCGTCGGGAGGAGCACGAGCAGTGAACGCATCGAGCAACCACACGCAGCCGAGCACGACCCACGCCACCTGGGGCGCGGGGAATCCCCACCTCATCGTGTCGCGGGACGGCGCCCACCGCGTCTTCAGCCTCGACGTTGACAGCGTGCGCATCGGGAGCGCCGCCGAGTCGGAGCTGAGGCTCGCGGACATCGACGCACTGCACGCCGAGATCGTCCACGATGTCGACGATGAGTACGTGCTGATCCCGCACGGCGCGATGGACCTCAGCCACGCGCCCATGTACATCGAGGCCGTCGACGCCGAGGGCGCGATCCTGCGCACCGGGGCGCGGTTCACGATGGGCGGGTGGACGTTCGTCTACGCCCGCGACGAGTACGCCGACCACGGCCGGCCGTACGGCGGCCGTGAGGGCGGGGAGGGCACGCACCAGCCCCGGCAGCCCGAGCGTCCGGACTACACCGAGGATGCGGCCGCCGAGTCCTGAGGGAGGCAGAACCTCGCGGCGGATCAGTCGCCCGGCGGCGGGGCCGTCGTCGAGCGCACGACGAGCTCGTAGGGTGCCGAGGGGACGTCGGGCCAGTCGCCCGAGCCGCCCACGAGGTGTCCGAGCACCCACGCGGCGGCGTCGCGCCCCTGCTGCTCGGGCTCCTGCTGGACGGTGGTGAGGCCGAGCGCCTCGGAGTAGTCATGGCCGTCGATGCCGATGACGGACACCTCATCCGGCACGACGATGCCGGCGGCCTGGAGCGCGAACATGACGCCGGCGGCCATCTCGTCCGAGGTGCACAGGAGCGCGGTGGGAAGCTCGTCGCCCGACGCGAGCAGCTGCTCGATCGCGCGCTTGGCCAGGCCGAAACGATAGCCTCCGGACAGCATCCATTCGTCGCGGAGGTCGATTCCCTCCTCGGCGAGCGTGTCGGCGAACGCAGCGAAGCGGATCTGCGGCACCGTGCTGTTCAGCCCCTCGGCGTCGATTCCGCCGACGAGGCCGATGCGCCGATGGCCGAGCTCGATCAGGTGCCGTGTCGCCGTCACGACAACGGCGTGGTCGTCGATGCCGACGCGCGGCATCCCGTGAGTCGGCCCGCCGACGCCGATCGTCGGCAGCCCCACCTCGTCGAGCTGGCGCTGCTCCTCCGCCGCGAAGTCCGTGGACAGCACGATCAGTCCGTCGACGCGGCGCCGCAGCAGCGACCGGTGGAACAGGCGCTCCTCTCCGCCGCCGCGACTGAGGTCGAAGAGCACGACGTCGTAGTTCGCCTCGGCGAGTGCGGCGTCGATGCCACTCACGACGGATGCGTAGAACCAGCGCCGCAGCGACGGGACGACGACGCCGATCGCATGATGGCGTCCGGTCGTGAGCCCCGAGGCGGCCAGCGACGGGATGTACCCGTCACGCTCGGCCACCCCGCGCACGGCCTCCACGGTGGCCGGGGCGATCCCCGGCATGCCGCGCAGCGCCCGCGAGACGGTCGATTTGGACAGCCCCAACTCGCGGGCGATGTCTATGAGGGAAGTCATGACATACGTCCGTCCTATCGATCGGCACCTCCGCCCGACCCAGCGGAGATCCGGCTCCTGCGCCGGTAGAGAATCGCGATGACCACAGCGTCCGCACCGGTCAGCAGCGCCCACAGCACAGCCGGCTGACCCGTGAACTCGCACAGCAGCGTGATCAGCAGCAACCCCACCCCCAGCGACACGAAGACCCCGAGGCTGAAATCGAGCCTACTGGTGGGCTGGCGAGGCGCCCGCACGGCCACCAGGTCAACCCTTCACTCCGCCGGCGGTCAGACCGGCGACGATCTTCCGCTGGAGCACCAGCACCAGGATCACGAGCGGCACCGTCACGATGGTGCCCGCGGCCATGATGGCGGTGTAGGGCTCCTGGTGGGGCAGCGACCCGGTGAAGCCGGCGATGGCGACCGTCACGGTCTGCGTGGCGTCGGTCGACAGCACGCTCGCGATCAGGTACTCGTTCCAGCTGGCGATGAAGGCGAGGATCGCGGTCGTGAAGACCGCGGGCGCCGCCAGCGGAAGGATGATCTTGATGAATGCCGAGAACCGCGTGCAGCCGTCGACGCGCGCGGCCTCCTCGAGATCCCACGGCATCTCGCGCAGGAACGACGCCAGCGTGTACACCGTCAACGGCAGCGCGAACGAGATGCTCGGGATGATCAGCACCTGGTACGTGCCCGTCCAGCCGAGGTTCGTGAAGAGCTGGAACAGCGGAGTCAGCAGGGCCACCGCGGGGAACATGGAGGCCCCCAGGATGATGCCGGCCAAGAACGTCTTGCCCGCGAACTCCAGCCGTGCGAGCGCATAGGCGGCCGTCACGCCGAACACCAGCGCGACAACCGTGACGCTGACGCCCACGATGAGGCTGTTGCCGATCGCGCGCAGCAGGTGGTTACCGAGCTGCGTGGAGAAGGCGGTGACGAAGTTGTCGATCGTCGCCGGGATGGGAATCAGGGACGTATCGTACGTGTGCGTGACAGGACGGAAGGCGGTGACGATCATCCAGTAGAACGGCGCGAGGCACCAGATGACGATGATGATCGCCTGGAGGCCCGTGCGGAAGCCTGCTCCCGCCTTCTTGCGCGCACGGCTGCTGGCGCGAGCCTTTTCGTCCGCCGGCTTCGGCGTCGTCGCGGCGGCGACCTGGGTGGTCGTGACGCTCACTGGAGTTGTCCCTTCTGCTGCGCGGTCTGAGTCGCGACCACGTTGGCGCCGAGGAAGCGCACGAAGATGAACGCGACAGCGAAGATGAGCAGGAACGTCAGCGTCGACAGTGCTGCCGCGGCGTTGAAGCCCTGCCTGATCTGATTGACCACGAGTATCGACAAGGTCGTCGTGGAATTGCCTGGACCGCCGGCGGTGAGGATCGCCGGGAGGTCGTACATGCGCAGTGCGTCGAGCGTGCGGAACAGGATCGCGACCATGAGCGCCGGCTTGATCAGCGGCAGCGTGATGCGGAAGAACTGCTGCACGGTGCTGGCGCCGTCGACCCGCGAGGCCTCGTAGATCTCGTCCGGGATGACCTGCAGCCCCGCGAGGATGAGCAGTGCCATGAAGGGCGTCGTCTTCCAGATGTCCGCGATGATGATGGCGATGCGGGCGGGCCAGGCCTGGCTCGTCCAGAGGATCTGCGAATGGAGTATCACGTTGGCGATGCCGTACGTCGCGAAGATGAAGAACCACAGCTTCGCGGTCACGGCCGTCGGGATGGCCCACGGCACGAGGACCGACGCACGCACCAGGGCGCGTCCGCGGAATGCGCGGTTCATGATGAGCGCCATCCACAGGCCGAGGACGGTCTCGAAGACGACGGTGACGATGGTGAAGAAGAAGGTGTTGAAGATGGCGGCCCAGAAGCTCGCGCCGTTGGTTCCGGGCGGGCACGGGACCGGACCGCACTGCTGGAGCAGCCAGTGGGTGTAGTTCGAGAAGCCCGCGAAGCCGCCCTGCTCGAACAGGCCGGTGGCGGGGTTGAGACCCGCATCCTTCTGGAACGACTGGATGACGGCGGCGACGAGCGGATATCCGATCACCACCGCGAGGATCACAATGCTGGGGGCCATCAGCCAGAGCGCTGCACGGCGCTCGTGAGTCTTGACCGCCGCCTTGTCGGTTTTCCTGCCGCGCGGCGACTTGGTCGTCGTCTCCTGCGCGGCGTCTACGACTGCCATGGGTGGACTCCTCTCTCCTTTGAGTGGATCGGATGTAGCTCTGCGATGGGGGACCGGGGCCGGCCGGCGACCGGCCGGCCCGGGTCGGAGGCGGACGTTATCCGTTGCCTGCGGACTTGATGGCGTCCTGCATGTTCTTCAGCGCGGTGTCGACGTCGGTCGCCCCGGAGAGCGCCTGGAAGGCGTTCACCTGGATGGCCTGGGTGACAGCGGGGTAGAACGGCGTGACGGGACGCGGCACAGCCTTCAGGATCGACGCCTTCAGCGTGGGCAGGTACGGGTTCGTCTTGATCAGGTCCTGATCGTCGTACAGCGCGGACAGGACCGGTGCGAGCGACGCCTTCTGCACGAAGATCTTCTGGATCTCCTGGCTCTCGAGGAACTGCAGGAAGTCGTGCGCGGTCCCCTTGTACTTCGAGTACGCCGAGATGGCCGCGTTGTGACCGCCGAGCGACGAGGCCGTCACGAGGGGCGCGATGCCGAACTTGCCCTTGATCACGGAAGTGTCATCCGTCGACGCGAGGCTGTAGGCGTACGGCCAGTTGCGCATGAACAGGTACTTGCCGGCCTCGAACTGGGTGCGGCCCTGCTCCTCCATGAAGGTCAGGCCTTCCTGGGGGATGTCGCCGTTCTTGAACGCGTCGACGAGCTGCTGGAAGCCCTTCTTGGCCTCCGGCGTCAAGAGGTTCGGCGTCTTGCCGTCGGACTTGACGATCTCGCCTCCCGCCCCGTTGACGCTCTCCGCGAAGTTGACGGTCAAGCCCTCGTACTGCTTGAACTGACCGGCGTAGCAGTTGATGCCTGCGGCCTTCGCCTTCGGGCAGTCGGCGATCAGCTCATCCCACGTCGTCGGCGGCGTGGAGAGCAGGTCGGTGCGGTAGTAGAGCAGCCCGCCGTCGGAGGAGACGGGCCCGGCGTACAGCTTGTCGATGTACGTCGCCGACTTGACGGTCGCGGGCAGCATGGCGCTCGTGTCGATCTTGAGGTTGCCCTCGAGCGGCTGCAGCCAGCCCTTCGCCGCGAACTCGGCGGTCCAGATGACATCCACGCTCACGAGATCGTAGGCCGAGTTCTTCGCCTGGAAGTTCTGCACGAGGTCGTCGTGCTGCTGGTTGGCATCGGTCGACTGCTCCTTGAGCGTGACCTTCTCGCTCGGGTGCTTCTGGTTCCACATGTCGATGATGGGCTGGACGACGTTGTTGTTGTCCTTGCCCTGCACGTAGGTGATCGGGCCATGGGCATTGTCTGCCGACCCGGTGGAAGAGCCTCCTCCACCGCCGCTGCAGCCGGTCAGCGCCAATCCTCCGACCGCGAGGGCGGTCGCGAAGACAAGTGTTGTTCTCTTCACTGTGTTCTCCTCACTGAGACGCGACAAAGCCTCTTGGGGCTTGATGCACGGTGACGCTACTCCGTCGGCACACCGCTCCGCAACCGGTTGCAGTAACCGGTTGCAGATCTGTTGCACAACCGGTTGCGTCGTGCCAGGATGTCGTGGTTCAGCAACACACAAGAACGAGGCGACGTGAGCGACACCTTCTCCACCACCACGACCGAGTCCGAGGCGACGGAGACCGCGACGGCAGTCGACCGCTGGTGGCGGGACGCCGTCGTCTACCAGATCTATCCGCGCTCGTTCGCGGACGGCGACGGCGACGGCATGGGCGACTTCGCCGGCATCACCTCGAAGGTGCCCTACCTCGCGCGCCTCGGCGTGGATGCGGTGTGGATCTCCCCGTTCTACGTCTCGCCGCAGCGGGATGCGGGCTACGACGTCGCCGACTACATGGATGTCGACCCGCGCTTCGGCACGCTGGGCGACGTCGACGCCTTCATCCGCGTCGCGCATGCCGACGGCATCCGCGTCATCGTCGACCTCGTTCCCAACCACTCGTCCAGCGCGCACCCGTGGTTCCAGGCGGCGCTGGCCTCGGCGCCCGGGAGTCGCGAGCGCGCGCGGTACATGTTCCGCCGCGGATCGGGGCCGGATGCCTCGCTCCCCCCGAACAACTGGCACTCGGTGTTCGGCGGCCCCGCCTGGGAGCCGGTCGGCGACGGCGACTGGTATCTGCACCTCTTCGACCCGAGCCAGCCGGACTTCGACTGGTCCGACCCCGAGGTCGCCGACATGTTCGACGACGTCCTGCGCTTCTGGCTCGATCGCGGCGTCGACGGCTTCCGCGTCGACGTCGCGCACAGCCTCGTGAAGGCCGAGGGCCTCCCCGACAACACCGTCATGCGCGACATCCAGGGCGCGGGCGGCGACCGCGGGCCCATGTGGGATCAGGACGGCGTCCACGACATCTACCGCCACTGGCGCCAGCTGCTGGACGGCTACACGCCGCCGCGCATCCTCGTCGCGGAGGCGTGGGTGCACCCCGCCGACCGCATGGCACGCTACGTGCGCGCCGACGAGATGCACCAGGCGTTCAACTTCCCGTACATGCTGTCGGGATGGTCGGCGCAGGCGCTGCGCGCGACGATCGACGAGTCCCTCGCCGCGAACCATGCGGTGGAGGCGACGACCACCTGGGTGCAGTCGAACCACGATGTCGTGCGTCACGCGACCCGCTTCGGCCAGGCGGACCCGACGACGTGGGTCAACGGCATCGGGCCGGACGACCCGCAGCCCGACCAGGCGCTCGGTCTCCGGCGCGCGCGGGCGATCGCCCTTCTGACGCTCGCCCTCCCCGGCTCCGCGTACATCTACCAGGGCGAGGAGCTGGGGCTGCCGGACCACACCACCCTCCCCGCCGATGTGCGCCAGGACCCCACGTTCATCCGGACGGGCGGCGCCGAGATCGGGCGGGATGGATGCCGGGTCCCCCTCCCCTGGCGCGCGCACGCGCCGGCCTTCGGCTTCAGCGAGACGGGCGCCTCCTGGCTGCCGCAGCCCGAGGTCTTCGGCGAGCTCGCCGCCGACCTGCAGGAGGACGACCCCGCATCCACTCTCGCGCTCTATCGCGCGGCGCTTCGGCTGCGCCACGAGCGGGGGCTGGGGCGCACCACGCTGACGTGGAACGACAGCCCGGCAACGGTGCTGGACGCCGACCTCGGCGACGTGCGGATGATCGTCAACACGGGCTCCGAGCCGGTCGCCATGCCTGCGGACGCACGCATCCTGCTGGCGAGCGTGCCGGATGCGGTGGCCGACGGTCACCTGGACGGTGACGCCGCCGTCTGGCTCGACCTGCGCGCCTGAGCGGGCGGCGCCGAGCGGTCCGCTCGATCAGAGCGGCAGCTCGGCGCTCCAGGGCGGGTTCGCGCCGAGGCGCGACACGGTGATGGCCGCGCTCTCGAGCGCGACCTGGAGCACGTGCGCCCACCCGAGTTCCGGCGCTCCGCCGGCCGTCACGACGGCGGCTCCCCCGTCGGCGGCGATCGCCGCCAGCAGCCCCGACATGAACGCGTCGCCCGCTCCGACGGTGTCGGCGACGGCCACCGGGCGCGCGGGAACGTCGAGCACGATGTCGTCCGCCAGGGCGAGGCAGCCCTCCGGCCCCCGCGTGGCGATCGCGAGACGGGCGCCGAGCGCGTGGAACCTCCGCAGCACGTCCTCGAGCGACTCGCCCGGGTACAGCCAGGCGGCGTCCTCGTCGCTGAGCTTCACCACATGGGTCGCCGCCACCAGCTGCTCGGTCTGCACGACCGCCTCGGCGCGCGGTCCGATGAGGGCCGGGCGGATGTTGGGGTCGAAGCTCACGAGCGTCCGCCGATCGACGGCGTCGAGCGCGTCGTTCACGACAGAGGCGCCGGGCTGGAGGTACGCGCCGATCGAGCCGACATGCACCAGGTCGAAGCCGGTCACGTCGACCGGCGGCAGGTCCCACACGACGTCGAAGTCGTATCGCGCGACTCCCCTGTCGTCGAGCGTGACGACCGCCGACGACGTCCGCTCGTCCACGACGGACCCGGCCATCAGGGTGACCCCCGCGCCCATCAGATGCTCCTCGAGGAGTCGCCCATGGTCGTCGCGTCCGATGCGCGTCGCCATCGTGACATCCATTCCGAGGCGCGCCAGCCCGACGGCGACGTTCACGGGAGAGCCGCCCGCATGAGGCACTCCGCGGATCACATCGACGAGCGCCTCGCCGATGACCGCCACCCGCGTCATGCACCACCACCGAGATCGACCACGCCAAGAGTCTCGACGACAGCGGTGCCCTCTGTCGAGACCTCGAGTCGCCGCGTGTCGCCGAGAAGCGCCAGGTCGGTGATCGAGCGGAGGCCTCCGGCCGCGAACACCTCGATCGAGCAGGTGTCGACCACGATCGTGAGCTCGACGGTGTCGATGTCGCCGGGGACGCACACGGATTCGATGCTCGGGAAGCCGGGATGGAGGTCTCCCGCTGCCCGGCGATCGACCGTGACGCGGCCGCGCCCGCAGTCGACCGACACCCGGCGGCCCTCGGCGCCGACCAGATCGAGGCGCACTCGGCCGTCCGGGCCGAGTGCGGCCCTGACGTCGATGCGAGCCGCCGCGGGAAGCTCCGCGGCGGGGTCGATCGCCTCACCCCGGGGGAGGATCGGCTGGGAGAGCAGCTGAGGCCGGCCATCCAGGTTCACGAGGCTCAACCGCCGGGGCACGGTCATCGATCCGCGCCACGGCGCCGTCGGAACCTCGGCCGCATAGTCCCAGTTGCTCATCCAGGCGATGAATGTGCGCTCGTGCAGGGGCAGCCCGTTGAACGTCACTCCGGCATAGCAGTCGCGACCGAGGTCGATCCAATCGAGACGGGCGAGGTCGCCGCCGACCGGGCGGTCGGGCGTGAACCGCACACCGTCGAACGAGCCCACGACGTACTGGGTGCCCGACCCCCCGGCGACCCCGCCGGGATAGAGGCTGATGAGGAGCACCCATCGGATGTCGTCGGGGTCTCCGTCGAGCGCGAGCGGAAACAGGTCGGGGCACTCCCATACCCCGCCGACGGCGCCGGCCGGCCCGTACGTCGAGAGGAACTCCCACGATCGCAGGTCGTGCGATCGATAGAGGACGATCTGCCGATCCTCGGCCTCCACGGCGACCATGACCCAGCACGCGTCCGCCCCGTCGCCGTAGCGGAAGACCTTGGGATCGCGGAAGTCCCGCGACCCCCGGTCGAGCACCGGGTTGCCGGCGTACTTCGTCCACGTGGTCCCGCCGTCCACGCTGTAGGCGAGAGCCTGCGTCTGGATCAGCGTGATCGCATCGACCGAGGTGTAGATCGCGACGAGGGGCGTCTGGCCGGGGGCGGCGAACCCGCTCGTGTTCTCGGCATCCACCACCGCCGAGCCGGAGAAGATCCATTCGCTCTCCCCGCACGGGATGGCGACGGGATGCTCCTCCCAACGGATCAGGTCGGCGCTCGAGGCGTGCCCCCAGCTCATGTGGCTGTGGAGATCGCCGAAAGGGTTGTACTGGAAGAAGAGGTGGTAGCGGCCCTCGTGGAAGACGAGCCCGTTCGGGTCGTTCAGCCAGTTGCGCTCGGGGGTGAAGTGGATGCGGGGACGGCGCGTCATCCGGACACGCCCGTGGACGGGGATCCGCCGTCGATGTTCTGCGAGCCTGCCTCCTCGAGCGGAGCGGCGGCGCCATCCTCCTGCATCGCCTTCATCTCGCCCTTGAAGACGCGAGCCGACTGCCCGACGCTCTTGGCGAGCGCCGGCAGCTTCGCGGCGCCGAAAAGCAGGACGAGGACGGCGACGATCAGCAGCAGATGCGGCCAGCCGAGCATGCCCATGTGGGTTCTCCTTCGGAAGGTTGCGGCGTCAGTCGCGCCGGTTGATGGTGAGAGAGATGAGGGATGCCTCCCCGTCGCAGGCGAAGAACCCGATCCGCGACCCGGAGTGCGCATAGAGCCGCGTGCTGAGCGCCACGTGGTCGTCGACGACGACCATGACGACCTGCCCGTCGGTGAGCACCTCGATGGCGTGGCGACCGGCGTCCAAGTTCACGGGCCGCTCGAACTCGAACGGCACATCGCCGGAGATCTGCCACTGCTCGGCGCCGGTGAGGGTGCGCGGCCACCGGTCGAAGACGACACGATGGCGGCGCGGCTCGAGCTGCACGACGGCGGCCCGGCCGCCGTCGTGATCGGAGCGCAGCAGGAGCCCGACCGAACCCGTGCCTGGCGCGATGTCGATCTCGGCCCGGAGGTGGAACCGCGCGGGGAGATCTTCGGTGCCGACGATCGCCCGATACGAATCGGGAGCAGAGAGCGTCAGGGGTGAGCGAAGACCGCTCGCGACCGTCGTGTCGAAGGTCGCGACGAGCTCCGCGGGCAGGTGGAAGGCGAGGACGCCATCGGTCCGCTGACGGGCTTCGAGCACCGCCATCGTCCCCGCCCACTGCCAGGCCCCGTCATCGGAGTCGTCCTCGCGCGTGGCGATCCAGCCGACGAAGAACCGGCGGTCGTCACGGCCCACCGTCTTGGCGGCGTAGAACGCCCGCGTGTCGATCGCATCGTCCTCGGGCGCGAGCCAGGGACCGTCGAGGGAGCGGGCCATGCGGTACCGCGTGCAGAAGGTGTCGGTGAACTCCGAGTAGACGAGATACCACCAGTCGTTCCACCGGAACACGTCGGGGCATTCGTGCGCGATGAACCGGCGCGGATCCCACAGCGGCTCGACCGGCGTCCATGAGGTGAGATCCTCCGAGACCAGCTGAGCGACCGTCCCGCGCCGCCGGTCCGGGCCGTCCGCATGCCGGGCGGCGACCAGCATCCGCCATCCCTCGCCGTCGTGGAAGACGAACGGGTCCCGCCAGTCGCCCGATTCGTACCCGTCGGGCGCACCGAACGTCAGCTCCGGATGCTTCTGCCACGGCCCTCCGGGTGCCGCACTCGTGGCGTGGGCCACGAGCTGCAGCGGGCGCCCGTCCGCACCCGGCCGTCCCGGGTTCTGCGCGGTTGAGAACAGGTGCCATGTCCCGTCCGGCCCTTCCACGACGGACCCCGTATAGACGTTGAAGTCCTCGGACTCCGGTCCGCCAGACGGCACTGCCTCGCCGCGGGCGTGGAAGGTGACGAAGTCGCTCGTGGTGACCAGATGCCAGGGCATCCCCGGCTTCGGGTCGCGGCGGTCGTCATACAGGTACCAGAGGTGGAAGACGCCGTCGTGCTCGGCGGGGATGACGTCTCCGACCCAGGCCGGCGCGGGGCGGAAGAAGACGGGAGGCGTGCTCATCGGGACGAGCCCGCCGTCACTCCGGCGATGAAGTACCGCTGCGCGACGATGAACAGCAGCACGCTCGGGATCATCGCGATCACGACGCCTGCGAGCACGACCGAGATGGAGCCGGTTCCGAGGTTGCCCTGCAGACCCACGAGTCCGAGCGGCAGCGTGAACTTGTCCTGGGACTGCAGGAAGATCAGCGGCCGGTAGAACTCCGCCCAGAACCCCGAGAAGTTGAGGATGGCGAGGGTGGCGATCGCCGGCGTCGCCATGCGGGCGTACACGTGCCAGAACACGCCCCACTGGCTCGCTCCGTCGATGCGGGCGGCCTCGCCGAGTTCGCGCGGCATCTGCATGAAGTACTGCCGCATCAGAAAGGTGCCGAAGGCGCTCCCGAGCGCCGGGATGACGAGCGCCATCAGGCTGTCGTTCAGTCCCAGCGTCTTGATGATGATGAAGACCGGGATGATGATCGTCTGCAGCGGCACCATCATGGTGGCGAGGAAAGCGCCGAAGATCACGTTCTTGCCGGGGAACGAGATCATCGCGAAGGCGTACCCGGACAACGTGCACGTCACGGTCTGACCCAGGACGATCAGGACGGTCACGATCACGCTGTTCATGAAGAACGTGCCGATCGGGATCTGCTGGAACACGGCGGCGTAGTTGCTGAAATCGGGATGCAGTGGAATCCACTGCGGTGGGTTCTCGAACGCGTCAGCCGGCGTGCGCAGCGATGTCGTCAGGGTCCACAGCAGCGGGCCGAGGGCGAAGACCGCGGCGAGGATGAGCACGACGAGGCCGACGAACTTGCCGACTTTGAACACTCCCCGGCGGCGCCCCGCCACGGGGTGCATCGGCTGAGCCTGCCCGCTGACGACGGCGGCCGTGTCGGTGGTCGTGCTCATTGGTAGAACACCAGCTTCCGGGAGGCGAGGAACTGCAGGCCGGTGATCGCGAGGATCAGCAGCAGCAGGATGATGGCGATCGCGGACGAGTAGCCGAACTGCAGGTTCTGGAACCCGGTCTGGTACATCGAGATGGTCGCGGTCGTGGTGGCCGAGCCCGGGCCGCCCTTGGTCATGATGTACGGCTGGTCGAACAGCTGCATCGCGTTGATCAGCGAGATCACGGCGGCGAAGAGGATGGTCGGGCTGATGAGCGGGATCTTGATTCCGAACAGGGTGCGAAGAGGCCCGGCCCCGTCGATGGATGAGGCCTCCAGCACGTCCTCCGGGACGGACATCAGCGCCGCGACGAACAGCACGAACGTGAATCCGACCTGCTGCCACACGACGATCAGCACGATGGTCACCTGGGCCCCGAGGGGACTCGTCAGCCACGGGATGGCGGGGATGCCGACCAGCCCGAGGTAGTAGTTGATCGCTCCGAACTGGTAGTCGAAGAGATAGCCCATGAAGATCGACACGGCAGCGGTGGAGGCGAGCAGCGGCAGATAGAAGGCGGTGCGGAAGAACGTCCTGCCGAAGGTCGACGTGCGCTGATTGACGAGCACCGCCAGGAACAGGCCGAGCGAGATCTGCAGGACGACGATCGCGATCGCCATGGCGATCGTCACGCCGAACGACTGCAGCACGGGCTCGTCGGAGAAGAACCGCTGGTAGTTGCCGAGCCCCGCCCACGTCGGCGGACTGATCACATCCCAATCGAAGAACGACAGGCCGAGCGAGGCGACGATCGGGAGGAACGTGAACACGGTCACGAACAGCATCGCGAGCCCGATCATCGCGAAGCCGAAGACGGCCTCCCGCCGGGCCGTCCGCCGCGCACCGGGGCGGCGGCGGACGGGCTGGGGAGGTCGCTCCTCGCGCGCTGAGGCTTGCGGCGCGGAGACGACGGCGGTCATGTCAGCTGCCCTTCGAGATCTTCTCGAGATCCGCCTGCATGGCGTCCAGCGACGGCTTCGCCCTCCCGGCGGAGACCGCCTGCGTGGTGCGCTGGTTCAGCGAGGTGGCGAGCGCGTTGTAATACGGCGGCGCCGAGATCGGCACCGAGCCGTCGAGCTGGTCGTAGAAGACCTTCCAGTTCTCGGGCCCGGTCGGTGCGTAGCGCTGTGCGGTCATCAGAGACTTGCGGCCGGGAGTCGTGACGTTGCCGGGGAACATGATGTCGAAGCTCTCCGGCCGGATCATCATCTTGATGACCTCCCACGCGGCATCCTTCTTCTGCGACGACTCGAAGATCGAGTACCCGCCGGTGCCGAACAGCGACTTGTTGCTCTTCCAGCGAGGGAAGAACTGGACGTTGAAGCTGCCTGGCGCCATGCCCGCGTTGTGAAGGCCGCCGGCCCAGAATCCGCCGCCGATCGACATGCCGATCCGGCCCGACGAGAACAGGCCCTGCAGCGTCCCGCCGCCGCCCACATCGGGCGAGGGCGACAGGCCCGCCTTCTGCATGTCGATCACGTACTGCAGCGCCTCGACGGAGGCATCCGAGTTCGCGGTGGGCGTCCCCCACTTCCAGCCGCCCTGACGTCCCGCGATGCTCGGGTCACCCGCGGCGTAGGCCTTGCTCCACAGCCAGTCGCCGCCGGGGTACTTGCCCTCTTGGAGGAGGTTTCCGTCGTTGGCATACAGGAACGAGGTCCAGCTGCCCCACAAGCGCACCACCCAGTCGAACGGCAGGATCTGTCCTCCGGCGGACTTGATCTGCTGCGCCGTCGTGTGGAAGTCGTCCATGGTCCAGGTCGAGGAAGGCACCGCGGCCCCGGCCTTCTGGAGCGCGCCGGTGTTGAAGAACATGCTTCCGGCGTTGAAGCTGTCGGGCATGTTGTAGAGGTGCCCCTCGAACATCATCGCCTCGACGAGCGCCGGGTGGATGTCGTTGAAGTAGGTCGCCTTGAGGGTCGCCATGTCCTTCGTGACGTACGGGTCGAGCGGCGTGATCAGCTTCTTCGACGCCATGAGCTGCAGCCCCTCCGTCGCGACGCTCACAAGGTCGGGCGCCTGGCCCGCGGCGATCAGTGTGAGCACCTTGGCGAGGAAGTCGTTCCAGTCCGTGCCGTTGATCGCGGTCACCTTGATCGACAGATCCTTGTCGATCTTCTTGACCTGCGGCTGCAGGGAGTTCTGCAGCGTCGTCGCGGCCTTCTGATCGCCGAAGTACAGCATGTTCAGGGTCCCTGTGGTGGAACCGCTGCCGCTGCCCGATGCCGTCGGCGCGCAGCCGGTGAGCCCCGTGCCGACGCCCGCGAGAGCGATGCTCGCCAGGCCGAGGCCTCCGAGCCGCAAGAGATCACGACGGTTCAGGTCTGGTCCGAATGCTCGTGCCATCAACTACTCCTCTCTGAGTGGATCGCTCCGCATCCTGCGGTCCGATATGCCGAACCGATTTAGCAGAACCGATTTAGCAGACGCTAACAGCACGACACGCCCCTCGCAAGACCTAGCGCTAAATTAGTTCAGCATCGTAATCTGTCTGTGAGATCGAGTAATCGGGGGTGGACCAGGATGACGACCGCACGCAGGCCGACGCTGGCCGATGTCGCGAAGCTCTCCGGGCTGTCGAAGACAGCGGTCAGCCTGATCCTCAACAATCGCCCGGGCACCCGTCTGTCGGACGAGGCCGTCGAACGAGCCCACGCCGCGGCGGCCCAGCTGGGCTACAAACCGAACCCGGCAGCCCAGAGCCTGCGGTCGGGCAAGACGCGGTCCATCGGCTTCATCTCGGACCAGGTCACGATCACGCGCTTCGCCTCGGCCATGGTGCGGGGCACCCTGCGCGCGGCGAAGGAGCTCGAGCACACCGTCCTGATCGCGGAGACCGGCGACCACGTCTCCCAGCTCGCGGAGGCCTTCGACGAGATGATCGACCGGCGCGTCGACGGCGTCATCGTGGGGCTCATGGCGGCCCGGATGGTCGATGTGCCGCCGGCACCGCCCGGCGTCCCGGTCGTCATCGTCAACGGCACCACCCCCGACGGCCTCCCGAGCGTCCTGCCCGATGAGTACGCCGCCGGCCGGGCGATGGCGACGGTGCTGCTCGAGGCCGGTCACCGCAGGATCGGGTTCATCGGCGACGTCCCCCACATCGCCGGCGATCTCCGGCGGTCCGTGACGATCGCGCGGCGCCTGGCCGGCATCCGCGAGACCCTTGCGGAGCGCGGGGTGGGCGCGGTCGAGGTCATCGTCCCGGACTGGAACACCCGGATCGGATACGAAGAGGCGCACCGGATGCTGGCCGCCCATCCCGATCTCACCGGCCTGATCGCCGCGACCGACGGCGTGGCCTTCGGGGTGTACCAGGCCGTCGCGGACCTGGGCCTGCGCGTGCCGCACGACATCTCCGTCGTCTCGTTCGACGACGAGGAGCTGGCGAGCCTCGTCCGCCCCGGCCTGACGACCGCCCGCCTGCCCTACGAAGAGATGGCGCGGCACGGCGTGGAGATGCTCCTGGGCGATCGCCCCCTCACCCATGAGCTGCTCCCGATGCCTGTCATCCGTCGCGACTCGGTACGAGAGATCACACAGGATCGAACCCCTGCTCCAGAAGCGTCTGCCTGACAGCGAGCGCTATCCGCCGGGCCTCGTCTGCAGGCGTCAGTCGAAGGCTGCGGCGAGCGCCGCCGCCTGAGCCCCCGCATCGGAATCCGGGTCGAAGGCGATGCGGACGACGGACCCCTGCAGTGCGGCGAGCGCCGCATCGGCGCCAGCCCCGGCCATCGCCTCGACGTCTCCCGCTTCTCCGACGCGAGCGCGCGCCCACGGTCGCAGAGCCTCCCGGATGATGCGTCGGAAGCGCGCGATGTTACCGCGCCCCATGACCGCCAGTTCGGGGTCGCGGGGCACCTCCGCCCAGATCTGGAGGAGGATCTGCGCGCGCTCCCGATCCACGGGGAGGCCGCCGAACACGCGCGCGGCGATGCGTCCGGGAGTCAACGGGGTGTCTGTGTCGTCGACCGTCCGAGCGACGTCCTCGAAGCGACGGTCGAGCTCCTCGATCGCGACGTAGCGGATGAGGTCGGTCTTGCCCTCGAAGTGCGAGTAGATCGAGCCGGCAGAGAGCCCCGACTCGGCGATGATGTCGGCCATCGAGGTGCCGGCGAACCCGTTGCGGGCGAAGCAGCGGAAGGCGGCCGCGGCGATCTTGTCGCGGCGGTCCTGGCGACGGGCTTCGGTGAGACGGGGCATGTAAAAAGAATACTCGTTCTGTTACGCTCATTCCCTGCAAACAGTTCAAACATTCTCTTTGGAGCAGCCATGTCCTCCGCCTCGACCCCGGCCGCCACCGCTCGGCCGCACACCAGGTGGCCGGTCGCCCTCGGGCTCGGCCTCGTGGCATCCCTCATCGTCACGCTCGTCGTCCTCGCCTTCCTCTGGCCGACCAAGACGGCCGACCCGCACGATCTGCCGGTCGGCATCGCCGGACCCGTCGCAGCCGTCAACGCCCTCGAGAAGGCCGTCGACAAACAGGCTCCCGGTCGCATCGACTTCGTCGCCGCGGACGACCGGCAGGCCGCTGTCGATCAGATCAAGAGCCGTGACACGTACGGCGCCATCGTGCTCGGTGCACCCGGCACCGCACCAGAAGTGCTGACCGCCCCGGCGGGAAGCGCTGCGGCCACGCAGCTTCTCACCACTCTCGCGTCGCAGCTGCAGGCGCAGCTCGTGCAGCAGATCTCCGCAGCCGGCGGCGACCCGAGCAAGGCGGTCGTCACCGTGACCCCGGTCGTCCCGCTCTCCTCGAGCGATCCCACCGGCTCCGGCATGGCCGCGGCATCCTTCCCCTTCACGCTCGGCGGCATGATCGGCGGCGTCCTCATCTCCCTGCTGGTGGTCGGCCCTGTGCGCCGGCTGGTCGCGCTCGGGGCGTTCGCGGTGATGGCGGGCATCGCGCTCGCGCTCGTGCTGCAGCCGTGGTGGGGGTACCTGCAGGGCGACTTCTGGATCAACGCGCTGGCGATCGGGCTGTCGGTGCTCGGCACGTCGGCATTCGTGGTCGGGTGCGCCTCCCTGCTCGGACGGGCAGGGATCGCGGTCGGCGCCGCCGTGACCGTCCTGTTCGCGAGCCCGCTGTCGGCCGCCGCGGTCCCGTGGCAGTTCCTTGCGCAGCCCTGGGGCGCCATCGGGCAGTTCTTCGTCCCCGGGGCTTCGAGCTGGCTCATCCGATCGCTGAGCTACTTCCCCCAGGCGGACGACAGCAGGCAATGGTGGGTGCTCGCCGGCTGGGCGGTGCTCGGCATCCTGCTCACCGTCATCGGTCACTTCCGCAGCCGGCCGGCCATGCACGTGCCCGACGAGACGCTCGAGCCTGACCGCGAGGTGGTCGCGGCCTGATCAGCGGAGGCCGAGGCGGGCGATGATCGAATCCACCTCGGCCTCAGGCGCACCGGCGGCGGACACGACGATTCCACGCTCGTCGGGCTGCAGCGGCTCGAGGGCCGCCAATTGGGAGTCGAGCAGGGATGCCGGCATGAAATGGCCTGCGCGATGCTCCATGCGATCGGCGATGACGTCCGGGTCGACGGTGAGGTGCACGAACTCGACGTCCGGCCGGGCCAGCAGATCGCGGTACGACCGCTTCAGTGCGGAGCAGGTGATCACCCCGTGGACGCCCTCGGCGCGGTGGGCGTCGATCCACTCCGCGACGAGGCGCAGCCACGGCCAGCGGTCGTCATCGGTGAGCGGGATGCCCGCCGACATCTTGGCGACGTTGGCGGGCGGGTGGAGGTCGTCACCCTCCTGGAGGTCCCACCCCAGCCGCTCGGCCAGGAGCGCCGCGATCGTGGACTTGCCGCTGCCCGACACGCCCATCACCACGAGTACCGCGGGCGGGTCCGCATCCATTCGCCGTTCCATCGCGGCCATCGTACCGATCCTCGGAAATACCACCGCGGCTGGGACGGGTCAAGCCCCGTGGGTTCTCCGCGGGCTGCATCTAGCCTTCACGTGGATGGACGGCAGGATCGTCCGAAGGCGAGACGGGAAGGGGAGACGCGGACGCCGGATGCACGCCCGGCAGACATGCGATTCCCGCACTCCCACGCCCACGCAGTGGGGCGTTCGTCTTCGCCAGCGCTGACGCGCGAGACCGCCGGCCATGCGCTCGACGAGAGGGAGGGGCGGGCCGCCACGAAGGAAGCCCGCCCCGCCCCGACTCTCGCCGTTCGGGATATCAGACCCGGTTGCGGCCCATCATCGCGCGGATCAGCCAGGCGATCACGGCCAGAACGAGGAGGATGATGCCGATCCACAGCAGGAAGTTGAGGGACTGCACGAGTCCACCGGTGATCGCGATGATGATCGCGATGATGATGATGACGATGAACAGGATGTTCATTGGGTTCCCTTCTTCTGCGACGGGCGTCGCAGTGGCTTCTCGTCGCGATGGCGGCCTCCATCGCGGGATGTGCTTTCGAAGCTAGAGGCGACAGAGGCGGGCGCCGAGGGGGTTGACAGCGCCTGCGCAATGCGGCACCTGGACGCCGGCTCGGCTGAAGAAGTCGGGCATAACGGTGTGCCGCACGTCGGTCAACCCCCTCTCGGACACGTGCCTCGGGCGCTTAGCGTGGCCGTTCCGCATAAGGAGAGGAGGGCGTGATGACAAGCCACATCACCGCCGATATCGAGATCGATGCGCCGGTCCGGGCCGCGTACGACCAGTGGACCCAGTTCGAGGAGCTTCCGGAGTTCATGCACAATGTGAACTCGATCCGTCAGATCGATGCCCAGACCACCCACTGGGTCGCCCAGATCGGCGGGGTGACGCGGGAGTTCGACGCCCGCATCATCGACCAGGTGCCGGATGACCACATCACCTGGGAGAGCATCGACGATCGTGTGCTCGCCGGACATGTCGAGTTCCTGCCCATCGACGGCGACCGGACGCGCGTCACGCTGAACATGGAGTGGGAGCCCGAGAGCTTCACCGAGAAGGCCGGCGCCGCCCTGCAGCTGGACGATCTGGCGGTCGCGCAGGACCTCCACCGTTTCAAGAAGCTCGTCGAGGACAAGGGCATGGCGACCGGCGGCTGGCGTGGCGAGGTCCACGGCGGCATCGCCACGGACCCCGCGGCCGGCACGACGGGTATGGGAGGCATGCGTGAGACCCACCTGGATCCGACGACCGGCGTGCGCATCGACCCCGACACCGGCATGCCTGCCGACGACATGTGAGCGGGAAGACGGGACGGCCGGCGGCACTGCCGCGGGCGTCCCGTCTTCTCCGGGCCGGGAGAGGCTAGCTGTTCTTCCTCGACACGTTGTGATCGTGTGAGGTGAGGCGAAGACCTCCGGGACGATGTGGGTACCACCCTCACATCCGCTCCACGGAGGTCTTCGTGACTCACGCTAACGCGCCCTTGA
>NZ_JBWAXO010000010.1:0-158819 GCF_056135325.1 Microbacterium sp. sgz311019 | reverse complement strand
GTGTTATCAAGTCATCGGCTTATTAGTACCGGTCAGCTGCACGCATTGCTGCGCTTCCACATCCGGCCTATCAACCCAGTAGTCTGGCTGGGAGCCTCTCACCCGAAGGTATGGAAGTCTCATCTTGAGGCCGGCTTCCCGCTTAGATGCTTTCAGCGGTTATCCATCCCGAACGTAGCTAACCAGCGGTGCTCCTGGCGGAACAACTGGCACACCAGAGGTTCGTCCAACCCGGTCCTCTCGTACTAGGGTCAGATCCTCTCAAACTTCCTACGCGCGCAGCGGATAGGGACCGAACTGTCTCACGACGTTCTAAACCCAGCTCGCGTACCGCTTTAATGGGCGAACAGCCCAACCCTTGGGACCTACTCCAGCCCCAGGATGCGACGAGCCGACATCGAGGTGCCAAACCATGCCGTCGATATGGACTCTTGGGCAAGATCAGCCTGTTATCCCCGAGGTACCTTTTATCCGTTGAGCGACAGCGCTTCCACAAGCCACTGCCGGATCACTAGTCCCGACTTTCGTCCCTGCTCGACCTGTCAGTCTCACAGTCAAGCTCCCTTGTGCACTTACACTCGCCACCTGATTGCCAACCAGGTTGAGGGAACCTTTGGGCGCCTCCGTTACTTTTTGGGAGGCAACCGCCCCAGTTAAACTACCCACCAGGCACTGTCCCTGAACCGGATTACGGTTCGAAGTTAGATATCCAGAGTGACCAGAGTGGTATTTCAACAATGACTCCACGTGAACTGGCGTCCACGCTTCAAAGTCTCCCACCTATCCTACACAAGCCACACCGAACACCAATACCAAGCTGTAGTAAAGGTCACGGGGTCTTTCCGTCCTGCTGCGCGTAACGAGCATCTTTACTCGTAATGCAATTTCGCCGAGTTCGCGGTTGAGACAGTTGGGAAGTCGTTACGCCATTCGTGCAGGTCGGAACTTACCCGACAAGGAATTTCGCTACCTTAGGATGGTTATAGTTACCACCGCCGTTTACTGGGGCTTAAATTCGCAGCTTCGCCTTGCGGCTGACCGCTCCTCTTAACCTTCCAGCACCGGGCAGGCGTCAGTCCGTATACATCGTCTTGCGACTTGGCACGGACCTGTGTTTTTAGTAAACAGTCGCTACCCACTAGTCTCTGCGGCCCCCACACGCTTTCGGAGCAAGTCCTAGTACGCGGAGGGCCCCCCTTCTCCCGAGNATAGTTACCACCGCCGTTTACTGGGGCTTAAATTCGCAGCTTCGCCTTGCGGCTGACCGCTCCTCTTAACCTTCCAGCACCGGGCAGGCGTCAGTCCGTATACATCGTCTTGCGACTTGGCACGGACCTGTGTTTTTAGTAAACAGTCGCTACCCACTAGTCTCTGCGGCCCCCACACGCTTTCGGAGCAAGTCCTAGTACGCGGAGGGCCCCCCTTCTCCCGAGGTTACGGGGGCATTTTGCCGAGTTCCTTAACCACGATTCTCTCGATCTCCTTGGTATTCTCTACCTGACCACCTGAGTCGGTTTGGGGTACGGGCGGCTGGAACCTCGCGTCGATGCTTTTCTTGGCAGCATAGGATCACCCACTTTTTATCCGCATCGTGTCTCAGCCTGTATGACTCCCGGATTTGCCTAGGAGTCGGCCTACGCACTTGCACCAGGACTACCATCGCCTGGCTTGGGCTACCTTCCTGCGTCACACCTGTTAATACGCTAACCGCCTCAGCATAGGGTCGTGTGCTAGGCCCAACGCTTCACCCCGAAGGGATCCGTCACTGGGATTCAGACACTTAGCATTACTGGATTGGTTTGGGCGGTTCTTCGCCGGTACGGGAATATCAACCCGTTGTCCATCGACTACGCCTGTCGGCCTCGCCTTAGGTCCCGACTTACCCAGGGCAGATTAGCTTGACCCTGGAACCCTTGGTCTTTCGGAGGACGTGTTTCTCACACGTCTTTCGCTACTCATGCCTGCATTCTCACTCGTGTGCCGTCCACGGCTGGGTCACCCCGCCGCTTCACCCGGCACACGACGCTCTCCTACCCATCAACACGGCTGGACCACGAAGGCCTACCACTAATGTCAATGCCACAACTTCGGTGGCGTGCTTGAGCCCCGTTACATTGTCGGCGCGGAATCACTTGACCAGTGAGCTATTACGCACTCTTTCAAGGGTGGCTGCTTCTAAGCCAACCTCCTGGTTGTCAGAGCAACTCCACATCCTTTCCCACTTAGCACGCGCTTAGGGACCTTAGTTGGTGGTCTGGGTTGTTTCCCTCTCGACTATGAAGCTTATCCCCCACAGTCTCACTGCTGCGCTCTCACTTACCGGCATTCGGAGTTTGGCTGACGTCAGTAACCTTGTAGGGCCCATCGGCCATCCAGTAGCTCTACCTCCGGCAAGAAACACGCAACGCTGCACCTAAATGCATTTCGGAGAGAACCAGCTATCACGAAGTTTGATTGGCCTTTCACCCCTATCCACAGCTCATCCCCTCAGTTTTCAACCTAAGTGGGTTCGGCCCTCCACGACGTCTTACCGTCGCTTCAGCCTGGCCATGGATAGATCACTTCGCTTCGGGTCTAGGACACGCGACTGAATCGCCCTATTCAGACTCGCTTTCGCTACGGCTCCCCCACACGGGTTAACCTCGCCACGTATCGCTAACTCGCAGGCTCATTCTTCAAAAGGCACGCTGTCACACCTACCAGGGGTGCTCCAACGGTTTGTAAGCAAACGGTTTCAGGTACTATTTCACTCCCCTCCCGGGGTACTTTTCACCTTTCCCTCACGGTACTTGTCCGCTATCGGTCATCTGGGAGTATTTAGGCTTATCAGGTGGTCCTGACAGATTCACACGGGATTTCTCGGGCCCCGTGCTACTTGGGATACTCTCCACGCCGGTCACGCATTTCGGCTACGGGGCTGGCACCCGCTATGGCCGGCCTTTCAAGACCGTTCGCCTATACGCTCGCGTCACGTCGACCACTCGGCAGAATGATCAAGAAAGTCCCACAACCCCCACCATGCAACTCCTGCCGGATATCACACACAATAGGTTTAGCCTCTTCCGGTTTCGCTCGCCACTACTCACGGAATCACGGTTGTTTTCTCTTCCTGCGGGTACTGAGATGTTTCACTTCCCCGCGTTCCCTCTACCCGCCCTATATATTCAGGCGGGAGTCACCAGGTCGCATAAACGCCTGGCGGGGTTTCCCCATTCGGACATCCTCGGATCAAAGCTCGCTTATCAACTCCCCGAGGCTTATCGCAGATTGCTACGTCCTTCTTCGGCTCCAGATGCCAAGGCATCCACCGTTTGCTCTTAAAGACTTGAAATCACATGAGCTGATCTATTCGATCAAAAAAAATGATGACGAACCCCCGAAGGGATCCGCATCTTTAAGATGCTCGCGTCCACTGTGTAGTTCTCAAAGTACGAACAGCACCCCACCACCAGACCGCAACAGCAGCCAGCCAGCAGGGCCTGTACAAGGCACCGCAACCCCCACCCCGAAGAGCAGAAGCCGTCCGGTCCCTCAGGACCCAACAACGTGCACGCGCCCACCCCACCCCCCGAACCCGTTCCCACCGCCGAAGCAGTGTACTAAGACCCGAAGGACACGATGAGCGCCCTGTCATATGTTCCACCCATGAGCTCCCCGCAGAGACATCCGCTCTGATCGGGGGCCTGGACAGCCGAAGCTGCCAGATGCTCCTTAGAAAGGAGGTGATCCAGCCGCACCTTCCGGTACGGCTACCTTGTTACGACTTAGTCCTAATTACCGATCCCACCTTCGACGGCTCCCTCCACAAGGGTTGGGCCACCGGCTTCAGGTGTTACCGACTTTCATGACTTGACGGGCGGTGTGTACAAGACCCGGGAACGTATTCACCGCAGCGTTGCTGATCTGCGATTACTAGCGACTCCGACTTCATGAGGTCGAGTTGCAGACCTCAATCCGAACTGGGACCGGCTTTTTGGGATTCGCTCCACCTCGCGGTATCGCAGCCCTTTGTACCGGCCATTGTAGCATGCGTGAAGCCCAAGACATAAGGGGCATGATGATTTGACGTCATCCCCACCTTCCTCCGAGTTGACCCCGGCAGTATCCCATGAGTTCCCACCATTACGTGCTGGCAACATAGAACGAGGGTTGCGCTCGTTGCGGGACTTAACCCAACATCTCACGACACGAGCTGACGACAACCATGCACCACCTGTACACCGACCTTGCGGGGCGACCATCTCTGGCCGTTTCCGGTGTATGTCAAGCCTTGGTAAGGTTCTTCGCGTTGCATCGAATTAATCCGCATGCTCCGCCGCTTGTGCGGGTCCCCGTCAATTCCTTTGAGTTTTAGCCTTGCGGCCGTACTCCCCAGGCGGGGAACTTAATGCGTTAGCTGCGTCACGGAATCCGTGGAAAGGACCCCACAACTAGTTCCCAACGTTTACGGGGTGGACTACCAGGGTATCTAAGCCTGTTTGCTCCCCACCCTTTCGCTCCTCAGCGTCAGTTACGGCCCAGAGATCTGCCTTCGCCATCGGTGTTCCTCCTGATATCTGCGCATTCCACCGCTACACCAGGAATTCCAATCTCCCCTACCGCACTCTAGTCTGCCCGTACCCACTGCAGACCCGAGGTTGAGCCTCGGGATTTCACAGCAGACGCGACAAACCGCCTACGAGCTCTTTACGCCCAATAATTCCGGATAACGCTTGCGCCCTACGTATTACCGCGGCTGCTGGCACGTAGTTAGCCGGCGCTTTTTCTGCAGGTACCGTCACTCACGCTTCTTCCCTGCTAAAAGAGGTTTACAACCCGAAGGCCGTCATCCCCCACGCGGCGTTGCTGCATCAGGCTTCCGCCCATTGTGCAATATTCCCCACTGCTGCCTCCCGTAGGAGTCTGGGCCGTGTCTCAGTCCCAGTGTGGCCGGTCACCCTCTCAGGCCGGCTACCCGTCGACGCCTTGGTGAGCCATTACCTCACCAACAAGCTGATAGGCCGCGAGCCCATCCCGAACCAAAAAATCTTTCCAACCACAGACCATGCGGTCATGGCTCATATCCAGTATTAGACACCGTTTCCAGCGCTTATCCCAGAGTCCGGGGCAGGTTGCTCACGTGTTACTCACCCGTTCGCCACTAATCCAGGAAGCAAGCTCCCCTTCATCGTTCGACTTGCATGTGTTAAGCACGCCGCCAGCGTTCATCCTGAGCCAGGATCAAACTCTCCGTAAAAAACATGTGCAACCACCAACCGGAATAAGGCCAGCAGAAGCGAGTTTGACCTGACCAAAACGAATATCAAACTGACATTCAAAATTGATCCAAAGGAATTCTCAACCAACCCAAAAAGGATTGGACGAGGATAATTTGGCATATGACAAGTGCACGCTGTTGAGTTCTCAAGGATCGGACGCACCCACAAACCCGACCTCTCAGCCAGACCCGCAGGGCAACTTCTCTATCTTAGCCGATCCGCACCGGAAGTCAAATCGAGCACCGCGGCCGAAGCCGTGGCGATCAATCCGACATATGGACGAACCGACAGACCCGTTCGCCCTCCACAGACCTGCGTCTGTGGGGATGCGTTCGGGTTTGTGTTCACTGCTTGAGGGGAGCCAGGCCTTCCGGCCCTTCGCTCTACCCTTTGGGGCGAACAACAAGAACATTACGTGACCGTCGCGCACCCCACAAATCGCGGCCGCATCCCGGGCGTGTCACGCTCCGCGGCCCTCACGGGAGAGGAGCGACCGCCAGAGCGCGACGGCGCATCTGGACCGCGATGCACAGCCCGATCGACAACAGCGCCCACACCGCCACGGCCGGCGGCAGCACCCGATACGCCAGGTGGTGCGCGGTGAATGTCGCGGTCAGGGGTCCGAGCGCGGCGAGTCCGGCGCCCCATGCGACCGCGAGCAGCACGGGCAGCGACAGCCACCATGCGACCCGGACGACATCGGGCATGGTCCGTGCCAGATGAGACGGCACGCGCCGGCGGAGCCACACTCCGGCGGCGATCGCGAGGACGGCGAGTCCGACGACCGAGGATCCGTACTGCAGCCACTTGTAGGCGGGCAGCAGACCCCACTCCACATCGAGCCCCAGAGCCACGACTCCCGAGCGACCCTCATGAGTGAACCCGTCCCACACGATGTGGGTCGCCACGCCGATGGCGAGACCGAACACGGTGAACGGAAGCGCCACCAGCGGCCGCGTGAACCGGAAACTCCTGTCCCACTCCCCCGGCAGCCGTTCGGCGAGCGGTCTGGGCGACAGCTCGCGCACCGCCGGGCGAAGCACGATCCACCACAGTGCGAGCAGGGCGGCCGCCATCAGCGTCGTCAGCGGGATCCACGACCACGCGTGCGTCATCGCGTACGTCACGGGAAGCCCGCGGACGAACAGCGGAAGGTCCGGGGTCATCGCGCCGACCGCCACGGCGGTCGCGAGATGGGGCACCGAGCGCGCGAACGGAAGGGCCACCACGGCATGGCTGGGTGTGAACGGCATGCCCAGACGCTAACCGACACCCGACGCGAACCGGAGACGGAGATCACCACAGGCGCATCTTCATAACCCTCGGCGGCGACGCCCAGGGCAACGGGCCGCAGGTCGGTCTCCGCGCACTGCAGAACGTCGCCTATCGCGACGTCGCCGCTCACCCCCTCGACATCCTCGGCGCCGAGACGCGGGGCGTGATCGGCTTCGTCGTGCAGCAGGAGCTGTCAAGCGCGCTGGACGGCGAGCGCCAGCTCGCAGGCGTCGCCCGCGCGGGCGGCTGGGTGCGCATCGGACCGCTGGACCGACTCGACGAGCTCATGGCGCGCACGATCGGCGCGGAGATCCGTCCCGAGCTCGAGCAGGGCATCATCGACATGTGATGGCAGCCATGAAGAACTCCCTGCTCATTCGCGATGTGCGGCCGTGGGGCGGCGCGCGCTCGGATCTCGTGCTCGAGGGCGGGCTCATCGCATCCATCCGTCCGCACGATCCGACCGCCACGGGTGGAGTCGACGGGCGCGGCCGCCTCGCGCTGCCGTCGTTCAGCGATGTGCACGTGCACCTCGACTCCACGCGCATCGGCCTGCCGTTCCGACCGCACACAGGTGCGCCGGGCGTCTGGGCGATGATGATGAACGACCGCGAGAACTGGCGCGACACCGACGTGCCGCATGCAGAGATCGTCGCCGGGACGCTCGAGCGGATGATCGCCCGCGGCACGACCCGGGTGCGCTCGTTCGCGCAGGTGGACGTCGACTGCCGGCTGGAGAAGTTCGAATCGGTCGTCGCGGCGAAGGACAGGTTCCGCGATCACGCCGATGTGCAGATCATGGTGTTCCCGCAAGCCGGGATCCTGCTCGAGGAGGGCACGCCGGCTGTACTCGAGGACGCACTGCGCGAGGGCGCGGACGCGATGGGCGGCATCGATCCGTGCCAGCTCGACCGCGACCCGGTGCGGCACCTCGACGTCGTGTTCGGCCTCGCCGAGAGATACCACGTCGATGTCGACATCCACCTGCACGAACCGAGCCACCTGGCCGTGTTCAGCACCGAGCTGATCATGGAGCGGGTCCGCGCGCTCGGCATGCAGGGGCGGGTGAACCTGTCGCACGCGTACGAGCTGGGCGGAGTGTCGGATGCGGCGAGCCGCCGTCTGATCGATCAGCTCGCCGAGCTCGACATCTCGCTCACGACCGTCGCGCCGCCCGCGCCCCGCCAGCTGCCCCTCGCCGCGCTCACCGAGGCCGGCGTGCGCGTGGGGCTCGGCGAGGACGGCCAGCGCGACTACTGGAGCCCGTACGGCAACTGCGACCTGCTCGATCGCACGTGGCAGCTCGCGTTCACCGACGGCTACCGCCGCGACGACCTCATCGAACTCGCCCTGGCGGTCGCGACGATGGGCGGCGCCTCGATCATGGATCGCTCGGTGCCGCACGTCGCCGGCGTCGGCGACCGGCCCGGCGTGGGTGTGGGCGACCGCGCGGACCTCGTGCTCGTCGAGGGTGAGACGCCGACGAGCGCCGTGATGGACCGGAGCAGCGATCGCACGGTCATCCACGACGGCCGGATCGTCGCCGACGCCCTCCAGCTCGTCTGAGGGGCCTGAGGCCGTCTGAGGGGCACGACGAAGCGTGCGGGGACGAGGGGTTCCCGCCCACTTCGTCGTGCCGAGGGTGCAGTCGGCTCAGCGGCCGACGAACACTCCTGCGAGGGTCCTCTTGCCGCGACGCAGCACCGAGACACCGCCCGGGAGCGCGCCCGTGACGAAGGCGCCTTCGTCGGTCACGCGCTCGCCGTCCAGCGTCACGCCGCCCTGGGCGACCGCGCGGCGGCCTTCGCTGAGACTCGAGACGAGACCCGTCTCGACGAGGGCCTGCACGACCGACGTTTCGAGGGACACCTCCGCGTGCGGCAGCTCGCGCAGGGCGGAGCGCAGCACATCCGGATCGAGCGCGGTCAGGTCGCCCTGGCCGAACAGCGCCTCGGATGCGGCGATGACGGCCGCCGTGGCATCCATCCCGTGCACGAGCGTCGTGACTTCCAGAGCCAGGCGCTTCTGCGCGGCGCGCCGGAACGGCTCCACCTCGACGAGACGCTCGTACTCCTCGATCTCCTCGCGCGTGAGGAACGTGAAGATCTTCAGGCGATCGACGACGTCGGCGTCATCCGTGTTGAGCCAGAACTGGTAGAAGACGTACGGGCTGCACATCCCGGCATCCAGCCAGATCGCGTTGCCCTCGCTCTTGCCGAACTTGGTCCCGTCGCTGTTGGTGATCAGCGGCGTGCCGATCGCATGCACGTGCGTGCCCTCGACACGGTGGATGAGGTCTGTACCGCTCGTCAGGTTCCCCCACTGGTCGGACCCACCCGTCTGCAGCACGCAGTCGTACTGCCGGTACAGCTCGAGGTAGTCGAAGCCCTGCAGGATCTGGTAGCTGAACTCGGTGTAGCTGATACCCGCGTCAGAGTTCAGGCGGGCGGCGACCGCATCCTTCTTCAGCATCGTCCCGACCCGGTAGTGCTTGCCGATGTCGCGCAGGAAGTCGATGGCCGACAGCGGGGCCGTCCAGTCGAGGTTGTTGACGATCCGCGCGGCGTTGTCGCCGTCGAAGCTCAGGAACCGCTCGACCTGCACCCGCAGCTTGCCGATCCACTCGGCGACCGTCTCCTTGGTGTTGAGCGTGCGCTCCGCGCTCGGACGCGGGTCGCCGATGAGGCCGGTCGATCCGCCCACGAGGCCGAGCGGCCTGTGCCCGGCGAGCTGGATGCGGCGCAGCATCAGGAGCTGCACGAGGTTGCCCAGGTGCAGGCTCGGAGCGGTCGGGTCGAAGCCGCAGTAATACGTGATCGGGTCCCCGGCGAGCAGGGCGCGCAGCGCCTCCTGGTCGGTGTACACCTGCACGAGCCCACGCCACACCAGTTCGTCCCAGACGTTCTCGAACGTCGGGTCGTTGGCGGGAGCGGTCGCGCTCACGACGGTTTCGGACATCGGCCCAGATTATCAGCGACGGATGCCGCGCCCCGCCCGGGCGGCGACTTCCGGACACACGCCGGCCGCGGCGGGGAAGGGTCGGGGACCGGTGGAAGACTGAGCCGCATGCCGGCCTTCCCACCCCAGCTCATCGCGGCGATCCTTTCGATCTTCCTGTTCCTCGTCCTGTGCGCGGCGCTGGTGCTGATCGTCGTGAGTCTGCGGCGGCCGACGACCCTCCCCCTCGTCATCGCGGGGATCATGGTCGTGTTCGGCCTCGTGGTCGTCGCGATCTCGCCGGTGAAGATCCCGGTGCTCTTCGGCATGATTCTGGGACTCCTCGGGATCGCGGTCGCCGTGCTCGGCGGCAACCCGGTGACACGGCGTGTGCTGGAGGTCGCCACGGGCGGCCGGGTGCGCGAGACGGAGGACGGCGGCATCGTCGTGTCGGTCGACGCATCCGGGACCACGGTCGGCGACGAGGAGTCCGTGCGGACCCTCATGCGCGGAGGAACGGTCATCGGCTACCTCGAGCGCGTCGCGGTGGTCGTGTCGATCATCGCCGGCTTCCCGGAGGCCATCGCCGTGGTCGTGGCGGTCAAGGGCATCGGCCGGTTCCCGGAGTTCGCAGCCTCCGAGGCGCGCGAGCGGTTCATCATCGGCACCCTCGCGAGCCTGCTGTGGGCCGCCGCCGTCGGCGGGCTTGTCCGCCTCTCGATCTGGTGAGATCTACGGCTCGAGCAGCCGGAAGCCCTCGACGATGGATGCGGCGCCCGCCGCGGCGAGCAGCTGCGACACGGCCGACTGCGTGATGCCCTCCTGCTCCGCGAGGCTCCGCTGCGTCGCGCCGAAGCAGCGGCCGTAGGTGAGCCGGCGGGCGCGCTCCGACATGGCGCCGACGAGCTCGTCGCGCACCAGCAGATACGCATTGGCGGAGCGGGCCGCGCTGCGCATGGCATCGGGTTCGCTCTCGTCGGCCGCCACCCAGGTGCGCGCGCGCGGGACCGCCCGCTGCTCCAGCGCATGGACCCGGTCGATGGCGGCACGCGCCGCCCACCAGCCGGGGCCGTCCGGGATGTCGCCGGATGCCGAGGGGACGAGGCCGATGGCGCCGACCCCGAGTCCGAACCGGCATTCGACGATGTCGGGCAGGGCGAGCTGCAGAAGCAGCGTGGTCGCGAGGGCCGCGTCGAGCGTCGGATAGACGCCCTGCAGCTCATCGCCGACGGTGGGATGCAGCGCCACCTCCGCCACGGGGAGGTCGTCGGCGACGCGCGCGATGACGTCGTCGAGAGCTCGTTGCGCCGCATCCCGATCGAGGATGCGGCGCGAGCCGACGATGTCGACGGTCACAGCGACAGTCATGCGATAAGCATAACACTGATTTCACACGAGAATCAGTGAAATGCTTATTGTTCCGAATCGATAAGACCGGAGATCAGAGGCCGAGCGCGTGCGCCGCACCCTGCGAGCGCGCGATCAGCTCGGCGCGCTGCTCCTCGACACGGGCGGGTGCGGTTCCTCCGACGCCGGACCGGGAGGCGACCGACCCCTCGATGGTGAGCACCTCGCGCACCGAGGGGTGGAGCAGCGGGGAGACCTCCGCCAAGAGGGAGTCCGAGGCATCCTCGAGCCCGATCCCCCGCTCCTCGCACGCGCGCACCAGTGCGCCCGAGATCTCGTGCGCGTCGCGGAACGGCACGCCTCGGCGAACGAGCCAATCGGCGACATCGGTCGCGAGAGAGAAGCCCTCCGGCGCGAGGGACGCCATCCGTTCGGTGTCGAAGCGCAGTGTCGCGACCATCCCGGCGAACGCGGGAAGCAGCACCTCGAGCGTCGCGACGGCGTCGAAGACGGGCTCCTTGTCCTCCTGCAGGTCGCGGTTGTACGCGAGCGGCAGGCCCTTGAGCGTGGCGAGCAGCCCGGACAGATCGCCGATGAGACGCCCCGCCTTGCCGCGCGCGAGCTCGGCGATGTCGGGGTTCTTCTTCTGCGGCATGATGCTCGACCCGGTCGAGTACCCGTCGTCGAGGGTGACGAAGCCGAACTCGCGCGTGTTCCACAGGATGACGTCCCCGGCGAAGCGGGAGACATCCACCCCGATCATCGCGGAGATGAACGCGAACTCGGCGACGACGTCGCGCGCCGCCGTGCCGTCGATCGAGTTCTCCGCGGGTCGCGAGAGTCCAAGCTCCCGGGCGACGAGCGCCGGGTCGAGGCCGAGGCTGGATCCGGCGAGCGCTCCTCCGCCGTAAGGGGAGACGGATGCTCGGGCCGACCAGTCGCGCAGTCGCTCGAGGTCGCGCACGAGCGGCCACGCGTGCGCCTGCAGGTGATGGGACAGCAGGATGGGCTGCGCGTGCTGCAGGTGGGTGCGGCCCGGCATGATCGCCTGGGGATGCGCCTCGGCCTGCGCGACGATCGCATCGATCAGACGCAGGATGTCGCGCGCGATCGTCCGTGAGTGATCCAGCAGGTACATGCGGGTCAGGGTCGCGATCTGGTCGTTGCGGCTGCGGCCGGCGCGCAGCTTGCCGCCGAGCTCGGTGCCGACCTCGGCGATGAGGGCCTGCTCGAGGGCGCCGTGCACGTCCTCGTCGGACGGCTGCGCGACGAGGGTGCCGTCGACGACGGCCTCCGCCAGCCGATCGAGACCCGCGTGCATCGCCTCAGCCTCGTCAGCGCTCAGATAGCCGGCCGCCTCGAGCGCCTTGGCATGCGCGTGGGAGCCGGCGATGTCGTACAGCGCGAGCGTCCAGTCGAAGTGCGTGGAGCGACTGAGCTCCTGCAGCTCGGGCGACGGCCCCGACGCGAACCGTCCGCCCCAGAGCGACCCTTCGTTCGTGCCGTGCTGCCCGCCGTGGGTGCCGTGGCCCGCGCTCACGCGGCGGCCCCCGCCCCCGACGAGGCCTCCGCGGCGCTCGCGCGCAGCAGCCAGACGAGCAGCGCCTTCTGCGCGTGCAGGCGGTTCTCGGCCTCGTCCCACACGACGGACTGCGGCCCGTCGATGACCTCCGCGTCGACCTCGTAGCCGCGGTCGGCGGGCAGGCAGTGGATGAAGATCGCGTCGTCGTGGGCGAGGACCATGAGCTCGCTCGTGACCTTGTACCCCCCGAGGTCGCGCAGGCGCGCGAGCTTCTCCTCCTCCTTGCCCATCGACACCCACGTGTCCGTGACGACGACGTCGGCACCGGCCGCGGCCTCGTTGGGATCGGTGTAGAGGGTCACCGAGCCTCCGGTCTCCGCCGCGCGCCGATCCGCATCCGCGATGACGTCCTCCCGCGGCGCGTAGTCGACCGGCGAGGCCACGCGGACGTGCATCCCCGCGGTCACGCAGGCCAGCACGTACGAGTGCGCCATGTTCGAGCGGCCGTCCCCGAAGAACGCCAGGGTCAGGCCCTTCAACTCCCCCTTGTGCTCGCGAATCGTCAGGAGGTCGGCGAGCAGCTGGCACGGGTGGAAATCGTCGCTCAGGGCGTTGATCACCGGCACGCGGGTCCCGCGCGCCATCTCTTCGATCCCGGCCTGCGCATACGTGCGCCACACGATGGCGGCCACCTGGCGTTCGAGCACGCGCGCCGTGTCGGCGGGCGTCTCCTTGCCGCCGAGCTGGCTGTTGGCGGTGGAGATCACGAGGGGGGACCCGCCGAGGTCGGCGATGCCGACCGCGAAGGAGACGCGCGTGCGGGTCGACGACTTGTCGAAGATGACCGCGACCGTCTGGGGGCCGGCGAGCTCCTTGTTGGCCCAGCGATCCTTCTTCAGCTCGACGGCGAGATCGAGGATCTCGGCCTGCTCGGCCGCCGTCAGGTCGTCGTCGCGGAGCAGATGGCGGGTCATGCGGGGACCTCCAGAGAAGAGACGGATGCGAGGGCATCGGCGAACAGGCGCGTGAACTCGTCGATCTCGACGTCGCCGATGATGAGCGGCGGTGCGATGCGGACCGTCTCGTCGTTGGCGGCGTTGACGATGAGCCCGCGCTCCTGGGCGGCGGCGACGACCTTGCCCGCGACGGGAGCCGCAAGGCGCACGCCGATGAGGAGGCCGCGGCCGCTGCATCCCGTGACGAGCGGCGAGCCGATCGCGGCCACCGCATCGCGGATCTGCTGCCCGCGCTCGGTCGCGTTCTCGAGCAGCCCGGCGCGCTCGATCTCGCCCAGCACGGCGACCGCCACGGCCGCACCGAGCGCATTGCCGCCGAACGTCGAGCCGTGGGTGCCCGGGTAGAAGAGGTCGCTGGCGTCGCCGAAGGTGACGAGTGCGCCGATCGGGAAGCCGCCGCCGATGCCCTTGGCCACCGTGATGGCGTCCGGGACGATGCCCGCGTGCTGGAACCCGAACCAGTCGCCGGTGCGACCGGCGCCGGTCTGGATCTCGTCGACGATGAGGAGGGCTCCGTGCCGCGACGTGAGCTCGCGTGCCGCCTTCAGGTAGCCGTCGGGCAGGTCGATGACTCCGGCCTCGCCCTTGATCGGCTCGACGAAGAACGCGGCCACCCTGTCGTCCATGGCCGCCTCGAGGGCCTCGATCGTCGAGTCGATGTGCTCGACCCCCGGCGTCATCGGTGCGAACGGCTCCTGCATGGCCGGCTTGCCGGTGAGCGCCAGAGTGCCCATCGTGCGTCCATGGAAGGCACCGGCGAGGGCGAGGATGCGGGGCCGCACCACCGCGCCGCCGGCACCGAGCCCGTGCAGACGGGCGAGCTTGAACGCCGCCTCGTTGGCCTCGGCGCCCGAGTTGCCGAAGTACACCCTGCCGTGCTCGCCGGTGCCGGCGAGGCGCTTGAGGGTGGCGGCGAGCTCGAGCTGGGGCGGAGTCGCGAAGTAGTTCGACACGTGCGACAGGGTCGCCGCCTGGCGCGAGATCGCCTCGACGAACACCGGATGCGCGTGTCCCAGCGACACGACCGCGATGCCTGCGAGGAAATCGAGGTAACGGCGGCCGTCACCGTCCCACAGGTACGCGCCCTCCCCGCGCACGAACAGCTCCATGCGCGGACCGCTGTTCCTGATGAGATCCCGTTCGACGTCTTCACGCCACGTCATGCCACCACCTCCGTGCCGATTCCCTTCTCGGTGAACATCTCGACGAGCACCGAATGCGGGACGCGCCCGTCGATGATCGCCGCGGTCTCGACGCCGCCCTCCACGGCGTCGAGGCAGGCCTGCATCTTCGGGATCATCCCCGATTCGAGGCCCGGCAGCAGCTCGCGCAGCTCGGCTGTCGTCAGATGCGACACGAGCGAATCGCGGTTCGGCCAGTCGGCGTACAGCCCCGGCACATCCGTCAGGATGACGAGCTTCGACGCGCCCAGCGCCGCCGCGAGGGCACCGGCCGCCGCATCCGCATTCACGTTCAGCGAGTGACCGGGATTGTCGCGGTCCGGCGCGATGCTCGAGACGACGGGGATGCGTCCGGCCGAGAGCTGGTCGAGCACCGGCTGCGGATCGACCTCGACGACGTCGCCGACACGGCCGAGGTCGTGCTCGACGCCGTCGATGACGACGCCGCGCCGGCGGCCGGTGAACAGCCCCGCATCCTCGCCGGAGAGACCCGCTGCGAGCGGGCCGTGCGCGTTGATCCTGGCGACCAGCTGCGGGTTGATCTGGCCGGTCAGCACCATGCGGACCACGGTGATCGCCTCGGTGCTCGTGACCCGGTACCCGCCCTTGAACTCGCTCGGGATGGCGAGTCGATCGAGCATGTGGGAGATCTGCGGACCCCCGCCGTGCACGACGACCGGCTTGACGCCGACGTAGCGGAGGTAGGCGATGTCCTCGGCGAACGCGTCCTGCAGCTCGTCGGAGATCATGGCGTTGCCGCCGTACTTGATGACGACGATCTGGTCGCGGTAGCGGCGCAGCCACGGCAGCGACTCGATGAGGGTCGCGGCCTTGGCGGATGCCTCGGCGGGATTCGTCTGCTGCAGCTCGGTCATGAGGCGTACGCGCTGTTCTCGTGGACGTAGTCGTGGGTGAGGTCGTTGGTGAGGATCGTCGCCGCCGCAGCGCCCGACTTGAGGTCGATCAGGAGGTCGGTGGCGCGCGGCGTCAGGTCGACCTCCTCGCGTGGCCGGTCGGGGCCGCCGGCCGTGCAGACACGGACGCCGTTCATCCATACGTCCACGTCGTAGGGATCGAACTCCGCGGTCGTCGTCCCGATGGCGGCGAGCACGCGCCCCCAGTTGGGATCGTTGCCGAAGATCGCTGCTTTGAAGAGGTTGTTGCGGGCGACCGAGCGTCCCACCTCGACCGCGTCGGACTCGGACGCCGCATGCTCGACGCGGATGGTGATGTCGTGGCTCGCCCCCTCGGCATCGCCCTGGAGCTTCGCCGCAAGCTCCTGGCAGAGATCGGCGAGCGCGGCGCCGAACTCAGCCTCGTCGGGCGTCACGCGGCTCGCCCCGCTCACGAGCAGCGACACCTGGTCGTTGGTCGACATGCAGCCGTCGGAGTCCAGTCGATCGAACGTCGTCCGCGTCGCGGCCCGCAAGTGCGCGTCGGCCTGCGCCGCATCCAGCACCGCGTCGGTCGTGATGACGACGAGCATCGTCGCAAGTCCGGGCGCCAGCATCCCGGCGCCCTTCGCCATCGCGCCGATCGTCCAGCCGTCGCCCTGCCGCACCGCGGTCTTGGCGACGGTGTCCGTCGTCATGATCGCGTGCGCCGCGGACTCCCCCCCGTCGGCGGAGAGCTCTGCGATGCCACGGGTCGTGCCGTCGAGGACCTTCGCCCGGAACACCTCGTCGCCCGTGCCGATGAGGCCGGTGGAGCAGACGAGGACGTCACCGGCGCTCGCGCCGAGGAGCTCGGCCGCCTTCTCGGCGGTCTGATGCGACGTCTGGAAGCCGAACGGGCCGGTGAAGCAGTTCGCCCCGCCGGAGTTCAGCACGATGGCCTCCACGACGCCGTCCGCGATCGCCTGCTTCGACCAGATGATCGGGTTCGCCTGCGCGCGATTGCCCGTGAAGACGGCGGCACCGACCTTCAGCGGACCGCGGTTCACGACGACGGCGACGTCCGGCTTGCCGGTGGATTTGAGGCCGGCGACGACACCGGCCGCCTCGAATCCTGCGGGGGCGGTGACGGTCACGAGGCGACGCTCCTTGGGCTCTGGGTGAGGGCGGCGCTCACGGCGCCACTCCGTTGACGGTGAGGGCCCGGCCCTCCGGGAGGCCGAGCGCGATGTTCATGGACTGCACAGCGGCACCCGCGGTGCCCTTGACGAGGTTGTCGACCGCCGTGACGACCGTCACCCGGTTCGCCTCCCGATCGATGTGGAGGCCCATGAGCGCCGTGTTGGCGCCCAGGACGTCCGCCGTACGCGGGTAGCTCCCCGCGGGGAGCACGTGCACGAAGGTCTCGCCGCCGTACGCCTGCTCCCACGCATCCCGGATCTGCTCGTCGGTCACGCCCGGTGCGATCGGCGCGGAGCTCGTGGCGAGGATGCCGCGCGCCATCGGCACGATGACCGGGGTGAACGAGATCCGCACAGCGCCGGCAGCGCCGGCGGCGACGAGCGCCTGCCGGATCTCGGGGATGTGCCGGTGCACGCCGCCAACCGCGTAGGGGTTCGCCGTGCCGAGAATCTCGCTGCCGAGCAGATGCGTCTTCAGACTCCTGCCCGCGCCGCTGGGGCCGACCGCCAGGACGCTGACGATGTCGCCCGGGTCGATGACCCCCGCCGCGACGCCCGGCGCGAGGCTGAGGCTCACGGTCGAGGCGTTGCATCCGGGCGCGGCGATGCGCGACGCCGACACCAGCTGCGCGCGCTGCGTTCCCCCGCCGACCGGCAGCTCGGGGACGCCGTACGCCCAGGGCTCGTGGAAGTCGCCGCCGTAGAACCGGTCCCAGGCCGCCGACGAGGTCAGTCGGTGGTCGGCACCCGCGTCGATGACGAGCGGGGTGTCGCCGAGCGCATCCGTGTACTGGCCGGACTGGCCGTGCGGCAGCGCGAGGAAGACGATGTCGTGACCGGCGAGGATCTCCGGCGTCGTCTGCTGCAGCGTGAGGTGCGCGAGCGAGCGCAGGTGCGGCTGGTGGTCGATGAGCTGCTGGCCCGCATTGGAATGCGCGGTGACGGTGCTGATCTCGACATCGGGGTGAGCGGCCAGGATGCGGAGGATCTCGCCGCCCGCGTAGCCGGAGGCGCCGGAGACGGCAACCGAGTAGGGCATGAATCAACCTTAGAGTCTGGGTACGGGCCCTTCGACGGGCTCAGGAGGCGACGGCGACGCCCACCCATGACCCCGACGGGCCGCGCGCAGGGTCGCCTAGAGTCGGCGCCCGCCCAGACGTCGGCGCGCGGGAGCGACGCTCGTGACGAGCGTCGAGAGTCCCTGGGTTGCCGAGGCCATGCCGCGACCATACCGGCAGGTCTGCGGCATCCGCAAATCCGGTGTCACACGGTGTCGGACTCGAGCCGATCCGCCAGGAAGACGAGCGTGCGCTGCCATGCGTCGGCGGCTTCGCCCGCACGGTAGCGGGATCCGGTGTCGTTGAAGAACGCGTGCCCGGCCTCCGGATAGACGACCGTCTCGAAGTCGACGCCGGCCGCCGTCATCCGCTCCCGCACGTCGGGCAGGGCGTCGATGAGCGCCGGATCGTGCTGCCCGTACAGCGCGAGGACGGCGGCGGAGATGTCGGGGATGCGGTTCGGGCTCGGCGCGGTCCCATAGAACGGGACGGCGGCGCCGATGCGGTCGTCCGACGCCGCGAGCAGATACGCATACGTGCCGCCGAAGCAGAAGCCGACGGCGCCGATGCGCCCGGTCACTCCGGGCTGGGTCTCGAGCCAGTCGACCACCGCGCGCAGGGCGCCGACGGCCCAACCCGCGTAGTCGGGTGAGCGCATCTCGCTCATCGCCTCGCGCATGCGCGGCTGCGCCTCCAGGCGCACGTTCTCATCCGGGTCGTTCATGAGAGCGAACAGCTCGGCGCCGAGCGCGGGCCCGACACCGGCGTGGCTGAGGATGTCGGGAGCTGCGACGAGGTAGCCCTGGGCGGCGAAACGATCGGCGACATCCCGGATGTGATCGACCAGTCCCCAGATCTCGTGGATGAGCACGAGGCCCGCCCTCGGGACGCCCTCGGGGCGGGCGACGTACACGTCGAACTCACTGCCGTCGGGCGCGCGCAGCGCCATCGTCTCGCTCATGTCATCACGCTACGCCCGCCGGAGGGCGTCGACACCCGTCGTCAGTCGCGGAGCTTCGCGTGGAAGCGACTCTCGGCCTCGGCCACACCGGAGAGCTTCGCATCCGTCGCCTCGGCCGCCGTGAGAGTGCGGTCGGCGGCGCGGAAGCGGAGCGCGAACGTCAGGCTCTTGGCGTCGTCGGGGATGCCGGCGCCGCGGTAGTCGTCGACGACATGAAGCGACTCGAGCAGCGCACCGGCACCCTTGACGAGTGCGGCGGCGACATCCGCCGCGGGCACGTCGGCCGGCACGACGAGCGACACGTCCTGCGTCGCCGCGGGGAAGCCCGACAGGGAGGCTGCGACGACCCGCTCGCCCGCGAGCGACAGCACGAGGTCGAGGTTCAGCTCGGCGACGACCACGCGTCCGTGGAGATCGGCGGCCTCGGAGACGGCAGGCAGCAGCTCCCCGACGTAGCCGACCTCAGTGGCGCCGACGCTCAGCACGCCGGTGCGACCCGGGTGCAGGGCGGCACGCCGGGACTGGGCGACCTCGATCGTGACGCCCGCCGCCGACGCGATCGTGCGCACGGCGTCGAGGGCATCGGAGAGGTCGGCGGCGATCGGCGCCTGTCCGGGCTGCTTGGCGACGCGGTTGCCCGCGAACAGGACGGCGACGTGCCGCGGCTGCGGCGGCAGCGAGGCGTCGAGCTGCGCGAGGGTCTCGTCATCCGGCCGCACCGCGAGAGGCGGGACGGTCTCGGTGCCGTACTCGACGCCCGGCTCCGGCAGGAAGACGGTGCCGGTCTCGAACAGGGCGACGTCGGTGAAGCCGCGCGACACATTGCGGTGGGCGACCTGGAGGAGACCGGGCAGGAGGGAGCGGCGGAGGTACGGGGCCTGGGCGTCCAGCGCGTTCGCGAGCTTGACGCTCGGCACGTGCTCGCCGGAGGCGGAGCCGTGCAGGTCGTTCTGCTCCTGGGTCGTGAACGGGAACGAGGGCGTCTCGACCAGCCCCGCTGCCGCGAGGGCGTTGGCGACACGACGGCGGCCCTTCTGCGCCGCCGTGAGGCCGCGGCCCGAGGGCGGGGTCGGCAGGATCGACGGGATGCGGTCGTACCCCTCGATGCGGCCGACCTCCTCGGCGAGGGTCCACTTGTCGGTGAGGTCGGGGCGCCACGTGGGCGGGATGACGTGCCAGCCCTGCGCGTCGGCGGCGGCGACTTCGCATCCGATCAGCCGCAGCGCGGCCTCGATCTCGCCGGCGGTGTAGTCGACGCCGATGAGCCCCTGGACGAAGTCCGGAGGCAGCACGATGCCCGGGACGAGCACCTCGGCGAACAACGCCCCGCCGAACTCCTCGTCGCTCGTGCCGCCGGCGTACTCGACCATGAGGTCGGCCACGCGGCGCGCGGCGACGAACGGCATGAGCGGGTCGACGCCGCGCTCGAACCGGCGGGACGCCTCGCTGGGCAGCTTGTGCCGGCGCGCGGTCCGGGCGATCGAGACGGTGTCGAAGGCCGCGGCCTCCACGAGCACGTTGCGCGTCGTGTCGCTCATCTCGGTGGTGCCGCCGCCCATGACACCGGCGAGTCCGATCGGGCCGGAGTCATCGGTGATGAGGAGGTCCTCGGGATCGAGGGTGCGGACCTTCCCGTCGAGCGTCTCGATCGTCTCCCCGGGCGCAGCGCGGCGGACCGTGATGCCACCCTGCAGCTTGTCGAGGTCGTAGCCGTGGATCGGCTGGCCGAGCTCGATCATCACGTAGTTGGTGATGTCGATCAGGATGCCGAGCGAGCGGATTCCGGCGAGCGTCAGGCGCGCCACCATCCACGCCGGCGTGGGCTTGGCGGGGTCGACGTCGCGCACCACACGCGCCACGAACTCGGATGCGCCGACCCGGCCGCGGATGGGCGCGTCGTCGACGACGGCGATCGGGAAGCCGGCGCCCGGGACGAGCTCCTCCCACAGGCGCTCGGCCGGATCGCGGAAGGCCGCGCCGGTGGAGTGCGAGTACTCGCGGGCGACGCCGCGGATCGACAGCGCGTAGCCCCGGTCGGGCGTCACGTTGATGTCGACGGCGACGTCGTCGAGGCCGAGGAGGGCGATCGCGTCGGTGCCGACGGGTGCGTCGATGCCGAGCTGCGCGAGCCGCAGGATGCCGTCGTGCTCCTCGCCGAGGCCGAGCTCGCGCGCCGAGGCGATCATGCCGTCGGACACGTGGCCGTACGTCTTGCGTGCGGCGATGGGGAACGGCCCGGGCAGCACGGCGCCCGGGAGCGACACCACGACCTTGTCGCCCTCGAAGAAGTTGCGCGCACCGCACACGATGCCGCGGGGCTCCGACTCCCCGACGTCCACCTGGCACCAGCGGATGGTCTTGCCGTTGGACTGCGGCTCCTCAACGAACTCGAGCACCTGTCCGACGACGATCGGACCGGACAGCTCGAAGCGGTGGACGTCCTCCTCCTCGAATCCGACGCGCACGAGCGCCGCGAGGACGTCCTCGGGGGTCGTCTCCGCCGGGACCTCGACGAACTCACGCAGCCACGAAAGCGGGACGCGCATCACACCACCATCCCGAACTGCTCGCTGAATCGGACATCGCCCTCGGCCATGTCGCGCATGTCCTGCACATCCGAGCGGAACATGACCGCCCGCTCGACGCCCATCCCGAACGCGAACCCGGAGTACACTTCGGGGTCGATCCCCGCGGCGCGCAGCACGTTGGGGTTGATCATCCCGCAGCCGCCCCACTCGATCCAGCGCGCGCCGCCCTTGAAGGTCGGGTGCCACAGATCGAGCTCGGCGGAGGGCTCGGTGAAGGGGAAGAAGTTCGTGCGGAAGCGCGTCTTCGCCTCCGCGCCGAAAAGCTGGCGGGCGACGTGGTCGAGCGTCCCCTTGAGGTTCGCCATCGTGATCCCCTTGTCCACGACGAGACCCTCGAACTGGGTGAAGACGGGCAGGTGCGTGGCGTCGAACTCGTCGGTGCGGTACACGCGACCGGGGCACAGGACGTACACCGGCAGCTCGCGCTCGAGCATCGAGCGCACCTGCACGGGGCTCGTGTGCGTGCGCAGCACGAGGTGGCGCGTGACGGGGTCGACGTAGAACGTGTCCTGCTCCTGGCGAGCGGGGTGGTCGGCGTCGAAGTTCAGGGCGTCGAAGTTGAACCACTCGTGCTCGAGCTCGGGTCCTTCGGCGATCTCCCATCCCATGCCGACGAAGATGTCGGAGATCTCCTCCTGGAGGAGCGACACGGGATGCCGCGCCCCGACCCGCGCGTGCTGGGCCAGCGCCGTGATGTCCACGCGCTCGGCCTCGAGCCGCGCGGCCGTCTCGGCCTCGGCGAGCTCGACCTCGCGAGCCGCGAGCGCCTGGCTCACCCGGCCGCGGGCCTGGCCGACGAGCTTGCCGAACTCGGCCTTGTGCTCGGGGGCGACGTCGCGCAGGCTCGCGTTCAGTCGCGCGAGCGGCGAGCCCTCCGCGGAGTGCGCGCTGCGGGCGGCCTTCAGCTCGGCGGTGTCGGATGCCGCGGCGATCGCCGCGAGCGCGGCATCGACGGCTTCGGCGACCGTTTCTGGGGTGATCTGAGGTGCGTCGGACACGAGAACCGAGTCTACCGGGGGCGGTGCGACTGCCTCGGCGGGCCCCACTCCTGAGGAAGGCCACAGGAGCCCCTCAGGAGCGGCCCTCAGGAGCGCAGCGAGTAGCGGTGCTCCGGGCGTCCGGTCGACCCGTAGCGGAGGTCCAGTCGGACGAGCCCGGACTGCTCCAGCTGGGCGAGATACCGCTGGGCGGTGGCCCGGCTGATACCGACGGCCGAGGCGACTTCGACCGCCGACATCGGCCCGGTCGTGGCGACGACTTCGTAGACGAGGCGCAGGGTGGGCGCGAGACGGGAGGTGTCGACCGAGACGGGCGCAGGAGTGGATGCGCCGCCCCTCAGCAGCCCGAAGATCCGGTTCACGTCGGCCTGCGTCGCCTCGTCCGGCATCCGGCCCCACTGGGCGTGCGCCTCACGGAACCCGTTCAGTCGCTCGGCGAGGTCGGCGAAGCCGAACGGCTTCATGAGGTAGTGGACGGCCCCGAGCTGCACCGCGGTGCGGAGGGACGCCGCATCCCTCGCCGCCGACACGACGATCACGGCCGGCGCATCCGCGCGCGCGAGCAGGGTGCGCGTGACGTCGAGGCCGTCCCCGTCGGGCAGATAGATGTCCATGAGGACGAGATCCGGATGCAGTCGCGCCGACTCGGCGAGCGCCTCGGCGGCGGTGTGCGCCTCGCCGACCACACGGAAGCCCGGGACCCGCCCGACGAACCCAGCGTGGACGCTCGCGACGTGGTAGTCGTCGTCGACGACGAGGACCGTGATGTCGTCGCTCACGTCGTCACCGCAGCCGACTCGTCCGCGCGCGGGATGACCACGCGGAAGACGGCGCCCTCGTCGTTGTCGACGCTGACGGTGCCCCCCGCCTTGACCACGGCGTCGTGGACGAGCGCGAGCCCGAGACCGCTGTGCCGCACGAGCGAGCCCCGCTTGGTCGTGTAGCCGTTGCGGAAGATATGCGCGATCTCTCCCGGCGGAACTCCCGGGCCGTTGTCCGAGACGGTCACGACGACGTCCTCCGCCGTCTCCACGGCCGACACCGTCACGCGCCTCGGCGCGGGAGCCCCGGCGAGGGCGTCGAAGGCGTTGTCGACGAGGTTGCCGATGACGGTGGTGAGCAGCCGCAGGCGCTCGGGCGCCTCGCTGATCGAGGTCTCCGGCGCGATCACGAGCTCGATCCCCCGCTCGCTCGCCTCCGCGGCCTTGCCCAGGAGGAGTCCCACGATGTGCGGGGCGCGGATGCGGGTGCGCAGCGTCTGGTCGAGGTCGGCCGAGAGCCCGCGCAGCTCGGTGAGGTACTCGAGCGCCTCGTCCGGGCGATCGAGCTCGAGCAGCCCCGCGAGCGCGTGCATGCGGTTGGAGAACTCGTGCTGCTGCGCCCGGAGGGAGTCGGTGAGGCTGCGCTCTCCGTCGAGCTCGCGCGTGAGGCCCTCGATGTCGGTACGGTCGCGCAGGGTCACCACGACCCCGTGCGAGGCGCCGGCAAGGGTGACCGGCATCCGGTTCACGACCAGCCAGCGGTCGTCCGTCAGCACGATCTCGTCCTTCCCGCTGCGCTGATCGGTGAGCGCGTCCCGGAGCGGACCGGGAGGGATGACCTCCTCCAGCCGTTTTCCGGTGCCCGGCGCGACGCCGAGCAGTCGCTGGGCCTCGTCGTTCATGACGGTGATGCGCCCGTCCGGCCCGATGCCGACGACGCCCTCGCGGATGCCGTGCAGCGTCGCCTCGCGCTCCTGCAGCAGCTGCGCGATCTCGTCGAGCTCGAGGCCGAACGTCCGGCGCTTCATCCGACGTGCCAGCAGCCACGACGCGAGGGCGCCTATACCCAGCGCCAGGAGGAACCAGGCCGCGTAGGACGGCAACTCGGCGAGCAGTTCGCTGGACACCGTGTCTTCGAGAATCCCGACCGACACCTCGCCGGCCATCGTCGTGCCGTCCGGCGCGTACAGCGGAACACGCGCGTTCGCGGTGTCGCCCGTCGAGCCGTGGTCGACACGCAGATGCACCAGGCCGTCCGTCGTGACGATCGGCTCACTCACCTTGTGTCCGATCAGGGCGGGGTTGGGGTGGGAATGCCGGACGCGATCCATGTCGATCACGACGACATAGCGGGCGCCGGTGGACCTCGTCGTCGCGGTGGCGAAGTCCTGGATCGCGCGATCGCAGCCGGGTGCGGGATGTGCCATGCATGCCTGGATCTCGGGAACCACGGCGACCGTCTGCCCGATGACGGCGGCGCGTGCTTGGAAGTCCTCGTCGATCTGCGCCCGGGCAGTCGCCGTGAACAGCACGAATCCGAGCGCGAGCGACGCGGTCAGGATGACCAGCTGGGCCAGGAAGATCTGCGTCGAGATCTTCCGCATGCTTCGTCGCATGGACACCGATTCTCCCACCCGTCGCCGACCGGACCGAACCCCGGAGCCATCTCAACGCTGAGCAGAACGCGCAGAAGGCATGCAAAAGGGCACAACGCACGGATGGCGCACAAGCGCGACACCCAGGGGGCGGCCCGCGCACGATGAGATCGCTCCACCACACGGACAGAGAGGTCTGAACATCATGGGCGACGCGCTCACCGCCGACGCGCCCCCGTCTCCCGCCGCGGACACCTCCGCGCGGATCGAGATCGTGGGACTCACCAAACGCTTCCTCACGCCGAACGGCGAGCCGTTCACGGCCATTAAGGACGTGACGCTGACTGTCGAACCCGGGCAGTTCTGCGCGATCGTCGGCCCGACCGGCTGCGGCAAGTCGACGACGCTGGGGCAGGTCTCCGGCTTGGAGCGGCCGAGCGCCGGCACCGTGCGTGTCGGCGGGCAGACGGTGGAGGGGATCACCGCGGGCGTCAGCTACATGTTCCAGGCCGACTCGCTCTTCCCCTGGAAGACCGTGCTCGCCAACGTGATGATGGGCCCGCTGCTCACCGGAACCCCCAAGCGCGAGGCGATCGACCTCGCCCGGGACTGGCTGCGCCGGGTCGGCCTCAACGGATTCGAGGACCGCTACCCCCACCAGCTCTCGGGCGGCATGCGCAAGCGCGTCGCGATGGCGGCCGCACTCATCAACAACCCGCGCATCCTGCTCATGGACGAGCCGTTCGGCGCCCTCGACGTGCAGACGAAGTCGATCATGCAGGGCGAGCTGCTGCAGCTGTGGGAGCAGCTGCGCCCCTCGGTGCTGTTCATCACGCACGACCTCGACGAGGCCGTCGCGCTCTCCGACCGGGTGGCCGTCATGACCTCCAGCCCCGGTTCGATCAAGAAGGTCTTCGACATCGACCTGCCGCGGCCGCGCGGCAACGTGCAGGACATCCGTCACGAGCGGCGTTTCCTCGAACTGCAGGGCGAGATCTGGCAGTCGCTGCGTGACGAAGTCACGCGCGCCTACGAAAGGACGGTCGCGGCATGACCAGCTATCTCTCGACCACGCCACAGGCGGATGTCTACGGCGGGCAGCTCTACAGCTCCAGCGAGGCGCAGGCGGTCCTGCCGCCCGAGTCCGAGCACGAACTCCAGGCGAAGGGGCGGCGTCAGCGTGCGCGACACATCGCGCTGGTCTGGGTCGGACGCATCATGCTCCTGGTCGTCGTCCTCGGCGGCTGGCAGCTGCTGACCTCGCTCCCCGACAAGAAGCACGCGATCGTCGACTCGTTCTTCTTCGGACAGCCGACGGCCATCTGGGACAGCCTGGTGCACCTGTTCACGGTCGGCACCGCGTTCGGATCCATCTGGGAGAACCTGTGGGTCACCATCCAGGAGGCTCTCCTCGGATTCGCGCTGGGAACCGCCCTGGGCGTGGTCTTCGGCATCCTCCTGGGGAGCAACCGCTACCTCGCGGAGGTCGGCGGACCGTACATCAAGATCCTCAACGCGATCCCGCGCATCGTCCTCGGCTCGATCTTCATCGTGGCGTTCGGCCTCGGGATGCCGGCGAAGATCTACCTCGCCGCCGTGCTGGTCTTCTTCGCGGTCTTCTTCAACGCCTTCCAGGGCGTGCGGGAGGTCGACCCGAACCTCGTCGCCAACGTGCGGGTGCTCGGCGCCTCGCCGCTGCAGATCGCGCGGCACGTCACCATCCCGTCCGCGATGACCTGGATCGTGGCGAGCCTGCACACCGCGTTCGGCTTCGCGATCATCGGCGCCCTCGTCGCCGAGGTCCTCGGCGCCCAGAAAGGCATCGGACTGATCATCAGCCAGGCGCAGGGCAGCTTCGACCCCAACACGGTCTTCGCGTGCATGGTCATCATCGCCGTGTTCACCCTCGTGGCCGAGTACCTCATCTCGCTGTTCGAAGGCGCGGTGCTCAAGTGGCGGCCGCCGAACCGCAGCGAAGCCGCATCCATCTGACCCTCCCCTCACCCGAGCAACGTCTCACCCCCAAGAAACGCCGAGTGTCCTCGGCACAGCGAAAGGAAACCCATGAACAAGCGCATCGCGAGCGTCGCGGTGGTCGGAGCACTGGCGCTCGGCCTCGCCGCCTGCAGCAGCGGCACCACGACCGGCGCAGCCGCCGGCGGATCGTCGACGCCGATGCCGACCGTGAGGATCATGGTCGGCGGCATCGACAAGCAGATCTACCTGCCGTACAAGCTGGCCGACCAGCTCGGCTTCTACAAGAAGTACGGCGTCAACGTCGAGCTCTCGACCGAACAGAACGGCGGCGTCGGAGCCGAGGACGCCATGGTCTCCGGCACCGTCGATTTCGCCGGCGCGTGGTACAACCACACGATCGACCTCCAGTCGAAGGGCAAGGACATCACCAACGTCGTCCAGCTCTCCGGCGCCCCCGGCGAGCGGCTGATGTGCACGCCGAGCAGCGGCGTGAAGACCGCGGCCGACATCAAGGGCAAGAAGATGGGCGTCACGGATCTCGGCTCGGGCACCGACACCCTCACCCAGTTCGTCGCGCACCAGGCCGGGCTCACCCAGAAGGACTACACGACAGTCGCCGTGCACGCCGGTGCGACCGCGATCGCTGCGATCAAGCAGGGGGCCGTCGACTGCGTCATGACGACCCAGCCCACCGTCACGGCTCTGACCAGCCAGAACCTGGCGACAACGGCGTTCGACTTCGCGTCGACCGCAGGCGCGCAGAAGGCCGTCGGCGGCGCGTGGCCCGCAGCGGGCCTCATCGGCCACGCCGAGTGGATCAATGCCCACAAGGACGCGACACAGCGGGTCGTCGACGCGCTCGTGGCGACGATGCACTGGATCCACGACCACTCGGCCGCGGAGATCGCCGACAAGCTGCCCAGCGAGTACGTCCAGAACGCGACGATCTCGAAGGCCGACTACATCTCCGGCCTGACGACCGACAAGGGCCAGTTCCTCCCCGACGGCATCATGCCGGCCGGTGGCCCCGCCACCATCGCGGCCATGTACAAGGCGCTCGGCAAGGACGTGTCGATGGTGAAGCTGTCCGACACCTTCTCGCAGAAGTGGGCTGAGAACGCCAACAAGCTCGAGGGCACGTCGATCACGACGAAGGAAGCGGGAGCGAACGGCTGACCCGAACAGCCGTCCGAGGGCCGCGCATCTTCGGATGCGCGGCCTTTCCGTGCGTCACGAACGCTGCGCGAAAGCCGACTCGTACAGGCAGACGCTGGCCGCCGTGGCGAGATTGAGCGACTCGGCGCGGCCGAAGATCGGCAGCCGCAGCGCGGTGTCGGCGAGAGCCAGAGCCTCGTCGGTCAGGCCCCGCGCCTCATTGCCGAACAGCCACGCGGTGGGCTCGGCCAGCAGGCCCTTCGCCCGTGCCTCGAGCAGGTCGTCGCCCTTCACGTCCGCCGCGATCACCCGCAGCCCGGCGCCGCGGGCGCGGCCGGCGATATCGGCGAGGTCGCCGCCCACCGTGATGGGGATGTGGAACAGCGAGCCCGTGGTCGAGCGGACCACCTTCGGGTTGTACGGGTCGACCGTGCGGCCGGTCAGCACGACGGCGTCGGCGCCCGCCGCATCCGCAGCACGGATGATGGTGCCGAGATTGCCCGGGTCGCGCACCTCCTCGCAGATGGCGATGAGGCGCGGGCGTTCGGCGAAGACATCACGGACAGATGCCGGGAACTGCCGCGCGACCGCGACGACGCCCTGGGGTGTGACCGTATCGGCCATCGCGTCGAGCACCGCCTCAGTGGCGTAGACGACCTCGTGTCCGACTCCGGCGGCGCCGCTGCGCAGATCGGGATGCCGCTCCATCGCGGTCGGCGTCGCGAACAGGTCGACGATCGCCTCGGGCCTGGTTGCGAGCGCCTCACGGACCGCCTGCGGACCCTCGAGGAGGAACATCCCGGTCTCGTCGCGCGCACTGCGCTTCGTCAGCTTGGCGACGGCGCGCACACGCGGCGACCGCGGATTCTCCAGCACGCCTCAAGTCTAGGGTCGCGGCATCCTCCGACGTGCTCTGCGCGTTCCTGCGGCAACCGGGACCGGGATCAGCCGGCGAGGCCGTGCTCGTACGCGTAGATGACGGCCTGCACGCGGTCGCGCAGACCCAGCTTCGTGAGCACGCGCCCGACGTGCGTCTTCACGGTGGTCTCCGAGACCACCAGCTCGTCGGCGATCTCCGCGTTCGTCAAGCCCCGGGCGAGGAGCGGGAGGATATCGCGCTCGCGGTTGGTGAGGAGGCTGTAGCCGGCGTCACCAGGACCGCTTTCGGCGCGCGGACGCCGCAGGAAGGAGGTGATCATCCGTCGTGTGACGCTCGGCGCGAGAAGCGATTCGCCGGCGTGGACCGACCGGATCCCCGCCACGAGCACCTCGGGCTGCACATCCTTGAGGAGGAATCCGCTGGCGCCGGCCTGCAGCGCGTCGAACACGTACTCGTCCATGTCGAACGTCGTCAGCATGAGAACCTTGGTGCTCTCCCCCACCGCCGGATCGGCGACGATGTCCCGAGTGGCGTCGATCCCGTCCATCCCCGGCATCCGCACGTCCATGAGCACGATGTCCGGCCGGAGTTCACGTGCGACCGCGACGGCTTCGCGACCGTCGGCAGCCTCGCCGACCACCTCCAGATCCGGCTCGATCTCGAGGATCATTCGGAAGCCGCGGCGCACCAGCGTCTGGTCATCCGCGATCAGGACGCCGATCGTCATGTCGCTCCGTCCACGGGTGTCAGGCCTGCACGCGGCGGGAAGCGCGCGACGAGTTCGAAGCCGCCACCCTCCGCGGCCCCGGCGAAGAGTCGTCCGCCATACAGCGTGACGCGCTCGCGCATCCCCAGAAGTCCGTGCCCCGGCTCGGCGTCGCCCTCGACGGCCTGCCCGTCGTCGCGGACCGTGATGGCGAGGCCGTCGGCATCCGAGACCTCGACGCGCACATGGTGCGGGTCCACCGAATGCCGCAGAGCGTTCGTCAGCCCCTCCTGGATCACCCGGTACGCGGTGAGGTCGAGGCCCGCCGGCAGCTCCCCGTTCAGACCGGTCGTGCGGTACTCGACCGGGAGCCCGGCATCGCGGAACTTGGCGATCAGCGTGTCGACCTGCTCGAGGCCGGGCGTCGGCTGGCGCCCGACGTGGTCATCGTCCTGACGCAGCATGCCCACCATGCGCCGCATCTCGCCGAGCGCCTCGCGGCCGACAGCCTCGACTGTCTCGAGCGCCTGCCGCTCGGCCTCCTGGTCGACGCGAAGGCGGCGACGCACGGCCGACGCCTGCACGGTCATGACGCTGACGCTGTGCCCGATGACGTCGTGAAGCTCGCGCGCAATGCGGTTGCGCTCCTCGGCGACAGCCCGCGCCTCCGATTCGCTGCGCGCCGCACGTCGCTGCGCCGCGGCCAGCACCTGGCTGCGTACAAGCGCTCCCACGAGCCACGCGACGACCCAGGGCGACGCCCACACGAGGTGCGCAAGCCGCATCAGAGGTGTCGTGACCACCGGATCGAACAGATCCCACGCCAACCAGATCACCCCGACCATGACAAGTCCCCACCACGACCGGCGGCGGTCGACGTAGCGCGCCGCGGAGTACGCGGCGATGGCGGTCGGGGCCGCGATGCCGAGCCCTTCGGGCGCGCCGTAGATCGCGAACTCCAGGGCGCTGACACCGGCGATCACCGCCATGCAGGTGATCGGGGCGATGCGACGGATGACGAGGACGAGGCCCGTGACGACGTACAGCGCCGCCTCGGCCCACGCGGGTCCCTGACGATGGGTCGCGTTCACGCCCCAGACGGCCTCGGCGACGCCCAGCGCCGCGACGCCGACCGCGATCGCGATGTCGAAGATCCAGCTGCGGCGTGTCACGGCCCCCACAGTAGATCCGGCCGAGGCGCCCGCGCATCCTCCGTGGGGAGGACTCGCGATCGTCTCCCGGGACGACGCCCATAGCGCGTCCGGATGCCGCCGGACGTTCCGTGGTGATACAGGAGGGGAGAAGAAGATCGTTCCCCGTCACGACGACTGGGATGGGGCGTCGCTCCTAGCGTTCCGATGAGAGGCCCACAGGGGGCTGGGAACGAAGGAGAAGTCATGTCGAACACATCCATCTCGCACGCCGCGCCGGCGGCGCGCGCCGCATCCATCCCCCGATATGCGGGGGTGGGCGTCCTCGTCTACGCCGTCACCACCGCCGCCGGACTCATGTTCACCGGATCGCCCGGGGGCGACTACCGGATCGGCGACGTCACGTCGTACGTCGCACCGGGCCATCAGGCGACGGCCCTCGTCCTCTGGTACATCGCCGGCCTCGGGGTCCTGGCGCTGGTCGTCTTCGGCGCCGCGCTGCGCAAGCTTCCTGGCCTGGGTAACCCGCTTTCGGCACTCGCGACGATCGGTGCAGCACTGGGCGTCACCGGCGCGTGGCTGGCAGGAGGAGTCGATGTCGCGATGGCCGAAGGGGGAAGCGCCATCCGGTCGGGCGTCCCTGCGCCGGTGGTCTACGTCCTCACCGAGATCGGGCACGCCCTTGCCATGTGCGGGCCGGCGATGTGCGTGGGGATCATCGGCATCGTCCTCGCCGTCCGCCGTCACGTGCCGATGTGGCTCGGCGTGTTCTCGGTGATCGGCGGGATCTGCGGCATCCTCGCGCCCTTCTACTTCACCTACTTCGTCTACCTGCTGTGGTCGCTCGTGTTCGGGGTCGCCCTCCTCGCAGCGCGGACCGGACGCCGCGAGGCCGGGGCCGTTCTGGGGAAGCCCGCGGCATCCATCGTGTGACGCCCCGGGAACGACGAAGGGGCGTCCTCCGCGGAAGAACCGCAGGAGGACGCCCCTTCGATGGATGCTTACGCCTTGGGGGCGTTGACGTCCGAGGGCAGCGCCTTCTTGGCGACCTCGACGAGCGAGGCGAAGGCCTTCGGCTCGTTCACGGCCAGCTCGGCGAGCATGCGACGGTCGACCTGCACGCCCGCAAGGCCCAGGCCCTGGATGAAGCGGTTGTACGTGATGCCGTTCGCGCGGCTCGCGGCGTTGATGCGCTGGATCCACAGGCGGCGGAAGTCGCCCTTGCGCTTGCGGCGGTCGCGGTACGCGTAGACGAGCGAGTGGGTGACCTGCTCCTTCGCCTTCCGGTACAGGCGCGAACGCTGGCCACGGTAACCCGAGGCGCGCTCGAGGATGACGCGACGCTTCTTGTGGGCGTTGACGGCCCGCTTGACTCTAGCCATTTCGTTTCGTTCCTAACCTTTGCGGGCCGCTCAGCGACCGAGAAGCTTCTTGGCGACCTTCGCGTCGCCCGGTGCCAGGACCTGCTCCTGCGAGAGGCGGCGGGTGCGGCGGCTGGGCTTGCCCTCGAAGTTGTGGCGAAGGTTCGCCTGCTGCTTCATGAGCTTCCCGGTGCCGGTGACCTTGAAGCGCTTCTTGGCGCCGGAGTGCGTCTTCTGCTTCGGCATTGTCGTTCCTTCGGTGGTGGGGCCCCAGAGGGCCTTCGTGGTGTTTCCCGCCGAGCGGGAGTCTCAACCCGCGGGTGCGGGAGTCTTGGGGAGTGCTACTCCGCCGCCGCCTCTGCAGCGGGGACGTGGGCCTCGGGGGCCTCGCCGGAGCCGGACTCGGGTGCTGCACCGGTTCGCGCCTGACGGGCCGCCTCCTTGTTGGCGGCGCGTGCGGCGTTCTGCTCGGTCTTCACCTCGGACTTGTTCTTGTGCGGGGCGATCACCATGACCATGTTGCGACCGTCGATCGTGGGGTTCGACTCGACGGTGCCGAACTCGGCCACATCCTCCGCGAACTTGCGGAGCAGGCGGACGCCCTGCTCGGGACGCGACTGCTCGCGGCCGCGGAACAGGATCATGGCCTTCACCTTGTCGCCGGACTGGAGGAAGCCCTCGGCGCGCTTGAGCTTGGTCGTGTAGTCGTGGGCCTCGATCTTCAGCCGGAAGCGGACCTCCTTGAGGACCGTGTTCGCCTGGTTGCGGCGGGCTTCCTTCGCCTTCTGCGCGGCCTCGTACTTGAACTTCCCGTAATCCATGATCTTGACGACGGGCGGCTTCGAGTTGGGTGCGACCTCGACGAGATCGAGGTCGGCCTCCTGAGCCAGGCGCTGCGCCACCTGGATGCTGACGACGCCGACCTGCTCGCCGTTCGGCCCGACGAGTCGGACCTCGGGCACACGGATGCGCTCATTGGTGCGGGGATCGCTGATGCGGAACTCCTCTTTCGTGCGGGTGGATGAGCCACCGCGGCACGGGGAGCGTCGCGGGCGGAAGAAGGAACACTCCACCCGAGGCACGGTGCGTTTCCGCACCGGCTCCTGCACCCTCGCTACCCCCCCGGAGGGGGCGGAGTGCTCGACCCGGTAGCCTGGAGCGGCAAGCGCGGGTGGGATGTGATCCTCTTTCGTCTCGGAGCAGAACGCTCCGGAGCCCGCAACAGTCTATCAGAGAGCAAGACGTGGACACGATTCAGGGTGACGACGGCCGCAGGACGCAGTGGGAAGACCAGGAGCGGGCCGCGGCATCCGCCACGCGCGACATCGCGGACGTGCCCGCCGTCGAGGTCATCACCACCGCCGCGGTCCATCTGATGAGCGCGGCCGCCGTGAAGGTCGGCCTCGCCGATGACCCCGAGACCCAGACCGACCTCGACGAGGCTCGCAAGCTCATCAACGCGCTCGCCGGTCTCATCACCGCCGGTGCGCCCGAGATCAGCGACGTGCACGCGCGCTCGCTGCGCGACGGCCTGCGCTCACTCCAGCTGGCCTTCCGCGAGGCCTCGGTCGTGCCCGACCCGATCGGGCAGGGGCCGGGCGAGAAGTGGACCGGCCCGGTCACCTGACCGTCACGATCGGGGCAGGGCGCGGGATGCGGCAGCCAGCGTGCGGGAGACCTCGGCGTCGTCGGTCGCCCAGTTGCTGACCGAGAAGCGCAGCACCGAACGCCCATGCCAGCGGGAGGACGACGCGAAGGCCTCCCCCGCCGCCCGGAGCGCGTCGGCCCACTCGTCGGTGCGCTCGTCCGTGTCGAGCGTCGCGCACACCTGGGTGAAGACGACGTCGTTGAGGATCTCGACGCCCGGGAGCCGCGACAGCCCGGTCGCGATGCGGGAGGCGCTGCCGGCGAGGCGATCGACGAGGGCGATCGTGCCGCTGCGGCCCATCGCGCGCAGCGCCGCCCACGTCGGCACGCCCCGCGCCCGACGCGACAGCTCGGGGACGCGGTCGTGCGGATCGGCGTGGTCGGCGCTCGCCACCGTAGCCAGATAGGCGGCCGACATCCCCATCGCGGCACGCAGCGCCCGGGGGTCGGCGACGATCGCCACCCCGCAGTCGTAGGGGACGCTGAGCGTCTTGTGGGCGTCGGTCGCCCACGAATCCGCGCCATCGAGCCCCGCGGTGAGGTGACGGGTGCGTGGCGATGCGGCCGCCCACAGTCCGAAGGCGCCGTCGACGTGGACCCATGCCCCCGCCGCGTGCGCGACCGCGATCGCCTCTTCCAGCGGGTCGAACGCGCCGGAGTGGAGATTGCCGGCCTGCAGCGCGACGATCGCGGGGCCTTCCCCATCCCCCAGCGCCCTCGCGAGCGCCGTCGGCACGAGGCGCCCCTGGTCGTCGGCATCCACCACCCGCGGTGCGCCGAGGCCCGCCATCCGCGCGGCGTGATCGACGGTGTCGTGGCGCTCGGCGCCGACCAGGAGACGGATGCGGGGTCCCCCCGCGAGCCCATCGACCGCGGCATTCCAGCCCGCGCGCCGCAGGACCTCGTCGCGGGCCGCGACCAGGCACGTGAAGTTCGCCATCGTCGCCCCGGTGACGAAACCGACGTCGGCGGTCGAGGGCAGGCCGAGCAGGTCGAGGATCCACTCCCCGGCGAGCTCCTCCGCCGCCACCACTCCAGGAGTCACCGCGCGCATCGCCGTGTTCTGATCCCACGTCGACACCAGCCAGTCCGCCCCGAGGGCCGCGGGCTGCGCGCCGCCGATCACCCAGCCGTAGAACCGCGGACTGCCCATCGCCATGATCCCCGGCTCGGCGGCGTCGGCGAGACGGGCGACGACGGACGCGGCATCCTCCCCCGTCTCGGGAAGCTCGCGACCGAGGGCGTCCTTCACCGCGTCCGCGCCGACGCGCGGTGAAATGGGGCGATCTTCGAGGCCGCGCCGCCACTCCAGGGCGCGGGCGTGCGCCAGCGCCAGCACGGCGCGATCGATGTCGGCCGACGCAGGATCCGCCATGTGTCACCTCCGCAGCATCCATCGGCACGCTACTCCGTGCGCCGATCCGGCGACACGGGGCGGCCGGCGCCGGTCAGTCGCCTCTGCGGAGCTTGACGGTCAGCGAATCGACGAGCACGGCGATACGGTCGTCGGCCGCCCAGCGGCGCGCGAGCCGCGCGAGCACGGCATCGAGCTCGGACTGGTCGAGCCCCGCCATGAGGTGCAGCTCCACGACGAGCTCGGGACCGCGCAGCCGCCCGGTCGGATCGCCGGGAGCGACCGCCAGGTCGATGACGGCGAGCTCGCCCGCCGTGCTCCGCTGAAGGCCCGCGTAGACCTCCGGTGAACGGTAGGACGGCTCCCACGCGAGTCCCTGGCCGATCGCCCAGACCGCGGGGCGACGCAGGACGAACTCGGTGTCCGAGGCCGGATCGATCACGATGAGGTCGGTCTCGTCGGCCGCGGCCGCCAACGCCGTGCGGACGCCCTCGGCAGGGATCGGCCGGGCTGCCGCGTCCCATCGCCCCAGAGTCTCGACGGACGTGAAGACGGGGAGGATGCGGCGGCCGTCGGGGGCGGCGACCGTCACGATCGACAGCTCCTGCGTCTTGTCGACGGGCAGCCCGTGCGCGCCGACACCCTCGTCGCCCTTCTCGGCGACGAGCGGGATGAGCAGGCGCGCCGTGCGATACGCCTCGACGATCGCGACCTCGTCGCACTCCCCGGCACGGAACCCCGTCAGCGCCGCGAGCAGCGCCGGGTCGGCGGAGCCGTCATCCGCGGCATGCGGATTCGGCTCGAACGAGCGGCCCTGCCACGGCTGCCCCGCCGAGTCGGCGCGGTGCGCCGCGTGGTCGTGCCCGCCGCCAGGGTGCGGGGCGTCAGCGTCCTGCGACATCCAGCGCCTCGGGCAGCGTGAAGGCGCCCGCGTACAGCGCCTTGCCGACGATGGCGCCCTCGACGCCGAGCGGCACGAGCTCACGCAGCGCCGCGATGTCGTCGAGGCTCGACACGCCGCCTGAGGCGACGACGGGCTTGTCGGTGCGATTTGCCAGCTCGCGCAGGAGCTCGAGGTTCGGACCGCGGAGCGTGCCGTCCTTGGTCACGTCCGTGACGACGTAGCGGGCGCATCCGGCTTCTTCCAGGCGGGCGAGCACCTCCCAGAGGTCGCCGCCCTCGCGCGTCCAGCCGCGGGCGGCGAGAGTCGTCCCGCGCACGTCGAGACCGACCGCGATCGCCTCGCCGTAGCGGCTGATCGCGTCGGCGGCCCACTCCGGGTTCTCGAGCGCGGCCGTGCCCAGGTTGACGCGCGTCGCGCCCGCCTCGAGAGCCGCTTCGAGGGAGGCGTCGTCGCGGATCCCGCCGGACAGCTCGATCTGCACGCCCCGCACCTGGTGGATCACGCGCCGGAGGATCGACGCGTTGCTGCCACGGCCGAAGGCGGCATCGAGGTCGACGAGGTGGATCCACTCGGCGCCCTGGTCGGCCCAGGCCCGGGCCGCATCCACCGGGTCTCCGTAGCTCGTCTCGCTGCCGGCCTCGCCTTGGGTCAGGCGCACGGCCTTGCCGTCGGCGACGTCGACGGCGGGCAGCAGGACCAGACGGGGGGTGTCGGAGAACAGGGTCATGGACTCTCTCGTGTTTCTTCGGGCGATGGATGCGACGGCACGCCGCCGCACGACGTCAGAGCGTCGCGATCCAGTTGGTCAGCAGACGGATGCCGGCATCCCCCGACTTCTCGGGGTGGAACTGCGTGGCCGACAGCGGGCCGTTCTCGACGGCCGCGAGGAAGGGAGCGGCGCCGTAGTCGCACCAGGTCAGCACCGGTTCGGGCAGCGGCGCCGTGTTCTGCAGGTGCCACTGCTGGGCGCCGAACGAGTGCACGAAGTAGAACCGCTCGTCCTCGATGCCGGCGAACAGCCGCGAACCCTGACCCGCGCGCACCGTGTCCCACCCCATGTGCGGGAGGACGGGCGCATCGAGCTCGGTCACGGCGCCCGGCCATTCGCCGAGCCCCTCGGTGTCGTCACCGCGTTCCACACCGCGCTCGAACATGACCTGCATGCCGACGCAGATGCCGAGCACGGCACGACCGCCCGCGAGACGACGATCGATGATCTCGTCGGCGCGGATGGCCCGCAGCGCATCCATCACCGCCCGGAAGGCTCCGACGCCCGGGACGACGAGCCCGTCCGCGTCTCGGATCAGCGCGCGATCCGCCGTGAGTCGTGCGTCGGCGCCCGCGGCGTCGAGCGCCTTCACCGCGGAGTGGACGTTGCCGCTGCCGTAGTCCAGGACGGCGACGAGCGGGCGAGAGCTCACAGCGCTCCCTTGGTGCTCGGGATGCCGATCACGTGCGGGTCGAGCGCCTTCGCCTGACGGAAGGCGCGCGCGAGCGCCTTGTACTCCGCCTCGGCGACGTGATGCGGGTCGCGGCCGCCGAGCACGCGGACGTGCACCGTCATGCCCCCGTGGAACGCGATCGCCTCGAACGAGTGGCGCACGAGCGAACCCGTGAAATGGCCGCCGATGAGGTGGTACTCGAAACCGGCAGGCTCCCCTTCGTGGACGAGGAACGGTCGCCCGCTGATGTCGACGACCGCCTGCGCGAGGGCCTCGTCGAGGGGCACGAGCGCGTCGCCGTAGCGCGAGATGCCCGACTTGTCGCCGAGGGCCTCGCGGATCGCCTGACCCAGGACGATGGACACGTCCTCGACCGTGTGGTGGGCGTCGATGTCGGTGTCGCCCGAGGCGCGCACGGTGAGGTCGGTCAGGGAGTGCTTCGCGAACGCGGTGAGCATGTGGTCGAAGAAGGGGACCGTGGTGTCGATGCGGCTCACGCCGGTGCCGTCGAGGTTGAGCTCGAGCTCGACCGTGGACTCGCTCGTCGCACGGCGGCGGGAGGCGGTGCGCGCGGACGTCATGAGCCCGATCCTAGCGAGGCCAGTGCGTCGAGGAACGCGGTCGTCTCCTCCTCGGTGCCCGCCGTGACGCGCAGGCTGTGCGGGATCCCGATGTCGCGGATGAGCACGCCGCGGTCGTACAGCTGCTGCCACGTCGCGTGCGGGTCGTCGACATCGCCGAACAGGACGAAGTTCGTCCACGATTCGTGGGCGGTGTAGCCGAGCGCCTCGACCGTCGCCGAGATGCGGTCGCGCTGCTCGACGATCTCGTCGACTGCGCGCATCATCTCCGGGGCGTGCCGGAGGGCCGCGCTCGCCGCGGCCTGCGTCAGCGCGCTGAGGTGATACGGGAGGCGCACGAGCCGCAGGGCGTCGATGACGTCGGGCGCTGCGGCGAGGTAGCCCACCCGGGCGCCCGCGAACGAGAACGCCTTGCTCATGGTGCGCGATACGACGAGCCGCTCCCGGTCGGGGAGCAGCGTCAACGACGACCGCTCGTCCTTCGGCGCGAACTCCCAGTACGCCTCGTCGACGATCACGATGCCGTCGGACGCTTCGTAGACCGCCTCGACGACCTCGAGCGACAGTGGCGTGCCCGTCGGGTTGTTCGGCGAGCAGAGGAAGACGACGTCCGGCCGGGCATCCGCGACCTGCCTCGCCGCGACATCCGGCGTCAGCGTGTAGTCGTGCTCGCGCTCGCCCGCGACCCACGATGCACCCGTGCCCCGTGTCAGGAGCGGATACATCGAGTAGGTCGGGCTGAAGCCGAAGGCGGTGCGCCCGGGACCCCCGAAGGCCTGCAGGATGTGCTGAAGCACCTCGTTGGACCCGTTCGCGGCCCAGATCTGGTCGCGCTCGAGGCCGTGGCCCAGGTACTCGGCGAATCCCTCGCGCAGAGCGGTGAACTCGCGGTCGGGGTACCGGTTCACATCGCGCAGCGCGATGGCGACGGAGTCGAGGATGTCGTCCGCGACATCCTGTGGCACGGGATGCGTGTTCTCGTTGACGTTCAAGGCGACCGGGAGCGGAACCTGCGGTGCGCCGTAGGGCTTCACGCCGCGCAGGTCGTCCCGGATGGGCAAGTCTTCGAGGGGGCTCACCCATCCCATCGTACGGGCCGCCACAGCGGGTGTTTCGTCGTGGGTCGAGGCCTCAGTGCCCGGCGGAGTACTGCGCCGGGATCGCGAGCTCCTGGCCGGAGTCCACCGTCACGCTGTCGAGCGCGTTCAGCCGAATGATGCTGTCGACGACATCACGCGGATCCGCCTGCGGCGCCACCTCTTCGGCGATCGTCCACAGCGACTGGCCGGGCTCGACCGTGACGGTGCGGAAGTGCACAGGGGCCCCCGCATCCTTCGCCGCGAACGCCGCTCCCCCGCCGACGACGAGCGCAGCGAGGATGCCGGCCACGGCCGGAAGGGCCGCCAGGCCGGCCACGACGCGACGACCACGACGCGTGAGCCGCAGGCGCGTGGGGTGCGCAGACGCTTCGGAGCGAGGCACGGCATGGATGCCGGTCACAGTCATCCCGATGGTGGTCATGTCGTCCTCCTGGTGGCGAGAGGTTCGCATCGGCTGCTCGGTTGGGAGCGCAGGGTGCGAACTTCTTTTCCGAAGTTACTTTCGATGTTCTAAACTGTCAAGCAGGACGTCGAATCGGATGCGGATCCCGAGCGACACGCGCCGGCTTCGGCCGCCTTGTCGTCGTCACCGGATACCGTTTCGACAGGAAGAGCACACCACCGACCTCCGACATTCGAAGACGACTGCCAGGCGGCAGAAGACAGGAGAGCCTCATGACCGACACTCCGAGCACTCAGCGCGAACGCGCCGAGCGTCCGCAGACGCGTCGTCGCAAGAGCCTCAGCGACAAGCAGATGGCGATCCTCGAGGTCATCCAGCGCTCCATCGCGCGCTACGGCTATCCGCCGAGCATGCGCGAGATCGGGGATGCGGTGGGCCTGAAGTCGCTGTCGAGCGTGACGCACCAGCTCAACCAGCTCGAGCTCAGCGGTTACCTCCGCCGCGATGCCGGCAAGACCCGGGCTATGGAGGTGCTCATCGACATCCCCGGCGTCGCGAGCGAGAACCCGGCCGACACGGCGCCCGCCGTCGGCGACGCCGCTCTCGTCCCGCTCGTCGGCCGCATCGCCGCGGGAGTGCCGATCACCGCCGAGCAGCAGGTCGAGGAGATCTTCCCCCTCCCCCGACAGCTCGTCGGCAAGGGCGACCTCTTCATGCTGAAGGTCGCGGGCGAGTCGATGATCGACGCCGCCATCTGCGACGGGGACTGGGTCGTCGTCCGCTCGCAGGCCACGGCCGAGAACGGCGACATCGTCGCAGCGATGCTCGAGGGAGAGGCGACGGTCAAGACGTTCCGCCAGCGCGACGGACACACGTGGCTGCTGCCGCGCAACTCCGCGTTCGAGCCGATCCTCGGCGACGACGCGACCGTGCTCGGCAAGGTCGTGGCGGTGCTGCGGGCGGTGTGAACCGCCTGAACGGTTTCATCTCGGTCTCATACTGATCGGGGGATGCCGCGGCGCTGCCTCGTCCGCCACAATGGTCGCAAACGCCCCTGGCTTCCATTCAGGCCGGGCGGCGCTCGGGGATAGGTGGGGACCGGCGCGATGAGCGCCGAGGAGAGGGGCACCCGATGACCGACACGACTGCAGCGCCGCCCGTGGCACCGCCGAGCACGGCGGAGCTCGAGCGGCGGATCGCCCAGCTGGAGGCCGAGAACGCGCGACTGGCTGCCGCGGGCGCGGGCGACGGCGCACGCGACGCCAAGAAGTCGAAACCGAGCGGGGGCGGCTGGCGCGCCTTCGTGTCGGCGCTGTGCATCGTCATCGCCGCGATCCTCGTGCCTGTGTCGATCGTGAGCGTGTGGGCGCGCACCCAACTCGTCGACGAGCAGACCTTCGTCGCGACGCTGGCGCCGCTGGCGAACGACGTGCACGTGCAGAACCTCGTCATCAGCGAGGCGATGGACGCGATCGATGCGAAGGTCGACTTCAATCAGATCACCGGCGACGTCATCGACGGCATCTCCGGTCTCGGCCTCGGGCCCCGCGCCACCGACGCCCTGAAGCTCCTTCAGAAGCCCGCGGCCGACGGCCTGCACAACCTCGTGCAGACGGGGATCACGAAGGTCGTCCAGTCGGATCAGTTCGCCGATGTGTGGGCGACCGCCGTCCGCGGGGCCCACCGCGCCCTCGTGACCACCGCGACCTCCGACGGCAACGGCGCCTTCGTCCTCACCGACCAGGGGCTCGGACTGAAGCTCGGACCCATCGTCGACCAGGTCAAGCAGAAGCTGGTGGCGTCCGGGGTGGGCGCAGCATCCCTCATCCCCTCCATCGACAAGACGATCATCATCGGCGACGGGTCGGCGGTCGGCACGATCCGCACCGTCTACGCCATCGCCGACTTCGCCGGTCTCTGGCTCCCGTTCGTGACTCTGGCGCTCTTCGCCGCCGGCATTCTGATCGCCCGTCGCCGCTCGACGGCGGTGCTCGGCGTCGGACTCTCGTTCCTGCTGAGCGGGGCGCTCCTGGCCGCGGTCTTCTCGGCCGGTGACATCGCGGTCAACGGTGCCGCCACCACTCTGAAGGTGTCGCCGTCGGCGCTCGACGTGATCTACACCGCGCTCATCGAAGACATGCAGCGCACGGCCCTCGTGATCGCCCTGCTCGGCGGTCTGGTCGCGATCCTCGGCTGGGTCACCGGGCGTTGGGCGCCGGCGCGCCACATCCGGGCGCTCTTCGGCGGTCTCAACGCCAGCGCCCGCACGTCGCTGGCCGCACGCGGCATGGATACCGGCCGATTCGGCCTCTGGATGGGCCGCCAGCGGGTCCTCGTGCGCACCGTCATCGTGGTGCTCGCAGTCATCTGGCTGATCCTGCTGCGTCCTCTCTCGGTGGGCGACATCTTCCTGGTGCTGATCGTCGCGCTGCTGGTCACGTGGGTGCTCGAGCTGCTGCAGAAGCGCCCCGATGACATCGAACGCGCCGCGGCGGCCCGTGTCGCCGAGGACGAGAGCCTCGGTGAGCAGGCGACAGCGCCCTCGCCCGCGATGGCCGGGGGCGCATCGCCGGATGCCGTCTTCGCCGCGACGATCGCGGAGACGGCGCCGGCGGCGACCCCCATGGCTATCGCGGAGACGGCGCCGGCCGCGACCCCCATGGCTATCGCGGAGACGGCGCCGGCGACCCCCACGCCAACCCCGACGGCAACCCCGGCCGAGGGGCCCGAGAGCGCCGCAGCAGCGGCAGCGGCCGATGCGGAGTCGGCCCCCGCCGCGAAGCCGCGACCCGCCCGCAAGCCTTCCGCGAAGTCTCGTGTGAGCGCGACGGCCGCGGGCGGCGCGGCCGCCGAGGACGAGACGGCGCCGAGCGACGCCGACACGGCCGTCATCCCGGACGCGGACGCGACAGACACGGCCGTCATCCCGGACACCCCGGATGGCGCGGACGGCCCGACGGCCAAGAAGTAGCGGACACAGCGGGAGGGCCGGCGCATCGCGCCGGCCCTCCTGCCCATCTCACGCGGTGATGCGCAGACTCTTCCGGACGGCATCCGTCGCCTCGACCAGGTTGCGCAGCGCCGCGACCGTCTCGTCGTAGCCACGGGTCTTCAGCCCGCAGTCCGGGTTGACCCACACCTGACGCGCGGGAATCCCCTCGACGGCGCGCTCGACCAGGCCCGAGATCTCCTCCACGCTCGGCACCCGCGGCGAGTGGATGTCCCAGACGCCCGGGCCGACGCCGTGCGAGAACCCGGACTCGGCGATGTCGCCGATGACCTCACCCCGGCTTCGCGCCGCCTCGATCGACGTCACGTCGGCGTCCAGAGCCGCGATCGCGTCGATGACCACGGCGAACTCCGAGTAGCAGAGATGGGTGTGCACCTGCGTGGCGTCGGCCGCGCCGGCCGTCGCCAGCCGGAAGGCACCCACCGACCAGTCGAGGTAGTCGGCCTGCGCGTCTGCCGCCAGCGGCAGCAGCTCGCGCAGCGCGGGCTCATCCACCTGGACGATGCCGATCCCGGCCTGCTCAAGGTCGGCGATCTCGTCGCGCAGAGCCAGAGCCACCTGCCGCGCGGTGTCGGCCAGCGGCTGGTCGTCGCGCACGAACGACCAGGCGAGGATCGTCACCGGACCGGTCAGCATCCCCTTCATCCGCTTGGCGGTGAGCGACTGCGCGTACCTCGCCCACTCCACGGTGATGGGCGCCGGACGCGACACGTCCCCCCACAGGATCGACGGGCGCGTCGCCCGTGAACCGTAGGACTGCACCCAGCCGTGCTGGGTCACCGCGAACCCGTCGAGGTTCTCCGCGAAGTACTGGACCATGTCGTTGCGCTCGGGTTCCCCGTGCACCAGCACGTCGAGTCCGAGGTCCTCCTGCAGGGCGACGACCCGCGCGATCTCCTGGCGCAGGAAGCCCTCGTACTCCTCGACCGTCGATTCGCCGCGCGCGAGACGGCCGCGGGCGCGCCGGATCTCTCCGGTCTGAGGGAACGATCCGATGGTCGTGGTCGGCAGAAGCGGGAGCTCGAGCGCCGCGTCCTGAGCCGCCACCCGCACCTCGTACTCGGCGCGTCGGAAGTCGTCCTGCGTCAGCGCCGCAGCACGCTCGCGCACGGACCCGTCGCGCACGCCCGGCGCCTCGCGACGATCGGCGAGGGCGAGGGATGCCGCGTCCAGGGCATCGGCGATCGCCTCCCGACCCTCGGCACGTCCCCGGGCCAGCGCGACGACCTGCTCGACCTTCTGATCGGCGAAGGCGAGCCACGACGCGAGTCGCTCGTCGAGCTCGGTCTCGTCGACCACATCGTGCGGCACGTGCTGGAGCGAGGTCGACGTCCCCGCCGACACCGCGCCGGCGCCGAGATCGCGCAGCCGCTCGAGAGCGTCGAAGGCCCCGGCGAGGTCGCCGCGCCAGATGTTGCGTCCGTCGACCACTCCCGCGACAAGAGTCTTGCCCGCAAGGCCCGGGTGCGCGGTCGGCACTCCGCCGCGCACGAGATCGACGGCGAGAGCCTCGACCGGCGCGTCCGCGAGCATCCGCCACGCGGCATCCGTCACCTGCGCGTAGGGAGCCGCGACGAGGATGCGGGGGCGGTCCTCGGCCGCGCCGAGCACGTCGTATGCGCGTGCAGCCGCCTCCGCCAAGGCCTCCGGGGCCGCGAGGCTCTCGCTCACGAGCGCCGGCTCATCGAGCTGCACCCACTCGGCACCGGCCGCCCGGAGGTCGGCGAGGAGGCGGCCGTAGACGGGCAGGAGGTCGTCGAGGCGCTCGAGAGGGGTGAAGCCCTCCGGAGCGGCGTCGGACGCCTTCGCCAGCGCGAGGAGGGTCACGGGTCCGACCACGACCGGGCGGGTCGTGTATCCCTCTGCGCGCGCCTGCGCGACCTGGCGCGCGAACCGGTCGCTCGAGAGGGCGAAGACAGTCTCGGGTCCGATCTCGGGAACCAGGTAGTGGTAGTTCGTGTCGAACCACTTGGTCATCTCGAGCGGGGCATGACCGGCATCGCCGCGCGCCGCCGCGAAGTACGCGGCGAGGCCGATCGAGCCGTCGGGTGCGCGCACGTCGTCGAACCGCTCGGGAAGGGCCCCGACCGCAGCCGCGGCATCGAGCACCTGGTCGTAGAAGGAGAACGACTCCGGGATGGCGGAGTCGCCGCGCCCGAGTCCGAGGTCGGCCAACCGGGCGCGGGTCGCCGCGCGCAGGTCGGCCGCGACGGCCTCCAGGGCCGCCTCGTCGATGGCTCCGGCCCAGTGCTGCTCGACGGCGCGCTTGAGCTCGCGGCGGCGGCCGATGCGCGGGTAGCCGAGGATCGTCCCGGCGGGGAAGTCGGTCATTCTCTGTCTCTCTCTCACTGCGATGGATGGGTGCGGCGGATGGGGCGTTTCCGGGGTCGCCGAGCAGACCCGCCGGAGGGCCGACGGATCGTTCGACGGGAAGGCGTCAGGCGGCGGCCAGGATGCCGGCCTCCCCCAGGACGGCCAGGACGGTGTCGTGGTTGTTGAACGCGTACAGGTGGACGCCGGGCGCACCGCCGGCCAGCACCTCGCGGGCGAGCTGGGCGGAGTGGGCGATGCCGATCTCGCGCTGCCCCTCGGCCGTGGGCTCGACGTCGAGCGCGATGGCGAGGTCGCTCGGCAGCGCCTCCTCGGTGAGCTCGAGCACGCGGCGCAGGCGCTGGGGCGAGGTGATCGGCATGAGCCCGGGAAGGATCGGGATCGTCACGCCTGCGGCGCGGCAACGCTCCACGAAGCCGAGGTACTGGTCGGCGTGGAAGAACAGCTGCGTGATGGCGAAGGTCGCGCCGGCGGCCTGCTTCGCCAGGAGCGTGTCGATGTCGTCCTGCGCGTACCGGGAGCGCGGATGCCCGTTGGGGAAGGCCGCGACGGCGATCTGCACGTCATGCCTCCGCGCCACGCGAACGGCGCCCGGGAAGACACCCTGCTCGGCGTAGGGCATGTGCTCGGCCTGCACGCGGTCGATCAGCTGGACGAGCTGCGCCGCGCTCTCGAGGTCACCGCGGGAGAGCTCGTCGAGGACGCCTCCGGCGGGCGGGTCGCCGCGGAGGGCGAGGAAGTTGAGGATGCCGGCATCCAGGAATTCGCGGATGAGGGCGCTCGCGCCGCCGTACGTGTTCCCCACGCACGTGATGTGGGCGAGGGGCTCGACGTCCGTCGACTCGAGGATGTGCCGCAGCACCTCCAGCGAGCGGCCTCCGGTGGAGCCGCCGGCGCCGTACGTCACCGAGATGAACCGAGGACCGACGGCCGCGAGCGCCGCGATCGTCGCGTGGAGCCGGTCGAGCGGCACGCCCGGGCGCGGCGGGTAGATCTCGAAGGAGACGGGCGCGCCGGCGGGGTCAGCGCCGTGGATGGCGTTGTGTGGCGTGGGCGACACGAGGGACATGGATCCTCTTCGGAAGGCGGAGGCCGGACGGCCGCGGACGGCGCGCTCCTGAGCTGGGCACAGGTGCGCGTGTTGTCGCGGGCGGGTGCCGGGCTCGGCTGTCGCTCCCATCCGGCGCAGGTCCGGACGTGTCTCCACGGTAGCGGACGGTGCTCCGCGCTCGATCGGTGTGACGGACTGTTTCACCGCGTAGCGTGGAGCGCATGTCGCTGACGCTCCCCTACGGCTCGTGGCCTTCTCCTGTCTCCGCCGCCGAGGTCGCCGAGTCCTCTCCGCGCATCGACGGCGCCCGCTTGGTCGGCTCCGACATCTGGTGGGGGCAGACGGTTCCCTCGGAGGGCGGGCGGACGACGGTGATGAGCCAGGCGAACGGCTCACTGCTCCCTGCTCCCTGGGACGTGCGCTCCCGCGTGCACGAGTACGGCGGCGGAGCGTGGACGGCCGCAGGCGACGCGCTGGTCTTCGTGCAGAAGACGGATCAACGCGTCTGGATGCTCGCACCCGGAGCCGGGCCGCAACCGCTGACACCGGCGGGCTCGGGCATGCGATTCGGCGGGCTCGTCTTCGCGTCGTCGCGGCTGCTCGCCGTGCGCGAGACGCACCGAAACGGCGAGCGGGTTCCGCGGCGCGACATCGTGGAGATCCCGATCGACGGATCGGCCGCCGCGGACGCGGGTGCCCTCGCATCCCTCGCCTCCGGCAGCGACTTCCTCGCGCAGCCGGCCCTCTCCCCCGACGGCACACGACTGGCGTGGGTCGCGTGGAACCATCCGGACATGCCGTGGGACCGCACCGAGCTGCGGGTCGCGACGCCCGGTGCATCAGAGTGGACGGTCGTCGCATCCGGGTCGAGCCGTGCGCCGCTGCAGCCCGAGTGGGACGGCGAGGATCTGCTGTTCGTCGACGACCCGCAAGGGCGCTGGAACCTGTACCGCCGGCACGACGGCGACATCCAGCCGGTGGCGCCCGCCGATGCGGACACGGGCGGCGCCCTGTGGGTGCTCGGCGAGCGCTGGTTCGCGCCCCTCGCCGACGGGCGGATCATCGCCGTACGCACCGAGGGCTCGGACGAGCTCGTCCTCGTCACGCCCGACGGCGTACGTCCCGTCGCCGTCCCGGCTCGCGCCGAGCTCGTCGTAGAGGACGTGCAGGGGTCGCAGGTCATCGTGTCCGGAGTCGGCCCCGCGGGACCCGGCCTCTGGCTGGTCGACGTCGACCAGGACCGCGTGGAGACCATCGCGGGAGGAGTCTCCCGATGGGGCGACGAGTGGATGCCGCGCTCCCGCGCCGTGACGTTCGACGGCGCCCACGGCGATGTGCACGCGTACGCGTACCCGCCGACGAATCCCGGGGCTGCCGCCCCGGATGACGAGCTCCCGCCCTACGTGGTCTTCGTGCACGGCGGTCCGACGTCGCACGTCGGCGGCGCGGCATCCGCCAAGATCGCCTATCTCACGAGCCGCGGCATCGGCGTCCTCGACGTCAATTACGGCGGGTCGACGGGCTACGGTCGCGAGTACCGCGAGCGCCTGCTCGGACAGTGGGGCATCGTCGACGTGGACGACGTCATCGCCGCCGCCCGCGGGTTGGGGGATGCGGGTATCGCCGACCCGGCGCGCATCGCCATCGCCGGCGGGTCGGCCGGCGGCTGGACGGTGCTCTGCGCCCTCGCGCGCGGCGGGGCCTTCGCCGCAGGCATCAGCCGGTACGGGGTCGGCGACCTCCGCGCGCTCGCTGAGGACACGCATGACTTCGAGTCGCGGTATCTCGACGGGCTGGTGGGACCGCTGCCGGAGGCTGCGGCGCTCTACGCGGAGCGCTCACCCCTCAACCACCTCGACCGCTTCGCGGTGCCGCTGCTCATCGAGCAGGGGCTGGAGGACCCGGTCGTGCCGCCCTCGCAGTCGGAGGCGGTGCGCGACGCGCTCGCCGCCCGCGGCGTGCCGCACGCCTACCTCGCGTTCGAAGGAGAGAGCCACGGCTTCCGCCGCGCGGAGACGATCGTCCGCACGCTGGAGGCCGAGGTCGCCTTCCTCGGCGCCGTCTTCGGGTTCACGCCGGACGGGCTGCCGGCCCTCGAGCTCAGCTGAGGCCGGCGATGGCGAGGCCTCAGTCGATGCGCCGGTTGACGGCGAAGGGAGCGAAGTCGGCGGCCAGACGCTCGGACACGTAGGCGTGCAGCGCGGTGCCGCCCTCCTCGTGCTCCTCCGAGACGATGTGGCCCGACTCGTGGGCGGCCGACACGAGGTCGCCCCGGTCGTATGGCACGAGTGCGCGTATCTCGACCGCCGGCAGGGGCAGCGTAGCCTCGATCGTCGAGCGCAGCTCGTCGATGCCCTCCCCGGTGCGCGACGACACGAAGAGCGCGTTCGGCGCCAGGCCGCGCAGCACGAGCCGCGTGTCCGGGTCCACCAGATCGGCCTTGTTGAAGACCACGATCTCGGGGATGTCGCGGGCGCCGACCTCGCCGATCACGTCGCGGACCGTCGCCAGCTGCGCCGCCGGGTCGGGATGCGACCCGTCGACGACGTGCACCACGATGTCGGCGTCCGCCACCTCTTCGAGCGTCGAGCGGAAGGCCTCCACGAGCTGGTGCGGGAGGTTCCGCACGAAGCCCACGGTGTCGGTCAGGGTGTACACGCGCCCGTCGGCGGCCTCGGCACGACGGACCGTCGCATCCAGCGTCGCGAACAGGGCGTTCTCCACGAGCACGCCCGCGCTCGTCAGACGGTTCAGCAGCGACGACTTCCCGGCGTTCGTGTACCCGGCGATCGCGACGGAGGGGATGGTGTTCCTTCGGCGCTCGGCGCGCTTGGCCTCTCGTGCGGGCGCGAAGTCGCGGATCTGCCTGCGCAGCTGCGCCATGCGCGTGCGGATGCGACGACGGTCGAGCTCGATCTTCGTCTCACCGGGTCCGCGCGAGCCCATGCCCGCACCGCCCGCGCCGACCTGGCCACCGGCCTGGCGGCTCATCGATTCGCCCCAGCCGCGCAGGCGGGGAAGCAGGTATTCGAGCTGCGCGAGCTCGACCTGCGCCTTGCCCTCGCGGCTCTTCGCGTGCTGGCTGAAGATGTCGAGGATGACCGTCGTCCGATCGATCACCTTGACCTTCACGACGTCTTCCAGGGCGCGACGCTGGCTCGGCGCGAGCTCGGTGTCGGCGATCACGGTGTCAGCGCCGACAGCTGCGACGATCCCGCGCAGCTCCTCGGCCTTGCCGCGTCCGACATACGTGGCGGGGTCGGGATGCGGGCGCCGCTGCAGCACGCCGTCCAGCACCACCGCGCCGGCGGTCTCCGCCAGAGCGGCGAGCTCGCGCAGGGAGTTCTCGGCATCCTCCGTCGCCCCCTGCGGGTGGACGCCGACGAGCACGACGTTCTCGAGACGCAACTGCCGGTACTCGACCTCGGTGACGTCCTCGAGCTCGGTCGAGAGGCCGGGGACGCGTCGCAGCGCCGCGCGCTCCTCACGATCCCACTGCTGGCCGTCGCTGTCTGCGGTGCTCACCGTGGCGGCATCCTGCAGCGCCTGCGCGGCACCGAACGTGCGTGCGGTCGCCCGCGGTTCGGCGTGGCCCAGCACGCGCTCGACCACATCCGTCTGAGCGGCATCCGTCTGGGTGCGGCCCTTCTGCACGCCGTCGTTCGAGGTCTCCGTCATGTTCTCCTCTCGAGGTGCCCGGTTCCGGGCATCCGTAAACTCTACGCCTCCCGCGCGAGCCGCCTCCTCCGCTACGCTCGCACCTATGGGTAGCGACCATTACTTCACGTCGTCACCCGCAAGCCCCGAGAATCTCCGCACGCTGCGCGTGACCCTGAGCGGTCGCGCACTCGAGGTGATCACTGCAGGCGGTGTCTTCAGCCCGGATCGGCTCGACACCGGCACCCAGGTGCTCCTCTCCAACACTCCCCCGCCTCCGGCGGGGGGACAGCTGCTGGACCTCGGCTGCGGGTGGGGCCCCGTCGCGCTCTCGCTCGCGCTCGAGGCGCCGCACGCCACCGTGTGGGCCGTCGACGTGAACGAGCGAGCGCTCGATCTCGTGCGGCGGAACGCCGAGGCTCTCGCCCTCCACAACGTCAACGCCGTCGTGCCGGACGATGTTCCCGACGACGTCACGTTCCGCACGATCCGCTCTAACCCGCCGATCCGCGTCGGCAAGAACGAGCTCCACGGCCTGCTCGAGCGGTGGATACCCCGGCTCGACGAGCGCAGCGACGGCTGGTTCGTCGTGCAGCGCAATCTCGGCTCCGACTCGCTGCAGCGCTGGCTCGCGGCGAGCTTCGACCACGGCTACAGCGTGTTCCGCGCGGCGACGGCGAAGGGATACCGCGTCCTCAAGGTCCGCCGTCACGGGACCCCGCCGACCGACGCGATCCCGCTGCCGTAGGGATCGCGCACCGGGCATCAGGCGAGGGCGACCTCGCCGCTGAACACGAGAGCCGCGGGCCCGGAGAGGTGCACGTGGCCGTCGGCGACGCGCACACCGAGCTCGCCCCCGGGCACCTCCACGACCCAGTGGTCGGGTGCGGCGCGTCCCGCCCAGTCACGCACGGCCAGAGCGGATGCGGCGACCCCGGTGCCGCAGCTGAGGGTCTCGCCCACGCCGCGCTCGAACACCCGCATGCGGATACGGCCGACGCCGGCGGTGACGAGCGGGTCCGCCGGCACGACGAACTCGATGTTCGTACCCGCCGGCGGCTCCGGGTGGAGCTGCGGCCGAACGGCGAGGTCCAGGCCGTCGAGCTCTTCGTCGCTCGGCAGTGCCACCACGACGTGGGGGTTGCCGACGTCCACGCCGAGACCGGGCCGCGGGACGTCGAGTCCGCGTGCGCGCACGAGGACGTCGCCCTCCTCGATGCGGAACTCGCCCAGGTCGACCTCGTAGCCGCGGTCGCTGCGACTGACGAGCTTGACGCCGGCACGCGTGCCGATGGGGAGGGGCGCGTCGAAGGAGGCGAGGCCCGTCTCCTCGAGGAACTTGGCGAAGACGCGGATGCCGTTGCCGCACATCTCGGCGATCGAGCCGTCGGCGTTGCGGTAGTCCATGAACCACTCCGCAGCATCCGTCGCCGCGCCGTCCGGGATCGCCCGCGAACGCACGACGCGAAGGATGCCGTCTCCCCCGATGCCGAATCGCCGATCGCACAGGACGGCGACCTGATCGGCGGTGAGTTCGAGGGCACCCTCGGGGTCCGCCACGATCACGAAGTCGTTGCCCGTACCGTGACCTTTCGTGAAGGGGACGGTCGTGGCCATGGCCTCAGTCTAGGGCGCCCGCCCCGTGGATCAGCTCGGCGGCGGAAGCGCCGGAGCCGACCCACTCGATGTCCGGATAGCGTCGGAACCACGAGACCTGGCGCCGCGCGTAGCGACGCGTGAGCGCCTGGGTCTCAGCGATCGCCTCCGCCTCGCTCTTCTCGCCCGTCAGCTGCGCGAGTGCCTGCGCGTACCCGATCGCGCGGCGCGCGGTGAGGCCCTGCTCGAGTCCCTGGGCGCGCAGCCGCGAGACCTCGTCCACCAGACCGTCCGCCCACATCCGCTCGACGCGGGCGTCCAGCCTCGGAACCAGCTGGTCGCGGTCGGTGCGCACCCCGATGATGCGCGTGTCGGGATGCCAGAGCACAGGCTCGTCCGGGAGGGTCGCGCCATGCGTGGCCTCCCCCTGGGCGAGGACCTCCAGCGCGCGCACGATCCGGCGCCCGTTCCGCGGATCCACCCGCTCCGCCGTCGCCGGATCCAGTGCCCGCAGCCGTGCGTACAGCGCACCCGGGCCGTCGCGGTCGAGCTCTGCCTCGAGCTGGGCGCGCAGCTCGTCGTCGTGCGGGGGGAAGCGGAAGTCGAACACCACGCTCGACACGTAGAGCCCTGATCCGCCGACGAGGACCGCATCCTTCCCGCGCTCATGGATGCCGCGGATCCCGGCACGCGCCGCCTCCTGGTACCAGGCGACGGCGGCCTCCTCGGTGACCTCGAGCACGTCGATGAGGTGATGAGGGATGCCGCGGCGTTCACCGACGGGCAGCTTGGCGGTGCCGATGTCCATGCCGCGATACAGCTGCATGGCGTCGGCGTTCACGATCTCCGCCGATCGCCCGCTCACGGCCAAGGCCTCGGCGAGATCGAGCGACAGCGCGGACTTGCCCGTGCCGGTCGCCCCGACGACCGCCCACACGCGTGGCCCGTGGTCGCTCTGTGCCCCTCCGAGGGTCGGGTGGCGGCTCACACGCCGACGCGGAGCGTCGGGAGCCCGAGAGAGACCGCGCCGCCCGGCGTCGAGCCGTGCGCGGGGACCGCGCAGGACTCGGCCTGAGCGCGATCCCAGGCGTCGCCTGCGCGCGTGCGGCGGATGCGCAGCGGTGCGCCGTCAGGAGCATCGGCGAGGAGGTGGAACGGCGCGGCGTGGGTGATCACGACCGAGACGACATCGCCCGGGCGCGGAACGTCTGATCCCTCCGGCACTTCGAAGTGCACGAGCCGGTTGTCTTCGGCGCGCCCGGTGAGTCGATGGGTCGCCGCATCCTTCTTGCCCTCGCCCGTCGAGACGAGCACCTCGACCTCGCGGCCCACCTGCTTCTGGTTCTCCTCGAGCGAGATCCGCTCCTGCAGGGCGATGAGACGGTCGTAGCGCTCCTGCACGATGTGCTTCGGGACCTGGTCATCCATCGTCGCGGCGGGGGTGCCCTCACGGATGGAGTACTGGAACGTGAAGGCCGCCGTGAACCGTGCCGCCTCGACGACGCGCATCGTCTCTTCGAAGTCCTCGTCGGTCTCGCCCGGGAATCCCACGATGATGTCCGTCGTGATCGCCGCGTTCGGGATCTTCGCGCGAACGCGGTCGAGGATGCCGAGGAACTTCTCGCTGCGGTACGAACGACGCATGGCACGCAGGATGCGGTCGCTCCCTGACTGCAGCGGCATGTGCAGCTGCGGCATGACGGCGGGCGTCTCGGCCATCGCGTCGATCACGTCATCGGTGAACGCAGCGGGATGCGGGCTGGTGAAGCGGATGCGCTCGAGTCCCGCGATCTGGCCCGCCGCACGCAGGAGCTTGCCGAAGGCCTGCCGGTCGCCGAACTCGACGCCGTACGAGTTGACGTTCTGTCCGAGCAGTGTGACCTCGATCGCGCCGTCCTCGACAAGGAGGCCGATCTCGCTCAGGATGTCGCCGGGACGGCGGTCCTTCTCCTTGCCGCGCAGGCTCGGAACGATGCAGAACGTGCAGGTGTTGTTGCAGCCGACCGAGATCGACACCCAGCCGGAGTGCACGCTGTCGCGCTTGGTGGGCAGTGTCGAGGGGAACACCTCGAGCGACTCGAGGATCTCGAGCTCCGCTTCCTCGTTGTGGCGTGCGCGCTCGAGGAGGCGCGGGAGCGAGCCCATGTTGTGCGTGCCGAACACGACGTCGACCCACGGCGCCCTGTCGAGGACCGTCTGCTTGTCCATCTGCGCGAGGCAGCCGCCGACGGCGATCTGCATGCCCTCATGGTGGTCCTTGCGGGACTTCAGGTGTCCCAGCGTGCCGTACAGCTTGCCGGCAGCGTTGTCGCGCACCGCGCACGTGTTGATCACGATGATGTCGGCTTCGCCCCCCGCCTCGACGGGGACGTAGCCGGCACTCTCGAGAGAGCCCGAGAGTCGCTCCGAGTCGTGCACGTTCATCTGGCAGCCGAAGGTGCGCACCTCGTACGTGCGGGCACTGCCGTTCGGAGCGAGCGCGGCGGGAGAGGGCGCGATGATCGCGGGCACCGAAGACGGAATGGTCATGATGACAGCCATTCTACGAGCCGGTCCCGACGAGGCGGACGACTCGTCAACTGATTCTGCGCCGTATCCGCATGGCGGACAGGCCCGTGCAGATCACGGTGATGCCCGCCAGCACGAGCACGATGAACCACGTGGGCACGCTCCAGTCGCCGACGCTGAGGTCCACTCCGTACAGTGCGCGCAAGGTGCCCTCCGCGCCGGGCGCGGAGGCGGTCACCGTGGCGAGCGCTCCATCGGTGAACTCGCGCCGCAGGAGCATGCCCGCTTGAGCGAAAGGCAGAGCCGCGAGCACGGAGCCCACCGTGTCCGGAAACGCCCCGAGCGGGATGTAGGCGGCCGCGATGAATCCCAGGACGGTACCGACGATCGTCGCCAGGCCGGAGAAGGCGCCGCTCGTGCGGACGAAGGAGACGATGAGCGCGGAGAGCGATGTGAAGGCCATGCACGCGAGCAGGACGATGGCGACGATCCGCAGAAGTGACGGGACCGTCAGCCACATGCCTCGCACGAGTCCCAGGTAGATGACGCTGATCCCGAGGACGAGAAGGGAGAGGATCGCGGCCACCACGACGGCGGCGAGCAGGTAGCCGAGGACGAGCTGCCCCCTCCGCACCGGTGCGACGAGGAAGTCTCGGAAGCGTCCGGACTGATCGTCGTCCACGAGCACCGCCAGCCCGCCGAGTCCGGTGGTGACCGTTGTGATGAGGACGATTCCCGCGAACATCCAGCTGTCCACGAATGTCTGCACCGCGCCGGTGTCCGCCCCGGGCAGCGAGCCGGCGAGGCTCGAGGTCTGGAGGTTGCCGAGGAACAGCGTGTACAGACCGAAGAGGATGATGGCGCCCAGGAGCGAGAAGAAGACGTTGAGCCGATCGCGGAAGAAGATCCGCAGGTTGCGTCCGACGATGGCGAGCACGACGCTCATGCGGCATCCATCCCCTCGACGGAGCGTCCGGTCAACGTGAGGAACACGTCATCCATCCGCCCGTGACGGAACTCGAAGTCCCGCACGCTGTCCCCGTGAGCCGACAGCAGCGTGCGCGCCTGCTCGGCTCCCGCGACACGGATGCTCACGACGTCGTCCGTCCGCGCCGGCGCGGCGCCTGCAGCCCGCGCGAGCGCGATGAGGGCGTCGGCATCGTCGCTGGTCACCGTGAGGACGCTCTGACTGTATGCCGCCCGCAATCGGGCGGGCGTGTCATCGGCGATGATCCGTCCGTCATCGATCACGCAGACCCGCACGGCCTCCTCCGTCTCTTCGAGGTAGTGCGTCGTGAGGAAGACGGTGAGGTCGCCGCCCGAGCTCAGTTCATGAAGCGTCCGCCACACGAGCGCTCGACTGGCGGGATCGAGTCCCGCCGTGGGCTCGTCGAGGAACAGCACGGCGGGTCGATGGAGGAGCGCCCGCGCGATGTCGACACGCCGACGCTGCCCGCCCGACAATCCCCCGTACCGGCGGTCCAGGAGCTCTTCGATGCCGATCAACCGCGACACCTGGGCGATCCTGCCGGCAAGGGAGGTGCGATCGACGTGGTGTAGACGCCCCCGCAGGCGCAGGTTCTCGCGCACCGTCAAGATCGGATCGAGCAGAGATTCCTGGAAGACGACGCCGATCGACCTGCGAACGTGTTCGCCCTCGCTGCGCACGTCGAACCCCTCAACGCGCACCTCGCCCGAATCGAACGGCAGGACCGTCGTGAGGCAGCCGATCGTCGTGGACTTGCCCGCTCCATTGGTGCCCACGAAGGCGAAGACGCCCCCATCATCGACCGAGAACGAGATGTCGTCCACGGCGAGTGTCTCGCGGTACCGCTTCGTCAGTCCTCTGACCTGGATCGCCATGACACCCCGGTCTCATGTCTCGATCGGCGCGCCCTCCCGTCTCGCCAAGGTCCACCGCGGCGAAGCGGGATCACGTCATCGGAAAACCACCCCACCACTGCCGCGCTGCTCCGTCAAGGCCGTTCGGGCCGCGGTCGATGCGATCGAACCCGAGTATCCCCGGCGGGCGATCTGACCCATCAGCCGGCGCAACGCCGTGTCGAAGTCGTAGTCGCGCAATCGGTGCGCCCTGCTGCGAGCGTATTCCAGGGCCCGCTCGGCGTCGTCGTCGGGAAGGGACGCCAGCGCAGCATCCGCGATCTCCTGCGGGATGCCGCGTTGGCTCAGCGTCATCGCGATCGCGCGCCGGCCCTGGCTCTTGCGATCGGTGCCGACATAGACGAGCTGATCCGCGAGCGCAGCGTCGTCGATCCATCCTCGGCTCGTGTAGAGGTCGATCAGGGCATCGATGATCGACCCGTCGCTCTCGCGCTGGGCGAGGAAAGCACGCGCTTCGCGCTCGGAGAGCCCACTGCGCCGGAGCCGTCGAGCGAGCGCATCCTCGACATCCTTCCGCTGCTCTGGCGCCTCCGACGCGTGATCATCGAGCTCAGGAAGCGGGGCTGAAGGGCGGCGACCGTCCTCCACCGTCTGCTCGGCCGTCGACTGTTCGAAAGGGACCGTCCAGGGAGGGGAAGGCTCGACACCGGGGAGATAGGTGACGGGCGCCAGTCGCTCGCGCCCGTCACCTTCGTGTGCGGACATCAGGCAGGCCGGCGTTTGGCCAGCTCGTCCGTCGTCTCCTCGACAGCCGCGCGCGGCACGCCGATCCCGAGCTTCTGCTTGATCTTGGTCTCGATGTCGTTCGCGACGTCCTCGTTCTTCAGCAGGAAGTTGCGCGCGTTCTCCTTGCCCTGGCCGAGCTGCTCGCCATCGTAGGTGTACCAGGCGCCGGACTTCTTGACGATGCCCTGATCCACGCCGTAATCGATGAGGCTGCCCTCGCGCGAGATGCCTGTGCCGTACAGGATGTCGAACTCCGCCTGCTTGAACGGCGGCGCCATCTTGTTCTTGACGACCTTCACCCGCGTGCGGTTGCCGACCGCGTCAGCGCCGTCCTTCAGCGTCTCGATGCGGCGGATGTCCAGGCGCACCGAGGCATAGAACTTGAGCGCCTTGCCGCCCGCGGTGGTCTCAGGCGAGCCGAAGAACACGCCGATCTTCTCGCGCAGCTGGTTGATGAAGATCGCGGTGGTCTTGGTCTGGTTCAGTCCACCGGTCAGCTTGCGCAGCGCCTGCGACATGAGACGCGCCTGCAGGCCGACGTGGGAGTCACCCATCTCGCCCTCGATCTCGGCCTTGGGAACCAGGGCCGCGACGGAGTCGATCACGACGAGGTCGATGGCCCCGGAGCGGATGAGCATGTCGGCGATCTCGAGCGCCTGCTCGCCCGTGTCCGGCTGGGACACGAGCAGCTGGTCGATGTCGACGCCGAGCTTCTTCGCGTACTCGGGGTCGAGGGCGTGCTCCGCGTCGATGAATGCGGCGATGCCCCCGGCGTTCTGCACGTTCGCGATCGCGTGCAGCGTGAGCGTCGTCTTACCCGACGACTCCGGCCCGTAGATCTCGATGATGCGGCCGCGAGGGAGTCCGCCGATGCCGAGGGCGACGTCGAGCGCGATCGAACCGGTCGGGATCACCTCGACAGGAGCGCGCTCGTCGCTGCCCAGTCGCATGACCGAGCCCTTTCCGAACTGGCGGTCGATCTGGGCGAGGGCCGACTCGAGGGCCTTCTCGCGGTCAGCGGGTGAGGGCATGACGTGCTCCTTCAGCTCGTGTTCCGTCGCCTGTAGGCTGTCGCGCTCCGCCCCTGGTGGGACGGATGCTGCGACAAGGCGTAGGTGTCATCCGACGCGCTTCACGCTACGAGGAGGCTCCGACATCCTGCCGCCGCTTCCCCGGTCACGTGGAAAACGCGTGCTCGACAACACCTGGGGATGACACTACGCCCACATCGAACACAGCTTCGACGACACGCCGGTCGAGGAGGGTGAAGTCAGAGCCGTGGATCGCGCGTGCCGACGCCATGGCGACGCGAGTCCGGCACGTCCGCTTCGATGCACAGCGCAAGCCACACGTCGCGGGGTGGCACACCGGCTGCCAGCGCATCCATCGCCGTCCGATAGCCCACGGAGGGCAGGACGAGGTCGCGCAGCAGAGGCCCTCCCCGCGCACCGAACTCATCCTCGACGGCGCGATCGAACTCGCTCTTGCGCATGCCTAGAGACGCCGCTCTCCGGTGGCCGTGACGTGCAGGACGATCAGCGCAGCGACAGCTCGGGCTCGACCGACGCGAGCAGCTCGTCGGGAACGGTATCGGGAAGCGTCTGGACGCCCTCGAGGACGGAGATGCGGTCGCCGACCTCGCGCATGATCGTCGAGATCGGGACGTCAAGGGCCTCTGCGACGGACGCGAGGATCTCGCTCGACGCCTCCTTCTGACCGCGCTCGACCTCGCTGAGGTAGCCGAGCGCCACGCTGGCACGACCCGCGACCTGGCGGAGAGTGCGCCCCTTCTGCTGACGGAGATCACGAAGGACTTCGCCGATCTCTTGTCGAACCAGGATCATCGCGGGCCCCCTTCTCCGTGAATTCTCCGCTGTCTGGGTGGATAACAGTACAACACCCGTCTCTGTCAATCTAATCCTCTGCGGCTGGGAATGTGCGGGAATCACCGCGATGTAACGGAGTGGGTCGGCGTCCGATTCCGCGCGGCCACCGTCGTTCGCTCACAGCGAAGCCGATGCCGCCTCCAGGGCCGCCCGGGCGGCGCCGCGGCGCACCGCATCCCGATCCCCCTCCAAGACGAACGAGCGCACCTCCGAGCGATCCGGCGTCACGATGCCGATGTGCACCGTCCCGACGGGCTGGCCGTCCGGCGACAGCGGGCCGGCGATGCCCGTCGTCGAGACGCCGACGTCGCTCGCCGTCTGCCGGCGCACACCCTCGGCCATCTGACGAGCGACCTCGGGGTGCACCGCGCCGTGCGCGGCGAGCAGCTCGGCATCCACGCCGAGCAGCGAGTGCTTGAGGTCCGTCGCGTACGAGACCACTCCGCCGCGGACATGCATGGACGCTCCCGGAACGGAGACGAGGGATGCGATGACCAAGCCGCCCGTCAGGGACTCCGCGACCCCGATCGACCAGCCGTGCCGTGCGAGCCGGGCGAGAACATCCTCCGCCAGCGCGGTGAGTGCACCGTCGCCGAGGTCGCTCACGACGCCTTCGCCCGTCGCCCCCGCACCTCGCTGACGATGTAGTCGATGCCGCTGGCGATCGTGAGGATCACGGCGATCCACATCGTGACGATGTTCACCCAGATGATCCAGTCCCCCACGATGCCCGCCAGCGGCAGCAGTGCCAACGACAGGGCGACGGCCTGCGCGAGCGTCTTCAGCTTGCCCATCCACGCCGCGGCCAGGACGTGGTCGCTGACCACCATGAAGCGGTAGATCGTGATGCCGATCTCGCGGATGAGCACGACGATCGTGACCCACCACGGCAGCTCTCCGAGGATCGACAGCCCGACGAACGCGCAGCCGGTGAGCGCCTTGTCGGCGATCGGGTCGAGGATCTTGCCGAGGTCCGTGACGATCTCGTACCGGCGCGCGATGTAGCCGTCGACGCCGTCGGTCGCGATCGCCACCATGAAGAGCACCGCGGCCCACCAGCGCAGCGGCCCGTCCGCGCCGCCGTCCGCAAGCAGCATCCAGAGGAACACCGGTGCGCACACGATGCGCACGATCGTGATCGCGTTGGGGAGCTGACGGGGAACGGCCACGCCTCAGTATCGCAGGACGCCCTCGGAGGCCGCCGCAGGACAGGCCCCGCCGGACGATGTCATTCGCGGCCGGTGAGACCCCAGGCATCCTCGTCGCCCTGGTCGTCGACGACCGGATACCCCTCGAACTGCTTCTCGACCGGATCCTCCGCGTACCGGTCGTCGGCGACAGGGGCCGTATCGGCCGGGGCCGGCGCATCGTCCCCGCGCAGCCTCGCGAGGACGCCTGGCAGCTGGTCGGGCGTGACGAGGACGTCGCGCGCCTTCGAGCCCTCCGACGGCCCCACGATCTCGCGCGACTCGAGCAGGTCCATGAGTCGTCCGGCCTTGGCGAAGCCGACCCGCAGCTTGCGCTGGAGCATCGAGGTGGACCCGAACTGGCTCGAGACGACGAGCTCGGCGGCGGCCAGCAGGAGGTCGAGGTCGTCCCCGATGTCGGCGTCGACCTCCTTCTTCTCCGCGGCCGCCTGGACATCCGACCGGTACTCCGGGCGCGCCTGGCCGGTGACGTGCGCGACGACCTTCTCGATCTCCTGCTCGCTCACCCACGCGCCCTGCACGCGGATCGCCTTCGAGGCGCCCATGGGGAGGAACAGGCCGTCGCCCTGGCCGATCAGCCGGTCGGCGCCCGGCTGATCGAGGATGACGCGCGAGTCCGTGACGCTCGTCACGGCGAAGGCGAGCCGCGACGGCACATTCGCCTTGATGAGGCCGGTCACGACGTCGACGGACGGTCGCTGCGTGGCGAGGACGAGATGGATGCCGCTGGCTCGCGCCAACTGAGTGATGCGGACGATCGAGTCCTCGACGTCGCGCGGCGCGACCATCATGAGGTCGGCCAGCTCGTCGACGACGACGAGGAGGTACGGATACGGCTTGAGGACGCGCTCGCTGCCCGCCGGCAGCTGGATCTCGTCGTTGACCACGGCCCGGTTGAAGTCGTCGATGTGCCGGAAGCCGAACGACGCCAGGTCGTCGTAGCGCATGTCCATCTCCTTCACGACCCACTGAAGCGCCTCCGCGGCCTTCTTCGGGTTCGTGATGATGGGCGTGATGAGGTGCGGCACGCCCATGTAGGACGTGAGCTCGACGCGCTTCGGGTCGATGAGGACCATCCGCACCTCGGTCGGCTTCGCCCGCATCAGGAGGCTCGTGATCATCGAGTTCACGAAGCTCGACTTGCCCGAGCCCGTCGAGCCCGCGACCAGAAGGTGGGGCATCTTCGCGAGGTTCGCGACGACGTAGCCGCCGCCGACGTCCTTGCCGACGCCGATCGTCATGGGGTGCGTCGAGGAGGTCGCCGTCTGCGAGCGCAGGACATCGCCGAGCGTGACGATCTCGCGATCGGCGTTCGGGATCTCGACGCCGATCGCGCTCTTGCCCGGAATGGGGGCGAGGATGCGCACCTCGTTGGATGCGACGGCGTATGCGATGTTGTTGGTCAGCGCGGTGATGCGCTCGACCTTGACGCCGTGGCCGAGCTCGATCTCGTACTGGGTGACGGTCGGGCCGCGCGAGAAGCCCGTGACGCGGGCGTCGACGCTGAACTGGTCGAAGACGCTCGTGAGCGCCCGCACGACGGCATCGTTGGCCTCCGAGCGCGCCTTGTGCGGCGTCCCCTCGGAGAGCGCGGCGACGGACGGCAGCCGGTAGGGCGCCGCGGGCGGCATCCGGGCGCCCGTCCCCCCGATGCCGCTGAGACCGGGGAGCTCGTCGTCGCCGGCACCCAGGGCGTCGTCGTGGATCGAGGTGTCGGCCTTGCCGCCCTTGGCGGCCTGGCGGACGCCGGCGAGGCCGGCGGCGTCGAGCACCTGCGTGAGGGCGTCGGCGGGCATCGGCGGAACCGGAGGCACCGCGGGGGCGAGAGGAGCGATCGCCTGCTCGAACCCTCCGTGATGCGCGTCCGCGCTCGGCGGGAGGAGCTCGGTGAGATCCTGCGAGCCGATGCCCCCGGCATCCGGATCCTTCTCCCGGCCGGTCTTGTTGCGCCGCCACCAGGGCATCGAGGGGTCGGCATCCTCGTCGTCCGAATCGGCCTCCGTGTTCTTCTCCGCATCCGCGGGCGCCTTTTCGACACGCTCGGCGTCGAACATCCAGGTGTAGAGGTCGCCGAGGCGCGCGCCGATGCGGTTCGGCGGCGTCTTCGTCAGGATCAGGACCGACAGGGCGCACAACAGCCCCAGCACGACCCCCGCGCCGATCTGGGTGAGGAACAGAGCGAGCGGCTCGCCGATCATCCACCCGAACAGACCGCCCGCCTTGCTGAGCGACGGCAGGCCCTCCTTGGGCGAGGGACGGCCGCCGTAGACGTGGCAGAACCCGGCGACGGTGAGCACGAACAGGACGAAGCCGATGCCGATGCGCCCGTTGTCGTGGACGGATGCAGGATGCCGGAACAGCCAGCCCGCGAGCAGGATCAGCAGCACCGGGAGGACGAAGGCGACGCGGCCCACGAGGCCGCCCGCGGTGTAGGCGCTGATCAGCTGCGCGGTCGGATTGCCGATGAAGAACCACTCGACGACGGCGCCGGCGATCGCCAGCAGCACGATGAGGAAGGGCAGGCCGTCGCGGCGCTGCTCCTTCTCGAGTGTCTCCGGCCCGAAGGCGCGGAAGAGCCCGCCGGTGGCGTGCGCGAGGCCCATCCACATGCGGGCGATGGCGGGCGGCTTCGCCGGCTCGCCGACATATCCCTTCGGGGCGGGAGCGGGCCTCTGCGCCGGACTCTTCGGCTTGGCGGCGCGCGACGACGTCGCAGCGGGCGTCGCCTTCGCGGAGGCGCGACCGCTCGCGGCGGAGCTGCGCCCACCCGTGCTGCTGCGGCTTGGCATTCCCCCACCGTACGGCGGCGGACGGACATTTCCCCGGAACCACGCGGACGGCGACGGATGCTCGGCCCGCCTGCCCGGACCCTCCGCGGGATGCTCAGCGCAGCCGGCGGACCATCGTCACGCGCTCCGGAGAGGAGTCGACTTCGCGGAAGCCGAGATCGCGATACAGCGTCGCCGCGTGATTGCCGCGCTCCACGCTGAGCGCGAGCCTGGCGTGACCGGCGCGCCCCGCATCCGCGATCAGTGCCGTCAGCAGCGCCCGCCCGACGCCGCGCGATCGCCACGGCGCACGGACGCCGATGACGAGCTCGGGGACCCCGGTCGCAACGAACCCGAAACCCGGCTCGCTGCGCGGCAGCACGCGATACCAGGCCGCACCGATTGCCGATCCCATGTCATCGGTCGCGATGACGCCGGCGTCGCTCGGGCGCGGCCAGCCCGCGATGTAGCGCCGCTGCATCCCGGCGAGCACCTGCGCCCGGGTGACCGAGGGCAGACCTCTCCAGTTCGCGGCCTCCACGAGCATGTCGGCGATGAATGCGCCGTCCCGGGGAGTCGCCTCCCGCACCGCGAAGCCCGACATGGCCCGAGCGTAGCGGGCGCAGGTTTCGCCGTCATTTCGGCTTCATCCGAGACGACGATCCCTCACGTGCGCGCCTCGGTGGTGGCATCCGAGATCCCCTCGTGCGCGCGCACCAGAACAGCGAGCTCCGACCTGGTGCTGATCTCGAGCTTCGCGAAGATGTGCCCGAGATGCGTCTTCACCGTGGCGAGCGACACGTACAGACGCTCCGCGATCTGCGGGTTCGTGAGGTGGGCGCCGATCAGCCGCGCGACCTGCAGCTCCGCCGGCGTCAGGCTCTCCCAGCCGTGCACGGCGGCCACGTGCGGAGCGCGGGTGCGAAGTGCGGAGCGGACGACGTCGTCGAACGCGGTCTCCTGTCCGTCTGCGCCCGGGTCGCGCGCCACCGGCTGCGCCGACGCCACCCCGAGGCGTGCGCGCTCGGCCGCCGCCGCGCTCCGGAGCCGCTGCGCGACGTCGGCCGCACCGCGCCGGCCACGATGGAACGCGACCTCGTCGAGCGCGTCGCACACGCCGATCGCGTTGCCCGCTTCGACGTGCCGGCCCAGGGCGTCCTGGGCGAAGCCCTCGGCCGCCGCGTCGTCGATGCCGCGAAGCCGCCGCGCCCGCGCGAGGAGGGCGTGCGCGTGGATCCAGGTGAGGTCGTGCTCCTTCGCGATGCCGGTGGCCTCCGCCAGAGCGGCTTCGTCGTCGAACAGGACGCCACGGAACACGAGGGGAACCGCCACCCACCGCCGCATGCGGCTGACGCGCGCGGCGGCCACCGCCCGCGTCAGCGCGTCCTCGGCTTCGTCGATCTCGAGCAGGGCGTCGTGCGCCAGGCCGAGCACGGTGAGACCCAGCATGCGGAAGAGCGGATCCTCATTGGATGCATCGGCGAGTTCGATCGCCTCGACCGCGAGCGCGGCCGCAACATCCGGCGCTCCGCGCAGCACGAGCTGCCAGGCATCCGCACTGGCCGCGAAGAGGGCCGCGGACCAGTGGCCGGCCTGTCGCGCATCGGCGTAGGTCTGGGAGCCGAGCCGGTGCGCGTCGTCGAGCCGGCCGGTCGCCACCGCGAGCAGCGCGGCAAGCGCCGACGTCAGCCGCGCCGTCCGCCCGTCCTCCCCCTCGCCGGCGAGCGTCATGGCCTCGTCGAGCAGGTGACGTGGCTCGTCGGGGTCGCTCTGGAACATGCGGGCGAGGCAGAACGCCCACGCGAGGTTCGTGTAGCCCCACGCGTCGGCGCCCTCGACGCTCAGCCGGCGCACGCGCGTGAAGTCGCCGCGGGCGGCCTCCGCACCGACCGCGAGCGCGGTGCCGGCGGCACGATAGCCGAGAGCACGACCGATGTACCACTTGTCGCCGGCGGCGACCGCCGTCTCCAGCAGCTCTTCCGCCCGCACCATGACCGAGTCGAAGTTCCCCGTCCACGTGTCGAGATGGCACAGGCCCTCGAGGAGCCGCGCTCGCACGAGCGGCTCGAGCGTGGGCGTATCCAGAGCCGTCTCCAGCCATACGCGGCACTCAGACCACTGACTCGATTCGAGCCAGAAGGTTCCCATCGCGCCCGCGATGCGCGCGAGGGAGTCGTCATCCCCCGATGCCTTGCTCCATGCCAGCGCGGCGGTGATGTTGTCCTGGTCGGCGAGCAGGCGCGTCATCCACGTCGCCTGTTCCGGGCCGTCCAAGAGGGGGGCGGCGTGTTCGACGAGGTCGCGGAAGTACCTCACGAATCCGGCACGCGCCTGGACGGCATCCCCGGACTCCTCGAGCCTGTCGAGCGCGTACGCCCGCGCCGTGTCGGAGAGCCGGTACCACCCGGAGGGCGCGTGCGGGTCGAAGGAGACCAGGGACCGCTCCACGAGCGCCGCGAGGTCCTCGCGCGTCGATTCCGTGGCAACCGCGGCCGCCGACGCGGCGTCGAAGCCAGAGACGAAGAGACTCAGCCGCTGCAGGATCTCCCGCTGCCGGTCCGAGAGGAGTTCGTAGCTCCAATCCAGGGATGCGCGCAGCGTGGCGTGGCGACTGTCACCGGTGCGCACCCCGTTTCCCAGCAGCTCGAACCGTCGCACGAGCCCGGCGGCGATCTCTCCCACGGTCATCGAGCGCGTGCGCGCGGCGGCGAGCTCGATCGCGAGCGGAAGTCCATCGAGACCGCGGCACAGATCGGCGACGGCCATCGCTTCGGTGTCGGCGAACGAACGCTCGGGGTCGGCCGCGGCCGCGCGCGCGGCGAACAGAGCCGTCGCATCCGCCTCGGTCATCGGCGGCACAGCCCACGTCACCTCCCCGGCGAGGCCGAGCGGCCGCTGGCTGGTGGCGAGGATGCGCAGGCCCGGCGCGCGATCGAGCAGGGCATCGGCGAAGGATGCGACGTCCTCGACGACGTGCTCGCAGCCGTCGAGGACGAGCAGCGTCTCTCCGCGCGGTAGCGCGCCGGCGACGGCATACGCGATGGGCGACCCGTCCTCGGGCTCGCCCACGCCGTAGAGCTCCGCCACGCGCACGCCGACGCGGGCGCCGCGATCGAGCGACCCGATGTCGGCGACGGCGCACTCCGCCGACACGATCCCGGAGGCTTCGAGGGCGAGCCTCGACTTGCCGATGCCGCCCGGCCCGATGAGCGTCAGGATCCGCGTCACGCCGAGCAGCTCCACGACGCGGCGCACCTCGGAGGCGCGGCCCACGAAAGAGGTTCGCGGCATCCGCATCGTCGAGTCGGCGCCGCTCCCCAGCGGGCGCCTTCGGGTCCCCACGAAGGGAATGATCCTCGCATACGCCGCCGGATATCAACCGCTGCGTATCAACCGGTCGGCTGACGTGCTCCCGGTGTCGAATCCGGACGATGAGATGACCAGAGGCCATCCGGCCCCGCGGATCGGGTGCACGACAGCAAAGGAGCAGGACATGAACTGGTCATCATGGAGGATCATGGCCGCGAGCGTCGCGGTCACCGGCGTCGCCGCAGGCCTCGTCGTCGACATCGCACGAGCGATTCGGCTCGGGCAGGATGCGGGCCTCGTCATCGCGAACTACTTCAGCTACTTCACGATCGTGAGCGCGATCTCGACGATCATCGTCCTCTTCGTCGCCGCTCGGCGGAACGGCCCGCTCGCGACGAAGGACGGCGTGGAATCGCGCAGCCTGGCAGTGGCTATGGCCACGACGAGCACGGCGATGATCATCCTCTCGATCGTCTACAACGCCCTGCTGCGGGGGCTGCCCACGCACTTCGCGACACCGGACCCGGAATGGGTCGCCTTCCTCGATCGGTGGGCGACCGAGACTCTCCACGTGGTGGTGGCGATCTACATCGTGGTGGACGTGCTGTTCGCGCCGCGGCGCCGCGTGCTGACCTGGCGCGCGCTCGTCGGGATCGTCGGCATCCCGCTGCTGTGGGCGGTCTACACGATGATGCGCGGCCCGGTGACGCCGGACCCGGACGGATCGGCGCCGTACTGGTACCCCTATCCCTTCCTGAACCCGAATGGGCCCACGGGATACCAGACGCCGATGCTGTACATCGGCGTGATCGCGGCAGCGTTCCTGGTGGTGGGAGGCGTGCTCGTCCTCCTGACGCACCGGCGGCGCGGCGCGGCGCGTCCGTCCCAGGCCGCGCGCGCACCGCAGTTGCGGCCCCGCCTGGGCGCGTGACACGTGACGGGGTGCCGGCGGCCTTCGGGCGGACCGGCACCTCGCCGCCTTCCGATCCGGCGGGAAGACCTGCGCGGCGCGTCGTCTTCCCCGATCATCCACAGATGCCGATCCAGCCCCCGTGGACCGGCCACCCCCCATTACTCTCTCGCATGGAGAAACGAGGTCCCTCTGATGTCCCCATCGAACGCCCACCGAGGCGGAACCGCGCAGTCGGTCGCCGGCCAATGGCCCCCCAGCGCGGCTGCGCTCGTCGATCGCCAGCGCTGCCCCTCCTGCTTCACGGGCATCATCGCCGCGGTGTGCCCGACCTGCGGGCTCGACCTTCGCATGCCGGAGCTCACCGAGGTGCTGAACTCAAGCCTCCGGATCGTCCGGCTCGTCGATGAGCGCACGGCTCTGATCGCCGAGGTCAGGGCGGAGCAGGCCCAGCGCGATGCGCACGCCCGCACCGCTGCGGTGCCGTCACGGCCCGCCCCTGCCGCGATGCAGACGACGGCGGAGCATGCCGACGCGGCCACCCGTGCACGACTCGAGGAGGCGCGTGCTCGCAGCGCCGCAGCGCTCGCGGCGACCGCCGCACCGCTCACACGCACGCCAGCGGGGGCGGCCGCTCCGGCCGCCCAGGCCACCCCCGCGGCCGCCGACGCCGCACCGCGCCCCACGCTCGCGCATCGCTTCAGCATGCAGTTCACGATCCTGGGTGCGGGCGTGCTCCTGACGTCCGTCGGCGCGATCGTGTTCCTCTTCTGGGCATACCTCGTCGTCGGGCTCGAGGTGCGCTCGCTCATCATCGCCGGGGCGAGCGTCGGCGTGCTCGCCCTGGCCTGGTTCTTGCGTCGGACGGGCCTCGTGCTCACGGCGGAGGGCGTGGGCGTCGTGGCCGTGGTCCTCTTGATGCTCGACGCCTGGATCATCCGGGCCAACGACGCCTTCGGCAGCGGAGCCGTCGATCCACTCGCCTACTACGGCAGCGCCGCACTCGTGCTCTGCGGACTCCTCGCCACTGCGCGGGCGCTCACCGGGCTCCGGGTCGCGGCGTATGCGGCCGCTGCACTCGCCCCGACGGGGATCGCCCTGTTCAGCGCCTCCCTCGTTCCCGACGAGGGGTCGACCCGGTGGTGGGTCGCGGGCACCTGCGCGCTGATTCTCGCGATCGTGGCCGCACGGCTGCTGCCCGCCTCCCACCCGCAGGCCGTGGTGGTCGGCCTCGGCGGGCTGATCGGATCGTCGGCGGTCATCTCTGCCCCCGATGCCCTGCCCGGCGTGCCCTGGCATTCGCTCATCACCCTCGGTGCCGCGTCGCTCCTCTGGGGGGCCCTCGCCTTCTCGCTGCGCAACGACCGGATCGAATCGCGGATGCGGGCCGCGGCCGCAGCCATCGCGAGTGTCGCGGCCTCGGCTGCGCCGATGGTCGCGGCCGGTCAGGAACTGTCCGCCTCCGAAGCCTGGTGGATCGGACCGGCCGGAGCGGCCGTCGTCACGTGCCTCGTCGCGGCCGTCTCGACTCGTGCGCTGTGGACCGCCCGGCTCACAAGCCCCGGCGACCTCGCCGGCGACGACGGGCAGGCCGGGTCGCCGGGTGGCAGATGTCTGGCGGCGCAGGCAGGCACCCTTGCCGCGGCGATCGTCACCGCGATCACGAGCGCGCCCGGTGTCGTGGCCGGATTCCTGCGCGTATCGAGCATCGCCGCCGGGCCGCAGTCGGGGTGGCACGGGTCCGCCGAGCCCCTCGATGTCGCGGCCCTCGGCGACGTCATCGGCGGTCCGTCGGCTGTCGTGGCGCCTCTGGCCGCTGCCGTCGCCCTCGCAGCGATCCTCGCCGGTTCCGGACGGCTGCGCACGGCATCGGCGGCGCCGATCGCCGCCGCGGGGTGGGCTGCGGTCGCCGCGGCGACCTATCCCGCTGCCGGCTTCGCCGCAGCGTCGTACGCCGCGATCGCGGGGGCGGCCATCGCCGTCGGCGCGTTCGCCGCGCGCCGGTCGCTCACGATCGTCCTCACGGTGATCGAGTCCGTGGCCGCCGCTCTCCTGCTCTGCCTCGCCTATACGCGCACGGAACTGTGGATGCCGTCGACCGTCGCCTTCCTCGGCCTCGCCATCGCTGGAGCCGCCGTCGCGCGGCGCGCATGGGGTGACGGTGCCGCGATGGTCCGAGCGCGCGCGTTCCACCTCGCCATCGCCGCGACCGTCTTCTGCGCCACCGCGGCCGCGGTGCCGGCGTGGGCGGCCGTCGCAGGAGTGCCTCTCGAGGCGCCGTGGACAGGCCTTTGGGCGTGGACGGCCGTCGGCTCCGCCGCGGTGCTGGCGGTCGTGATCGCCGTTCGCTCCCTGTCGGTCCCGGACACCTGGTCCGCGTCCGTCCCCGCCCTCGTGGCCGGCTTCGCCGCCCTGGCCGCAATCGTGGGCGCGCCCGCATCCCCCGTCTGGATCGCCACGCTCCCGCTCGCCGTCGTCGGCGGGATCGGCGTCATCCTCGACCGGCGCACAGCATTCCGCGCGTGCCTCGCGGCGATGACTCCGCCCGCAGCCGCCGTCACGGTGTGGAACGTCCTTCCGCTGCTCGCCATCGATCATGGCTACCGCTGGGTCGGTGTCGCCGCGGTCGCGCTCGTCTTCACCGGTGCGGGTCTGCTCATCCGGTTGCCGAAGGGCGGGCCCGCCGCGGCCGCATGGTTCGCATCGAACGCGGTCGTCGCGGCGGCAGCGGCCGCCGGCGCCCGGGGATCCGATCAGCTCTGGCTCGTCCTGCTCCTGGTGGCCCCGATCCCGTACCTGATGGCGACGGCAACCGGCGAGCCGACTGCGAGCCGATCGCGCTGGCGCCATCTCGCCTGGCTCACTCCCCCGCTCGTGCTCGCGGCCCTGTGGACCGCGCTCGCCCAGGCGGGCTACCAGGTCGTCGAGGTCTACACCCTTCCGGCTGCGGCGATGCTCCTCGGTATCGCGATGCTCCTCGCGTTGCGCCGTCCGTCCGTTTCGACGACGGGCGAGCGCGATTCACGCCCGGCAGCCGGCCGCATCGCCCTGGTCTGGGCGGGAGCGGCCACCGCCGTGCTGCCCACCGCGGCGGCGAGCAGCGAGCCCGCAGTACGCGGTGTCATCGCCGTGTGCGCGGGCGCGGCGCTGCTCGCAGTGTCGCCCTGGTGCGTTGCCCGGTGGCGCGAGATCCCTGTCCGCACCGTCGTGGTCGCCTCCGGGGGCGCAGTCGCGGCAGGAGCCGCCGTCGTGCGGGGGACGGCTCTCGCCTTGCGGGGGGACTGGTCGGCGGATGTGTGGGCCGCTGTCTCGCTCGCCGCGGGACTTGCCGCCGCCGTGCTCCTCGACCGGACGACCCGGACAGCACGGCCCGTCGTCGGCACCGTCGCGGCCGCCGCGCTGGTCCTCGGGGCCGCACCGTGCATGGCCCTCGCGCTCATCCAGCCTTCCCTGCCGCTGTGGCTGCTACTCGCACCTGTCTTCGCGTACGGACTGCTGCAGGTCGCTACGGCACCCCCCCGGGTGCGACCGCTTTCAGATACGGTCCCCCGCTGGACCTCGGTCGCCGTACTCGCGCTGCTCGGTGTCGCGACCATCGCCCGTGGGGATGTCGACCCGTTCGACGTCGTGACCGTCCTGGTGGGCGCATCCCTCCTCGCGTCGGGGATCGTCCGCGGCAGCCGTGGGCTCTCCTGGGCAGGCGCCGCCACCGCGATCGTGCCGTCGATCGCCGCGTCCGGTGACCCGGCTGCGCGACCGCTGGTCGTCATCGCGGTGTCAGCCACGCTGCTCGCGGCATCCCGCTGGATCCCCCGCGCGCTGAACGAGGTGCCGGTCCGCGCGGTCGCGATCGGGACTGCCGCGGCCGGCGCGATCGGGGCCGCGGGTGTGCGCGGCGTCGCCCTCGCCCTGGATCCGGAACGGACGCAGCCCGAACCGTGGGCAGGGACGCCCTGGGCGCCGGAGCTGTGGGGCCTCGTCGCACTCGCCGGCGGACTGGTGGCAGCCCTGCTCATGCAGCGGCTGACGTCGGCGCGCGGCATCCTCTCGGCGACGATCGCGGCAGCGGGCATCGCGACGGCCGCCGTGCCCGTGATCCTGATCGAGTTCCGTCCCGACCAGCCGGCGCTGTCGTATTACATCCCGCTGCTCGCCTTCGCGCTTCTGCAGACCGCCGTCGCCGTCCCGCGGAGCCGGCCGTGGTCGCATCCCGTCGTCACCGCAGCGTCGATCACCGCCATGGTCGCCGTGGGCGCCGTCTCGCTGCTGTTCGGCCGCGTGGATCCGTTCGATCTCGTCACCGCGACCGTCGGGATCGCGCTCATCCTGCGTGGAGCGGTGTGGATGCTGCGCACCCCGACCCTCGCCAGCTGGCCCGCACTGGGTCCCGGGCTTGCCGTGCTGCTCGTCCCGTCCCTGCTCGCCGACTACGCGGACCCCGTGCAATGGCGGCTCGGGGCGCTCGGGATCGCGGCGCTGGCGGTCATGCTCGTCGGCATCTTCCTGCGACTGCAGGCGCCGTTCGTGATGGGCGTCGCCGTGCTCGTCGTGCACGGATTGACGCAGCTGTGGCCGGTGATCGCCGCCAACTACGGCAGGGTGTGGTGGTGGCTGTGGATCGCGATCGCGGGCATCATCCTCATCGCGATCGCCGCCACATACGAACGGCAGCTGCGCTTCGCCAAGTCCATGATCCGCACGGTCGCCTCACTCCGGTGAGGCGGCCGAGCGGTCCGCCCGGCGCGCGGCGCTCGGCGCTCGGAGACGCGGGGTCCGCCGGCCCCGATCAGGCCTCGATGACGAGCGGCACGATCATGGGGCGGCGGCGCAGCCGCTGGTTCACCCAGCGCCCGATGGTGCGTCGCACGACCTGCGAGAGGGCGTGGCTGTCGCGCACGCCGTTGCCGGCCGCCTCGGCGAGGGCGAACGTGATCTTCGGGATGACGTCGTCGAAGACCGAGTCGTCCTCCGCGACGCCGCGGGCGTGCACCTCGGGCCCGGTGATGACGCGACCGGTGGCGGCATCCACCACCACGATCACCGAGATGAAGCCCTCCTCGCCGAGGATGCGACGGTCCTTCAGGTCCGCGTCCGTGATCTCCCCGACCGTCGACCCGTCGACGTACACGAAGCCGAGGTCGAGCTGGCCGACGACCTCTGCGACGCCGTCGCGGAGGTCGACCACCGTCCCGTTCGAGCCGACGATCGTGCGCTCCTGGGGGATGCCCGTGTCCTGTGCGAGCCGCGCGTTGGCGATGAGGTGCCGGTACTCGCCGTGGACGGGGAGCACGTTCTTCGGCTTCAGGATGTTGTAGCAGTACAGGAGCTCGCCCGCCGCGGCATGACCCGAGACGTGCACCTTGGCGTTGCCCTTGTGCACGACGGTCGCCCCGAGCTTCGTCAGGCCGTCGATGACGCGGTAGACCGCGTTCTCATTGCCGGGGATGAGACTCGAGGCCAGGATGACGGTGTCGCCGTGGCCGGGCTCGATCGCGTGGTCGAGGTTCGCCATCCGCGAGAGCACCGCCATCGGCTCGCCCTGGGAGCCGGTCGACATGTAGACGATCTGGTCGTCGGGCAGGTCCTTGGCCTTCTTGTAGTCGATCAGGAGACCCTCGGGCACCGTGAGGTAGCCGAGATCCTCGGCGATCGTCATGTTGCGCACCATGCTCCGGCCGAGGAACGCGAGGCGACGCCCATGGGCGGCCGCGGCATCCACCACCTGCTGCACGCGGTGCACGTGACTCGAGAAGCTCGCCACGATCACCCGCCGCGGAGCCCGGCCGATCACCTGGTCGAGCACCGGCCCGATGCTGCGCTCGAGGGGCGTGAAGCCCGGCACGTCGGCGTTCGTCGAGTCGGGCAGGAACAGGTCGACACCCGCCTCGCCCAGGCGCGCGAACGCGCGGAGGTCGGTCAAGCGGCCGTCGAGGGGCAGCTGGTCCATCTTGAAGTCGCCGGTGGCGAGCACGGTGCCGGCGGGCGTCGTGATCGCCACGGCGAGCGCGTCGGGGATCGAGTGGTTGACCGCGATGAACTCGAGGTCGAACGGGCCCACCGTCTCGCGGTCGCCCTCGCTCACTGTCAGCGAGAAGGGCCGGATGCGGTGCTCCTTGAGCTTCGCCTCGGTGAGCGCGAGGGTCAGTCCCGAGCCGATGATCGGGATGTCGCCCTTCAGGCGCAGCAGGTACGGCACGGCACCGATGTGGTCCTCGTGACCGTGCGTGAGCACGACGGCGAGGATGTCGTCCAGGCGCTCCTTGAGGGGCTCGAAGTCCGGGAGGATCAGGTCGACCCCCGGCTGGTGCTCCTCGGGGAACAGCACGCCGCAGTCGACGACGAGGAGCTTGCCCTCGTACTCGAAGACGGTCATGTTCCGGCCGACCTCGCCGAGCCCCCCGAGCGGCGTCACACGCAGCGTTCCGGGCATGAGGGCGGGCGGGTCGTACACGTTGTCGGGCATTCATGCCTCCTCGGGATGCCGCAGCATCCCCTTTAGCTGGTTTGCGCGAGCGCGATTACCGAGTGGTGCCGTGCACCTTCGGCAGGGCGCCACCGGCGGCCGCGTTGCGGTCGGGGCGGAAGTTGGAGAAGTCGGCGCCGGGCACGTCCGTGACGAGCGCGAGCTCGTCCTCGATCATCGCGGCCTCCCACTCCTCGGGACCGACGAGCGGCAGGCGCACGCGCGGGCTCGAGATGCGGCCGAGGCCGTGCAGGACGTACTTGGTCGAGACCGTGCCGGGCACGTGTGTCATGAGCGCGCGCACGAGGGGCTCGAGGCGCCGGTGCTCGGCTGTGGCGGCGGCGAGGTCGCCGCGGTTCACCGCATCCACGATCGTCCGATAGGGACGGGCGGCGACGTTCGCCGTCACGCCGATGAGGCCGGTCGCCCCGATCGCCAGGTGCGGGAGGACGTTGGCGTCGTCGCCCGAGAAGTACATGAGGTCGGTCTGGTTCAGTACGCGGCTGACCTCGCTGAAGTCGCCCTTGGCATCCTTGATGGCGAGGATGTTGGGGTGCTTGGCGAGACGGAGGATCGTCTCGTACTTGATCGGAACGCCCGTGCGACCCGGGATGTCGTACAGGATGACGGGCAGGTCGGTGGCGTCGGCGACCAGGCGGAAGTGCGTCAGGATGCCCGCCTGCGTCGGCTTGTTGTAGTAGGGCGTGACGATCATGATGCCGTCGGCGCCGAGCTTCTCGCTGGCCTTGTAGAGTTCGATGGCGTGCGCGGTCTCGTTGGATCCGCCGCCCGTGATGATCGTGGCGCGGCCGGCCGCGACATCCTTGCCCACCTCGACCAGGCGCAGCTTCTCGGGGTCGGTCAGCGTGCTCGTCTCACCGGTGGTGCCCGTGACGACGATGCCGTCGGCTCCCGCCGTGATGACGTCGTCGATGTGCTTCTCGACGGCGGGCCAGTCGACCTCGCCGTCGGCCGCCATCGGAGTGACGAGCGCGACGAGCACCTGTCCGAAAGGATTGCCCGTGTGCGTCATGCACTCAGGCTATCGGACCCGGCGGGAGCCTCTCAGCCTCGTCAGCCGAACAGCGAGACCGGATTGACGAGGTCCGCGATGATCAGAACGGCGCCCATCACGACGAGCGCGATGACGACGACGTACGTCACCGGCACGAGCTTCGCGGCATCCACCTGCGCGGGCGGCGGCCGGTGGAAGAGCTTCGCCCACGAGCGGCGCGCGCCGTCCCACAGCGCGATGGCGACGTGGCCGCCGTCCAGCGGCAGCAGCGGGATGAGGTTGAAGACGAACAGGGCGATGTTCAGGGATGCGAGGAGCCCCAGCATCCCGGCCGCCCGGTCGAGCACCGGCGCGTCGGAGGACGCGACTTCGCCGGCGAGGACGCCCGCGCCGACGATGCTCAGTGGTCCGTTCGGGTCGCGCTGGCCGCCGGTGACGAGCGTCTCGGCCGTCTGGTAGACCTTGACCGGCATCTGCCACACGATCCCCGCGACGGCGCCGACGTTCTGTGCGGCGGCGGCGGGGCCGTCCCAGATGGGCTGTCGCACGTACTGGAGCTGCGGGCTCACGCCGACGAAGCCGACCTGGGTCGTCTGGGTCGTGCCGTCGGCGTTCTTGATCGGGACGCCGGAGGCGTCGGTCTTGTCGCGCGTCGCCAGCATCGGCGTCACGGTGAGCGTCTGCGTCCGCCCGTCGCGGCGGATGACGAACGCGAGGTCCTGGTTCGGCGCATCCCGGACGATCGCCGACACCTCGGCGAAGGTCGAGACCGCCGTGCCGCCCACCGAGACGATCTCGTCGCCTGCGCGCAGGCCTGCCTGAGCCGCGGGCGACGCGGGGTCGGATGCCTCGCATGTCGTCCGCTGGGCGCCGGCGGGGATGACGCACTCGGACACCGAGCCGACGGTCGTCGTGGCGGTCTTCACCCCGATGCCGCTGAACAGGATCGCGAACAGCACGACCGCCAGCAGCAGGTTCATGGTCGGGCCGCCGAGCATGATGACGATGCGCTTCCACACCGGGAGCTTGTAGAACACGCGGTCGTCGTCGGCGCCGTGGAGGGTCTGGTCGTTGGCAGTCTGCGCATCCTGGACCATCGTTGCGAAGAACCCGCCGCCGGCGCGGCCGTCCCGGGGTCGCCCATCGCTCGGCCCGGCGCTCCCGGTGACGTGGCCGGCTGCCGATCCGGCGGCCGATGCCTCGGAGAGCTCGGCGGAGGGCGGGTACATGCCGGCCATCGAGATGTAGCCGCCGAGCGGGAGTGCCTTGACGCCGTACTCGGTCTCGCCGGAGGTGCGCGACCACAGCGTCGGGCCGAACCCGATCATGTACTGACCGACCCGCACCCCGAACTTCTTGGCGGGGTACAGGTGACCGAGCTCGTGCAGCGCGATGGACACCGCGAGTCCCACCACCATGATGAGGATGCCGATCACGAACGCCACGACTGTCACCTCCCCAACGGTACTCGTGCGCGCTTTGAGTTAGCCCAACAGCCGGGAGAAGATGGATGCGCCATGCCGACATCCCCTGACTCACCGGTGAACCCCGCCGCGCCTGCCAACCTGCCCCCCGTCCTCCGGCCGGAGCACCCTCCGGTCCGCTCGCTCGACGACCTCGCCCGGCGCTTCGGCGGGAAGCTCCGCGGCGAGCCCGGGGTCACTCTGACGGGCATCACCCTCGCCACCGCCGACCTGCGCCCCGGGGAGGCGTTCGTCGCGATCCGCGGCGTCAATCGCCACGGCGCCGAGTTCGCGCGGACAGCGGCCGAGAAGGGCGCCGTCGCGGTCATCACCGACGCGGACGGTGCCGCGATCGCCGCACCCTCCGGCCTGCCGATCGTGGTCGTGGACGACCCGCGCGCTCTCCTCGGCGACCTGTCGGCGTGGGTCTACGGCACGGGTCCGGATGACGACATCCCCACGCTCTTCGCGACGACCGGCACGAACGGCAAGACGAGCGTCTCGCACCTGCTGGAGGGCATCCTCGGCCAGCTCGGCGTGACCACCGGACTCTCGTCGACCGCCGAGCGGCACATCGCCGGCCAGGTCATCGTGTCACGGCTCACGACCCCGGAGGCCTCGGAGTTCCACGCGCTCCTCGCGCTCATGCGCGAGCGCGGCGTCGAGGCCGTCGCCGTCGAGGTGTCCGCCCAGGCGCTCAGCCGGCACCGCGTCGACGGGCTCGTGTTCGACGTCGCCGGGTTCACGAACCTCAGTCACGACCACCTCGACGACTACGCCGACATGCGCGAGTACTTCGAGGCGAAGATGGCGCTGTTCCGCCCCGACCGCTCCCGGCGCGCGGTCATCTCGCTCGACTCGGAGCCCGGCGCCGAGGTCGCCGAGCGTTCGGAGGTGCCGTCCGTCACGATCGCGACACCGGCGATCGCCGCCGATCCGGACGCGGCGGCGAGCGCCGACTGGATCGTCGAGATCCTCGAGGAGCGTCCGACCGGCACCGAGTTCCGGCTGTCATCCCGTGACGGACGCAGCCTCACCACTGTCGTGCCGGTCATCGGCCGCCACATGGCGGCGAACGCGGGCCTCGCGATCGTCATGATCCTCGAGGGCGGCTACGCGTGGGAGGCCCTGGTCGACGCGCTGGATGCCTCGGCCGGCGGCTCGGGCCGCATCGAGGCGTATCTGCCCGGACGCACGCAGCTCGTCTCGGGCGAGAGCGGACCCGCGGTCTACGTCGACTTCGGACACTCCCCCGACGCGTTCGAGAAGACGCTCGCCGCGGTGCGCCGCGTCACGCCCGGCACCGTGCTGTTCCTCTTCGGCGCCGACGGCGATCGCGACGCGACCAAGCGCCTCGACATGGGGCGCACCGGCGTCGAGGGCAGCGACATTCTGGTCATCACCGACCACCACCCCCGCTTCGAGGACCCGGACTCGATCCGCGCGACCCTGATCGAGGGCGCGCGCCGCGCGCAGCCGGATGCCGTGATCCTCGAGTACACGCCGCCGGAGCGCGCCATCATCGAGGCGGTCGCGCTGGTCGGCGACGGCGACGCGATCCTGTGGTGCGGGCCCGGGCACCAGGACTACCGCGACATCCGCGGCGCCCGCACCCCGTACTCGGCCCGTGAGCTCGCCCGGCGCGCACTGCGCGATGCCGGCTGGCCCGTGCCCGAGCCGCACTGGCCCGTGCCGTACCCGGACGACGAGACGCCGCTGTCGGATCCCGAGAGGGAGTGGCGCTAGGCCTCAGGCCCGCGCGATCGCGCGGTCCGCAGCATCCCTCGCCCAGCGCTCCGCCTCGGCGAGCGTCTCGCGCGTGAGCGCGTCGGGAGCGTCGTGCGCATCCACGACGCGCTGGATGGTGTCGACGATGCCGAGGAACGACAGCCGCCCCGCGTGGAAGGCATCGACGGCCTGCTCGTTCGCGGCGTTGAACACCGCGGGATAGGTTCCTCCCGCGCGCCCGACCCCCTTCGCGAGCGCGACGGCGGGGAAGGCCTCGTCGTCGAGGGGTTCGAAGGTCCAGGATGCCGCCGCCGTCCAGTCCAGGGGACGGCCCGCGCCGCTGACCCGGTTCGGCCAGTCGAGGCCCAACGAGATGGGCAGCCGCATGTCCGGGGGTGAGGCCTGCGCGATCGTCGAGCCGTCGCAGAACTCGACCATCGAGTGCACGATCGACTGGGGGTGGACGACCACCTCGATGTCTCCGAACGCGATGTCGAACAGCAGGTGGGCCTCGATCACCTCGAGGCCCTTGTTGACCAGTGTCGCGGAGTTGGTCGTGACGACCCGACCCATGTTCCAGGTGGGATGCGCGAGCGCCTCGGCAGGCGTCACATCCCGCAGCGAGTCCCGCGAGCGTCCGCGGAACGGTCCGCCGGAGGCGGTGACGACGAGCCGTCGGACCTCGGAGTGCGCACCCGCGCGGAGGGCCTGAGCGATCGCGGAGTGCTCCGAGTCGACGGGCACGATCTGGCCGGGGGCGGCGAGCGCCGTGACGAGGTCACCTCCGACGATCAGCGATTCCTTGTTGGCGAGCGCGAGCGTGCGTCCCGCCTCGAGCGCGGCGAGCGTCGAGCCGAGGCCCACCGACCCGGTGATGCCGTTGAGCACCACGTCCGCCTCGACATCGCGCACGAGCTGCTCTGCCTCGCCGGCGCCGAACGCGGTGTGCTCGACACCGAACTCCTCGGCCTGGGCGGCCACGGCATCCCGATTCGAGCCGGCGGCGAGACCCACGACCTCGAAGCGGGTGGGGTTCGCCCGGATGACGTCGAGCGCCTGCGTCCCGATCGAACCGGTGGAGCCGAGGATCAGGATGCGCCGCACGAACGTCAGCCTAGCGAGGTGCGCGCAGACGAATGCGCCCCCGGAGTCATCACCGGGGGCGCATTCGCAGCTGTGGCGGACCCGCCGCCTACTGCGTGGTCGTGTGCTGCGTGCCCAGGATGTCGACGACGAAGATGAGCGTCGAGTTCGCCGGGATCGAGCCCTGCGCCGTGGTGCCGTAGCCGTCGGCCGGCGGGATCACGACGAGCACCTGCGAGCCGACCGTCTGGCCCTCGAGTGCCTTCTGGAAGCCCTTGACGACACCGGTGGTCTGGAAGCTCGCGGGCGTGCCGCGCTTCCAGCTGGAGTCGAACTCCTTGCCGTCGCTCCACAGGACGCCCTTGTACTGCACGAGCACCTGGTCGCCGGAGGCCACGGTCTCGCCGTCGCCCTTCTTCAGCGTGACGATCTTGGTCTCGGTCGGGGCGGTCGCGCCCTTGGGGATCGCGATCGAGGGCTCGCCGTCCTTGGCGAGCTTCACCGTCGGCATGCCGTCCGTCGAGGCGGACTGGGCGGCGCCCCACGCCTTGGCGGGAACGACGCTCAGCAGGTCGAGGACGTAGACCTCGCCGGGCGCGGTCTCGGTGCTCGGGAACGCGGCGACCACGCGGGTGCCCACGGGCGCGCAGCCGAAGACCTGGCCGAGCGGGCTGTCGGCCGAGATCTGCGACGGCAGCACCTCGCCCTTCTTGTACCCGACGGAGCCGAGCTTGGCGCCGGTCTCGGTGTTGTAGGCGGTGAGCGCGTACCGCACGAGGTCTCCGGCCTTGACCTTCTGGCCGGTGCCCTGGGTGACGACCGTGCGCTGGATCTTGGAGACGGACAGCGGCTTGTCGAAGGTGGCGTTCGCCTCGCTGCCGATGGTGCCGGTCACCTTGACGGACTTGACCGCGTCGCCTCCCGACGCGGCGGCCGAGCAGAGGTCGGCCGCGGCCGACGCCGATGCCGACGGCGACGTCTTGGGCGTCGAGGACGCCGTACAGCCGGCGAGCAGGAAGGCCGCCACAGCGACGGCGGAAATTGCGGCGATCGGACGAATGCGCACGGAAACCTCACGGAAGGAAGAACAAGGGATGCCAGTCATCCTCTCGCATATTCGTGTGTCCGCGCTGAGAGGGGGGCCAGCGCACGCCCCATAACGGTGGGGGAATGCATCCGGGAGTACCCTCTACGAGTGACTGAAGCGGAGACCTACGCGTCGGACGATGCCGGGCAGCCCGAAGAAGAGCCGCGCACCGCCGGCTTCCTCTACGGACTCATCCGCATGATCCTGGTGCCGCTCGTGCGCATCATCTACCGGCCGCACATCGAGGGCAGGCAGAACGTGCCCCGCGAGGGCGCGATCATCTTCGCGAGCAATCACCTGTCGTTCATCGACTCCATCGCCATCCCCGTCGTCGCCCCGCGCACCGTCCACTTCCTCGCCAAGTCGACCTACTTCGAGGGCAAGGGCTTCTCCGGATGGCTCGTACGCGAGTTCTTCGGCGCGATCGGCGCGAGCCCCGTGCGACGCGGCGCGGGCCAGGCCGCGCTGGACGCGCTCGACCAGCAGCGCCGCATGCTCGAGGCCGGCCAGGCGACGGCGATGTATCCGGAGGGCACCCGCTCCCTCGACGGCCGCCTGTACAAGGGCCGCACCGGTGTCGCATACCTGGCCCTGCAGACCGGCGCGCTCGTCGTCCCGGTGGGACTGGTCAACACCGACAAGGTGATGCCCGTCGGCGCGAAGTTCCCGCGTACCCGTCCGCGCGTCTCGATCACGTTCGGCGAGCCGCTCGACCTGTCCAAGCACGGCACCGCCGAGTCGGGCAAGGCCCGCCGCCTCGCCACGGACGAGATCATGGCGTCGATCCATGCCCTCTCGGGGCAGGAGCTCGCGAATGCCTACAACGAGGCGCCCGCGCACGGCATCGAGCGGATCAAGCAGGTCCTGCCCCACGAGCGGCTCTGATCCTGTCGGCGCGACCGGGCTCCGCGGCTCAGGCGACGCGCACCGTCGGCTCGACACGCACCGGGAAGTTCACCGAGTTCGCGATGAAGCACCACTCGTGAGCCTGGCGGTGCGCATGCATCGCCGCATCCTTCATCGACTCCTCGGCGATGACCACGTGCGGCCGCAGGATCACCTCGGTGAACCTTCCCCCGCCCTGGCCGTCCTCGAACATGATGCCGATCGCCTTGTCGGTGTAGTCGCGGACGATCACCCCGGCCCGGACGCACGCGTGCAGATACGAGAGCAGATGGCACTCGGACAGTGAGGCGAGGAGCATGTCCTCGGGGTTCCAGCGGGCCGGGTCGCCCCGGAACGGCTTGTCCGACGACGCCAGCAGATCGGGCTTCCCGTGGATCGACAGGGTGACCGACCGGTCGTAGTCGCGGTATCCGCTGGTGCCGCTTCCGCGGTCGCCGGTCCAGACGGATGTGACGGTATAGCGGTGCTCGCCGAACATCCCGTCAGTATTCCACCCCGGACGCGCTCTGCGCCCTGGGTGATGCGTGGCGCCCCCAGTAGGCTGGGTTCCGTGCCGGAGACCTTCACAGCCGATGCCGCCATCGAGCTCGCCGTCGTCGAACGCAGCGGATTCATCGAGTCGCGGCACATCGGAGCAGCGATCGTGCTCGCACCAGACGGAACGGTCTCGGGCACGTGGGGCGACGCCTCCGCGCTGATCCTCCCCCGCTCGAGCATGAAGCCGCTGCAGGCGCTCGGCTCGATCACGGCCGGTGCGCAGGTGGAAGGCCCCCAGCTCGCGCTCTCGACCGCCAGCCACTCCGGCACGGACAGCCACGCCGCGGTCGTGCGCGGCATCCTGGAGACCGCCGGGCTCGGCGAGGAGGACCTCGGCTGCCCGCCCGCCTGGCCGAGCGACCAGGCGACACGCGACGACATGGTGCGCGAGCGCGACCAGCCCGCGCGCGTGCGCATGAACTGCTCCGGCAAGCACGCGACGATGCTGCTCGCCTGCACGGTCAACGGCTGGGACACCGCGACCTACCTCGAGCCGAACCACCCGCTGCAGATCCACATCCGCGAGCTCATCGAGCGGATGACCGGCGAGCGCATGGCGGCGATGGCGATCGATGGATGCGGCGCCCCGGTGTACGCCATGACGCTCGCGGGGCTGGCGCGCGCCATCCATCGCATCGGCGGATCGTCGGAGTCGTCGCCGTTCGCCCTGCACCGCGCGGCGGGTGCGCTCGTGCGCGCCGTGCGCGAGAACCCGTGGGGAATCGCCGGGCCGGGGCAGCCGGACACAGTGCTCATCGAGCGGCTCGGCGTGTTCGCGAAGGGCGGCGCCGAGGGCGTCCATGTCATCGTCGCGCCCGACGGCACGACGGTCGCCCTGAAGATGCTCGACGGCAGCGGCCGCGCCACGGCCGCCGTCGCCCTGCGCCTTCTCGAGAAGGCCGGAGCGCTTCGTTCGTCCGACGTCGCCGACGCGATGTCGCTGCTTCCGCTGTCGGTGCTCGGCGGCGGTCGTGATGTCGGGATCATTCGCCCGACCGTGTGAGGCTGCGCCGTTCCGGCGCACAGAAAGAGCGATATCAATGAGGATCAGCGTCCCCACCGAGGTCAAGAACAACGAGTACCGTGTCGCGCTGACACCCGCGGGAGTCCACGACCTGGTGTCGGCAGGCCACGAGGTCATCGTGCAGTCGGGTGCCGGGATCGGATCATCCATGCCGGATGACGAATACCTGGCGGCGGGCGCGACGCTCGTCGACGACCCGGCAGAGGTCTGGGCCCGCGCCGAGCTGCTGCTGAAGGTCAAGGAGCCGATCGCGTCGGAGTACGGGTACTTCCGCGACGACCTGGTGATCTTCACCTACCTGCACCTGGCCGCCGACCGGCCGCTCACCGATCGGCTGCTCGAGGACGGCGTCACCGCGATCGCATACGAGACCGTTCAGCTCGCGGGCGGCGGTCTGCCGCTGCTCGCCCCGATGAGCGAGGTCGCGGGGCGCCTCGCGCCCATGGTGGGCGCGTCGACCCTGATGCGCTCCGCCGGCGGCCTCGGCCTGCTCATGTCGGGCGTCCCCGGAACCCGCCCGGCTCGGGTCACGGTCATCGGCGGCGGCGTCGCCGGCGCGAACTCCGCCGTGATCGCCGCCGGCATGGGCGCCGACGTCACGATCTTCGACACGAACATCCAGCGCCTGCGGTTCCTCGACGACCACTTCCAGGGCCGTATCAAGACCGCCGCATCCAACCCCCTCGACCTTGACCGGGCGGTCGTGGATGCGGACCTCGTCATCGGCTCGGTGCTCATCCCGGGAGCGAAGGCGCCGAAGCTCGTCACCAACGACATGGTGGCGCGGATGCGTCCCGGCTCGGTGCTCGTCGACATCGCCGTCGACCAGGGCGGCTGCTTCGCGGACACGCACCCGACGACGCACGACGACCCGACCTTCATCGTGCACGGGTCGGTGTTCTACTGCGTCGCGAACATGCCGGGCGCCGTTCCCAACACGTCGACCTCGGCGCTGACCAACGCGACGCTGCCGTACATCCGGCAGATCGCGCGCCGCGGATGGAAGGACGCGCTGCGGGCGGACGCGGCGCTGGCCGGAGGCCTCAACGTCGTCGGAGGCTCCGTCGTCAACGCGGGTGTGGCCACGGCGCACGGACTCGAGCTCGGCTCGCTGGAAGACGCGATCGCCTGATCGACACAAGAGTGCGAGGGCCTCGGGGCTCCCGGGGCCCTCGCTCATCGCCCGGCGGGCATCCACTGCACGCGGACCGACCGCGTCCCGGGCCGGATCAGCCACCCCCGGCCTGCTCCCGGCGTGCAGTACGGCGGCAGCTCGCGGTCGCCCGTGAGGGCGCGGTAGTCGGGCCCGCACGCCGCGTCGATCAGCAGCTCGCCGCCCTCGCGCACCGTGTCCAGCACCCGCCATCCGCGCTGCCACGCCTCGGGATCGCCGACGACGACCGTGCGCAGAGCCTCACGGAGCTCGGTCGGCTCGGCCACCGATCGCACATCGACGACCCGATGATCGTCGAGGGCTGACGGCAGCGTCGTGCCGGCCCGGACGACCAGCCCGGTGACACCGTCCGAGGGCAGCCACCGGGGGACGGCCGCGGGTGCCGGAACCGGGGCCCCGTCCACCAGCGCGACCTGCACCGCTCGGCCGTCGAGCTCGCCCCGGCCGGGCGGGAGGTCTCGTCGCCACAGCTCCGGGCTGCCTCCTGCGGCCAGGTGATCCGAGCGGGTCGCGGATGCGAGGAGCAGCCGCCGCGGGATCAGCTCGGCGATGCGCGCGCTCGCCCCGGTCGTCCGCTGAAGGCCGACCACGAGCCGCACGCCCGCGTCGCCCGCTCCGCGGGCGACGCGCTCCAGCCGCTCGGCGATCACCTGCGCGTGCTCGAGAGGGTAGCGCCCGATGAGCGCATCGAGGTCGTCCACGGCGACCACCGTGCTCGCCGGAGCGTGTTCTGCCCGCTCGACGGTGTCCCATGCGCCTTCGGGGTCGCTCGGCACGATGAGAAGGCGGTCGGCGGCGACCTGCGCCGCGAGGGTCCGCAGGGCCGTGGAGCGCCCGGTGCCCGCGGCACCGGTGACGACGAGCCCTCGCTCGCGTGCACCGAGGACGACGCGCGGCTGGCGCTGGCGGTCGGGCTCGTCGGCGAGCCCGATGACGAGCTCGCCCTCCTCGACGGGGTCACCGGAGCCGAGGAGATCGACGAGTTCGATGCGCGTGCTGAGCTCGGGCAGCCACGGACGGCGCACGGCGGGCACAGGTGCGCAGCGCTCGCCCACCTCGGCGATCAGCTCGGTGCCGGTGAGCGCGACACGCAGGAGGTGCGGCTCGTGGTCGCCGGCGCGGCGGACGAGGGCGAGGCCGCGCGCCTCCGGCCCGCCCGGAAGGCCCGCCGCGGCGTCGGTGCCGACGACCGCACGGCTGTCCCCGGCATCCGTCACCCGCAGACTGATCCGCAACGGGCAGTTCGCGAGCAGCGCATCGCGTACCACGCCCGAGGCGCGCTGCGTTCCGAGGATCAGGTGCATCCCGAGCGCTCGTCCGCGGGCTGCGACATCCGTGAACACGGCGTGCAGATCCGGATGCATGCCGAGCAGGGCTGCGAACTCGTCCACCACGATGACGAGGCGGGCGAGGTCGCCGCGCTCGTCGCGGATGTCGCGCACGCCGGCCGCCGCGAGGGCGGCCTCCCGGCGACGGAGCTCCGCGCGCAGGCTCTCGACCGCCCGCCGGGCACCGGCCTCGTCGAGGTCCGTGATGATGCCGGCGACGTGCGGGAGCACGCGCAGAGGGTCGAACGCGGTGCCGCCCTTGAAGTCGACGAGCAGGAACGTGAGCTCGCCCGGCGGATGGGCCGCCGCCAGGGACGTGACCCAGGTGACGAGGAGCTCGCTCTTGCCCGACCCCGTCATTCCGGCGACGACGGCATGCGGGCCGTCGCCGACGAGGTCGACCGTGAGAGGAGACCGATCGCTGCGGCCGATGACCGCGGTGAGCGATCCGCGCGCAGCGGCAGGTCGCGCTCCGGCGGGAAGCAGATCCGCCAGCATCACAAGTCCGTCGCCGCCCCCAACCGTGCCCGCGCGGGCGGCGAGCGCTCGCGCGACAGCCTGCGCCTGGGCGAGGGCCACCGCCTCCACCTCGACGGTCTGCGACTCCCCCGCGTGCTGCAGAGTCGCCTTCGTCGGGCCCGTCAGGGTGAGCACGGCCCCGCATCGCGGGGGAACGTGCTCGCCGGGGATCACGCGGGCCAGGATGACGTCCGCCGACCCGGGCGACGATGCGCCCGGGCCGCACATGGCGACGCTCGGGGTGTCCGTCGAGCGCGAGGCCGCATGCGGCAGGTCGCGAACCCACGGTCGGTCGTCGTAGGCGCCGGGAAGGATGCGCAGCTCATCGGGCGACCGGTTGAGGCAGAGCTGCAGCAGCAGGGCCCGCAGGACGGCCTCGGCGAGCGGCTCGGGCCCGACCACCGCGACCCCGTCGGTCAGCGGCACGGTGACCGGAGCCCCGTCCAGCCGCATCGCTCGGGAGCGCAGCTCCGCGTCCGCGGCCCCGTCGCCGCCACCCGTCACACGGAGCGCGCTCGTCTGCACTCCCCTGCCGACGACGATCGCGTCGCGCCTGCCCGGGACGGGTCGCCACACACCGGCGTCGGTGAAGCACAGGGCCCCGGCATCCGGATGCCTGCTCTGAAGCGCCGCGCGCTCGGCGTCGTGACGATGCGCGATCTCATCCCCGACGCGCTCACGCGCAGCCGCCGCCTGACGCTCTGCGCGCCGGCGATCGCGCCGCGCGGCCCGCGCACCGTCCGCCAGTGTGGCGACGGCGATGAGCGGGCCGAGAGCGGCGAACCAGAGCATCGCGTACGACCCGGTGACGAGCGCGAGCGCCGCCGCACCGACGACCGGGACGACTGAGGCGAGAAGCGGCACGGGCGCTCGGCGTGCCGGCTCAGCGGGGGCGGGCAGGGTCAGCGGCGAGGAGGGGTCGACGGCGATCGGGCGCATCGCCCCAGTCCAGCGCGGCGTTCGCCGCGATCGGCCGCGCCACGTCCGGCCCGGGGAGGACTACTCGGCGGAGTCCTCTGTGGAGGAGACCTGGACGTTCAGGACGATGATCGTGATGTTGTCGCGGCCGCCGTTCTCGAGCGCGGCGGCGAGCATCGCGTCGACGGCCTTGGCGGGGTCGGCGTTCTCGGAGAGGAAGTGCTGGATGCCGTAGTCCGTGAGCTCCTTGGTGAGCCCGTCCGAGCACACGACGAAGCGGTCGCCGTCGACGAGGTCGAGGCGCACGTAGTCCGGGATGACGCCATCGCTCGGCCCGACGGCACGCGTGATGACGTTGCCGTAGGGGTGGTGCTCGGCCTCCTCGGGACTGAGCCGGCCGGCGGCGACGAGCTCCTGCACGACGGAGTGGTCCGTCGTGATCTGGATGAGGTCGTCGTCGCGAACGAGGTAGACGCGGGAGTCGCCGATGTTCAGCGTGACCCAATGGGGGTCGCCGGCGGCGGTGTCGAGGAAGACGCCGGTGACGGTCGTGCCGGTGCCGTCATCGGTCGCGCCGGGGTGGGCGGCGATGTCTTCGACGGCCTTCTCGAGCGCGGCCTCGATCGTCTGAGCCGTGACGTCGCCGGTCTCGGCGACGGCGCGCAGACGCTCGACGGTGCGGGAGCTCGCGATCTCGCCGCCGATGTGCCCGCCCATGCCGTCGGCCACGACGAACAGCGGAAACACCGTCATCACCGCATCCTGGTTGATCTCGCGCCGCAGACCCGTATCGGTGGCCGCGGCCCACGACAGGTGCAGCTCTCCATCTGCCAGCGGGACGGTCCGGACCTCCGTCGTCACGTCGGGCACACGACCTCCCCTCGACCGATCACACGCGCGGTACCGCGCGCGGACGGTGCCTCACATCCTAGTAGAACGCCTATGCACCGCCCACAGCGGGCGCGCCAGCGGGACGTGCAGCGGACACGCCGGCGGGGACGGTGTCGTCCTCCTCCTCGGCGGCACCCTCGAACTGCGCGTTGTACAGGCGCCAGTAGGCGCCCTTCGCCGCCAGCAGCTGTTCGTGATCGCCCTGCTCGACGATGCCGCCGTCCTCCATGACGAGGATGAGATGCGCATCGCGAATCGTCGACAGCCGGTGTGCGATGACGAACGAGGTGCGGTCCGCACGCAGTCGCGACATCGCCCGCTGGATGAGCAGCTCGGTGCGCGTGTCGACCGACGACGTCGCCTCGTCGAGGATCAGGATGCGGGGATCGGCGAGGAACGCGCGCGCGATCGTGATGAGCTGACGCTCCCCCATCGACAGGTTCGAGGCCTCGTCATCCAGCAGGGTGTCGTAGCCGTCGGGCAGGGCATGGACGAACCGGTCGACGTATGCGGCGGTCGCCGCCTGCACGATCTCCTCCTCGGTGGCGTCGGGCCGGCCGTACGCGATGTTCTCGCGGATCGTGCCGGAGAAGAGCCACGTGTCCTGCAGCACCATGCCGGTGCGCGCCCGCAGATCGGCCCGCGTCATCCGTCGCGTGTCGACGCCGTCCAGCGCGATCGTGCCGGTGTCGACGTCGTAGAAGCGCATGATGAGGTTCACGAGCGTCGTCTTGCCGGCGCCGGTGGGACCGACGATCGCGACCGTGCTGCCCGGCTCGGCCCTGAGGTTGAGGTCGTGGATCAGCGGCTTGTCCGCGACGTATCGGAAGTCGACGGCGTCGAATTCGAGGGTGGATGCGTCGTCCCCCGCTGTCTCGGCCGACTCCGGCTCGGGCGTCTCGTCCTTCTCGTCGAGCAGCTCGAACACGCGCTCGGCACTCGCGACACCGGACTGCAGAAGGTTCATCATCGAGCCGAGCTGGGCGAGCGGCTGGGTGAACTGGCGCGAGTACTGGATGAAGGCCTGCACGTCGCCGATCGAGATCACGCCGTTCGCGACCTGGATGCCGCCGACCACGGCGATGGCGACGTACACGAGGTTCCCGATGAACTGCATGGCGGGCATGATGATGCCCGACACGAACTGCGCTCCGAAGCTGGCCGTGTAGACCGCCTCGTTCTCGCCGCGGAAGTCCTCCTCGACCTCCTTCTGATGGCCGAAGACCTTGACGATGGAGTGGCCGGAGTAGGTCTCCTCGACGCGGGCGTTGAGCGTGCCTGTGGCCTTCCACTGCGCGATGAACAGCTTCTGGGAGCGGCGCGCGACCAGCACGGTCACGAGGAGCGTGAGCGGGATGGTAACGAGCGCGATGACGGCGAGCAGCGGCGAGATGGTGAACATCATGATCATGACGCCGACGACCGTGAGCAGGGAGATGACCACCTGCGAGATCGTCTGCTGCAGCGACTGGCCGATGTTGTCGACGTCGTTGGTGACGCGGCTCAGGAGCTCGCCGCGCTGAACGCTGTCGTAGTACGAGAGAGGCAGACGGTGGACCTTGTCCTCGACCTGTGTGCGCAGGCGGTGCATTCCGCGCTGGACGATTCCGTTGAGCAGGCGCGCCTGGAGGTATGCGAACAGGCTCGCGAAGACGTATAGCGCGAGCACGCCGGTCAGGATCATCGCGAGCTGCTGGAAGTCGATGCCGGCGCCCGGCGTGAAGGTCATGCCGGACAGCAGGTCCGCCTGCTGCGCGTGGCCCGTCGCGCGAAGACCGTCGATGATCTGCTGCTGCGTCGTGCCCGGGGGCACGTTCGCGAACTGCATCGATGCGAATCCGGCGACGACGACGTTGGTCGCCGCACCCAGGAGCTTCGGCCCCATGACGTTCAAGGCGACGCTGACCACGCCGAGCAGCACCACCACCACAAGGAGCGCCGCGTCGGGCTTGAGCGTGCCGAGGAGCCGCCTGGCGCTGGGCCCGAAGTTCTGCGCCTTCTGGACCGGCTGGCCCATCCCGCCGAAGGGTCCGCGTCCACCGCCCATCGGTCCGCGGCGCTGCTCCGCCTGCTGTGTGCTGCTCATGCTGCCGCCTCCACCGAGAGCTGCGATTCGACGATCTCGCGATAGGTGACATTCGTCTCGACCAGTTCGTCGTGCGTGCCGAGGCCAACGATGCGGCCGTGGTCGAGCACGATGATCTGATCGGCGTGCTGGATGGTGGACACCCTCTGCGCCACCACGATCTGCGTCGCATCGGGGAGATGCGTGTCGAGGGCGCGGCGCAGAGCCGCATCCGTCGCCAGATCGAGGGCGGAGAACGAGTCGTCGAAGATGTAGATCTCCGGACGTTTGACGAGCGCCCGCGCGATCGCGAGCCGCTGCCGCTGCCCGCCGGAGACGTTCGTGCCGCCCTGGGCGATCGAGCCTCCGAGCCCGTCGGGCATCGCACTGACGAAGTCGTCGGCCTGAGCGAGCTGGAGCGCGCGCCACAGGTCGTCGTCCGTGGCCCCGCTGTCGCCGTAGCGAAGGTTGGATGCCACCGAACCGGAGAAGAGGAATGCCCGCTGCGGGACGAGCCCGATGCGCTCCCACAGCTCGTCGGGGTCGTACTCGCGCACATCCACCCCGTCGATCGTGACGCTGCCCGACGTGACGTCGAACAGACGCGGGATCAGCCCGACGAGGGTGCTCTTGCCCGCTCCCGTCGACCCGATGATCGCCGTCGTCGTTCCCGGCTCGACCGCGAACGTGATGTCGTGCAGCACGGCCTCGTCGGCACCCGGGTACGCGAAGTCGACGTGGTCGAAGACGACGCGGCCCGCAGGAACCGGCGCGTCCGAGGGCTCGGCGGGCGCTGCGACCGACGCATCCGTCTCGAGGACCTCGCCGATGCGGTTCGCGCAGACCGCGGCGCGCGGGATCATGACGAACATGAAGGTCGCCATCATCACGCCCATGAGGATCTGCATCATGTAGCTCAGGAACGCGATGATCGTGCCGATCTGCGTCGTGCCGTCCTGCACCTGGAACGCCCCGAACCAGATCACCGCAACGCTCGAGACGTTCAGGACGAGCATGACCGAGGGGAACATCAGCGCCATGTAGTTGCCTGCGCGCCACCCGGTGTCGCGCACCTCGCCGCTCGCAGTCTCGAAGCGATCGCGCTCGTGGTCTTCGCGGACGAAGGCGCGGACGACGCGGATGCCGGTCAGCTGCTCGCGCATGACCTGGTTGACGCGGTCGATCTTGACCTGCATCGACCGGAACGCGGGGACCATGCGCGTCACGATGAGCGACACGATGATCAGGAGCACCGGGACGGCCACGAGCATCAGCCAGGACAGCCCCGGATCCTCCCTGATCGCGAAGATCATGCCGCCGATCGCCAGCATGGGAGCCGCCACCATGACCGTCGCCGACATCTGCACGAGCATCTGCACCTGCTGGACGTCGTTCGTGTTGCGGGTGATGAGCGACGGCGCACCGAACTGGCCGACCTCCCGCTGTGAGAACCCGACCACGCGGTGGAACAGGTCGCCGCGGAGGTCGCGGCCCATCCCCATCGCGAGGCGCGAGCCGAAGTAGACGGCGATGATCGCGCAGATGATCTGCCCGACCGAGACCATGAGCATCACGCCGCCGGTGCGCCAGATGTACGGGATGTCGCCCTTCAGCACGCCGGTGTTGATGATGTCCGCCTGCAGCGTGGGGAGCCACAGCGAGGCGATCGACTGGGCGAGCTGGAACACCACCACGCCGATGATGAGCGCCCACGCGGGCTTCAGATAACGAACGAGCAGCTTGCCCAGCATGTCAGTCCCTTCCGCTGTCAGCGTCGTCGCGGGGCTCGCCCGCGATGCCGTAGAGGATGAAGTGGACGAGCTCCTCGTCCGTGAGGCCCTGCGCATCGCCGAATCGGCGTGCGTTCGCCGCGACGCCGGCGATGCTCATGACGGCGGCGAGTCGGTCGACCGGGATCGTCAGGCGATCGGCGTCGCGCTCGAAGGCCGCAGCGATGGCCGTCCGGTATTCGTTGTCGTGCGGTCGATGCATGATCTGCGGGATGTCCTCGCGCGGCACGAGGGCCACCATCCGGAACATGCTCTGCATCCATACCCGCGTGCCGTGCACGAGGAGCGCCACCTTCTCCTCGAGCGGCAGATTCGGATCCACCAGCCCGTCCGCCATGCGCGCCTGCGACTGCTCCATGAAGGTCTGCACGGCCGCCCGTACGAGCGAGTCCTTGTCGCCGAAGGCGCGGAAGATCGTCCCCTCGGCGATCCCGAGCTCATCGGCGAGCTGCCGGGTCGTCAGCGCGGCGCCGTGCTCGAGGAAGAGCGGCACCGCTCGCTCGGCGATCATCCGTCTGCGGTCGTCGGGCGCCATCGGCTGCGCGCGCGTGCGCGCAGCGGCCTCCGCCCCCGACTCGTTCTCGGTGGATACGTCGATCACGGGTCGACTTTAGATGAGTGAGCACTCACTCCGCAATCAGATCATGTTCGCCTGCGGCGGACGACGCCTCCGCCGCCTCGGGAGGGCGACGGGATCACGCCGTCGCGGGCGCCGGGAAGAACCCGTCGATCGCGGCGAGGTCGTCCGCGCTCGGCGTCCAGGCGGAGGATGCCGCGGCATTCGCCCGCACCTGCTCGGCGCTCGTGGCCCCGGCGATGACGCTCGCGACCGCGGGGCGCGTCAGCATCCATCCGTACGTGGCCTCGAGCATCGTGATGCCGCGTTCGTCGCAGAACGCCTGATACGCCTCGAGCGCATCCCAGGGCGCGTCGCGCCACAGGTGCGGGCGCTGGCGCATGATGCGGCTCGAGTCGGGGCCGCCCGCGCGGCTGAACTTGCCCGTGAGCAGGCCGTTGAAGAGCGGGAAGAACGGGAAGAAGCCGAGCCTGAAGCGCTCGACCGCGGGCAGGACCTCGTTCTCCGCCGACCGTCGAAGCAGGCTGTACTCGTTCTGGGCCGAGACGAACGGCACGTCGTTGCGCAGCCGAGCGGTGAAGTGAGCCTCGGCGATCTGCCAACCGGCGAAGTTCGAGTGCCCGATGTATCGCACCTTGCCCTCGCGGACGAGATCGGTCAGCGCATCCAGCGTCTCGTCGATCGGGGTGGCCGGATCCGGCGTGTGCAGCTGGTACAGGTCGATCCAGTCCGTCTGCAGGCGCCGCAGCGATGCTTCCACCGCGCGACGGATGTAGGTGCGCGACGCCTTGCCGCCGCCGAGCGTCGCCGGACCCACCGCGGAGTGGCCGAACTTCGTGGCGATGACGACCTCGTCGCGACGACCGCGCAGGGCCTCGCCCATGAGCGTCTCGGAGAGCCCGAACTCCTTGCCGTACATGTCCGCCGTGTCGAGGAACGTGACCCCAGCGTCGATGGCGGCCTCGAGCACCTCGCGCGTGCCCTCCAGCGTCTCGGTGCGCGTGCCCGCACGGCCGAAGTTGTTGCAGCCGAGTCCGGCGGCCGAGACGAGGAGGCCGGATGCGCCGACCCTGCGCTGCTGTGTATCCATGAGCGACTCCCACCCTCTTAACCGATGTACGGCGCACGCCGGCGATCGTTGCGGCCGCCGGAGGCGCACGACTACCGTATCGATCAGCCTCGGCCATCGGCTGTGCGCGAGCAGTCTCCCCGAGTCACATCCAGATCAGAAAGGCACCTCTCATGAGCGACCCGAATGCGGCCGTGCCCGGAGACCCGAACACCCCGCCCCCCGCCCAGCCTCAGCCTCAGCCTGCCCAGCAGGCGCCGTACACACCGCCGCCCGCCGGAGCCCAGCAGCCTCCCCAGTACCAGCAGCCGCCCCGGTACCAGCAGCCGCCGCAGTACCAGCAACCGCCGCAGTACCAGCAGCCGCCCCAGTACGCGCCGGGTGCCGCCGCCCCGCTCTCCCCCGAGGCCGACCGTCAAGCGGCCATGTGGGCCAACATCGGCGGAATCGTCGGCTTCCTGCCGTCCCTGCTGATCTGGCTCATCCTGAAGGATCGCGGTCCTCGCACCAACGTCGAGGCGAAGGAGGCGCTGAACTGGCAGATCACCTTCACCATCATCTACGTCGCGCTCATCATCGTCGTCAACATCATCAATAGCGTCCTCTGGGCATCCGGCCTGGGCGCACTGACGTTCCTCGTCGGCCTACTGCCGTTCGCCCTCTGGGTGCTGAACATCGTCTGGTCGATCATGGGCGGCGTCCGTGTGAATGCCGGCGGCTCGTACCGCTACCCGATCAACTTCCGCTTCATCAAGTAGCAGCTCGGACGAAGGCCTGGATGCCGTCGCATCCGGGCCTTCGCCGTTTCCTGCGGAGGGAGAACACCGAACACGCGGCGCACAGCACCCGGCGCCGGGGGACGTCAGACGATCAGCGCGCCGTCCTCGCGGCGCGGGATGCCGAGCGGATTGCCGTCGCGCAGCTCCGCCGGCAGCACGGCCTGCGGTGCATCCTGATACGCGACGGGAGTGAGGAAGCGTCGGATCGCGGTCGCACCCACCGACGTGTGCACCGACGCCGTCGAGGCCGGCCACGGACCCCCGTGATGCTGGCCCCACGCGATCGCCACACCCGTCGGCCAGCCGTCGTAGAGCACACGCCCGGCCACCCGCGACAGCGCGCGCGTCAGTCGGTCGAGCAGCCCGGGATCATCGGATGCGGCGTGCCGCACCGTGCCGGTGAGGCTGCCTTCGAGCAGCCCCAGGGCGCGGTCGAGGTCGCCGCCGGGTGCCGGGTCGTCGTACCGGACGAGGAGGGTCAGCGGCCCGAAGTGCTCGTTCTGGAACGTCTCCGGGTCCGCGGCGAACGCTGCCGCAGTCACGCCGAGGACGATGGGCGCGGATTCCGGCGCCGCGACGCGCGGAGCGACGATCGCCTCGACGTCGCCTCGACCCGCGAGGGCGGATGTGCCGTCGGCGAAGGCGGTGGTCATCCCGTCGGTGAGCAGCCGCTGCGACTGAGCCTCCGCCACGGCGGAGGCTAGAGCGTCTTCGAACCCCGTGCCGCCCGGGACGAACACGATGCCGGGCTTGGTGCAGTACTGGCCGCCGTCTCGCGTGAACGAGCCGGCGAGGCCGGCAGCCAGCCCGACGGCGTCCGCTTTCGCGGCCAGCGGCGTGATGACGACCGGATTCACCGACCCGAGCTCGCCGTAGAACGGGATCGGATCGGGCCGCGAGACCGCGATGTCGAACAGCGCCCGGCCGCCGCGCGTCGATCCGGTGAAGCCCACCGCGCGCACGAGCGGATGACGGATGAGCTCGACGCCCGCCTCGACCCCCTCGACGAGCACGAGGGCGTCCGCGGGGGCGCCCGCATCCGTCAGCGCCGTCCGTGCCAGAGCGGCGACGCGGCGCGACAGTTCAGGGTGGCCCGGATGCGCCTTGACCACGACGGGACATCCGGCGGCCAGTGCCGACGCGGTGTCGTTGCCCAGCACCGAGAAGGCGAAGGGGAAGTTCGACGCGGTGAAGACCGCGACCACGCCGATCGGGCGCAGCATGCGGCGCAGGTCGGGGCGCGGCGGGATCGTCGAGGGGTCGGACGCGTCGATCGTGGCCTCCAGGTAGGAGCCCTCGGCGCAGACGTCGGCGAAGAACCGGAGCTGCGTCGCCGTGCGCACGACCTCTCCCGACAGGCGCGCCTCGGACAGATGCGTCTCGCGGTGGGCGAGCGCCACCAGCTCGGCTGCGTCCGCCGCGAGGGCGGCCGCGAGCGCGCGCAGCCACGACGCGCGGTCGGCCCGCGAGGAGTCGGAGAATCCGGATGCCGCGGCCGCGCGCACGGCCTCGTCGACGCCCGCCATCAGAACGCGCTCAGTCCGGTCATCGCCCGGCCGAGGACGAGCTGGTGGATCTCGTCGGTGCCTTCGTACGTGCGCACCGACTCGAGATTCGCGGCATGGCGCATGACCGGGAAGTCGCCGGTGATGCCGTCGCCGCCGAGGATCGTCCGCGCCTCGTGCGCGATCTTCAGGGCCTCGCGCACGCTGTTGAGCTTGCCCACCGAGATCTGGGCCGGCGTGAGGGCGCCGCGCTCCTTGAGTCGGCCGAGGTGGAGGGCCAGCAGCATCCCCTTCTCCACCTCGAGCAGCATGTCGGCGAGTTTGGCCTGCGTGAGCTGGTTGGCCCCGATCGGCTTGCCGAAGACCTCACGCGTGATCGAGCGCTCGAGGGCGACCTCGAGGCACGAGCGCGCAGCGCCCATGGCTCCCCAGACGATGCCGTAGCGCGCCTCGTTGAGGCAGCCGAACGGACCGGACAGCCCCTCGGCGCCGGGCAGAATGTCATCCGCCCCCACCCGCACGCCGTCGAGCGCGATGTCGCACTGCACCGACGCCCGCATCGACAGCTTGCCCGAGATCGGGGTGGCCGTGAAGCCGGGCGTCCGGGTCGGGACGAGGAAGCCCCGCACCGCCCTGCCGCCCTCCCCGAACTGCGGGTCGTCGACGCGCGCCCAGACCACGGCGACGTCGGCGAGCGAGGCGAGGCCGATCCAGCGCTTCGCGCCGTCGATCACCCACCCGTCGCCGTCGCGGCGGGCCGTCGTCGTCATCGCGGCCGGGTCGCTTCCGCCCTGCGGCTCGGTCAGGGCGAAGCATCCCACCAGCTCCCCCGCGGCCATCCCGGGCAGCCAGGCCTCCTTCTGCTCCTCGGACCCGTACTTCGCGATGGCGCTCATCGCCAGCGAGCCCTGGACCGACACGAACGTGCGCCAGCCACTGTCGGCGGCCTCTAGCTCGAGGCACACCAGGCCGTACGAGACGGCGCCGGCACCGGCGCATCCGTAGCCCGTGATGTGCATGCCGAGGAAACCCGCCTCGCCGAGCTGCGGGATCAGCTCGCGGCGGAAGTGGCGGTTCTCGAAGTCCTCCTCGATGACCGGCAGGATGCGGTTCTGCGCGAAGGCCCGCGCCTTCTGCTGCCAGGCCCGCTCCTCATCTGTGAGCAGCGCGTCGAAGTCGAACACCTGGTCGATGCGGGGGTTCGCGACCTGTGCGATCGTCATGTCGGGTCCTCTCTCGGGAGCCAATCGGCGCCGGCGTCGCGGTCGAGCGACGGCGGCGGGGTCAGGTAGGCGGCGGGGGTGCCGGCGAGCCCGATCGGGCTCGAGATCGTGCGGCTCGCGCCGAGCGCGACGACCGGGTCGAGGCCGAGACGGTCGGCGAGGGCGATGGCTTCGCCGATGTCGTTGACGAGACCCGACGGCACGCCGGCGGCGGTGAGCCGGCCGACCCAGTCGGCGGCGGATGCCCCCGCGAGCGCCCGCTCGAGCTCCGCCGTCAGCTCCGCGCGGTGAGCGACGCGGTCGGCATTCGCGGCGAAACGCGCGTCGACGGCGAGCGACGGGATGCCGAGCACCCCGGCGAGAGCGGCGAACTGCTTGTCGTTGCCGACCGCGATGACGAGGTCGCGATCGGCCGCACGGTACACCGCGTACGGCGAGATCGAGGGATGCGCGTTGCCCAGGCGTCGGGGGGCGGCACCCGTGGCGAGCGTCGAGGCGGCCTGGTTCGTCAGGGCCGAGAGGAGGCTGTGCAGCAGGTTCACCTCGACGTGCTGGCCGCGCCCCGTGCGGTCGCGCTCGCGCAGGGCGAGCAGGATGCCGGACACGGCGTTGAGGCCGCACAGGACGTCGACCAGTGCGACGCCCGCCTTGGCCGGTGCGCCCTCGGGGTCTCCGGTGATCGACATCAGCCCGCCGACCGCCTGCACGAGCAGGTCGTAGCCCGCGAGCGCGGCGCCGGGGCCGGCCCCGAAGCCCGTGATGGATGCGTACACCACACCCGCGTTCGAGGCGGCCACGGTCTCGTAGCCCAGGCCGAAGCGATCCATGACGCCGGGGCGGAAGTTCTCGACGACGACATCGGCGGTGCTCGCGAGGCGCCACGCCTCGGCGCGGCCCGCATCCGTCGCCAGATCGAGGCGCACAGACCGCTTGTTGCGGTTGACGCTCGCGAAGTAGGTCGCCATGCCGTCCGCGTCGACGGGCGGATGCCAGTGCCGCGTGTCGTCGCCGGCCGGCGGTTCGATCTTCACGACGTCGGCACCGAAGTCGGCGAGGGTCATGGTGGCGTACGGGCCGGCGAGGACCCGTGAGAAGTCGGCGACGCGCACGCCGGCCAGCACTCCCCGTTCCCGGTTCACGTCATCCATCGTCGGCCTTCCGCGTCGTCACGCGCCGCCCTCGATTCGCGGTGGCGAGCACCACGGGCTGGGGAGGCTAATACATCCTATACTGAATCTTTAAATCGGCGGAACCGTGACGTGGCGTCGCCGGGTCCGATCACCTCGAGCATCCAGGCCTCCGTTCGGGCTCGCCTCCCCGACCGCATCGCGCCTCGGCGGTCTCCTGGCGGATGCCGGTCATGGCGGATCTTCGCCACAGACGATAGTCCGACCCCATGAGACCGTGGGCCCACATCCCAACCGGAAGGGCTTCCATGGATCCTCGAGAAGGACGACCCGCGCGACGGCGTGTCATCTCGTTCACCGCCGCTGTCGGCAGCATCGCGATCGGCGTGACCGGCTTCGGCGCAACGGCACTCCCCGCTGCGGCCGCCACTTCGCCATCCGCCTCGTCGTCCACGCCCGCACCCGCCGGCGACGAGCACACCGTCACACTGGTGACCGGCGATCGCGTGCACGTGACGGATCTCGCCGACGGCAAGCACACGGTCCAGATCGACACTGCTGAGCCGGGCGCCGGAGTCAAGACGCTGCAGATCGGCACGGAGCTGCACGTGATTCCGGATGCGGCGCAGCCCTATATCGCATCGGGCGCCCTGGACCCCGACCTGTTCAACGTCACCAAGCTGATCCAGTACGGCTACGACGACGCACACGTGACGTCCACCCCGGTCATCCTCGAGCTGTCCGGCCGCACCGCGCCCTCGACACCGGTCCCCGGACTCGCCGTGGGCCGGAGCCTGCCGAGCGTCGACGGTGCGGTGGCCACCGCGTCCCACAAGGATGCCAAGCAGACCTGGAAGTCGTTGACCGGCAAGGGCAAGCGCGCATCCGCCAAGGGCGCGACCGCGCTGTCCGCGACCAGCACCCCGTCGCTCGACAGCGGCATCGCGTCGATCCAGCTCGACGGCAAGGTCAAGGCGTCCCTCGACTCCTCCGTGCCGTGGATCGGCGCGCCGGCGGCATGGGCCGCAGGCCTCACCGGCACCGGCGTGACCGTCGCTGTGCTGGACACCGGGTACGACGGGACCCACCCGGACCTCGCCGGCCAGATGGCTCCCGGCTCGACGAGCTTCGTGCCCGGTCAGGCGGTCGACGTCGACCCGGTCGGACACGGCACGCACGTCACCTCGACCATCGTGGGCACGGGCGCCGCGAGCGAGGGCAAGTACCGCGGTGTCGCCACCGGCGCGAAGGTCGTCATGGGCAAGGTCCTCGGCGACGGCGGCTTCGGCCAGGACTCGTGGATCATCGCCGGAATGGAGTGGGCCGCGCAGCACGCCAAGATCGTCTCGATGAGCCTCGGCTCGCAGCAGCCCTCGGGCGGCGACGACCTGATGTCGCGGGCGCTGGACGACCTGTCGGCGAAGACCGGCGCACTGTTCATCGTCGCGGCGGGCAACGCCGCGAACCCCGAGACCATCGGCACCCCTGGCTCCGCGGCGAGCGCGCTGACCGTCGGCTCGGTCGATCATCCGTCCGGCGCACTGTCCTGGTTCTCCAGCCAGGGCCCGCTGGCCTTCTCCGGCGCCATGAAGCCGGACATCGCAGGTCCGGGGAACAACATCACCGCTGCACGATCGGCGCAGAGTCCCGGCAGTGGCTCGTATGTGACGATGAGCGGCACCTCGATGGCGACCCCGCACGTCGCCGGCGCAGCCGCGATCATCCTGCAGCAGCACCCCGATTACACCGCCGCACAGCTGCGGGCCGCTCTGACCAGCACGGCGCGGGACGTCGGGCTGACGCCCTACCAGGTCGGCGCCGGCGCCGTGAACGTGGCGGCCGCCACGACCGCGCAGGTGATCGCCTCCGGGTCGGGCGACTTCGGGATGCTGAGATGGGGCGACGCCGCCCGGACGCTCACCCGCACGATCGCGTACACCAACCGCGGTGACACGGCCGTGACGCTGTCGCTGGACGCGTCGCTCGCCGACACCACGCCGGTGACCGACGAGGGGCCGGGACCGCTGTCGGTCTCCGGCATCCAGGGTGTCATCTCGCTCTCCGCGGACTCGCTGACGATCCCCGCCGGCGAGACCCGGTCCGTGACCGTCAGCGGAGACCAGACCGCCGTGCCGAAGGGACACCAGTACTCCGGTGCCCTCATCGCGACCGTCGACGGCGCCCCGGTGACCCGCACAGCGCTCGGCATCATCGCCGAAGCCGAGCGGTACGACCTGAAGATCACCGCGACCGGCTTCGACGGAGAGCCGATCGAGGCCTTCACGTACATCTGGGATCAGAAGAATCAAGCCATCATGACGGTGGCCGTCGAGGGCGACACCACGCTGCGCCTGCCGGCGGGCCGGTACGCAGTGCTCTCGTACATCGACCTGAATCGCACGCTCGACAGCCAGGTGACCGTGCTCGTCGGCGACCCGAGCGTCAAGCTCGAGGGGAAGGACGCCACCGTGGCGCTCGACGCACGCGCCGCCAAGCCGGTGAGCGTCGACGTCGGCACCAAAGGCCTCGATGCCGTCGTTCAGCGCATGGATCTCACGGTGGACGACTTCACCACGGGTACGATGCTGCCCACCGTCGAGGACGGCTTCTACGCGCAGCCGATGAAGGTCGATGCGGACCAGAAGCTCGACTTCACCACGCGGTGGCGTCTGCAGAAGCCGGCGCTGTCTCTCAGCGCGGGCAAGCTCGCGCTCGATGTCATCCCCCAGTTCGGATCGACCCTGCAGGACGGAGACATCCGCCTGACGGCCGTGGATGCGGGCACAGGCTCGGCCGCGGACCTCGCGGCGGTCGACGTCCGCGGCAAGGCGGCAGTGATCACGCGCTCGGATGCCGTGTCCTCGCACGACCGGGCGGCGAACGCCTTCGCGGCCGGAGCGAAGCTCGTCGTGGTCGTGAACGATGCCGACGGCGAGCTCAGCGAGTGGGCCGCCGCGGACGACGGAACACCCGTCGCCGGCTGGGTCGCCGGCATCAGCGGCGTCCAGGGCAGGCAGCTGCTCGCGCAGATCCACGCCGGCGCCACCACCATCACCGGCACAGGAATCGTGGACGTCGACGAGATCTGGGACATCGCGCGCTACAGCGCGGGAAGCATCCCCTCCGATCTCGCCTACGCCCCGAAGAAGCTTGCGCGCATCGACACGACGTATGCGGGCCAGAAGGGCAGAGTCGTCGGCGAGTTCCGGTCGGACTTCTCCCCGAACGCGATCTACGGCGCCGGGTTCCCGATGCGCACGACACGGGGCATCACTCGAACGGAATGGGTCAGCACCGAGAACATGCGCTGGTCTCAGACCGTCCAGGACATGGATGCCACCTGGCAGATCCGGGATGTGATCCGCAGCTACGACGCGGGGTCGCGCACGCGAGACTCGTACTTCGAGGCGATCGTGCGACCTTACGTCGGACCCGGCTATTGGGCGCCGTTGAAGGACGGCCTGGGGTTGCAGTTCAACCTGCCGAACTGGGCGGACGGCGCGAACCCGGAGCGCACAGGATCCGTCGACACGTATGCCGGCAATCCGCACTTCACGCAGTCGGCGACGCTGTACATGGACGGAGTCCAGACAGCACAGTCCGAACACGGCGGGTTCGCCGTGTGGGACATGCCCGCGGGGAAGCACGACTTCCGCCTCGTCGACGTCGCCACCCAGGACGGGTTCCTCTCGCCCGGTTCGACCGCGACCCGCACCGAGTGGACGTTCTCGACGACCGTCCCCACGACGGACTACGCCCGCATCATGCTGCCGATGCTGCAGGCGTACTACGACGTGGCCCGCGACTCACAGGGCGTGATCGGCGCTGACCGCAGGAAGGGCGCTCCGGTCCCACTCGACCTGCAGCTCTCGCATGTCCAGGGCGCGGAGGGCACGGCGGCGATCACAGACGCCACGATGGAGGCCCGCGTGTCGGGCGGCGAATGGAAGACCGTGCCCTTGACGCTGCGCTCGCGCGACACGTCCGGCCCGGGTGAGCCGTCGCCGAACTCGTTCTCCCGGGGACGTGCGTTCGTCGCGATCTACGGCGCCTCGGTACCGGTGCCGGACGCGGGCGGCTGGATCGACCTGCGTGTGACCGGAAAGGATGCCGCGGGCAACAGCATCTCGCAGGAGATCACCAAGGCCTTCCAGGTCGTGGCGGCGAAGGGCGCCAAGTAGTTCTAACCGGACGGGGCTCGGTCCGCCACGGCGGCCGGGCCCCTTCCCGTTCGCTCGGCTATGGTGGGCACGTGTCGTCGAGGGTCGGACCCGGTGCGCGCGAGGCCGTGTTCGCGCAGCTGTCGGATACCGGGCGCGCGGAGCAGGTCGCGCGCCGCATCACGGACGGCATCGTCCTGGGCGTGCTGGCGCCCGGCGAGCGGCTGCCGAGCGAGCCCGAGCTGGCGCGGCGCTTCGGCGTCGCCCTCATCACGGTGCGCGAGGGTCTCGGCGTCCTCCGCGACAGCGGACTCGTCGAGACGCGGCGCGGCCGCGAGGGCGGCAGCTTCGTCGTCCACGACGACGCGGAGCACCGCGGCATCCTGACCGCCCGGCTGCGCAACCTCAGCCAGGTCGAGATCGGCGACATCGCCGTCTACTTCTGCGCGATCGTGGCCGCGGCCACCGAGCGCGCGGCGGAACGCGCGGCGCCCGGCGACGCCGAGCGCCTGGACGCGTGGCTCGGCGAGGCGGATTTCTCCGGCCCGGCCGCCGCACGCACGAACCAGGGCGGGTTCTTCCTCGAGCTCGCAGTGCTGAGCCAGTCGCCGCGACTCGTGCGCGAGCAGATCAGGCTGCAGGCCGATGCGGCCCCCGTGCTGCTGATCGGGCTCGACGATGCGGCGGTGCGCGCCGAGACTCTTGCGCATGACCGGGGGATCGTGCGCGCCGTGGCCGCCTGCCGCCCGGCTCCCGCGCGCGAGGCGGCCTGTGCGCTGATCGCCCTCCTGACCGAACGCGTGCTCGCGGCGAAGGCCCGCGTCGAGAGAGGAGGGACCCTGGATGAGCCGCTCAGCGCCTGAGCTCGCCGCCCTCGTCGACGACCGCACGCGCGAGGTCTTCACACTTCTGGATGCGTGGCGGGGCGAGGTGGAGGACGCCTTGCGCTCCGACCCCACACGCGCGGAGATCGACGGAGCGGTCGCCGACCTCGTCCTCCCCGTGCTCGACACCGCCGACCCCCGATTCGTCGGCGCGGGCTTCATCGCCGACAGCGACGTCGTCTCCGCGCGCGGCGTCCATTTCGCCTGGTGGCTGGGGCCGCTGGACGACAACCCCGTCCTCGGCGCCACGACGGTGCCGACACGGCTCGACCTCTCGACACGTGGCTACGCCGAGTACCTGCGCGACTTCCGGTCGCTCGAGTGGTTCCGCGTGCCCGCGACGACTTTCCAGGCACACGTGACCGGCCCGTACGTCGACCACCTGTGCACGTGCGACTACATCCTCACGTTCACGTCTCCCGTGCGCTCGCCCGCCACCGGCGCCGTCGCGGGGGTCGTGGGAGCCGATGTCGCCGTGCGCCGACTCGAGCGCGACCTGCTTCCCGCCTTCCTCGACGCCGACGAGCCGATGGCCCTCGTGAACGCGGACGGCCGGGTCATCGTGTCGACCGAGCCCGCCTTGCAGGTCGGCACGATCGCGGAGTCGAAGACGCGCGCGGAATGCGCGGGAGCGCCGTTCACGGTGCTCCCGCGTCCCGCGGTCCACCGTCCCTGATCCGCACGGCAGTCCCTGCTCGTGCACCGAACCCCTCGCCAAATGAATCATTCGCTGGTATATCTTTTACCTGAGTTCGCAGCGCGGCGGACGGAGATCCGGCGCGTGCATCCCGAAGGAGTACCGCATGCCCTACGCCGTGACCGATCCGCTCACCGGTCAGATCGTCAAGACCTACGCGACCATCTCGGACGCCGACCTGCAGTCGGCGATCGCCTCCGCACACGACGCGTACCGCACCTGGTCGAAGAGCTCGACCGTCGCGGAGCGAGCCGCGCTCATCCGGCGCGTGGGCGAGCTGCACAACGAGCGGGCGCAGGAGCTCGGCGAGATCATCGTGCGCGAGATGGGCAAGCCGATCGAGCAGGCGGTCGGCGAGGTCGAGTTCGCCGCGGCGATCTACGAGTACTACGCCGACAACGCCGAGACGCTGATGGCGGACGAGCAGATCGATCTGCTCGCCGGCGAAGGGTCGGCGTTCATCCGCCGATCGGCGCTGGGCGTGCTGCTGGGAATCATGCCCTGGAACTTCCCGTACTACCAGGTGGCCCGCTTCGCCGGCCCGAACCTCGTCATCGGCAACACGATCCTCCTCAAGCACGCGGAGCAGTGCCCGGAGTCGGCTGCCGCGATGGAGCAGATCTTCCGGGATGCCGGCTTCCCCGAGGGCGCGTACGTCAACCTCTACGCCTCGCACGCGCAGATCGAGACGGTGATCGCCGACCCGCGGGTCCAGGGCGTCTCTCTCACGGGCTCCGAGCGGGCGGGTGCCGCGGTCGCAGAGGTCGCCGGCCGGCACCTCAAGAAGGTCGTGCTCGAGCTCGGCGGGTCGGATCCCTTCATCCTGCTGTCGACGGATGACCTGGATGCGACGGTGGATGCGGCGGTCCTCGCCCGCGTCGACAACAACGGCCAGGCCTGCAACGCCGCCAAGCGCTTCATCGTTGCGGACGAGCTCTACGACGCCTTCCTCGAGAAGTTCACCGCCGCCATGAACGCCGTCGCCGAAGGCGACCCGAAGCAGGAGGGCACGGCCCTCGGACCGCTCTCGAGCGAGCGCGCGGCCGAGATCCTCTCCGAGCAGGTGTCGCGTGCCGTGTCACAGGGCGCCACCCTCCACTCGGGCGGTGTTCGCCGCGGCAACTACTACTCGGCGACGATCCTCACGGATGTGAAGCCCGGCAGCGACGCCTTCCACGAGGAGTTCTTCGGCCCGGTCGCCCAGGTGTTCCGGGTCGCCGACGAGGGCGAGGCGGTCGCGCTCGCCAACGACACCCCGTTCGGTCTCGGCTCCTACGTGTTCACGACGGATGCCGAACAGGCCCTCCGCGTCGCGGACGGCATCGAAGCGGGCATGGTCTTCGTCAACGTCGTCGCCGCCGACGGAGCAGAGCTCCCCTTCGGCGGCGTGAAGCGCAGCGGATCGGGCCGTGAGCTCGGCCGCTTCGGTGCCGATGAATTCGTCAACAAGAAGATGATCCGCATCGGCTGACGGCCACCCGACCGTCTGCATCCCCTCGAAACGCTCACCCGAAAGGAAGCGATGTCCAGCCTGCCCGAAAAGCCGGCGATCCTCGATGACGAGGCTCACCTCAATGTCCTGGGATACCAGGATCACTTCAACCGCTCGATGAGCTTCTGGGCGAACTTCGCCCTCGGCTTCACCTACCTCTCGCCTCTGGTCGGCGTGTACTCGCTGTTCGCGCTGGCCATGTCGGTGGGCGGCCCGCCCTCGATCTTCTGGATCTTCATCGTCGGCGCCGGTCAGCTGCTCGTGTCGCTCGTGTTCGGCGAGGTCGTGTCGCAGTACCCCATCCATGGCGGCATCTACCCCTGGGCGCGGCGCCTCTGGGGCCGCCGCTACGCGTGGATGGCGGCGTGGGTCTACATCTGGGCCATGATCGTCACGATCACCGCCGTCGCGGAGTACGGCTCGGGCTTCATGGCGAGCCTGTTCGGCCTTCCCAACACTCCCCTGTGGACCCTCATCCTCACCGTCGTGCTGCTGCTGGTCGCGCTGGGCCTGAACTTCTCGGGCACGAAGACGATGGCCCGCGTCGCGCAGATCGGACTCGCGGCGGAGCTCGTCGGCGTCATCGGCGTGGGGCTCTACCTCATCATCTTCCAGCGCAAGCAGCCCTTCAGCGTGTTCTTCGACACGATGGGCGTCCAGGGCAACGGGAGCTACCTGACGGCGTTCCTGGGAGCCGCCCTCGCCGGCCTGTTCCTGTTCTACGGGTTCGAGGCGTGCGGCGACGTCGCCGAGGAGGTCGCACGCCCTGCGATCCGCATCCCGCGCGCCATGGCGCTGACCATCCTGGTAGGGGGCGTCTCCGCGCTCTTCTCGTTCGGCGGCTACGTGCTGGCCGCGCCCGACCTCCCGGCCATCGTCTCCGGCAAAGAGGGCGACCCGATCCCGGCGATCCTCGATTCGGCTCTCGGCCCGATCGGCGCGAAGATCTTCCTCGTCGTCGCGGTGACCGCGTTCCTCTCATGCGTCTTGAGCCTGCAGGCCGCCGCCAGCCGTCTGCTGTACTCCTTCGCCCGCGACGGGATGCTGCCTGGTCACAAGTGGCTCTCGAAGGTGACCCCGCGCACGAAGGTGCCGGCTAACGCGCTTCTCGTCGCGTGCACGGTTCCCGTGATCATCGCCGTGCTGATCTTCATCAACGCCGACCTGCTGGTCGCGGTGACGTCGTTCGCGGTGCTGGGCATCTACGTCGCGTTCCAGATGGTCGTGCTCGCGGCATTGCGTCAGCGCGTCAAGGGGTGGCGCCCGGCCGGCCCGTTCTCGCTCGGACGCGCGGGCATCGTGGTCAACGTCGCGGCGCTCGCCTACGGCATCTTCGCCATGTTCCTGCTCGCCCAGCCTGGTGCGTCGGGCAACTTCGTGACCGACTGGATCGTCCTGATCGGCCTCGGCGTCGTCCTGGTGGTCGGCGGGCTCTACCTGTTCATCGCGCGTCCGGACCGCCAGTCCGACGCGCCCGCAGGCGACGCCATCGCGGTCGCGGAGCAGATCCGCGCCCGCACGGGAGCCGTGCAGACCACGCGCTGAATCGGACGGCCGACGCCGGTGGGACGGATGCTCGTCCCACCGGCGTCGCTGGTTTCAGACGACGAGGTCGAGCTCGCCGGGGGCGGAGCCCTCGCGAAGGGTGAAGCCCGCGGCATCGGCCCAGCGCAGCAGCCCGGCTGGCGTCGCCGCACGCGGGCGGGTCTCGGCGAGCGCGCGGACGAACGCGCCCTTGGCGTGCTTGTTGAAGTGGTTGAGCGCCCGTGCGGAGCCGTCCGGGCCCTCGGTGACCACACGTACGTAGCGCGTCGCCACACCGGCGGGCACGGGCCCCAGCGCCGCGTACGCCTCGGAGCGCAGATCGAGCACGAACGACGGGGATGCTGCGGCCAGAGCCGCCGTGACCGCGCCGCCCCAATGCCGGGTCAGCGGCGGTACGCCAGGAAGCGAGGTGTTCGCCGCGAGCCGGTACGCCGGGATGCGGTCGAGCGCTCCGACGGGCCCGAAGGGCGCGGAGTGGATGAGCACATGCGCGCCGAGCCAGCGGCGAGCCGCGGCATCCAGCGACGACGCATCGAGCGCATCGAACAGCACCCCGGTGTAGCGGTCGACGGCGGGCATCGTCGGTGCCTCGCGCAGTCGCGCGTTGGCTGCGATCTCCGGGCGCTGCCGTTCGCTGAGCTTGAGCACCCGTGCCGCCTCATCCTCATGTGAGGAAAGCGCGACGAGCGCGTCGACGACGGCCTCGCGCTCGCGCCGCAGCTCGGGGAAGGCCAACGTGTCGAGATCGAGCGGGCGGCGGACGCCCCCGGGATGCTTCGTCTCGGAGGGTGGCAGCAGGATCAGCACCGTGGCGTCCTTTCGGTGGATGCGGAACCGCCCCCTGCCCGGAGGCAGAGGGCGGTTCCGGTGTCCTGTGTCAGGAGGCGAGGGCGGCGGTGCTCGCCACGATCGTCACGACGTCGTTCTCGACGGAGAGGAAGCCATCCTTCGCGTCGGCCACCACGCGGGTGTCGTCCGGACGCGTGATGCGCACCTGACCCTCGGCGAGCAGCGCGAGCACGGGCGAGTGTCCGGCCATGAAGCCGATCTCGCCGATGACGGTCTTGGCGACGACCAGCGACGCCTCACCCGACCAGATCTCCTCCTCGGCCGAGACCAGACTCACCTGCAGCGGCATGTCAGCCGTTCTCCTTCTGGATCTGCGCCCACTTCTCCTCGACATCGGAGATGCCACCGACGTTGAAGAAGGCCTGCTCGGCGACGTGGTCGAAGTCACCGCGCACGATGGCGTCGAACGACTCGATCGTCTGCTTGATCGGAACCGTCGAACCCTCGACACCGGTGAACTTCTTCGCCATGTAGGTGTTCTGGGAGAGGAACTGCTGGATGCGGCGTGCGCGCGACACGACGACCTTGTCCTCTTCGGAGAGCTCGTCGACACCGAGGATCGCGATGATCTCCTGGAGCTCCTTGTTCTTCTGGAGGATCTGCTTCACGGCGGTCGCCACGCGGTAGTGGTCGGCGCCGATGTAGCGGGGGTCCAGGATGCGGCTCGTCGACGTCAGCGGGTCGACGGCGGGGTACAGACCCTTCGACGCGATCTCACGCGACAGCTCGGTCGTGGCGTCCAGGTGCGCGAACGTCGTGGCGGGAGCCGGGTCGGTGTAGTCGTCCGCGGGCACGTAGATGGCCTGCAGCGACGTGATGGAGTGTCCGCGCGTCGACGTGATGCGCTCCTGGAGCACACCCATCTCGTCGGCGAGGTTCGGCTGGTAGCCCACCGCGGAGGGCATGCGGCCGAGCAGCGTCGACACCTCGGAGCCCGCCTGCGTGAAGCGGAAGATGTTGTCGATGAACAGCAGCACGTCTTGGCCCTGCACATCGCGGAAGTACTCCGCCATGGTGAGGGCGGACAGCGCCACGCGCAGACGCGTCCCCGGCGGCTCATCCATCTGGCCGAAGACGAGGGCGGTCTTGTCGAAGACGCCCGCCTCCTCCATCTCGTGGATCAGGTCGTTGCCCTCACGGGTGCGCTCGCCGACACCGGCGAACACCGACACACCACCGTGGTCCTGCGCGACGCGCTGGATCATCTCCTGGATGAGGACGGTCTTGCCGACGCCGGCGCCGCCGAACAGGCCGATCTTTCCGCCGAGCACGTAGGGCGTCAGGAGGTCGATGACCTTGATGCCGGTCTCGAACATCTGCGTCTTGGACTCGAGCTGGTCGAAGTTCGGCGCCTTGCGGTGGATCGGCCAGCGCTCGGTGATCTCGATCTTCTCGCCCGGCTCGGCATTGAGCACCTCGCCGATGACGTTGAAGACCTTGCCCTTTGTGACGTCGCCGACCGGGACCGTGATCTGCTCGCCGGTGTTGCGCACCTCCTGGCCGCGGACGATGCCGTCCGTGGGCTTGAGCGCGATCGCGCGCACCAGGTCGTCCCCGAGGTGCTGGGCGACCTCGAGCGTGATCTCGGTCGACTCGTCGCCGATCGTGATCGTCGTCTTGAGCGCGTTGTAGATGTCCGGGATGCCGTCGTGCGGGAACTCGATGTCGACGACGGGTCCGGTCACGCGCGCGACGCGACCGACGACCGCGGTGGCCGGCTCGGCAGTAGCGGTGGTGCTCATGTGTGGTGTCTTCCTCGTGTGGTCTCAGTTGCCAGACGCCAGTGCGTCGGCGCCGCCGACGATCTCGGCGATCTGCTGCGTGATCTCCGCCTGACGCGCATTGTTGCGCAGGCGGGTGTAGTCGGTGATGAGCTTGTCGGCGTTGTCGCTGGCGGACTTCATCGCCTTCTGCGTCGCGGCGTGCTTCGCCGCCGACGACTGCAGGAGCGCGTTGAAGATACGGCTCTGGATGTAGACCGGCAGCAGCGCGTCGAGCACGAGGCTCGCCTCGGGCTCGAAGTCGTACTCCGGGAACACCGTGGTGCTGTCCTCCGGAGCGTCGACGACCTCGAGCGGCAGGAGCCGCACGTTCTCGGGCGTCTGCGTCATCATGCTGACGAAGCGGTTGTAGACGAGGTGGATCTCATCCACTCCCCCGCTGTCGCCGCCCCGATTGAACGCGTCGACGAGCGTCTGCGCGATCTCGACCGCGGTCTCGAAGTGCGGTGTGTCGGTGTCGCCGACCCACTCAGCCTCGCTCGACAGACGGCGGAACTGGAAGTATCCGACCGACTTGCGTCCGATGAGGTAGTAGACCGGCTCCTTGCCTTCCGAGCGCAGCAGCTCGGCGAGCTCCAGGCCGGCGCGGATGATCTGCGAGTTGAAGGCGCCCGCCAGACCGCGGTCGGAGGAGAAGATGACGACGGCGGACCGCGTCACCTTCTCACGCGCGGTGGTCAGCGGGTGCGTCGCGTTCGAGCGCGTCGCGACCGCCGAGACCGCACGAGTCACCGCGCGCGCATACGGCGAGGACGCGCGCACGCGGGCCTGCGCCTTCTGGATGCGCGAAGCCGCGATGAGCTCCATCGCCTTCGTGATCTTCTTGGTCGTCTGGGCAGAAGCGATCTTCTGCTTGTAGACCCGGAGTTGTGCGCCCATGGTTCTTGTTCCGCGGGCTCAGCCCCGGCGGCCCTTGACGACCCGCTCCTGCACGACGTCGCCGGCACCGGTCGGCTGGAACTCCTCGTGACCCGGCTGGTCGATCGCACGACCCTTGCCGAGGAACTCCTCGAGGAACACGTCCGTCTGCTTGTTCAGCTCCGCCTTGGTCGCGTCGTCGAGAACATTCGTCTGGCGGAGCGTGTCGAGCACGTTGGTGTTCAGTCGGAGGTGCTCGAGCAGCTCGCTCTCGAACTGCAGAACGTCCTCCACCGGGACCGAGTCCAGCTTGCCGTTGGTGCCGGCCCAGATCGAGACGACCTGCTCCTCCACCGGGTACGGCGAGTACTGCGGCTGCTTGAGCAGCTCGGTCAGACGAGCGCCGCGCGCCAGCTGGCGACGGGACGCCGCATCCAGGTCGCTCGCGAACATCGCGAACGCCTCGAGCGAGCGGTACTGTGCGAGCTCGAGCTTGAGCGTTCCGGAGACCGACTTGATCGACTTGACCTGGGCGTCACCGCCGACGCGGGACACCGAGATGCCGACATCCACGGCGGGGCGCTGGTTCGCGTTGAACAGGTCGGACTGCAGGAAGATCTGGCCGTCCGTGATCGAGATGACGTTCGTCGGGATGTAGGCCGACACGTCGTTGGCCTTCGTCTCGATGATCGGAAGACCCGTCATCGATCCGGCACCGAGCTCGTCGGACAGCTTCGCGCAACGCTCGAGCAGACGCGAGTGCAGGTAGAAGACGTCACCCGGGTAGGCCTCGCGCCCCGGCGGGCGGCGCAGGAGCAGCGACACGGCGCGGTAGGCCTCGGCCTGCTTCGACAGGTCGTCGAAGATGATCAGGACGTGCTTGCCGCCGTACATCCAGTGCTGACCGATGGCCGAGCCGGTGTAGGGGGCCAGGTACTTGAAGCCGGCCGGGTCGGATGCGGGGGCGGCAACGATGGTGGTGTAGGCCATCGCACCGGCGTCCTCGAGGGCGCCCTTGACGGAGGCGATCGTCGAGCCCTTCTGGCCGATCGCGACATAGATGCAGCGGACCTGCTTGTTCTCGTCGCCGGACTCCCAGTTGGCCTTCTGGTTGATGATCGTGTCGATCGCGATCGCGGTCTTGCCGGTCTGGCGGTCGCCGATGATGAGCTGACGCTGGCCGCGACCGACCGGGATCATGGCGTCGATCGCCTTGATGCCCGTCTGGAGCGGTTCGTGCACGCTCTTGCGCTGCATGACGCCGGGCGCCTGGAGCTCGAGGGCGCGCGCGCCCTCCGATGCCACGGGGCCGAGGCCGTCGATCGGGTTGCCCAGCGGGTCGACCACGCGACCGAGGTAGCCGTCGCCGACCGGGACCGAGAGCACCTCGCCGGTGCGGGTGACCTGCTGGCCAGCCTCGATGCCGGCGAATTCGCCGAGGACGACGACACCGATCTCGTGCTCGTCGAGGTTCAGGGCCAGGCCCTTCGTGCCGTCCGCGAACGTCACGAGCTCGTTCGCCATGGCGCCGGGGAGTCCCTCGACGTGGGCGATGCCGTCGGCCGCGTCGACGACCGTGCCGACCTCGGTCGCAACGGCCCCGGTGGGCTCGTATGCGGCGACGAAGTCCTTCAGCGCGTCACGGATGACGTCGGGGCTGATGGAGAGTTCTGCCATTGTCTTCCTTCGTTCATGGGGCCTCGGCCCCGAAGTCTCCGCCGTGGGCGGGAAGTCTGGATCAGCCGGCGAGGCGCCGACGGAGGTCGGCGAGTCGCGCCGACACGGTCGCGTCGATGACGTCGTCGGCGACCTGCACGCGCAGTCCGCCGACCACGGTCGGGTCGATCACGGAGTTGAGCGACACCTGGGTGTCGTACTTCGCGGCCAGTGCGTTCGACAGCCGCTCGGACTGCGCCGCGCTCAGCGGCGCGGCGGAGTAGACCGTCGCGACCGTCCGGCCGTGCTGGGCGGCCGCGAGACGCATCGCCCAGGCGAGCAGCTCGCGCACGCGACGCTCGCGGGGCTCGCGGATCAGGGAGGCTGCGATGAGCAGGGTCGCCTCGCTCGCGCGTCCCCGCAGGAGCGACTCGACGAGCTCGCCCTTCTTCTCCGAGGCGCCCACGCGGCTGCCGAGCCCGAGCTCCAGCTCCGGGTTCGCCGCGACGATGCGCGAGAACTCGAACAGCTCGCCCTCGACATCCGCCGCCGGGTCCGCCTTGGTCGCCGCGCGAACGGCCATCTCCTCGAGTCCGCCGACGAGGTCGTCCTCAGACGACCATGCCTGGGAGACGGCGGTGTGCAGGAGGGCGACCGCCGGTGCCGACAGAGCCTTGCCGAACACGTCGCGAACGACAGCAGTGCGCGCCTGCGCGGGCGCAGCCGAGTCGGCGAGCGCCCCGCGCAGCTGCGGCGACGCGCTCAGGATCCGGGCCGCGGCGAAGAGCTCGCCGGCGACACTGAGGTCGACGGACGAAGCGGCGTTCAGTGCCGCGGTCGTCGCCGCCACGGCCTGAGTGGTCGCGCTGCCCATCAGGCCTTGCCAGCCGTTTCGGACGCCTCGAGCTCCGCGAGGAAGCGGTCGACGACGGACTGCGCACGCGTGTCGTCGGCGAGGGTCTCGCCGATCACACCGCCGGCCAGGTCGAGAGCCAGCGTCCCGACCTCGCCGCGCAGCTGGACGAACGCCGTCTGACGCTCGGCGGCGAGCTGGGCCTGCGCGTTGGCCGTGACGCGAGCGGCCTCGGCCTGAGCCTGCTCCTTGGCGTCGGCGATGATCTTCGCGCCGTCGGCACGGGCCTGGTCGCGGATCGCCGCGGCCTCGCCGCGGGCGTCGGCGAGCTTCGCCGTGTACTCCTCGAGCGCGGCGGTGGCCTGGGCCTGCGCCTCATCCGCGCGCTCGATGCCACCTTGGATGGCGTCGGCGCGCTCGTCGAGCAGCTTGTTCATGGTGGGCAGGATCTTCCAGATGAAGAACACGAGCACGATGACGAACGCGAGCGTGCCCCAGACCAGGTCGGGGAGCGCGGGGAGGACGGGGCTGACCTGCTCGTCCGCCGCAGCGGTGACGAATGCCTCGAGCATTCAGACTCCTTGGCTGTGCGGGCCGATTACGGCTTGGGGAACGGGATGAATGCGACGGCGATGGCGATGAAGCAGAGGGCCTCAGTCAGAGCGATACCGATGAACATGAGGCTCTGGAGACGGCCCTGCAGCTCGGGCTGACGTGCGACCGACTCGATCGTCTTGCCGATGACGTAGCCGACGCCGATACCGGAGCCGATGACGGCGAGACCGAAGGCGAGCGGAGCGAGTTGTCCGACGATGTTCACTGGGTGGTTCCTTTCGAAGGGGTTTGGGTGGAGCGGCCGGAGCGGATCAGTGCTCTTCGGCGACCGCGAGTTGGATGTAGATGGCAGTGAGGACTGCGAAGACGTAGGCCTGCAGCGCCGCGATGAACAGCTCGAGGACCGTGAACGCGATCCCGAACGCGAACGATCCGAATCCGAGGAGGCCGAGCAGGTTGCCGTTCGCGAGAACCGTGAAGAAGAAGAACTGCGTGGCCGTGAAGCACAGCACGAGGAGCATGTGGCCCGCGATCATGTTCATCGTGAGTCGCAGCGTCAGGGTGACGGGCCGCACGATGAAGGTCGAGAGGAACTCGAGCGGGACGATGAAGACGAGCAGCCAGCCGGGCACACCCGTCGGCATGACGGAGTCCTTCCAGAACCGGAAGCCCTTCTCACGCATGCCGGCGTATATGAAGGTGACCCACGAGATGAGGGCCAGCACGATCGGAAGGCCGATCAGCGCGGTCGTCGCGACCTGGAGACCGGGGATGGTGCCCGTCAGGTTCATCGAGAGGATGAGGAAGAACATCGTGATGATGATCGGCTCGTACTTGCGGCCGCGCTCTTCACCGAGGGTGTCGTAGATGATGTTCTTCCGCGCGAACATGAAGACGGCTTCGAACGCGGCCTGACCACGACCCGGGACGATCTTCATGCGACGCGTGGCGAGCCAGCAGATGAGGATCAGAAGCACGACCACGAGGAGGCGGATGAGCATCACGCGGTTCAACTCGAACGGCGTGCCCGGGAAGAGCAGAGCCGGCGGGAAGAAGTCGTCGATGGACGGGCCGTGGAACCCGCCGTCATCGCTCGACGCGGCGGCGATCATTGAGGCGACGTGCATTGACAGCTTAGGCTCCAGCTTCGGGGCACCGGGGAACGGCGCGACGGGGGGTCAGGAGAGTCGTGGACCACTGGCACGCCACAAGGCAAATGTGGCTCGGGCCGCGCAAGCGACGACTCCCCAACCATATCAGGAAACCTTCAGGCTCACGAATTCGTCGGCGGCTTCGAGGGATCGTCTGAAGAGCCCGGGAGAGGCACTTCCCCGACGTACGGAACGCGCACTCGCGCGAACACGACGATGTCGACGACGAGGGATGCGAGCGCGCCCGCGATGGCCGAGAAGAAGAAGACCCACGGCACGATCCAGGGCTGTGCGCGGAGCACCAGCATGCCGATGAGGAAGACGACGACCTTCACGAACCAGCCGCCCATGACGACGACGAAATAGCCGGTCGACATCAGCTGATCGCCGGGCAGCCGGGCGCCGATGAGCATCATGAGGGCCGTCAGGCCGAAGAACAGGCCGGCGAGCAGCACGCCGGCGAGGCCGCTCCAGAGGCCGTTCCAGCCGGCGACGAGGTAGCCGACTCCCGCCGCCACGACGGCGAGGATGCCGATGATGATTCCGGCCCAGCGCAGCGTCGCGTTGAGGATGATCGTCGCGGTGCGTCTCTGATAGTTCATGCGGGGGTCTCCTCTGGTCGGCGGGGCTCGGCTTCGGGCTGGCCGGCCTGCCGTCGGGCGGGGGTGAAGGTGACGACGAGGCACGCCGCGATGCCGACGACGCCGTAGGCGACGCCGATCCAGTACTGGCCCCACCAGTCTTGACGCGTGGCGATGTACATAAGCAGGAGCGAGAGGCCGGCGATCGCGGTCCACGCGTAGAAGATGAGGACCGCGTCGCGGTCTGAGTGGCCCATGTCGAGCATGCGGTGGTGGAGGTGCTTGCGATCGGGCGAGAAGGGCGACTTGCCCGCGCGCAGGCGGCGGATGAGGGCGGAGCCGAAGTCGATGAGCGGCAGGATCGCGACGGCGATGGGCAACAGGATCGGCATGAAGGCGCCGAGCAGCTGCGAGCGGCCGAAGACGTTGGGATCGAGCATCGACGGGTCCCACGTGCCGGTGATCGCGATGGCGGAGGTCGCCATCAGCAGGCCCAGCATGAGGGCGCCGGCATCCCCCATGAACAGCTTGGCCGGACTCCAGTTCAGCGGCAGGAAGCCGGCGCAGGCCCCGACGAGCACGGCCGCGATGAAGGATGCGAGGTTGAAGTAGCTGCTGGCGCCGGCATCCCGCACGAACAGATAGGAGTAGGCGAAGAAGATCGCGTTCGCGATGAGACAGACGCCCGCGACGAGGCCGTCGAGCCCGTCGATGAAGTTCACGGCGTTCATGACGACGACGATCGCGAACACGGTCAGCAGCACGCTGAGGCCGCTCGGCAGGTACGTGATGCCGCCGGACATCGGGATCGTGTAGATCTGCAGCTGGCCGAACCAGGCGATGATGCCCGCGGCGAGGAACTGCGCGCCGAGCTTGATGAACCAGTCGAGGTCCCAGATGTCGTCGGCGACGCCGACGACGACGATGATGCCGGTGGCGGCGAGGATCGCGTAGATCTGGTTCGGATCGGTCCAGATGATCGAGAAGAACGGATTGTGCGCCGAGACCACGAACGCCGCGACCACGCCGAGGAACATCGCGATGCCCCCGAGCCGCGGGGTCGGGGTCTTGTGGACATCCCGTTCGCGGATGCCGGGGTACAGCTTGTACCTCAAGCTCAGCCGCCACACCGCCCAGGCCAGGCAGAGCGTGAGCGCCGCGGTGAGGAGGACCGCGAACAGGTACTGCTTCACGCGGAGCCGTCCGCCGGCGGCGTGTCCGGCGGGACGGCGACGGCCGGCTCGGACATCTCGACCGCCTCGGCGTCGGACTCGGCGCCGGTTCCCGCGGTGGACCCGGTGCCGGTTCCGCTGTCGGAACCCGTGCCGGGGTCATCGGCGGGGTCGGGCTCGAGCAGGTCGCCGAGCACCTCGCGGAGGCGGGCGCGGTCGATCGCGCCCTCGCGCAGGACGCGCACGACAGGCGTCTCGCCGCCGACGAGGGTCGTGGCATCCACGATCGTCGAGGCGATGCCGGTCTCGACCATGCCGTCCTCGAGGTACACGTCGACGAGGTCGCCGAGCATGGTGCGCGCGCCGGCGGCGGTGAGGGCCGCGGCGATGCCCGTCTTGTTGGCGCTCGAGACCGCCAGAGGTCCGGTCTCCTCGAGCAGCTCGAGGGCGAGACGATGGGCGGGCATGCGGACGGCGACAGTGCCGTGCGTGTCGCCCAGATCCCACGCGAGCGAGGGCTGGGCCGGAAGCACGATCGTCAGGCCGCCGGGCCAGAAGGCCTCGACGAGACGCTCCACGGGCTCGGGGATCTCGGCGACGAGGGCGGCCAGGGTCGCACGGCCGGCCACCAGCACGGGCGGCGGCGACTGGCGGCCGCGGCCCTTCGCATCGAGCAGTCGCGCGACGGCGGCCGGGGAGAACGCGTCGGCCGCGATGCCGTACACGGTGTCGGTCGGGAGGACGATGAGGTCGCCGCGGCCGATGGCGTGACGGGCCTGGCGCATGCCGCCGAGCAGCTGCGCCTCGTCGCGGCAATCGAAGAGGAGGGAGGTCATGGCCTCCCAGTCTATTTCAGATGTCCGGGCGGTCCTGGCCCGGCGTGCGGCCTCCGTCAGGGATGCACGGCGGTCGTCACGCGGTCCCGCACCGTCAGATCGGGATGCGTCGCGGCGGCCCGCCACCCGTCTCCCGTGAGCACGGCGCGCACATCCTCTCCCTGCCACTCGCCGTGCTCGATGGCGATGAGCCCTCCCGGTCGTGCGAGCGCCAGGCCCACGCCGCTGAGGACGCGCACGACGTCGAGACCGTCCGGTCCCCCGTACAGCGCCTGCGGCGGGTCGAAGAGCCGGACCTCCGGATCGCGCGGGATCGCGTTGTCGGGAACATAGGGCGGGTTGGATGCGACGACGGCGACGCTCCCTGCGAGCTCGCGGAGCATCACGGCGGCCTGGGCGAGATCGCCCAGGGCGACCTCGAGGTTGTCGGGTGCGAGGCGCGCGGCATTGCGCGCCGCCCAGGCGAAGGCCTCCGGCGATCGCTCGATCGCGTAGACGCGGGCATGCGGGACCTCGGAGGCCATCGCGATGGCGATGGCGCCGCTGCCGGTTCCCAGATCGACCGCGATGGGAGCAGGGGATGCGTCGGCCCGCAGAGCATCGATCGCGAGCTGCGCCAGGAGCTCGGTCTCGGGACGCGGCACGAAGACTCCGGGGCCGACCTCGAGTTCGAGGTGGCGGAAGGGCGCCAGGCCGGTCAGGTGCTGCAGCGGCTCGCGCGCAGCGCGGCGCGCGACGAGTGCGGCGAGGGTCGCCGCATCCTCCGCCGACAGGGCATCGCCCCGGATGGCGGCGGCCTGCACTCCCCCGCGGCTGAGCGACATCACGTGCGCCGCCAGCAGCTCGGCGTCCACCCGAGGATCGGGGACGCCCGCGGCAGCCAGCGACGCGACCGCGTCGCGCAGGAGAAGATCGAGCGTGTCGGTCATGGCCCGTCCACCATACGCTGTGATGCAACGTCACATTCAGACTCCTCAGGACATGCGAGTCCTAGGCTTTCGAGACGTCACCGACCGACCCGAAAGGCAGCCGCCATGCCCGGCATCCACAACGACATCACGTCCGCATTCGGCAACACGCCCCTGGTCCGCCTGAACCGCGTCGCGGAGGGCGTCGGCGGCAACATCCTGGCGAAGCTCGAGTTCTACAACCCCGCCTCCAGCGTCAAGGACCGCCTCGGCATCGCGATCGTCGACGCCGCCGAGGCCTCGGGCGAGCTGCAGCCGGGCGGCACGATCGTCGAGGCGACGAGCGGCAACACCGGCATCGCGCTGGCGATGGTCGGCGCCGCGCGCGGTTACCGCGTCATCCTCGCCATGCCGTCGTCGATGTCGGTCGAGCGCCGCCTGCTGCTGAAGGCGTACGGGGCGGAGCTCGTGCTCACCGATCCGGCCGGTGGCATGAAGGGCGCCATCGCCACCGCGCGGGAGCTCGTCGCGGACATCCCCGGCGCCATCCTCGCGCGTCAGTTCGAGAACGAGGCGAACCCGGCGATCCACCGCAAGACGACCGCGGAGGAGATCATCCGCGACACCGACGGCCAGATCGACTACTTCGTCGCCGGCATCGGCACGGGCGGCACCATCACGGGTGTCGGCCAGGTGCTCAAGGAGCGCGTGCCGGACGCCAAGATCGTGGCGGTCGAGCCGTCCGACTCTCCCCTGCTGACCAAGGGCACGGTCGGACCCCACAAGATCCAGGGCATCGGACCGAACTTCTTGCCGGAGATCCTCGACCAGAGCGTCATCGACGAGGTCATCGACGTGGAGTTCGCGGACGCGATCTCGACCGCGCGCGCGGTCGGCACGCAGGACGGCATCCTCGTCGGCATCTCCTCCGGCGCAGCGATCTGGGCGGCCCTGCAGGTCGCCGCTCGCCCCGAGGCGGCGGGCAAGAACATCGTGGTCATCGTGCCCTCGTTCGGCGAGCGCTACCTGTCGACGGCGCTCTACGAGGATCTGCGCGAAGATTGACTCCTCACGACGGCGCGCCGCTCAGCCCGACCCGCTCGGGCGCCGACGCGCCGTCGTCTGCGGCAGCGCCTGAATCGAGGAGGCACAACGTGCCCGGCATCCATCCCGACATCACCACCGCCTTCGGCGAGACGCCGCTCGTGCGCCTCAACGCGCTCACCGAGGGGCTCGGTGCGGAGGTGCTCGCGAAGCTCGAGTTCTACAACCCGGGCTCCTCGGTGAAGGATCGCCTCGGCTATGCGCTCGTCGAGGCCGCCGAGGCAGCCGGCGAGCTGCCTCCGGGCGGCACGATCGTCGAGTCCACGAGCGGCAACACGGGCATCTCACTCGCTCTGATCGGCGCGGCGCGGGGATACCGGGTCATCCTGACGATGCCCGCCTCCATGTCCAAGGAGCGGCGCACCCTGCTGAAGGCCTACGGCGCGGAGCTCGTGCTGACCGATCCGTACAAGGGCATGACCGAGGCGGTCGACACCGCCAGGCGCATCGTCGCCGAGACCCCCGGCGCCATCCTCGCCCGGCAGTTCGAGCACGAGGCGAACGCGGCGATCCACCGCGCGACGACCGCGGAGGAGATCTGGCGCGACACCGACGGCCGCGTCGACTGGTTCGTCGCGGGTTCGGGCACCGGCGGCACCATCACGGGTGTCGGCCAGGTGCTCAAGGAGCGCAACCCGGACGTGAAGATCGTGCTCGTCGAGCCGAAGGACTCCCCCGTGCTCACCGAAGGTCGCGCCGGTGGCCACCGCATCCAGGGGATCGGACCGAACTTCGTCCCCGATGTGCTCGACCGCTCGGTCGTCGATGAGATCGTCGACGTCGAGTTCGACGACGCGATCGAGATCGCGCGCGCTCTCGCCACCCGCGAGGGGATCCTCGCCGGGATGTCCGCGGGCGCCGCCGTGTGGACCGCACTGCAGATCGCCGCCCGACCCGAGGCCGCGGGCGCGCGCATCGTCGTCGTCGTGCCCGACTCGGGCGAACGTTACCTGTCGACCGCACTCTATGCGCACCTGCGCGAGCCGGAGGAAGAGACCACATGACCGAGGAACGAATCGGATTCTTCGCACGGCTGCGCGAGGACGTGGTCGCGGCGAAGCTGCGGGACCCGGCGGCCCGCGGCGGCCTCGAGATCGTCGTGCTCTACCCCGGGCTGCACGCGATCTGGGCGCACCGCGTGTGGCACGCCCTGTGGGTTCGGAACTTCCGCTTCATCGCGCGCGCAGGGTCCCAGATCACGCGCTGGCTGACCGGCATCGAGATCCACCCCGGCGCCGTCATCGGCCGGCGGTTCTTCATCGATCACGGCATGGGCGTCGTCATCGGCGAGACCGCCGAGCTCGGCGACGACGTCATGCTCTACCACGGGGTGACCCTCGGCGGCCGTACGCGCGACCACGGCAAGCGGCATCCCACCCTCGAGGACGGCGTCGCGGTCGGCGCCGGTGCCAAGGTGCTCGGGCCCATCACGATCGGCGCAGGCAGCGTGATCGGCGCGAACGCCGTCGTCACCCGGGATGCCGGCCCCGACTCGGTGCTCGTCGGCATCCCGGCCAAGGCGCGGAGTCGCCGCTCCGGGGAGGACACCCGGGCCATCCTGACGGCGCCCGAGTACCTCATCTGACCGCGCTCCCCTTCGCGTCGCACCCGGAGCGTAGCCTCGCCGTATGCCGGTGCGTCCCTGGGTACTCCACGTCGACCTCGACCAGTTCATCGCCGCGGTCGAGGTCCTGCGGCGCCCTGAGCTGGCCGGCCTGCCGGTGATCGTCGGCGGTCGCGGCGATCCGAGCGAGCGGGCCGTCGTCTCGACGGCCTCCTACGAGGCGCGGGAATTCGGGGTCGGCTCGGGGATGCCGCTGCGCCTGGCCGCGCGCAAGGTGCCGGATGCCGTGATCCTCCCCGTCGACGCCCCCGCGTACAACGCGGCCTCCGCGGAGGTGATGGACACTCTGCGCGCCCAGCCGGAGGCGACCGTGCAGGTGCTCGGCTGGGATGAGGCCTTCGTGGGGGTCGACACCGACGATCCCGAGGCATACGCGCGGGAGCTGCAGCGACGCGTGCTGGAGCGCACCCGGCTCCACTGCAGCGTCGGGATCGGCGACACCCTCGTGCGCGCCAAGATCGCCACCGGATTCGGCAAGCCGCGGGGCGTCTTCCGCCTGACGGCGGAGAACTGGTTCGAGGTCATGGGCGACCGCCCGACCGTCGAGCTGTGGGGCGTCGGGGCGAAGGTGTCGAAGCGGCTGGCGGGGCTCGGCATCCAAACCGTCTCCGAACTCGCCGCGGCGCCGGATGCACCCCTGCAGGCCGAATTCGGGCCGCGCATGGGCCTCTGGTATCGCGAGCTCGCGCGCGGCGGCTCCTCGACGGTCGTCGACGACACGCCGTGGGTGGCACGAGGCCACAGCCGCGAGACGACGTACCAGGTCGACCTCGCCTCGCGGGCGGAGATCGAGGATGCCGCGCTCGCGCTGCTCGATCAGGTGCTCGACGACGTGGCCGCCGACGGCCGACCCGTCGTCGGACTCGGGCTCAAGGTGCGCTACGCGCCGTTCACGACGAAGACGTTCACGAAGCGCGTCGCGCAGACGCGCGATCGTGAGACCGTCGTCGCGAAGGCGATGGAGCTGGTCGGGAAGATCGACCCAGACAGGCGGGTGCGCCTGCTCGGCATGCGCGCGGAGATGGCGATGCCGGATGACGCCCGCGAGGGGCACACGCCCACTCGCGGCGGCTGGTGAGCCGTCAGGCCTTCCCGCCCTGCACGCGGTTCTTGAGGAACACGCCCGGCAGCAGCCATGTCGCAAGGGCCGTGATGAGCCACACGATGAGAGTGCCGACGATCCACGCGACCGGTCCGTCGATGCCGATGCCGGCGGCCGGGATCAGCACCGCGATCAGCAGCGCCAGGAACGTGGAGAGCAGGCTGATGCCGCCGAGGAAGGCCGGCGCGAAGCGGTGCGCCATCTTCAGGATCCACGGCGCGAGGACGCTCTGCAGGATGGCGAAGATCACGACGGCGAGAATGACGCCCCACCAGTTGTCCCAGTGCAGGGAGAAGCCCGGCAGGAGCAGATCGGCGACGACCAGACCGAGGAACGCCGATACGAGCCAGATGGCCGCCCGGATGAGGAATCGGATCACACGCGAAGCCTAGCGGCGCTCACGTGCCCAATGCGGCGAGGCGCTCCTCCTCGTCGGCGCGGATCGCCGACTCGATGACGGGATCGAGGGCGCCGTCCATGACCTGGTCGAGGTTGTACGCCTTGTAGCCGGTGCGGTGGTCGGCGATGCGGTTCTCCGGGAAGTTGTACGTGCGGATGCGCTCGGAGCGGTCCATGCCCCGGATCTGCGACTTGCGCGCGTCGGAGGCCGCGGCATCCAACTCCTCCTGCTGACGCGCGAGGAGGCGCGCACGGAGCACGCGCATGCCCGCCTCGCGGTTCTGCAGCTGCGACTTCTCGTTCTGCATCGACACGACGATGCCCGTCGGCAGGTGCGTGATGCGCACGGCCGAGTCGGTCGTGTTGACCGACTGACCGCCGGGACCCGACGAACGGAACACATCGATCTTGAGGTCGTTCGGATTGATCTCGATCTCGTCGGGCTCGTCGACCTCCGGGAAGACGAGCACACCCGTCGTCGACGTGTGGATGCGCCCCTGCGACTCGGTCGCCGGCACGCGCTGCACCCGGTGCACACCGCCCTCGTACTTGAGGTGCGCCCACACGCCCTGAGCCGGATCGGAGCTGGACCCCTTGATCGCGACCTGGACGTCCTTGTAGCCGCCGAGGTCGGACTCGTTGCGCTCGAGGATCTCGGTCTTCCACCCCTGCGACGCGGCGTACTGGACGTACATGCGCAGGAGGTCGGCCGCGAACAGCGCGCTCTCCGCTCCGCCTTCGCCCTGCTTGATCTCCATGATCACATCGCGGGCGTCATCGGGGTCGCGCGGGATGAGCAGCCGCCGCAGGCGCTCCTGCGCGTGGGCGAGCTGCTCCTCCAGCACGGGGATCTCAGCCGCGAACGCCTCGTCCTCGCGAGCCAGTTCGCGCGCCGCGTCGAGGTCGTCGGATGCAGCCACCCACGCCTCGTGGGCGTGCACGATCTTCGACAGCTCGGCGTAGCGCCGGTTGACGCGCTTCGCCCGCGCCGCGTCGGCGTGCACCGCAGGATCGGAGAGCTCCTCCTGCACCGCGCGGTGCTCGTCGATCAGGCCCTGTACGGACTCGAACACGGTGGCTCAGCGGATGCTGTTGTCGTGCGCGTGGCTGTGGCCGCCGCCGTGGCTCTCGCGGGAGGATGCCGTCGTCTTCAGCTGGGCCGACTGCATCTGCACGAGGAACTCGACGTTGGACTGCGTCTCCTTGAGCTTGCCGAGCACGACCTCCAGCGCCTGCTGCGGGTCGAGGCCCGCGAGGGCGCGACGGAGCTTCCAGGTGATCTTGACCTCGTCGGCGCTGAGGAGCATCTCCTCACGGCGCGTGCTCGACGCGTTCACGTCGACAGCAGGGAAGATGCGCTTGTCGGCCAGCTGGCGCGACAGGCGCAACTCGCTGTTGCCCGTGCCCTTGAACTCCTCGAAGATGACGTCGTCCATCTTGGAGCCGGTCTCGACCAGCGCGGTCGCGAGGATCGTGAGCGACCCGCCGTTCTCGATGTTGCGCGCGGCACCGAAGAAGCGCTTGGGCGGGTACAGGGCGGATGCGTCGACACCGCCGGTCAGCACACGGCCCGAGGTCGGGGCCGAGATGTTGTAGGCGCGACCGAGGCGCGTGATCGAGTCGAGCAGCACGACGACGTCGCGGCCCAGCTCGACGAGGCGCTTCGCGCGCTCGATGGCGAGCTCGGCGACCGTCGTGTGGTCCTCGGCGGGGCGGTCGAACGTCGAGGCGATGACCTCGCCGCGGACGCTGCGCTGCATGTCGGTCACCTCTTCGGGACGCTCGTCGACGAGAACGACCATGAGGTGGACCTCGGGGTTGTTCTTGGCGATGGCGTCGGCGATCTGCTGCAGCACGATGGTCTTGCCGGCCTTGGGCGGCGCGACGATCAGGCCGCGCTGGCCCTTGCCGATCGGGGCGACCAGGTCGATGATGCGCTGGGTCAGCTTCTCGGGCGCGGTCTCGAGGCGCAGGCGCTCCTGCGGGTAGAGCGGCGTCAGCTTGCCGAATTCGACGCGCGTGGCGGCGTCGTCGACGGAAAGGCCGTTGACCGCGTCGACCTTGATCAGCGCGTTGTACTTCTGGCGGCCGGACTGCTCGCCCTCGTGCGGCTGCTTGATCGCGCCGACGACGGCGTCGCCCTTGCGCAGGTTGTACTTCTTGACCTGGCCGAGGCTGACGTAGACATCGCTCGGGCCGGGCAGGTAGCCCGAGGTGCGGACGAACGCGTAGTTGTCGAGCACGTCGAGGATGCCGGCGATCGGGATCAGGACGTCGTCCTCGCCGATCTCGGTCTCGAACTCGTCGGCCGGAGCACCCGGGGCGCGGCGCTTGTTGCGCTGGCGGTTGCGGCTGTTCTGACCCTGCTGGTTCTGACCCTGCTGGTTCTGCCCCTGCTGGTTCTGCCCCTGCTGGTTCTGCCCCTGCTGGTTCTGCTGGGGCGCGGCCTCGGCGTCGCCCTTGTCGGCGCCCTCTGCGGCGTCGGCCTGCGAGCCCTGACCGCGGCCGCGGGAGCGGCTGCGGCTGCGCGAGCGGCGGGGAGTCTCGGCGGTCTCCTCCGACTCGACAGCCTCGGCGGACACGGCCGTCTCGGCGGTGGACTCCTCAGCGTTCGCGCCCTCGGCGACGGGCGTCTCGACGGGCTCTGCGGCCTCGGTCGGAGCCTCTACGGCCTCGGCAGGAGCCTCCGCGGCCTCGGCAGGAGCCTCGGCCGGTGCGACGTCGGTGCTCTTCGCCCGACGCGGTGCGCGCTTGCGCGGTGCCTTGACCGGCTTCTCCGCCTCGGCGGGCGCCTCTTCAGCGGCGGCCTCCCCGACAGCCTCGGCGACGACCTCGGCCTCGACGGCCTCGGCCTCGACGGCCTCGATGACGGCCTCCTCGGCGGCGGCCGCGGCGATCTCCTCGGCGACGACCGCCTCGACGGCCACCTCCTCGGCGAACACCTCGCCGACGGCCGCGGCCTCGGTCTCACCCTCCGCCTCGAGCTCCTCGACGACGGCCTCGATCTCGACGGCCTCCTCGGCAAGCTCCTCCGCGACCTCCTCGGCAGCGGCGGCCTCCTCGGCCAGCTCTGCGGCATCCGCCGTGATGTCTTCTGCGACGGCCTCTGCGGCCGCCTGGTCCTCAGCCACGGTCTCCTCGGCGACGTCCGCGTCGGTGCGGACGTCGACGGGCGCGCCGTCGTTGTGGATCTCGGAGATGGACTCCACGAGTTCTCCCTATGTCAAACGAATGGAAACTGCACGATCGTGCGGAACGCCGTGAGAACGGCAGCGCAGACAGGCTCCTCGGGGCCAGGCGCGGGGCTTTTGCAACGACTCGCAGAACTGCGTCGGAGGTCAGATTCACCTATGAGGTGGCATCCTCCGCGTGCACCCTCACTGTACCACCCTTGAAGTCGACGGCCAGCATCAGCGGGGTCCACGGGGTGTCGGTGACGGATGCGGCGACCTCGACCGCAGCCAGGCGCGCGCCGGGTCCGTCCGCGAGGACGAGCACGCTCGGGCCGGCGCCCGAGACGACGGCGGCGTAGCCCGCAGCCCGCAGAGCCTGCACGAGACGATCGGTCCCGGGCATGGCCGCTGCGCGGTAGCTCTGGTGGAGCTTGTCCTCGGTGGCAGCGAGCAGCAGTTCGGGGCTCTGGGTGAGAGCCGCGATGAGCAGTGCGGAGCGCGAGACGTTGAAGACGGCGTCCTCGCGCGTGACGTGGTCGGGCTGCAGGCTGCGCGCGACCGTCGTCGACATCGTGAAATCCGGCACGAAGACGAGCGGGGAGACGCCGCGGTGCACGAGCAGCTTCTTGTGCTGCGGGCCGAACTGGTCGACCCAGGCGATCGTCAGTCCACCGAACAAGGCGGGCGCGACGTTGTCGGGGTGGCCCTCGATCTCGGTCGCGAGGCGCAACAGCGTATCGGGTCCGAGCTCGACGTCGCCCTCGAGCAGGCCCTTCGCCGCCAACAGCCCCGAGACGACGGCGGCGCCCGACGAGCCGAGGCCCCGACCGTGCGGGATGACGTTGAGTGCACGCAGATGCAGACCCGGCATCCGTCGCCCGACAGCCTCGAACGCGTACGCGATCGACCGCACGACGAGGTGGGATGCATCGCGAGGGACGTCGTCGGCGCCTTCGCCCTCGGCCTCGATGACGAGCTCGCCCTCGGGCAGAGCGGTCACGCTGAGTTCGTCGTACACGCTCAGCGCGAGGCCGAGTGTGTCGAATCCGGGCCCGAGGTTCGCGCTCGTCGCGGGCACCCGCACGGTCACGCGGCGCCCGAGGACGGGGCTCCCGGGGACTGCTGTCACGCGGTGGCTCCGGAGGGGACGAGATCGAGCACCGCGGCGACCTCGCTGGTCGAGGCATCCACGACCGTCGGCTGCGCCTGCGTGCCGTCGGCCAGACGGAGTCCCCACTGCGGGTCCTTCAGACCATGCCCGGTGACCGTGAGGACGATGCGCGCACCCGCGGGGATGACGCCCGCCTCGGCGCGGTCCAGCAGACCGGCGACGCTCGCCGCCGACCCCGGCTCGACGAAGATGCCCACCTCGGCGGCGAGGATCTTCTGCGCGGCGAGGATCTTGTCGTCCTCGACGGCGCCGAAGTAGCCGTCCGTCGCCTCCCGCGCCTCGAGCGCCAGATGCCACGATGCCGGGTTGCCGATGCGGATGGCGGTCGCGATGGTCTCAGGATGCTTCACGACCTCGCCGCGCACCAGAGGCGCGGAGCCGGCGGCCTGGAAGCCGAACATGCGCGGCACGCGGGTGGAGATGCCGCGCTCGGCCTCCTCGGTATAGCCGCGCGTGTAGGCGGTGTAGTTGCCCGCGTTGCCCACCGGGATGAAGTGGAAGTCCGGTGCGTCGCCGAACTGCTCGACGATCTCGTAGGCGGCCGTCTTCTGACCCTCGATGCGGTCGGGGTTGACGGAGTTCACGAGGTGCACGGGATAGTTGTCGGCGAGCTCGCGGGCGATCTCGAGGCAGTCGTCGAAGTTGCCGCGGATCTGGATGAGGCGGCCGTCGTGCGCGACGGCCTGGCTGAGCTTGCCCATGGCGATCTTCCCCTCGGGCACGAGCACCGCCGCGGTGATGCCCGCGTGCGCCGCGTACGCGGCTGCGGAGGCGGAGGTGTTGCCCGTCGATGCGCAGATCACGGCCTTCGCGCCGTGGTCGATCGCACGCGACAGGGCGACCGTCATCCCGCGGTCCTTGAACGAGCCGGTGGGGTTCATGCCCTCGAACTTCACCCACACGTCCGCGCCGGTGCGGCGCGAGAGGGCGGGGGCGGGCAGGAGCGGCGTGCCGCCCTCGCCGAGGGTGACCACCGTCGAGGAGTCGGTCACCCCGAGTCGGTCGGCGTACTCGCGGAGCACTCCGCGCCAGACGTGTGCCATGTCAATCTCCTTCCACGCGCATGACCGAGACCACGCGCTCGACGACGTCGCTCGAGGCGAGACGCTCGACGGTCTCGCTGAGGTCCTGCTCGAGGGCCTTGTGTGTGCCGATGACGAGGCGCGCCCACGCCTGGTCGTCGACGAGGGTCTGTTCGACGGTCGCGATCGAGACGCGTCCCTCCGAGAGGATGCCGGCCACCTCCGCCAGCACGCCCGGACGGTCATCGACCTCGAGCGTGATCTGGTAGCTCGTCACGACGTGCCCGATCGGCAGGATGGGCAGGTTCGCACGGGTGGACTCCCCCACCCCGACGCCGCCGGCGATGTGGCGGCGGGCGGCCGAGACGACGTCGCCGAGCACGGCCGAGGCCGTCTGCACGCCACCGGCGCCCGCGCCGTAGAACATGAGGTCGCCGGCCGCCTCGGCCTGCACGAACACGGCGTTGTTGACGCCCCGCACGTTGGCCATCGGATGGCTGCGGTCGATCAGCGCCGGATACACGCGGACGGAGATCGCCTCGCCCGTCGCACTGCCGCTCGTCGGGTCGGACAGGCGCTCGCAGACAGCGAGCAGCTTGACGACGTAGCCCGCGTGACGGGCCGCATCCATCATCGCCCGGTCGATCCCCAGGATGCCCTCGCGGTGCACCGCTTCGAGCGGGACCGACGTGTGGAACGCGAGGCTCGCGAGCAGGGCCGCCTTCTGCGCGGCGTCGTAGCCCTCGACATCGGCGGTCGGATCGGCCTCGGCGTAGCCCAGGCGCTGCGCGTCGGCCAGCACATCGGCGAGCTCGGCGCCCTCGTGGTCCATGCGGTCGAGGATGTAGTTCGTCGTCCCATTGACGATGCCGATGATGCGGCGCACGCGGTCGCCCGCGAGCGAGTCGCGCAGGGGTCGGATGATCGGGATGGCGGCGGCCGCGGCGGCCTCGTAATAGACCTGAGCGCCGACCTGGTCGGCGGCCTCGAAGATCTCGGTGCCGTGCGTGGCCAGCAGCGCCTTGTTCGCCGTGACGACGTCGGCGCCCGAGTTGATCGCCTGGAGGATGCGCGTGCGGGCCGGCTCGATGCCGCCCTGCAGCTCGATCACGATGTCGGAGCCCACGATGAGGGACTCGGCATCCGTCGTGAAGAGATGCCGGGGCAGCTCGACGTCGCGCGGCGCATCGACGTCTCGCACGGCGATGCCGGCGAGCTCGAGACGAGCCCCGGCACGGTCGGCGAGCTCGTCCTCATGGCGAAGCAGGAGCGCTGCCACCTGGGATCCGACGGAGCCGGCTCCGAGGAGCGCGACGCGCAGGCGACGGTAGTCGGTCATGCATTCCCTTCCATTGCGGCCGTGAGGCCGGCGTCGCGCGCGAGCAGGTCGGAGACCGTCTCGCCGCGGACGATGACGCGCGCCTGGCCGTCGCGCACGGCGACGACGGGCGGGCGGGGCGTGTAGTTGTAGTTGCTCGCGAGCGAGAAGCAGTAGGCGCCGGTGGCGGGCACGGCGAGGAGGTCGCCGGGGGCGACGTCGCCGGGGAGATACTCGGCATCCACCACGATGTCGCCGGACTCGCAGTGCCTGCCGACGACGCGCGCGAGGGCCGGAGCCGCCTCACTGACGCGCGATGCGAGCCGCGCGGAGTAGTTCGCGCCGTACAGCGCCGGGCGCGCGTTGTCGCTCATGCCGCCGTCGACGCTCACGTACAGGCGCGTGAGGTCGTTCGAGACGACGACGGGCTTGACCGTGCCGACCTCGTACAGAGTGACGCCGGCCTGTCCGACGATGGCGCGGCCGGGCTCGAACGCGAGGTTCGGCATCGGGATGCCGCGCACCGCGCACTCCTGGGCGACCGCCGCGACGATGCTGTCGGCGAGCTGCTCGATCGGCTGCGGGTCGTCGACGGAGGTGTAGGCGATGCCGAAGCCGCCGCCGAGGTTCATGACCGGGACGTCCCCGTCCTCGAGGAGCGCTGCGTGCAGCTCGACGAGGCGTGAGGCCGACTCGGTGAAGCCGGAGGAGCCGAAGATCTGGGAGCCGATGTGGCAGTGCAGACCGATGAAGACGAGTCCCGGGATCTCGCGGATGCGGGCGACCGCGGCGGGCGCGTCATCGAGCGCGAAGCCGAACTTCTGGTCCTCGTGGGCCGTGGCGAGGAAATCGTGCGTCTCGGCGTGCACGCCGCTGCGCACCCGCAGCAGCACAGGCTGCGTCGCGTCGAGCCGCTCGACGATGGCAGCGAGCCGCTCGATCTCGATGGGGCTGTCGAGGACGATCGAGCCGACGCCCGCCTCGACGGCGCGCTCGAGCTCGGCCATCGACTTGTTGTTGCCGTGGAAGCCGATGTGCGCGGGGGCGGCACCGGCCGCGAGGGCGACCGCGAGCTCTCCCCCGCTGCAGACGTCGACCGCGAGGCCCTCCTCCGCGACCCAGCGGACGACCTCGGTGGACAGGAACGCCTTGCCGGCGTAGTAGACGCGGGTCATGACGCCGTGCCGGCCGGTCGCGGCGCGGAAGGCGTCGAGCGTGCGCCGCGCATGCGCGCGGACCTCGGACTCGTCCAGGACGTACAGCGGCGTGCCGAAGCGCTCCCGGAGCTCCGATACCGGAACACCGCCGATCTGCAGCTCGCCGTGGACGCGCTCGGCGGAGGCCGGCCAGACCGCCGGAGCCAGGCCGTTGGCGTCGGGCTGACCGTCCGGACCCTGGGGCACGGCGAGCCACGACGGCGTGAGAGGAGACGCGGTCACGGGGTGCAGGCCAATCGGTCGTCGTTCAGAGCGGCCCTGCGGCGCGAGTGTGAGCGCCGGGCAAGGCCGCTCGGGCTCCGGGGGTTCCTGAAAGTCTAGGGCAACCCGGAGCGGGCCTCAGGCGCAGGTCCCCTTCTGCTGAAGCGCTGCGTCATGGACGATGGCGCCGTCGATGTCGAAGTGCGCGACCAGCTGGTCGCCCGTCACCGCGACCTGGGAGAGCTTCATCCCCACCGGGAGATACGCGGCGATGCAGACGGGGTAGTCGTGGACGACGGCACCCGCCGCCGCGCCGAAGCGGCTCTCGACGTCGGCCGCGCTCAGCCGGGCACCGGCCACCGTGACGTAATCGGGCGAGAGGACGAGCTCTCCGTTCCGGGCGCTCGGCGTGAGGCCGATCCCCAGCGGGATCGTCGCGCCGAGGAAGCTGACATCCTTCGACATCGTGACGTTCGGGTCGGCGAGCCCGACCGTGTCGGCGGGAAAGCCGTCGACCGTCGAGAGGAGTCCCTGCAGCTGCTTCTGGTCCATCGTGACCGTGGCCGTCGCCGACTGGATGTCGCCGCCGCCGCGGATGGGCACCCCCGTGGCATGCACCGACACGTCGCCGGTGAACGAGTCGACGGGGACGTCAGCAGAGGACACCGTGATCTCGTCGATCGATCCTTTGATGAGCTGCGGGATCACCGGCTCCGCGACGGTGACGTCGACCTGCTGGTCAGCCGGCAGCGCCAGCTGCTCGATCACCTGCTGCCGGACCGTGGAGGTCACGATCTGCGTCGCGATCCACTCCCCCGCGAACCACGCGACGACGGCGATGACCGCCACACCGGCGAGGCCGACGATCCAGGGCCATGGCTTTCTCATGGGCACGTGCCTTTCGCCTGCAGGGTCGGGTCGGTCGCGATGCGGGGATCGACCGCGAAGTCTGTCACGACGGCGGTCTCGGAGACCTGGATGCCGGTCAGCGTCAGGCCCTTCGGGAAGGACGAGGCGACGCACACGGTTCGCGGTGCGACGATGCCGGCCGCGAGGGAGCCGAACCGCCTCTTGATCGTGTCGGCCGACACGGTGAAGCCGGCGACCTCGAAGCTGCTCGGCGTCAGGACGAGCTGTCCCTGCGCGACCGACGGCGCGAAGGTCAGTGTGAACGCGACGTGGCTGAGGAACTGCGCCGGATCGAGCGTCACGGCGATGTTCGAGCCCACGACCTTGACCGATCCGGGCACGATGTCCTTCTGCGCGCCGGCCAGCGACTGGAGTGCCTCCGGCGAGAGGGTGATGGATGCGTCTGCGCTCGTCGGGGTGCCGGATCCGCGCGTCGGCACGCCCGTGGCGTGGAGTCTGACCGTGCCGGTCGATCCGCCGACCGGGACGTTCGGTGCTGTGACGTCGAGGGTCTTCAGCGACCCGGCGAGCACCTGCGGCAGGACGGGATCGGTGAGTCCGACCTGGACGTTCGCGCCGCTGGACAGGCCGAGCGCCTTGGCGGTCTGCTGCTGGACGGTCGCCGTGACGGTCTTCTCGGCCCAGGCCTCACCGGCGAACCAGCCGACGACACCGACGATTGCGAGCACCAGGACGACCGACAGGAGGGTCCACGCGACGGCGCGGCCGCGGTGGCGCTTCGTCTTCGGCCGGTCGGCGGCCTGCGGGCGAGGAGTAGCCGCCGGAGCCTCGGCGGGTGTGCCGACGATCGGGAGCGGAAGGGTCGTCGCCTCCGGCTCGGGCGCCGGCACGGGCGCGGGTGCTGGCGCCGGTTCGGGCGCGGCGTCCTGAGTCGGCCGCTCGATCGGCACGGTCTCGTCCGCCGATGCCGGCGCCGTCTCGGGCGCGGGTGGCAGGGGCGGCCGCGGAGGGATCACGATCCCCTCCGATTCCGGGCGACGCTCGCGCTCGTCCATGGCCGTCACATGCGCTCGGGAGCGCTCACTCCGAGAAGGGTCAGGCCGTTGCGCAGCACCTGTCCGGTGGCGTCGTTGAGCCAGAGCCGCGTGCGGTGCACGGGCTCGACGGGCGCATCGCCGAGCGGGATGACGCGGCAGTTGTCGTACCAGCGGTGGTAGAGGCCGGCGAGCTCCTCCAGGTACCGCGCGATGCGGTGCGGCTCGCGCACCTCCGCCGCATAGGCGACGATGCGCGGGAACTCGTTGAGCGCGCCGAGCAGCGCCGACTCGGTCTCGTGGTCGAGGAGCTCGGGCGCGAACTCGGAGCGGTCGACGCCGGATGACGCGGCGTTGCGCCCCACGTTGTGGGTGCGCGCATGCGCGTACTGGACGTAGAAGACCGGGTTGTCGTTCGTGCGGCGCTGCAGCACATCGAGGTCGACGTCGAGGTTCGAGTCCGTCGAGCTGCGCGTGAGAGCGTAGCGGGCGGCATCCACCCCCACGATCTCGACGAGGTCCTCGAGCGTGACGACGGTGCCGGCGCGCTTGGACATGCGCATCGGCTGGCCGTCCTTGACGAGGTTCACGAGCTGGCCGATGAGGATCTGGAGGTTGACCGTCGGCTCGTCGCCGAAGGCGGCGCACATCGCCATCATGCGGCGGACGTAGCCGTGGTGGTCGGCGCCGAGCATGATGATGCAGCGGTTGAAGCCGCGCTCGCGCTTGTCGAGGTAGTAGGCGAGGTCGCCCGAGAAGTAGGCCGCCTGCCCGTCGGACTTGATGATGACGCGGTCCTTGTCATCGCCGAAGTCGGTCGAGCGCAGCCAGGTGGCGCCGTCCTGCTCGAAGATGTGGCCGAGCTCGCGCAGGCGCGCGACCGCGCGATCGACGGCACCCGAGTCGTGCAGCTCGTTCTCGTGGAAGTACACGTCGAAGTCGACGCCGAACTCGTGCAGGCTGTGCTTGATCTCGCTGAACATGAAGCCGACGCCGAGTTCGCGGAAGACCTCCTGCTGCTCTGCGGCGTCCAGCGCGTCGAGGTCACCGGTGTAGGCCAGCTCGACGCGGCGCGCGATGTCTCCGATGTATGCACCGCCGTAGCCGTCCTCCGGGGTCGGCTCCCCGCGGTGCGCGGCGACCAGGCTGCGCGCGAAGCGGTCGATCTGCACGCCGTGGTCGTTGAAGTAGTACTCCTTGGTCACGTGCGCGCCCTGCGAGCCGAGGATGCGGGCGAGCGCGTCGCCGACCGCCGCCCACCGCGTGCCGCCGAGGTGGATGGGGCCGGTGGGGTTGGCGCTGACGAACTCGAGGTTGATGACCTCGTCGGCACGGCTGTCGTTCGTGCCGAAGGCGGTCCCCGCATCCACGATCTGCTTCGCGAGCGCCCCCGCGGCGGCGGCGTCGAGGCGGATGTTGATGAAGCCGGGGCCGGCGACGTCGACGTCCGCGATGCCGTCGGTCTTGGCCAGCTCGGCGGCGATCTCAGCGGCGAACTCGCGCGGGTTGGCGCCGACCGGCTTCGCGAGCTTGAGGGCGGCGCTGGAGGCCCAGTCGCCGTGGTCGCGGTTCTTGGGCCGGTCGAGGGGCAGATCCTCGACGGTCAGCGTGCTCGCCGAACCCGGGCGTCGCGCCTCGGCGAGCGGGGCGATGACGGCAAGGAGGGCGGCGGAGAGCTGTTCGGGTCCCATAGGCGGTCCAGTCTACGGGCGAGGGTCTCACGCGATCTGGATGAGCGCCGTGTGGTCGTCCTCCGCGAGCGGTGCATCCGTCTCCGCGTCGACGCGCAGTCGCTTCAGCGAGACGCTGCCGCCGTGGTAGCTGAGCCAGGCGCAGGCCGCCGCGTCCACTCCCGTCGCGATCCGCACGAGTCCGCGGCGGTTCGCGAGCCGCGTCGCGTCGATGACGTGCCATGCGCCGTCGAGGTAGGCCTCGGCGACGGCGTGGAAGTCCATCGGGACGAGCCCGGGCGCGTAGCACGCGGTGTAGCGGGCGGGGACGTCCATGGCGCGAAGGAGCGCGACGACGGAGTGCGTGTAGTCGCGGCAGACGCCCTGGCCCTTGGGGAGGATCGTGGCGGCGCTGTCGGTGCCGTTGGAGGCGCCGCTCGTGTAGGCGAGGCTCTCCGAGACGTAGTCGGCGACGGCCTGCACGAGCTCGGGCCCGGCGAGGCCGCGGAACTGGCGGCGCGCCTGCCCGAAGAGGATGTCCGACTCGCTGTAGCGGCTCGGGCGCATGTAGGTGATGAGCTCGACGTCGGAGGTCGGCGACGGCGCATCCTGCGTCTCGACGACGGCGTGGTAGCGAACCTCGAGACGCCCCTCGAGGCTGCGGATGCGGTGATACCGGGTGCCGTCGGCGGCGATCAGCTCGGTCGGCTCGACCTCCTGGCTGAAGGTCAGCGTCTCGCTGGCGAGCGGGACGTCTGCGCGTGTCGCGATCTGGAAGATCAGGTCGACGGATGCGGCGGTCTCGAGGTCGATTTCTGCGGAGACGACGCGGTGCACCGAAGCATCCTACGTGTCTGTGCGGCATGCCGCGTGCAGGGGATTCCTCACGGACGCGGACTTCCGCGCAACTGCGGACGGACCGCCGTGAAGGGATCCGCAGAACCGCAGGACTCGATCCAGCGCGATACGGACCTAGCCGCGCCGTCCGCCGACCCCGCCGAAGAGGGCGGGCAGCAGCGGAAGCACCGACACGCTCATCAGGACGACGCCGAACACCGACGGCAGGAGCACCGCGCCGGCGACGAGCAGTCCGGCGAACAGGACGGCCCACAGGATGCGGCGCTCCATCCGCTCGAGCCGTGCGATGCGCCGCTCGAGCGACGGCGACGTCACCGACAGGCGCCCCTCCTCCACGCGCGAGACGAGGCCGTCGAGGCGCTTGGGCAGGGCCACCAGCATCCCCGCGTCCTTCGCGAGATCGCGCAGCGCCTTGCCGCTCTCGGCGGACAGGAGCCGGGAGGCGAAGGGCTCCACCGCATCCCAGATGTTGAACTCCGGATCCAGGGTGCTGCACACGCCCGACGTCAGCGACATGGCGCGGATCACCAGCAGGAAGTTCTCCGGCAGCTGGAACGGCAGCGAGCGGACGACGTCGCCGAACTCCTTGCCGAAGTCGCGGAACTCGCGTTCGTCGACCTCGCGCAGCTGCGCGAACCCCATCCCGCCGAAGCGCGAGAACAGCCCCGTGACGGCGCGCTCGAGCTCTGCGGTGTCGGCGGACGGCAGAAGGACTCCGACCTCGCGGATGCTCTCGACGAGGCCGCGGCCGTCGCGCGAGGCGACGGCGATGAGCAGGCGCCGCAGGCCGTTGCGCAGCTGATCGGGGACGGACCCCATCATCCCGAAGTCGATGAAGTCGAGCCGGAAGTCGCCGTGCGGAAGCGGCAGCACGAAGATGTTGCCCGGGTGCGGATCGGCGTGGAAGAACCCGTTGTCGAAGAGCTGCTCGAACATCACCTCGGCGAACAGCCGCGCGACCGCGGACGGATCGATGCCCGCGGCGCGCAGGGCGTCGACGTCGCTGATCTTGATCGCGGTCACGTCCGAGAGGGTGAGGACGCGACGGGTCGTCCGCTCCCACGCGATCTGCGGGACGCCCACGCGCGGGTCGCCGGCGAAATCCTCGCCGAAGCGCTCGGCGTTGGCGGCCTCATGGAGGTAGTCGATCTCCTCGAGGCTCGTCGAGGCGAACTCCTCCACGAGCGAGGGGAGGTCGACGTGGTCCGACACGACCCGGACGCGGCTGAGCCAGCCCGCCACGCGCCGCAGCGCGGCGAGGTCGATGTCGACGATCTGCTGGATGCCGGGCCTCTGGACCTTGACGATGACCTCGTCGAAGCCCGCATCCATCGTGGCGAGACGGGCACGATGCGCCTGGCCGAGGGATGCCGCGGCCACCGCCTGCTCGCTGAAGAACGTGTACGCCTGCTCGAGCGGCACGCCCAGCTCCGCCTCGGCGAGGGCGCGGATCTGGAAGTACGGCACGCCCGGGACTTCGTCCTGGAGCCCCGCCAGCTCGTTCGTGATCTCCGGCGGCAGCACGTCCAGCCGCGAGGACAGGAATTGGCCGACCTTGATCATCAGGCCGCCGAGCTCCATCGCGAGCGCGCGGAATCGTCGGGCGATGTGGGTCAGGCGGGCGGTGCGCGTGCTCCTCGCGACGTTCGCGAAGCCGATCCGCGGGAGGACGAGCTCGTACCACCACATCTGGACGATGTACCAGGAGGCGAATCGCAGGATGCGCCGATAGCGGGCGCGCGTCGGCGCAGGCGTGCCTGGCGAGGCGTCGTCAGGCATCGGACCTCCTGGATCCGTCGTCGGGCGAGCGGGGGCCGTCGAGTCGGTCAGTTCTCCGCGAGGATGCTGTAGAGCCTACGCCGCGCCTCTTCCAGAACCTTGACGGCCTCCGCCACCTGCTCCGGAGTGCCGGTGCGTCCGATCTGCGCCGCGGCCTGCGCGAGCTCGATGCCCGCCTTCGGCAGGCTGCCGTGACCCGACCAACGCTGCTGACCCTCCCAGGGCGCGCCCTTGCCCGAGGCGTCTGCCGCGGCGGCCTGCCCCGCATCCGTCAGCGAGTACGTCTTGCGGCCGTTCGACTCGGACGCGGTGATCAGGCCTTCGTCCGCGAGCAGCTGGAGCGTCGGGTAGACCGAGCCCGCGCTCGGCTTCCACGACCCGCCGCTGCGCTGCTCGATCTCGGAGATGATCTGGTAGCCGTGCATGGGCTGCTCGGCCAGGAGCGTCAGCACCGCCGTGCGCACGTCGCCCTTCGCCATGCGCGGGGTGGTGCGCGGCTCGAACGCCGAACGCAGCTGGTCGAGGAAGTCCCAGGGATTCATGTTCGGGCCACCCGAACCTCCCATTCCACCGGGACCGGAGCCGAAGCCCGAACCGAAGCCGCGGCCGAAGCCGGAGTCGAAGGAACCGTTCATGTCGACCTCCTCAGGCGAGCCCTCCTGGCCGCGCGGCTGCGGGCGGGTCGAGGCTCAGCGATACATAACGATATATCGCTCAGGCGGTCTTGGGAAGAGTCTCCTGACGGGGCGAGCGGAGCACCTTCTGCATCGGCTTGCCCTGGGCGAGCTCGTCGACGAGCTTGTCGAGATAGCGGATCCTCTGCATGAGCGGATCCTCGATCTCCTGCACCTTCACACCGCACACGACGCCCGTGATCAGGGATGCGGCGGGGTTGAGGTCGGCATCTGCGAAGAACTCCTCGAAGGTGGCGCCCTCGTCGAGCTCGCGCTGCAGCGTCTTCTCGTCGAAGCCCGTCAGCCAGCGGATGACCTCGTCCAGCTCAGCCTGCGTGCGGCCCTTGCGCTCGAGCTTGGCGACATAGAGCGGGTAGACCGAGGCGACAGCCGTCGAGAAGATGCGGTGCTCCATGCCTCCAGGCTAACGAGGGCCGTAGGCCGCCGCGACGGCCTGCGGGCTCGGCCACCGACTGTAGGCGTCGTCCTGCGGCCACCCGTCGGGGACGTCCTGCCACTCCTCCTGGCGCCCCCACGGGAGGATGTCCATCAGCCCGAACGAGAACTGGAGCTGCTCGGCCCCACGGCCGGTCGTGTGCCACGTGCGGTAGACGTCATCGCCGTCGCGCAGGAAGACGTTGTAGGCGAACCCGCCGCCCTTCGGTGCGTCGACGTCGGCACCGAAGTCGCTGTCGGCCGTCGAGTACCACTCCATCCGGTTGCCGACCTTCTCGCGGTAGGCGAGAGCATCGCGGATCCCGCCCTGCGTCACGATCACGAACCGCGCGTCGTATCCGTCCAGAAACGCCAGTCGCGTGTACAGCGCCGTCGCGCCGGTGCACCCGGGGCACTGCCACTCGGCACCGTCGTGCCACATGTGGTGGTAGGTGATCAGCTGCGACTTGCCGTCGAAGACGTCGGCCAGCCGCACGGGCCCGTCCGCGCTCATGAGGGTGTACTCCGGCATCCTCACCATCGGCAGGCGCCGCCGCTGCGCCGCGATCGCGTCGAGTTCGCGGGTCGCGGCCTTCTCCCGGACGCGGAGCTCGTCGAGCTGCTGCTTCCAGGTGTCGTGGTCGACGACGGGCGGCAGTGCGGTGGTCATGGCTTCCTCCGATGTGTGCGGCGTTCACATGATATGTTCACAGCGTACACATCAGGCGCCGAGCGTCAACCCCCGAGGAGGACCCATGCCGCAGCCCTCCCCCGTGCGCGACACCTACCATCACGGCAACCTGCGCGAGGCGCTCATCGACGCGGCGCTCGACCTCACGCGCAGCGGCGGATCGTCGGCGCTCGTGCTGCGGGACGTCGCCCGGAGTGCCGGCGTCTCGCCGAGCGCGACCTACCGCCACTTCGCCGACCGCGATTCGCTGCTCTCGGCGGTCGCGACCCGCATCCAGGACGAGATGGCCGAGAGGATGACGGCGGGTGCGTCGCCGGTGAGCGCGCGGGATCGACTGCGCGCCGTGGGACTCGGCTACATCGGGTTCGCCCTGCGGGAGCCCGGATGGTTCGACGTCGCGTTCTCCGACCTCACTGTCGTGCCCGGCGGAGACTGGATGCCGGCTCCGCTCAGCGCGCTGGTCGACGCACTCGACGAACTCGTGGCGGACGGGTCGCTCTCGCCGACCGCGCGGGCGGGTGCCGAGTGGCCGTGCTGGTCGGCCGTGCACGGGTTCGCCCTGCTCGCGCTGCGCGGGCCCCTGCGTACGCAGCCACCCGGGGACGTGCACGCGTCCGCGGAGCGCACCGTGGATGCGATCATCACGGGGCTGCTCGCGAGCCGGTGACGGGTCGACCTCGCCGGTGCCGCGCTTCTGCAGATGCGGTCGCGGCTCTCGATCCTCCAGGGCGGCGTTCGGGCAGACTCATGCCCGGCACTCGGTGCCGCCCGCGATACCGGGGGCGAACCGACACTGGCTGGAATCGAATCTCTCTTCTACAATAGACTCCCATGAACGGGATGACAGTCGAACACACTCTTACCCTGTGGATGGTCGACGACGTCCCCGCCCGCATGATCTACGCGGGCCGGCGGTGGCGTGTGACCGACACTCCGACTCGCTTGCGCGAGAGCGTCTGGGCGGTCCCGCTGGAGGAGCCGCACAGCCTGTACGGCTGGCGGTTCCAGGCGACCGACACCGACGGCGAGTCGTTCGTGTTCGACGTCTACCGCACCGAGGACGACTGGCATGTCCATCGCACGTACGTGTGACCCCTCACGCATCGCGGCCGTACGCGTCCACCATCAGCGGCCCGCGGATCTCGCGCAGCCGCTCGACGATCCGGTCCATCCCGCGCCGGCCGAGGCTGGTCAGCTGCAGGTCGTGCGGGCCGAGCGGCTCGAGCCTGCCGGTGCGGATGCGCAGCACCTCCCACCCCGCCGCGCGCAGCAGCCTGTCCTTCTTGCGGTCGCTGTCTTCGCGCGGGCCCACGTGCTCGAGCCCGAACCGGCCCGGCGTGTCGTACTCGATCGCGACGCGCAGCTCGGGAAGCAGGAAGTCGGGCCAGACCTCGAGGTGCCCGTAGAACGGCCGCGAGACCCTGACGGCGGTGAACCCGGGTGTCACGTCGAGCCGAGCGAACAGCTGCTGCCGCAGGCGCGCCTCGACGGCCGAGGCCGGCTTCGGCGCGCATGCGCTCACGAAGGGCTCGCCGACGGCCAGGTCCGGCGTCTTCGCGCAGACCGCTCTCGCCGGCTTGGCCGTCTTGGTCCGCGGCGTTCCGGCGGGACGGATGCGCGGCGGCACGGCGAGTGCAGCGCACTCGGGACACCAGGCCGACCGGCGCCGGGTCTGTCCGGGACGGTTGCGCTGCTCGTCCGGAGTAGCGGCGAACAGGTGCCCGGCCTCGCACTGCCACAGCAGCAGCACGTCGGCCGCGGGCGGGATCTGCGTCAGGGTCAGTCCACGGTTGAGGTCGGGGTGGTATTGCCGGATGAGGGCGGGGAAGGCGGCCCACGCATCCCGATACGTGCCCACCGGATACGGCACTTCGACACCGCGCGAGAACTGGCGGCGTGCCCACCAGTTGGCGACGTTCTCCGGCATGGAGCGACCATACGACCGACCTCCCCCATTGGCGGTGGGGGGTGATCGGGCCAGGCGCCCTGCCCGGGCCGTGCTCGTTGTGCGGGGGGACCGATGGGGTTCGGGAGCCCGGTGGCTGGGAGTGCGCGATCTGCGGCTGGCGCTTCGGCGATGCCCCGGATGCCGACCTCCCGCGCCCCGTCGTCGAGGTCGTCTACTACCTGCGGTACCGGGAGCGGATCAAGATCGGCACGTCCCGCAACCCGAAGCAGCGGCTCGCGGCGATCTGGCACGAGGAGCTGCTCGCCTTCGAGCGGGGCGGCCGACCGCTGGAGCAGGCGAGGCATCGGCAGTTCGCGCATCTGCGCGAGGGCGGCGAGTGGTTCACCGCAGCGCCCGAGCTGCTCGCGCACGCCGCCGCCCTGCGGGACCGCGACCCGTGGCACGCGTACGCGCGCTGGATCGCGGACGCCCTCCGGTGACGCTCAGCGGTGCCGCTGATCCGGGCGAGGCGGGTGACGGACTCGGGTCGCTGGATGCGCGGACGCCGGCTCGTCGTCGGTCACGCGGTTCGGCCCGGTGTGCTGTCGCGCAGGACGACCTCGACCGGGATGGGCGTGGACGCCGACGGCCACTCCTCGTCGAGCGCCGCGTGCATCGTCCGGTAGCCGACGGTCTCGAGCGGTACGCGCACGGTCGTGAGTCCGGGGGTCACGTCTTCGGCGACGGGGATGTCGTCGAACCCGGCGAGCGCGATGTCGCCGCCGACATCGCGCCCGTGTGCCCGCAGCACCGACAGCGTCCCGAGGGCGACGACGTCGCTGATCCCGAAGACGAGCGTGCCCGGCTCGATGCCGTCGCGCAGGGCCTCCTCGATGAGCCGAGCGCCGGACTCCCTCGTGAAGGCACCGCGGTAGATGCGGTCGATGCGCCCCCCGCCGGCGGTGAAGCCCTCCGTGAACCCGGCGATGCGGTCATCGGAAGTGCGCACGCCCTCCGCCGCGCCGAGAATCACGGCCGTGCGGTACCCGCGCTGGGCGAGGGCAGCGCCGAGTTCGCGCGCTCCCCCGAGGTTGTCGATGACGACCGAGCGCACCGCGCCGCCGCCGGGACCGATCGCGACGACCCGGCTGCCGACGTGCGCGAGCGCATCGATCTCCGCGTGCAGCCCGGGGTCGCTCGACGCCGTGGTCCGCGATGCCGCGAGGATCACGGCACGCGGCCGCTGGCCACGGAGCGCCCGGATGACGGCGACTTCGCGCTCGGGATCGCGCTCTGTGGTGGCGATCGTCACGACGAGTCCGTTCTCGTCGGCGCCACGGGCGACCCCGGCGGCGATCTTGCCGAAGTAGGGGTCGGCGATGTCGGCGACCAGCAGGGCGATGATGGCGCTCGTCCCCCGGGCCGTCGCCTGCGCGGACAGATTCGGGGTGTAGCCCATGCGGCGCGCCGCATCCTCCACGCGCTCGCGGTACGAGTCGGCGACCTTTCGGGTCGAGCCGTTGAGCACGCGCGACGCGGTCGCGAGCGAGACACCCGCCTCGCGCGCGACGTCGTCGAGCGTCGGCGCAACCCCGCCGACGCTCGCGTGGTTCGTTCCCGGTTCCGACATCACCGCGAGTCTACGGGCGCCCGTGGTACGGCATGGGACCGGTGGACCGAGCGAAGGAAACCGCTATCCCTGGCGCGGCTCAGCGCCCGCCGTGGTCTTGCACGCGCTCCCCGTCGGCGAGCCGGCTCGGGAACACCCGCGCGGCCACCAGGTTCCACAGTCCCGCGAACAGGATGACGCCGGCGACGCCGTTCAGCACGGCGCCGACCACGTCCGACGCGAAATGCACGCCCAGGTACAGGCGTGACCAGCACACCAGCAGGACGAAGATCGCGCCGACGACGATGACGATCGATCGGGATGCCGCACCGCGGCACACCATGACGAGAGCCGTGACGAGGGCTGCCGCGAACACCACGTGCCCACTCGGGTAGCTGAACGTGGCCGGGCTCACGTTCAGCACGTGCGCGAGCGAGGAGGTCGAGGGTCGCGGCTGGGACACGACGGCCTTCACCACGATGGTCGTCAACCAGCCGAGGCCCGTCACGACGCACACGGCGAGCGCGAGCCGCCACCCCTCGATGAACAGCAGCACGAGGAACGTGACGGCGAGGATGACGGCGACGACCAGTGGCTTGTCCAGGACGTCGAGCGCCAGCGCGACCTGGTCGAGGAGCGGCGAGTGGACGTTGTTGATCGCACCATCGAGCGCAGCGAACCGGAGAGCCGGAATCGCCTTGGCCGCGAACCCGAGTGCGAATGTCAGAACGAACAGGACGACGGTCCACACGATCCAGTGGCGCGGGATGCGCAGCAGGGCGGATTTCACAGTGGGCGCCTTTCGTCGGGCGGCCGGATCGTCGACCGCGCTCGGTAGGAATCTATAAGCAGGACTGCGGATCAGGCGTCCGGCGCGGCGACGCTGACCGGACCCGCCCCGGCGCGCGTCGCGAGCGGCGCCGCACGGAGCACCGACTGCGCCACGACGCAGACCACGATCGCGACCAACAGCACGAGGCTCACCGGACCGGTGCCGAATCCCAGGCCGCCGAGGGCCTCGGGCCGCGCGAACCAGTCCGCGAAAGACGCGCCGAAGGGTCGGGTCAGCACGTAGGAGGTCCAGAACGCCGCCACGGCGCCCATCCCCCACCAGCGATAGCCGGCGCCGGGCAGCAGGAACAGCACGCCGAAGACGAATCCGGATGCGAGGAACCCGAGCCCGAACGTGACCGCGGTGAGATCGCCCACCGCGGTCCCGAGCGCGAAGGTCGCGAGCACGGCGCACCAGTAGAAGAACTCGCGCGCCCCGGTGGTGATCGAGTGGACCGAGAGCGTCCGCTGGCTCCGGTACCAGAGCGCGAACACGGCGGCCAGGATGACGGCGAAGCCCGTCGCCGACATCAGATACGGGATGCCGAACTGCACGTGCATCACATCCGCGACCATCGTGCCGAAGATCGCGACCATGAGCACGGCGAGCCAGTAGACCCACACGATGTACCTGCGCACCGCGAACTGGAGCACGAGCGCCGCAGCGAAGACCACGAACGTGATGCCCACCACCACGTACGGATCGAACGTCTTCACGAGGTAGTCGGACGTCGTCTCACCCATCGCCGTGGTCAGCAGCTTCGTCACCCAGAAGAGCGCGGTGACCTCGGGGACCTTGTTGCGACGCATGGGTGCCAGCCTCTGCGACACGTTCTCAGAATGTTCTGAGAAACGGGCCGGCGCCGGCCGGTTCAGCCCGTGGGGCCCGACCTCGTGAACAGCATCAGGAGACCCCGGTGGGTCGGGATGCGGACGCCCGCCGGTCGATACCCGATCGCCTCCAGGTCCCGGACGCCGTAGCTGTCGGCCTTGCCCGGCGCCGCGGCGTATTCGATCAGCCAGACCCGGTCGATGCCCGTGAAGCGGCCGAGGATCGCCGCATCCTGCACCGTGTAAGCGTCGTCGTGCCACAGGAGGTTGTCCCGGTACGGGACCTGCAGGGTCACGTCGCGCACGCCGTCGAAAGCGGCCGGATAGCCGTGCAGCGCGAGCCGCGGACGACGGGACAACCGGGTGCCCTCATCGAAGACCACGGCGTCGCCGGGTTGCGCTTCGGCGGCGACGACCGCCGAGATCTCGGCCAGGTCCGCCCCGTTCTTCGCGTAGGGCGTGCGCTGCGAGAGATAGACGGGCAGGGCCAGCAGGATGACGAGCGCCCCGGCGACGAGGCCCACGGCCCGGCGGACGCCGAGCAGGTCGTCCACGCCGCAGGCGATGAGGAGCGCGGCCGCGGGCGCGCAGAACGTGAGGTATCGCGGGGCGAAGTCCGGCACGACCGGATGCATTGCGAGGAGGATCAGCGTCGGCATGAGCAACCACAGCAGGGCGACGGCGACGAGTCCGGGCGCGGCGCGCTGCGGCGACGCGGCGAGGACCGCCCGCATCCACACCCGTCTCGCTGCGAATCCGACGGCCACGAGGATCATCGCCCATGCGAGCACGTCGAAGACCGGGCCGCCGAACCACAGATCGCCGAACAGCACCTGCGGAGAGACCTGGTCGGTGCCGGCCAGATAGGCGATCTGTCCGTGCTCGACGAATCCGTAGACGAGCACGGGCGCGGCGGCGGCGACGCCGATCGCGGATGCGACGCCCCAGGCCCACAGCGTGCGCCGAGACGACCGGGAGGCGAGAAGCACGACGGCGTGGACCGCCAGGAAGAGGATGACGTACGCGAACACGTAGATCCCGGCCGTGAGCAGGAGCCCGTACGCGACCCAGATGCCCGGGCGGGGTGCCGGGCGGGCGAGCGCGACCACGAGGACCAGTGTCAGCCACGCCACGATCGCCGCCGAGAGCGCGAACGACCGCGCTTCCTCGCCCATGGATGTCAGCCGCGGCACGATCGCGCAGACGAGACCGGTGATGACCGCGACCCGGCGCGAGCGGAGGCGGTCGGCGAGCAGGACGACCGCCGCAGTGGTGAGCCCGACCGCGATGGCGCTCGGAAAGCGGCTGGCGAACGGCGACAGTCCGAACATCCGGCCCCACACGTGCAGGCCGGCGTAGTACGTCCCGTGGACGGCATCCAAATTCCCCAGCATCGTGAGCAGCGACGGCAGCGACCGTCGGGCGGACATGATGCTCGTGACCTCGTCCGCCCACAGCGACGGGACCCAGGAGCCTGCGGCCGAGACGGCGCAGGCGAGGACGCCGAGGAGCGTCCCGATGAAGACCGGCGGCCGGCGGGACGTGCCGACCCGTGTGACGGCGGGCTCGAGCGCGGTGGCGGACAACGGGGAACCGTCCTTCCGTGGCCGGCGACCGGATGCCGTCACGCCTCATCCTTCACGGAATCCGCTGCGGGAAGCCGACCCCGACGGAGGGTGGGCCGCGGATGCATGGCGCCTCCGCGACCGGATCCGACGCACGTCGTCCAGGATCACCGCCCGGGACGGACCGCGGTGAGGCCTTTGGTCCCGCTCGGCAGAGGGACATGGGAGCCGCGGGACCATGGTCCCCTCCCGGGCCCGTTGCAGGAGGGAGCCTTGAGGTGCGCACACTCCGCGCGACCGCTCCCCCACGGAAGGGCCGGATCATGAAGCGACTTCCCGTCCAGATCGCCCTCGGCGTGCTCGTCCTGCTCGCCGGCGTCCTGATGCTGCTCGAGGCACTGCACGTGCCGATCAGTCCCGTGCTCTGGGGCGGCGTGGCGGCGTGCGCGGGCATCACCTTCGGCTATGTCTTCTTCGCAGATCGGCGATCGGGCCGCGATCCCCAGCGCCGCCCTGTTGGGACTGGCGATCGCGACCCTCATGGATCTCGATCCGAACGGCCTCGGGCAATGGACGGAGGTGCCCCTGCTCGCCGGCATCAGCGTGGGCTTCTGGGCGGTCTACCTCCGCGACCATGCGCGCTGGTGGGCGCTCATCCCGGCGGGCATCCTGCTGACGCTCTCGATCGTCATCGCTGTGGCGGCGGCGGTCGGAGCCGCTGAAACGGGCGCGATCTTCCTGATCGGGGCGGCGTTGACCTTCGTCCTCGTCGCAGTGCTGCCAGGTGGCGTCGGCCCGCGGTGGTGGGCGTGGTTCCCCGCGGGCGCCATGGCCCTGGGGGCCATCGCCGTTCTGGCGAGTGCGGCCCAGTGGGTCACTGTGGTGAACGTGCTGTGGCCGCTGGCGATCATCGCCGCCGGCGCCTTCCTCGTCTGGCGGGCGATCCGAGGCCGCCAGCAGCCGCCGGAGCAGGGAGACTCCGCAGCATCCGTCGAAAGCCCCGCCCAGGGGGTGGACGAACGCGCCCCCGATGTGAGGTCCGGCTGAGCATCGGTCCGCATCGGTCCGCGTCCCCCAACCCGCGGAGCGGAACTGCCGGGATTGCTCCACCGGATGTCGACGCCGCGTCCTCTGCGCGCGAGTGTCGTCGCCGCGACCGCCGCGAGCGCTACGCCTCGCGTGCCGCGACGGGGCAGCCGCACGATACGCGGCGCACGAGGGTGGGCGCGAAGAGCTGCGCGCGCGCCTGTGCACCGTCGTCGACGAGAGCGGCGACCGCCGCCTGGGCCATGGCGCGAACCGGCTGCGCCACGGAGGTCAGCGGCGGCCAGCTGTACTCGCCGTCCTTGGTCCCGTCGAAGGACACGATGGCCACGTCCTCGGGCACCCGGATCTGCGCCTCATGCACGGCCAGCAGCAGGCCGATGGCCATCTGGTCGGAGCTGACGAACAGCGCTGACGGCATCGTGCCGGTCTCGATCATCCAGCGGCCGGCGGCGTAGCCGCCCTTCATCGTGAAGGTGTCGCGGACGATCGGCCCCGGAGTGAGCCGGTGCTCCTCGATCGCGGAGCGCCAGCCTGCTTCGCGGGCATCGAGGTTGCCGCCCGACGTCGTGCCGGCGACGAGCCCGATGGTGCGGTGACCGTGACCGGCGAGGTGTGCGACGCCGAGGCGGGCACCCTCATAGAGGTCGACTCCCACCGACTTCACACCGGCGATGTCGTCGTACTGGTTGAGCATCACGAACGGCACATCGCCGGGCAGGAGGGCCTGGACGTCCGGCACGGCGAGGGTGCTGCTGAGGAGGATGCCGTCCACCCGCCGCGTCGTGAACTTCTCCACCAGGCGGCGCTCCCGCGCGGGCGAGCCGTCGGCGTTCGCGGCGAGGAGCGCGAGGCCGCGCTCCTCGGCCGCGAGCTCGACCTCGTGGGTGAGGTCGGCGAAGAACGGATTCGTGGCATCCGGAATGACGATGCCGACCATCTCCGGCGAGCCGAGGCGCAGCGCCCGGGCCGCCTGATTCGGACGGTAGCCGAGCATCGCCACCGCCTCACGGACCTTCGCCGCCGTCTCGGGCGACACGCGCTTGGACTCGTTCAGCACGTAGCTGACGACGGCGGTGCTGACACCCGCCAGCCGCGCCACGTCGTTTCGGGTAGCGGCGGGCTTGCTCGATGTCGGAATGCGAGGCACGACACCATCCTAGGAACGGGGTGCGTCGCCCAGATCCGGGATCGTCAGGCGCTCGCCACCGAGGAGCGCCGAACGGTGGGCGACGATGCCGGGGAGCGTGTAGCGTGCGGCCTCCCAGGCGTTGACCGGCGGCAACGTCCCGTTCGTCACCGCCACGACGAAGTCGTCGACGAGGAACTGGTGGCTGCCCTCGTGTCCGCTGGGCATCGCCCGCAGGGCGGCCGGAAGCCGCGACGGATCGTGCACCGGCGCCAGCCCGGAGACGAACGCATCGCGCAGTGCGGGGTCGACGTCGGCGAGCGACGGGTCGTCCGCATCCAGGGTCGGACGCGTCTCGATGAGCTCTGAGACATCGGTGAAGCCCTGCTTGTCCTGCCATACCGCACAGGCGACGAGCTGCTCGAAGCTTCCCTCCGTGCCGAAGTAGCGGAACCGGCTCTCGCGAAGATGCGAGGGGTACCCGACCCGGCGGAACTCGTTGATGCGCATCGCGCCGCCCCCGTCCAGCTCGAACAGCGCGCTCGCATTGGAGAAGTCGTTGTCGAACGCGCTCACCTCGCGGTCGAAGACCCCGTCGCCCCTGTCGTCGCGCACGCCGATGCAGCTGACGCTGACCGCGTGGCCGCCGATCGCGCCCAGCACACCGCCCACGGAGTGGGTCGGGTACAGCATGGGCGGGTAGCTCGCGGTGCTCTTCCAGGAGGCGCCTCCGGAGTACTGGTAGGCCGCATAGAAGCCCAGATCCATGTCGTGGACGTAGTCGCCCTCGGCGTAGAAGATGCGGCCGAACGAGCCGTCCTCGCGGCGCTTGCGGGCGTAGATCGTCGCGGGGTTGTAGTAACTCGTCTCGCCCATCATGTACGTCAGGCCGGTGTCGGCCACCGCCTCGATGATGGCGGCGATCTCGTCCTCGGTGACGGCCATCGGGACGGCGGAGTACACGTGCTTGCCCGCGCGCAGCGCCTGGACGACGAGCGGCCCGTGCGTCCAGCGCTGCGTGAAGATGGCGATCGCATCCAGATCGCTCGCCAACATGGCCTCGAAGCTCGGGTACGTTCCGGCCAGCCCCTGGCGCTCGACCAGCACGCTCGCCCGTTCGGGAACCACATCCGTGACGTAGACATCGCCCACCAGCGGGTGCGCGTCGAAGAGTTTGGCGAACTGGCCGGAGAACTGTCCGGCCCCGACGATGCCGAGCGTGAAGGTCATGAGGCGAGTGTTCCATTCGTTGGCTACACGAGTCAACCTACTTCTCACAAGATGAAAGCATTCACCCGTATTTCCGCAAATATTCCTCTTGCAGGGTATTGGTTACTCGTGTAGCTTGCTCGCCAAGGAGTCCGATTCCCCGGACGACCCAGCAGGCGAAAGGGAAGAGACGATGACGTCCCATCTGGACCGGCGGGCGAGCTCATGACCACGGAGAGCTACCTCACCACCGCCGAGGCGCTCGGCGAGTACGAGACGCAGAAGAAGCGCGCCGGCCGCCGACGCAGGCCGAAGCCCGAGGGCTACAGCCGCGGCGAGACCCTGACCGCACTCGCGTTCATCGCGCCGGCGCTGCTCGGCTTCCTGGTCTTCTACCTGTACCCGACCATCCGCGGTGTCTACCTGAGCCTCACGTCCTACGACCTGCTGTCAGACCCCCAGTTCATCGGCCTGAAGAACTACATCAAGATGGCGAGCGACCCGCTGTTCTGGAACGCGCTCGCGGTCACCATCGAGTACGTGCTGATCAACATCGTGGTGCAGACGATCGTCGCCGTCCTCCTCGCGGTGCTGATGCAGCGGCTGACGAAGTCGCTGACGATCCGCGGGTCGCTGCTCATCCCGTTCCTCATCTCGAACGTGATCGCTGCGATGGTGTGGTTCTGGCTGCTGGACTACCAGATCGGCCTGGTCAACGAGATCTTCTCCTTCTTCCACCTCGACAAGATCGCGTTCTTCAACGACCCGACCTGGGCCATCCCGACGATCGCGCTCGTGAACGTCTGGAAGTACATGGGGTACACCGCCCTGCTGGTATTCGCGGGCCTGCAGACGATCCCGACCTACCTGTACGAGGCCGCCTCGATCGACGGCGCCACGGAGTGGAAGTCGTTCTGGCGGATCACCCTGCCGCTGCTGCGTCCGGTCCTCGCGCTGGTCCTTGTGACCTCCGTGACCGGTTCGTTCCAGATCTTCGACACCGTCGCGGTGACCACCCGCGGCGGCCCGATCAACGCCACCCGGGTCATGCAGTACTACATCTACCAGCAGGGGTTCGGGAACTACGAGTTCGGCTACGCCAGCGCCCTGTCGGTCGTGCTCATGGTCATCCTCGCGCTCATCGCGTTCGCCCAGCTGCGCCTGCTCCGCGCGGACCAGTCCGACCTCGCCTAAGGAATCCGTCATGACTGTCACTGCCACCGAGACCATGGTCACCGCGGGAGCCTCGTCGAAGAAGCGGGTCGCCCGGCCGCGGCGCCGTCTGTCACCGGGCCGGTTCCTGGCCTGGGCGCTGCTGATCGCCGTCCTCGTGCTGACCTTGTTCCCGTTCTACTGGATGCTGCGCACGTCGTTCTCCAGCGACAAGGCGCTGTTCACCAATCCCACCAGCCTGCTCCCCGTCGACTTCACGATCGGCCCGTACCTGCGGGTACTGGGCCTGGCCAGCCCGGCCCAGGCGATCGCGGAGGGCGGATCCGGGGCGAACGTGAACTTCCTGCTGTACCTGCGCAACTCCGTCATCTATGCGACCGCGGTCACGCTCGGACAGCTGCTGTTCTGCTCGTTCGCCGCCTACGCGTTCGCGCGCCTGCGCTGGCCGGGACGCAACGCCGTGTTCTTCGTGTTCCTCACCGCGCTGATGATCCCCGGGATCTTCACGATCCTGCCGAACTTCCTCCTCATCCGGGACATGGGACTGCTGAACACCATCGTCGGCATGATCCTGCCCACCCTGCTGATGGCCCCGTTCTCGATCTTCTTCCTGCGCCAGTTCTTCCTCGGCATCAACAAGGAGATCGAGGAGGCGGCCAAGATCGACGGCGCCGGGCATCTGCGGATCTTCTTCCGGATCATCGTGCCGATGTCCACCGCGCCGATCGTGACGCTCGGCATCCTCACGTACATCAGCACCTGGAACGACTACTTCTGGCCGTTGCTGGTCGGCGGTACGGAGGACACCCGGGTCCTGACCGTCGCGCTCGGCGTCTTCAAGTCCCAGACGCCGGGTGGCGCGCCCGACTGGGCGGGACTCATGGCCGCGACCGTGATCGCCGCACTCCCCGTCCTCGTCCTCTTCTTCATCTTCGGACGTCGAGTCGTCGACTCGATCGGATTCTCCGGGCTCAAGTAGCGCAGAGCCTCTCCCGCAAAAACCCACCCCCAAGAAAGGCACCGCAATGTCTCGCACCACCAAGATCACGGCAGCCATCGCCGGCATCGCCGCCGTGGGCATCGCCCTGGCCGGATGCTCCGGCGGCAGCAGCTCCGGCAACAACGCCGCCCTCACGACCAAGAACGCCTCCGGCGACGTCTCGTACTGGCTCTGGGACAACAACCAGCAGCCCGCCTACCAGGCGTGCGCGGACGCGTTCCACCAGGCCAACCCCAAGATCAACGTGAAGATCTCGCAGTACTCCTGGGGCGATTACTGGACCAAGCTGACCACCGGGTTCGCCTCGGGGACCGCTCCGGACGTGTTCACCGACCACATCTCCCAGTACCCCCAGTTCGTCAAGGACAAGCAGCTCGTCCCGCTGAACTCGATCGTCAAGGACGACAAGATCGACCTCACCCAGTACCAGCCGGGACTGGCCGACCTCTGGGTGGCCAAAGACGGCAACCGCTACGGCCTGCCGAAGGACTTCGACACCACGGCCTACTTCTACAACAAGAACATGACCGACGCCGCCGGTGTCACCCCCGGCCAGCTCAGCTCGCTGACCTGGAACCCGAACGACGGCGGCACCTTCGAGAAAGTCATCGCGCACCTCAGCATCGACCAGAACGGCAAGCGCGGCGACGAGGCGGGCTTCGACCCGGCCCACGTCAAGGTCTACGGCCTCGGCCTGGACGGCGGCTCGGGCGGCTACGTCGGCCAGACGCAGTGGGCGCCGTACGCGCTCAGCCTCGGCGCCTGGAAGTACATGAACAAGGACACCTGGGGCACCGGGTTCAACTTCAACAACGCCGACTTCCAGAAGATGATCACCTGGTACTCCGGGCTCATCAAGAAGGGCTACATGCCCTCCATCGCCGCCGTCACCAACCAGGACTCGGTCAGCCTGCTCGCCGCGGGCAAGTACGGTCTGCTGCTACAGGGCGACTGGGTCACCAGCGGCGCGAGTGGACAGATGGGCGCCAAGCTCGGCCTCGCACCGACTCCGGTCGGCCCGTCCGGCAAGCGCGCCAGCATGTTCAACGGTCTCGGCGACTCGATCTGGGTCGGATCCAAGAACAAGCCTGCCGCCGCGAAGTGGGTCGAATACCTCGCCTCGCCCGCCTGCCAGGACATCATCGGGTCCAAGGCGGTCGTCTTCCCCGCCATCAAGGAAGCCACCGACAAGGCGCAGGCCGCGTTCGCGGCGAAGGGGCTCGACATGTCCGCGTTCCTCGTGCACGTCAAGGACGGCACCACCGCCCTCTACCCGCTGTCCGAGAACTCGTCCAAGATCACCACGATCATGCAGCCCGCGATGGACTCGGTGTTCTCCTTCAAGTCCCCCGCGTCCTCGCTGACGGATGCCAATACCCAGGTCAACGCCCTCTTCCAGCAGTAAGGCCCTCACCGCTTCGGGGGTCCGGCACCGCGCCGGGCCCCCGAAGCACGTCTTGGCCGCCCCGGAGCCCCCTGTCCGCATCCCTCCCCAGAAAGACCCATGAGCACTCTCCACCTGCGCTCCCACTCCGTGAGCCTTCTCCTCAGCACCGGCCCGGACCACGCCCCTCAGGCCGAGATCCTCCACTGGGGCCCGCCCATCGACCACAACGGCGCCGACGCCGATCCGATGCTGCTCGCCCCGCCGATCTCGCACTCGTCCTTCGACGTTCCGGTCGTGGCAGGGCTCCTGCCCCAGGCCTCCTCGGGCTGGCTCGGCCGGCCGGGACTGCGCGGAAGCAGGGACGGAAAGGACTTCTCCCCCGCGCTGCGCTTGACGGAGATGGATCCGACGCCCGACGGTCGGGGGGTCCGCATCGTGCATGCCGACGCGGTCGCCGGCCTCGAGGTCACCCACCACCTCCGCCTTCACGGGAACGGGATGCTCGAGCTCTCGGCGCAGCTCCAGAACTCCGGGCCGACGCCGTACCGCCTCGACGAGCTGGGACTCGCGCTGCCGATTCCCGCCGCTGCCACCGAGCTTCTGGACCTTTCCGGCCGGTGGTGCCGCGAGCAGCATCCACGGCGCCACCGTGTCGAGGACGGCACGTGGGTCCGCACCGGCCGCCACGCCCGCACGGGTCACGACGCGTCGCTGCTCATCGCGGTCGGCACGTCCGGATTCGCCAACCGCCGCGGCCGGGTGTGGGCGACGCATTTCGCCTGGTCGGGCGATCGTGAGCAGTACCTCGACGCGCTGACCGACGGGCGGCGGATGCTCGGTGCGACCGAGCTGCTCGGCTCCGGCGAGATCGTGCTCGAACCGGGCGAGACGTACTCCACCCCCGTCCTGTACGCCGCATACTCCGATGCCGGCGTCGACGGGATCACCGCCGTCTTCCACGAGTGGTTCCGGGCACGCGAGACGCACCCCCGCCCCGCGCGTCCGGTCGTGCTCAACACGTGGGAGGCCGTCTACTTCGACCACGACCTCCAGCCGCTCGTCGCGCTCGCCGACCGCGCCGCCGCGGTGGGCGTCGAGCGGTTCGTGCTCGATGACGGCTGGTTCCACGGTCGCCGGGACGATCGGCGGGCGCTCGGCGACTGGCACGTGGACGCGGCCCGCTGGCCCGACGGCCTCGGTCCGCTCATCGATGCGGTGCAGGCCCGCGGGATGGACTTCGGGCTCTGGGTCGAGCCGGAGATGGTGAGCGCCGATTCCGACCTCGCGCGGGCGCATCCGGACTGGATCAGCGGACCGTTCGACACGTCGCGACCCGCCCGCCGGCCGCTGGAGTTCCGTCACCAGCAGGTGCTCGACCTGGTGAACCCCGACGCATGGCAGTACGTCTACGAGCGCATGCACGCCCTGCTCGCGCAGTACGACATCGCCTATCTGAAGTGGGATCAGAACCGCGATCTCACCGAGGCCGGCCACGACGGCCGACCCTCCGTGCACGCGCAGACCCGGGCGCTCTACCGACTCATCGACGCCCTGAAGGCGGCGCACCCGACCGTCGAGATCGAGTCCTGCTCCTCGGGCGGCGGTCGCGTCGACCTCGGCATCCTCGCCCGCACCGATCGGGTGTGGCCGTCGGACTGCAACGACGCACTGGAACGGCAGACGATCCAGCGGTGGACGCAGGCCGTGCTGCCGCCGGAACTCGTCGGAACCCACATCGGCCCGCCGCGAGCGCACACGACCGGGCGCGAGCTCGACCTCTCGTTCCGCGCGATCACCGCTCTGTTCGGGCACCTGGGCATCGAGTGGGACCTCCGTGAGGCACGTCCGGACGAGCTCGAGACCCTCGCCCGCACCGTGGCTCTCTTCAAGCAGCACCGCCACCTGCTCCACACCGGCCGCCGGGTGAACGCGGACCTCCCCGACCCGAACGCGGTGCTGCACGGCGTCGTCGCCGGCGACGGATCCGAGGGCCTGTTCGCCGCGGTCGCGCTCGGCACGTCGGTCGCGACGACGCCGGGATGCGCCGGACTCCCCGGCCTCGACCCGCAGCGTCGCTATCGCGTGGAGGCGATCGATCTCGAGCCTCCGGTCGCGTCGGCCGATGCCGGCCCCCGCAGGGGCTTCATGCAGATCGCCGCGCCGGCGTGGATGGCGCAGGGGGCCGAGGCATCCGGATCCTTCCTCGCCGAGGTCGGGATCGCCCTGCCGATCCTGCAACCTGCCCACGCGCTGCTGCTGCACGTCACGGCCGTCGACCGGCCGGAGGGCGCGTGAGCCGGATGCGCATGCCGGGGGTGCCCTCCGGCGCTCCGGGTGAGAGCATGGCGCTCGAAGCCCGGGCCGCCCCGCCGGTCACGATCCCGATGGAGGGAGCAGCATGGCACGACTGAATCTGGAGACCGCCGACGACCGCGAGGCCGCACTTGCCGCCGTGCGGGAGGCGCTGGGCGGGGGCGACGAGGCGTTCCTGCACCGCTTCGGGGAGTCGTTCCCGACCCTGCACGAACTCTTCGCGCAGCTCTACGGCGGCCGGGACGACGGCCGCGAGGCGCTGGCATCCGTCATCGCGGCCGCCGCGGCATCGTGGCGTGCGCGACCCGTCGCGCTGAAGGCGCACGATGCGCGGCGCGAGGCCGACCCGGACTGGTTCCAGTCCGAGGGCATGCTGGGCGGGGTCTGCTACGTCGACCGGTACGGCGGCACGCTCGCCGGCATCCGCGCGCAGATCCCGTACTTCCAGGAGCTCGGCCTCACATACCTGCACCTGATGCCGCTGTTCGCATCTCCCGAGGGCAACAACGACGGCGGGTACGCGGTGTCGAGCTACCGGCAGGTGGATCCGCGCCTCGGGACGATGGACGAGCTCGCACAGCTCGCATCCGACCTGCACGCGGCCGGGATCTCGCTCGTCGTGGACTTCATCTTCAATCACACGAGCAACGAGCACGAGTGGGCGCGCAAGGCTGTCGCCGGCGAGCCGGGGTTCGAGGACTTCTACCTGATCTTCCCCGACCGCACGATGCCGGACCGGTACGAGGAGACGGTCCGCGAGATCTTCCCCGACGACCATCCCGGCGCGTTCGTCCAGCTGCCCGACGGACGGTGGATCTGGGCGACGTTCTACCACTTCCAATGGGACCTCAACTATGCGAACCCCGCGGTCTTCCAGGCCATGGCGGGCGAGATGCTGTTCCTCGCGAATCAGGGCGTCGAGATCCTCCGCATGGACGCGGTCGCATTCATCTGGAAGCGCCTCGGCACGGCGTGCGAGTCGCTTCCCGAGGCGCACCTCCTCCTTCGTGCGTTCAACGCGGTGCTGCACATGGGGGCACCGTCGGTGCTGTTCAAGTCAGAGGCGATCGTGCATCCCGACGAGGTCATCACGTACATCTCGCCCGAGGAGTGCCGCCTCTCGTACAACCCGCTGCAGATGGCCCTCACGTGGGAGGCTCTGGCCACCCGCGACGGCCGCATGCTCCAGCAGGCGCTCGAGCGCCGCCACGCGCTGCCTGCCGGCACGGCGTGGGTGAACTACGTGCGCAGCCACGACGACATCGGTTGGACGTTCGCCGATGAGGATGCCGCGGAGCTCGGCATCGAGGGCTACCCGCACCGCCGCTTCCTGAACGACTTCTACGTCGGCCGCATCGAGGGGACGTTCTCTCGCGGGGTGCCCTTCCAGGAGAACCCGAAGACCGGGGATGCGCGCATCGCGGGGACCACCGCATCCCTCGCCGGCATCGAAGCGGGCGACGACGGCGGCGAGGACCGGGTCATCCTCGCCCATGCGATCGCCCTCTCCACCGGCGGCATCCCCCTGATCTACCTCGGCGACGAGGTCGCGCAGCTGAACGACTACTCCTATCGGGACGATCCGGCGCACGCCGGCGACAGCCGGTGGGTGCATCGCCCGGAACGACCGGATGCGGCGTACGCCAGCCGCCACGACCTGTCGACCGCCGCGGGACGCGTGCACGAGCGGCTCACCGCACTCATCGCGGCCCGACGGCGCACCCCGGAGCTGGCCGGCAACACCCTCATCCCGTTCGACGCGCACGAGCGCACGGTGGTCGGCTATCAGCGTCCGGGAGACGAAGACACGGTGCTCGTGCTCGCCAACGTCGGCGACGACGCGGTCCGGATCGATCCGGTCACGCTGTCCGGATTCGCTGCGGCTGCGGTCGACGTCGTGGGCGGCGGCCCGATCCGGCTCGACGACGGTCTCGAGCTGCCGGCGCATGGCTTCGTCTGGCTGCGGGTGACGCCTGCCTGATCGTGCACCCGCGTGGCTCGGCGTGGACGTCGTGCGCGTCGATCAGGGTCTGGTGGTCGTCGAGACGTGTTGCTCGAGCTGCTTCAGGTGCTCGCCCAGCGTGCCGCCCACCGCGGGGTAGCTGCGGACGGGGTCGGGCGTCGTCGAGGGGGTCAGCGTGGGAATGGCGGTGAACGCGATGATGACCGCCGCGAGGACTGCGACGACAGCGGCGACCAGGATCATCGCTCGGGGGCGGGCGCGCGTGCGCGCCAGTGCTGCCGCCCGGTCGCTCATTCCCCGGGCAGGGCCCGGGGAGGACGCGGGGGCGGGCATGACCAGTGTCGCGCGCGTGGATGGCGGGGCGTCCAGGTCCGCGGGCGGCATCGCGACCGTGGCCTCCTGCGTGCGGGCGAGAGTGGCGGTGGCCTCCCCCGGTATGGCGGCGGCATCCCCCGGTGGGTCCTCCGGCATCGTGCCAAAGCGGGCCGCGACCTCATCTGCGCTGGGGCGTCGCGCGGGGTCGCGCGCGGTCATCTCGCGGAGGAGGTCGCCCCATGCCGGGCCGAGCTCCGCCGGAATCCGCGGGTCGCGCGCCAGTCGCGCGGCGGCCGCCTCGACAGCTTTGCCCTGGTATTCGCGATGCCCGGTGAGTCCCTCCAGGAGCACCAGTCCGAGCGAGTAGACGTCGGTGGCGGCGGTGAGGTGCTGCCCGGTGACCTGCTCCGGGCTCATGTAGCTCGCCGTTCCCGTCACGAGACCGGTCGCGGTCAGCTTCGCCTCGTCCACCAGGCGGGCGATGCCGAGGTCGGTGAGTTTGGCGTCCACCGCGTGAGGCGAATCCGGCAGCAGGATGTTGCCCGGCGACACGTCCCGGTGGATCACGCCCTGGCTGTGGATGTAGGCCAGCGCGCGCGCGATGTCCGCTCCGATCGCCCCGAGGGCAGCCCGGTCGATCACGCCGGCGCGCAGCCGGTGTCCGGCGTCGGTGCCCGGGACGAATTCCAGCACCAGGACGACCCGGCCGTCTGCGTCTGCGACCGCGTCGAACAAGGTGACGAGGCACGGATGCGACAGCTTCGCCAGAAGGCGCACTTCCGCTTGCTGGCGAACGAGATCCTCGGACGACGCGTACTCGGGGCGGAAGACCTTCAGCGCGACCTCGCGGCCCAGCGCTTCATCCGTCGCCCGGTAGACCTCGGCCATTCCGCCCTGGCCGATCCGCTCGATGACGCGGTATCGGTCGGCCAGTCGCCTGCCCACGAGGGGCGAGTCGGCCTGCGGCATTCTCCTGGTGTCGGTCACGCTCAGCCACCGCCCCCATGGTCGCCCTTGCCGTCTTTCCCTTTTCCGTTGCCGCTCGGCTTCGGCTGGTTCTGCTGTTGCTGTTGCAGCTGCTCGAGCTGCTGCTGGAGGCGGGCCTTGTCGGCCTGATCCTGCAGCTGCGACAGATCCGCCCGGATGGTGGCGATGGATGCGGCGACCGCGTCGTGGCGGCTGCGACTGATCTCGCCCTTGCGGGCGGCCGCGTCGTTCATGCGCTCGAGGTCGGTGAGCTTCTGCTGGGCACCGGCAAGGTCATTCGCGCTCGCCGCCTGCGCCACCGCCAGCACTCCGTGCTGCAGCGTCGTGGCCGTCGTGCTGGAGTAGGACTCCCCGCCGGCGCAGCCCGACAGCGTGAGCCCCAGCGCCAGCACGCCCGCGGCAGCCCAAAGGGATCTCATCTCGCCCACTCGCCCATCACCCACTTTCCGACATCCACCACCCACGCTAACCCCTCTCCGCCCATCGCCCCGCGTCTCGCCCAGGGGTTGATCCTGCGGCGGATCACGGCTAGATGATGTGTGACCTGGGATTTCCGGGGCCGCGACTGCGATGGCGGTGTTCGCCTGGCTCACGAGCATCCGCACCCGGGCGGACACCTACCCGGCGAGGACGCGGTCCAGCTTCGCGAAGGTGCGCCGCCAGCCTTGCGCGTAATCGTGATCCGTCACGCCCTGGAGTTCGCCGTGCACGAAGCGCATGTCTGTTCCCGTGTCATCCGCCGCCAGGAGCACGGTCACTCGGGATGGGGCGTTGGTCTCGCTGAGCCACGACCAGGTGAAATCCAGCTCGGTCTGCTCCTCGACGCGCAGGTACTCCCCCGCGCAGGTGTGCACGTCACCGCTGGAATCTCGGAAGGAGATGACGAAACGCCCGCCCGGTCGCACGTCCAATTCTGCCGATGTCACCACGCCCTCGGGGTCCGAACCCCACCAGAGAGACACGACCGTCGGGTCCGTCCATGCGCTCCACACCAGCTCCGGTGCAGCGTCGAAGTGGTGGTCGACGGTGACGGATGTCGCCGGCTCCTCGGACATACCGCGAATGCTATCGCCGGAGTTCCCCATCCGGCTTGCCGAACGCGACGCCGGCCTCAGTTCCCTGAGCCTTCGTCGGTGGCGCCGCTCGGATTGGGCACGGTGCCCCCGTACTGCGCCGCGACGCCGCCCGTCTGCACGGGAACCCCGTCAACCGGAGCACCGTACTCGGGCGAGTAGGTGCGGCTGAATCGGAAGACGTCGACGAATCGCTGCAGGCGCGCGTCCGAGGCATCCGCGAGCTGTAACTGGTGGCCCCACGCGGAGATCACGATGGGGCTCGGCAGGCTGTCATCGGCCCACGGGGCCATGGTGATGTATCGGTTGGACTGGCCGGGCAGCCCGGAGATCTGCTCCGGGATCAGCGACTGCTTGCCGACGAAGTCGACGAGCTGCTGCACCTGGGCGTCCGTGAGCGACGCGCGGTAGGAGATCCAGACGCCGCCGTGCTCGAGCGTGTGCACCGCGCGCTCGCTCGGCACCGGCTTGTCGTAGACGCCGGCGTTCATCCAGACCGGGTCGTGTGGGCCTCCGGCGGGCGGTGTGCTCGCGTACGTCACCTTCCCGGTGACGTGGGTGTGCTCCTCGGCACCGCTCACCGCGTTGCCGCTCCCGTCGACCGCCGTCGACCAGGCGATGACGCCAGGGATGCCCGAGTCGTCGGCGACCTGGGTCACCGGCCGCTGGGTGGTGGCAGGTGCGCCCGCCACCGGCCCCGCAGGGATGACCTCGGTGCCCGAGGATCCGCCGGCTGCAGGTGACGAGCTCGAACGGCTGCCCGATGTTCCCGCTCCCGTCGAGCCGCCGGACGCGCACCCGAAGAGAAGGACGCTCGACACGACGAGAAGCACAGCCAGACCATGGACACGAAGGCGCATGAGAACATCTCAGCACGCCAATCTATGGCCGGGCGCCGCAACTTGTGTTCCGGACAGGAATCGAACCTGCGGCGGCGGAGTCCGAGGATCCCGTTGAAAGGCTTCTTCGCCGCGCATTGTCCGGCGCCCAGTGTGAAGTATGCGAGGAATGCTGAAGCCGTAACTCAGCGTGACTTGGGGGCACTGTTTGAACCGTGGCTAAACTGCGGGCGGCTGCTTAATCGGGAGCCCGTTCAAGTGAAGGAGAATTATGAGTGATGTGTCGGTCGCGACTGCGCCGTTGAACAAGCCGCTGTATGGGGCCACTTTCGGGCAGGCGGTGTCCCGGTTCTGGCGCAACTACGTGAATTTCAGCGGGCGTGCAAGTCGCAGCGAGTACTGGTGGGCAGTGCTGTTCACGACGATCGTCGCCCTTCCGCTTTCGGTGCTCGCCCTCGTGTTCGGCGGCGGCCACATCGACGCGACCACCGGCCAGTTCGTGTGGGGTGCCGGCTATTTCCTGTTCATGGGGCTCTCGTGGTTGTGGGGGCTGGCCATCCTCCTGCCCTCCCTTGCCATCGTCTGGCGGCGGCTTCATGACACGAACCGGTCCGGTGCGTTCTACTTCCTCGTGCTCATCCCTTTGGTGGGGCCGCTCATCGTGCTCATATTCCTGATCATGGACAGCAACCCCGAGGGGGAGCGCTTCGACCGCTCGTAGACGCGGAGACAGCGAATGGTCACCGGCCGTCGGGACTCGTGCCAACGGCCGGTGACCCAAATATCCCGACTACGCGCAGCCAGGGCCACGGTTCATGGCGGATACCGCCGCAACTCAACCTCCGCGTGCCGACGTGACGTCCCCTGGGGTGGTGTAGATCTCGGGCTCGAGTGTCACGTCGAGGACGTGGTGAGCCATCGTGCGATGGTCAGTGAGACAACGACCAAGTCACTCACAGAAAGACACAACGCACGATG